>CAVYEV010000037.1:0-24938 GCA_963767545.1 Terriglobia bacterium
CCGGCAAACCGAACTTTTGCCGGTCCCCTATTTTCGTGTGGTCTTCACTGTGCCGGCAGAGGTCGCCGCGATCGCGTACCAGAATAAGGAAGTTGTCTACGCGATTCTCTTCCAGGCCACGGCAGAGACTCTGAAGACGATTGCGGCCGATCCCAAGCATCTGGGGGCCGAGATCGGTTTCTTCGCCGTCTTACACACTTGGGGACAAAACCTCCAGGTTCCTCCCCATTTACACTGCGTTGTTCCCGGCGGAGGGTTGTCACGCGATGGCCAGCGGTGGATCCCGTGCGGGCCACGTTTCTTTCTTCCCGTCAAAGTTCTCTCCAGTCTGTTCCGTCGCCTCTTTCTTGAGTCCATGCAGAAGGCATATGATGCCGGCAAATTGCAGTTCTTCGCCGCCTTGGAGTCTTATCGCGAAAGAAATGCCTTCTGTCAACTTCTGGCCCGGCTGAAGGCTTACAAGTGGGTGGTGTATGCCAAGCGTCCATTCGCCGGCCCTCAGCAAGCACTCGATTACGTAGGCCGCTATACCCACCGAGTGGCCATCTCTAACAACCGTCTGCTCGATATCGAAAACGATCAAGTCCGCTTCCAGTGGAAGGACTATCGCCACGGCGACCAGTCGAAAACGATGACCTTATCAGCCGACGAGTTCATCCGGCGTTTCTTGTTGCATGTGTTACCGGATGGATTCCAACGCATTCGCTACTACGGCCTCCTGGGAAACCGCTATAGACGTGACAAACTGGAGCAGTGTCGCCGTCTCCTCGGCATGCCTGCTCCCGCCGATCCGACCGATACGTCGGAGAAAGACTACCGAGATCGCTCCGAAGAACTCACCGGCCATTCGCTGCACCAATGCCGGCAATGCAGCCTGGGCCGCATGCTGGTGGTAAAGATCTTGCCGCGGTCGCTGGGTAAGTCTGCACCGCCGCCTACAGACTCATCATGATGTGTTTCATACTTCCAAATCGCGACCGATCGGCCTGGCGGTGCCAGTGCAATGCCGAAGTCTTGCCTGTTGGTAGATTCCTGCCGGAATCAGTCTTCGAACACACTCAACTGATAGACTCTCGACTGAGTTTATTCATTCCCGATCGTCGTCTACCGAGTCGCTCGCGGTTTCAAATCCTCCCTGACCATTCCCTTCAGCTTGACGAGCTATGCCAAATAATTATGAAAGTTACAAAGAATTCATCGAGTGAGGTTGTTGGAGTGCGCTGCCGGACCCTTGCCTATCTCCCAGCAGAAGATCGCACGCCATTTGCATATCGCTCGCTGCACCATCGCCAAATATCTCGACGTGCCGGCTCCAGCACCTATCCGCCGAGACCGCGCCCGTAAGCTCGATCCGTTCAAGCCGGCAATCAACGATCTACTCCAGCAGGATCCCGCTGCCAATGCGCCGCTGATCGCGCAGCGCCTGCTCCCACTCGGCTATGAGGGAGGCGTCACGATTGTCAAAGACTACCTTCGAGCTGTCCGCCAAAACGTCGTTGCGCGCCGCGCTTACGTGCGCGTCGAGCCCGGCCCCGGCGAACGTTTCGATATCGACTGGGGTCACTTCGATGCGCTGGTCTACAACGGAGCCACCCGCAAACTCTACGCCTTCTGCCTGGTTGAGTCTCACAGCCGCAAGATCTACCTGGAGTTCACCCACAGTCAGACTTTCGAAACCTTGGTCCGCTGCCACATTCACGCGTTCATGAACTGGGCGGTTGTGCGCGCGAACTTTGGTACGACAATCTCGCCACCGCTGTCGCCGAACACGATGGCAACCTGGTGCGCTTCAATCCGCGGTTCCTGGGTTTCGCTCGCGAGTACAACTTCGTCCCGCGGGTCTGCCATGTCCGGGCGGCTTGGGAACAAGGGAAAGTGCAACGCGCCATCGGATACATTCGCCAAAACTTCTGGCCATTGCGATCGTTCGCCGACTTGGCCGATGTGAACTTGCAAGCACGCCACTGGATGAAGGAGATCGCCAATCAGCGGCGGCATCGCGAAACCAACCAGGTCCCGGACGAGCGTTTTCAGCCCGAATCTCTCCGGCCATTGCCCGCGTTGATTCCCGATTATCGCGATACGGTGGAAGCTCTCGTTCACAAAGACCTGCGGCTTTCCTTCGACGGCAATCGTTACTGTGTTGCGCCGCGCTATGTTGGATTGAAGCTCATCGTCAAAGCCGATGCCTCATCGGTTACCATCTACCACCAACTTCGGGAAGTCGCACAATACCCACGGTGCTGGCAACGCGGCGAAACCCTCGGCGCCGAGCGTTTTCAGAAAGAACTGTACGCCCGAATGGCGGCGGCCGAACGTTCCGCCGCGCAACAGCGTCTGATCGCACTTATCGGACCCGTTGCGGAACAGTATCTTCGTAAACTCGCTGACACCGATCGATCCCTCACGCGCCAGGTCCGCGAGCTTTTCACTCTCATCCGTGAATACGGTCCCGAGGCGGTATCCGCTGCGATCGCCAAAGCCCATGCAGCGCAGGCGTTCGGCGCTGACTACGTCGCCAACATTCTCCGCCAGCAACAACAACGCCGCGATCTCCAGCCGCCACTTCGCCTCAAAGATCCGGCATTGAATGAGCTCACCACCGATCCGCTCTCACTGGCCGGATACGACGCTTTCATTCTTCGTTCTCAAAAGGAGTCACATGATCTCGTTACATCAAAACTGAATCAACTAAGCCTGACGACGATGAGCCACCATCTGGATCAGATCAACGCTGACAGTGCCGTCAAGAACTTCAGCTTCGTTCAATCCTTGGAGTCGCTGATCGATATGGAGTTGGAAGCGCGCAACCACCGCTCGGTCGAGCGGCGCTTCCGGTTGTCACGCCTGCATGCTCAGCACTCGATCGACAGCTTCAACTTTAAACATCACAAGAGCCGCGCGGAGATGAAGAATCGCATTCTGCGATTGCTTGACCTGGACTTTCTCCAGAAAGGCGCTTGCGCAATCATTATCGGCAATCCGGGTGTTGGAAAAACATACCTGGCCAAGATCATCGGCTGGCGCGCATGTCAGGGCAATCAGCGAGTACTGTTTACCACTGCCGCTGACATGTTGAATAATCTAATCGCTTCCCAGGTGGATCATTCGCTGGTGCGCAAGCTCAGGATCTACACCGAACCGACCTTGTTGATTTGTGACGAGCTAGGTTACTTGTCGCTGGATCAGCAGAACTCCAATCTCTTCTACCAAGTTATCTCCGCGCGCCACGGTCACAAAAGATCAACCATCATTACCACCAACACAGCTTTCTCCGACTGGGGCAACATCCTCTACAATACGACCATCGCGACGGCCATCGCAGACCGACTGGTCGAAAACTCCGAGATTTTTCTGCTGGGCGGCGATAGCGTCCGCAAGCTCAACAGCAAAGATCCCAATCCGCCGGCCCAGTAGGTTTGCCGGCCACAAGCATGCGCCGCGCTGTGCGATATCCCGGGCCGGAGGAGTCCGCCGGGTAACCCCTCAACGGCGCTGACCATGGATGCGGGAGCGCTCGCTCCCGCATTCTGTTCCCTTCCTCGTTCCTCATCCCATGTTCAACTTCAGCGCCAACCATCTGTTTCTGCTCTCGCGGACCGAATACCGCTCGTGCGTTGTGTTCGTGATGAAAGATGACTCGACGCGCCGGTGTTATCGCCTATACGACTTCACCAAATCCCTGCGCATTTGGCACGGCCAATACTACTGCGTCTCAGGAAAAGTCAACAGCGCCGACAAGCTCTACCTGGTCATCGAGTCCGTCAAACCGGACAACAAACACGAATGGTCTTCGAATGCTCCTGTTCCTGCTGACGGCGCGGGAGGACGGCCTATGGGCTGACCATTTCTGGGAGAAATAGGTCGGATGCCGACTGCTTGTTCACTGAGCGGCCTACGTCGTAGTGTGCCTGACTGCACTCTTGCCGGCCCCTTGGGTCTGCTTATCCCGCCCGAAATGGCCCTATTTTATCCCGCCGCTAACACAAGATGTATTTCGATGAGGTGCTCGTTTAATAGCTATTGAATCGACGCCCCCAAATCGTCGCATTCCGTCGCCTCCTACGCGCGAGAGAAAATCCCGCAGTTCGCGGTTTTCTTCGCGAAAGTACCCCACGGATTTCGTCGCGCTGGTGGCCACCAATCTCCGAGCGAGCGATGCGGCGTTGATTGCGGCTACGGGTGGTCGCTGAGGGATAGCACAAGGGTCGATCGAGGGGGACCGTTGCGGTCGAGAAGTGCAATCAGGCGTTCCGACTCCGCCAGCGACTCAGCGTGGTTGATCCGCTTACCGATTATGATCGCCAGATCGGCCCTTTCGTGCTGGATCAGATACGGGGGCACGGCCGACGTCTTTTCCAGTAACTCTATTTCGGAAGGATAGTACGTTTCGACCTGTTCGAACGTCTTCCGTGCCCGAGAAGTCCCAGCCTTTATCGAAAGCAGCCGAGCTTCCGCCATGCGCCGCGCGGTTCCAATGTCGGCGGAGAAGCTGCTCTCCGTCACGCCGAACTGCCAGTGATAAAGTTTGGAGCGCTTGGCAATTCCGGGAGACAGTCGCTCGATTCGGACCGGATCAGCCATGTCAGCATTTCTCACCAGACTGGCGTTTCGTTATTTTTCGAGTGAATCCTCTCCAATTCGATTTCTTAGTGGACCGCCCTCTAGTTCGAAATGCCACTATCAATCCAGTGCTGGAACCGAGTCTCCGAATAAACCTTCCGTGCGAGCGTGACGCCCGCGATCCCCCCGCCAGCCTGATGAAGTGAACACATATTGATGCGATATCGCGTACTCGCGCATAATCTCCCCCCAGCGAGGCTCTTTGAAGAAAGACTCTTTTGGGGGTTGAAATTGAGAGGCGGGAGTCGGAATCGAACCGACGAATAATCGCTTTGCAGGCGATGGCCTTACCTCTTGGCTATCCCGCCACTACGACGTACGACGACGTTTTTGCAGACCTTGGCCTTAGCACTTGCTACCGCGCCTGAAAAGAGGGCTTCTTTGCAACATATCGCGACGCGGGCCGGAAGTCAATTCGCCCAGCAACTCAACTTTCAACGGTTGACAACAAATCCATTACAAAATAAGCTGGTTATTCCAGCCGAAGTTGTGGCGCTTTGAAGAATTGCCGTTCATTGGACAAAGGGCTGACGAGAGCGTCAGCCGCGGGTCAGGCACCCTCCCTACGATGGGCTTTTGGTCCGCCCAGTATAGCGGACGTTGGCATCTGAGCACGGCCGCTTTTTCCAAACTCATATTTGAAGGTGAACTATGGCTGCCCCGAAGCCGGTACGAGCGATGAATAAAGACCGCATCAAAATCTTCACCGGTACAGCTAACCCAAAGCTGGCCGAGGATATGTGCCAATGCCTTGGCCTTGAACTTGGCGCGGTCAAACTGAAGACGTTCTCGGATGGGGAGATCAACCTCCAGATCCTTGAAAACGTGCGTGGCGCAGACGTTTTCGTGGTTCAGCCAACGTGCACTCCGGTCGAGCGCAACCTGATGGAACTGCTGCTCTTTATCGACGCGTTAAAGCGGGCTTCCGCAGAGCGAGTCACGGCAGTGTTACCCTATTATGGTTACGGTCGCCAGGATCGTAAGGATAAGCCGCGGGTTCCGGTTTCGGCCAAACTGGTGGCGAGTCTGCTGGAACGGGCCGGTGCCACCCGAGTAATGGCGCTCGATCTGCACGCCGCGCAGATTCAGGGCTTTTTCGATATTCCGGTCGATCATCTGTTTTTTCGTCCGGTGATGATCGATTACTTCAAGCGGGTGGACGCTGCCAACCTGACCGTTGTCTCGCCGGATGCGGGCGGCGTGGAGCGTGCCAGGTCGGTTGCCAAGCGGCTGAACGCCCCGCTGGCGATTATAGACAAGAGGCGGGAAGAGGCCAACGTCGCAGAGGTCATGAACGTGATCGGCGATGTTAGTGGACAGAATTGCCTGATCGTGGACGATATAATCGACACGGCAGGAACGCTCGTGAAGGGCGCGGAGGCGCTTTTGGAGTATGGAGCGGCGAGCGTTTCGGCCTGCGCCACGCATGCGGTATTGTCGGGGCCGGCGGTCGAGCGGATTATGGCGTCGCCGATTCAGGAAGTGATCTTCTCGGATTCGATTCCGTTGAGCGAGGAGGCCCGTAAGTGCAGGAAGATACGGGCACTGGCCGTTGCGCCGTTGCTGGCGCGCGCGGTGCAGTCGATCCATGAGGAAACGTCGGTAAGTATTTTGTTTATTTGAACGCACCCGCAACCCACGGCCGGTCCCGAAACACATTTCGGGCTCGCACGGACTTGCGGTAAGGAGCTTTAGAGTGAGAACAGAAACGGTAGTACCCGCGCAGATTCGCGAATCGCGCGGCAAGAATGAGGCGCGCCGGACACGGCGTGCGGGTTTGATCCCCGGCGTCGTATACGGCGCCTTTAAGGACCCGGTCTCGGTCGCGGTCGATCCCAAAGCGGTGACTAAGATTATTCGCAGCAAGACCGGACACAATACGATTTTCAACGTCGAGGTCGCGGGCGGGAAACTACCCCGGTCATGGTCGTCGATGAACAGTACGATCCGGTTCGCGGTCATCTGTTGCACGTCGATTTGAAGCGCATCGATCTGACCAAGCGCATACGCGTTGCCGTGCCAGTCCACACGAGCGGCGAACCGGCGGGCGTCAAGACACAGGGTGGCTTGCTTGAAGTCATCACCCGTCTCGTCGAAATCGAGACGCTGCCCGAGGAGATCCCGGAGAGCTACGTTATCGATGTAAGCGGAGCTTCTGATCGGACAGAGTCAAGCGCGCGAGCGACATCGCTTTGGGCGGTTCAACGAAACTGACCAGCGCGCCGGAGACCGTGATCGCTCACGTAGTTGGCATGAGAGGCCGAAGAGGTGAGCCGGTTGCGGAAGCGGCGGTGCCGGCGGCGGGAGCTGAGCCGGAAGTCGTCAAGAAGGGTAAGAAGGAAGAAGAAGCCGCGGCTCCGGCTGCTCCGGAAAAGGGCAAGAAGAAGTAGCCGGGCAACGTCTACTTTCCGGAATGTGGCTTGTCGCTGGCTTGGGGAACCCGGGTGAGCAGTACGCGGACACTCCGCACAACCTGGGCTTCCTGGTGGCGGATGTACTCGCCGCCCGGCACAATATACGGATCACGCGGCCTGAATGCATGGCGCTGACCGGACCGGGGACTATTGCCGGACAGCCTGTGCTGTTGGCCAAGCCACAAACCTTTATGAACCTGAGTGGAACCTCGATTAAGCCTCTCATTGCTAAACATGAGATCTTGCCGGAGAACCTGATTCTGGTTTATGACGATCTGGATCTGCCATGGGGCAACATCCGGGTCCGGCCTAAAGGGTCGCCGGGCTCGCACAACGGAGTTAAATCCGTGACGGCGAGTCTCGGTACGCAGGAGTTTCCGCGGGTGCGGATCGGGATTCATCCCGGGCATCCGATTGTCGAGCGGTATCGATTATGTGTTGTCGCGATTTTCGCGGCAGCAGAAGAAGGAATTGGATTCGACGATCGGTATCGCAGCCGATGCGGTCGATCTGATAATTGCCGAGGGCGTCGAAAAGGCCATGGCGGCTTACAACCGTCGCGCCCCTGGCTCAAATAAAGAGGAAGAATGAGAGTCTACGAAGAGTTGTTTGTCGTTCGGCCGGATGCGCCGGACGAAGACGTCGACCATCTCGTCGATCAATTGCAGACGTTCCTGACGGGAGCGAGCGCAACTATCGATAAGATCGACAAATGGGGAAAGCGCCGTCTGGCTTACCGTATCGGTAAGTTTCGCGAAGGCGCTTATATTCTGATCCAGTTCTCCGCGAAACCGGAAACGGTCAAGGAAGTTGAACGCCGCTTGCGCGTCAACGACCTGGTGATCAAGTTCATGACGGTGCGAATCGACGAGAACCTGAAGCGCATCGAGAAGCGCAAAAAGCAACGCGACAAGCGGGCTGCCCGCCGTCCAGCGCCGGTGGTTCCGCAACCATCGGTAGCCCAGCAGATGTTAGGCGGCGCGGAGAAGCCGGCCGCTGTTCCAGGACTTCCGCAACCCGGTGCGCATCCGGCGCCCGCCGCGCCAGTGCCAGCCGCGCCGGCACAACCAGCAGCACCGCAACCGGCGCCGGCCGTGCCGCCAACTCAGGAGAGCTAGGAGACGAATATGCCAATAGAAGGAAAAGGCGGACGTCCGGTCAGCGCGTCGCAGCGGCCCACGGGCGGCGACAAGGCGGTCGCGACTACCAAAAAACAATATTTCCGGCGCAAGAAAGTTTGCCGGTTCTGTGTCGAGAAGATCGACGATATCAATTACAAGGACGTCAAGATGCTCAGCGCGTTTGTGGCTGAGCGCGGCAAGATCGTCCCCCGGCGGATCTCCGGCGTGTGCGCACCGCACCAGCGCCGCTTGAGCGACGCCATCAAGAAGGCGCGGAACATCGCGCTATTGCCATTTTCGTCGCCCGTGTAGGAGCTAGAGCATGGAAGTCATTCTGAGAGAAGATATCGATAAACTCGGTAACCGGGGCCAGGTTGTGAAGGTCGCCTCCGGCTATGCGCGCAATTACCTCCTGCCCAAAAGGCTCGCGGTGGCGGCAACCGATTCCAATAAGAAGATCGTGGAGCAGGAACGCCAGGGGCATCTGCGCCGCGAGGCCAAGCTCGAGTCGGAAGCCAAGGATCTGTCCAATCTGATGGCGGGAACGGTCCTCACGATTTCGGCTAAAGCCGGCGAAAACGATCAGCTCTTCGGTTCGGTTACGGCGAAAGACGTGGCCGAAGCCCTCGAAGCCCGGAACTTCACGATCGACCGCCGTAAGATTCAGCTCGATGAGCCGATCCGCACACTTGGCGAGCACAAGGTAAGCATTCGCCTGCATCGCGAAGTATCCACTGAAGTAACAGTAAACGTAGTCCGCGAAGGCGCATAATCACGTTGAGCCTTTTCGGCCTGTCCGGACAAACAGCGATCGTTACCGGCGCGGCCACCGGCATTGGCGAGGCAATCGCCCGCCGGTTGGCCAAAGCCGGCGCTACGGTTGCGGTGGCGGATATCAACCGCGATGGCGCGGCGCTCATTGCCGCGTCGATCGGTGGAAAGTCGCTTGGCGTGCAAGTGGATGTCGCCACTCCGGATTCCGTCGAGGCTGCCGTCGCCGAAGTTCTCAAGCGCACGCGCAAAATCGACATTCTGGTTAACAACGCCGGTATTGCCGGCAAAGCGGCTCCTATCTGGGAGCAGACCGACGCCGATTGGCAGGCCATCATTGCGATCAACCTGACCGGCGTTTTCAATTTTTCTCGCGCGGTGATTCCGCACATGCGCGAACATAAGTACGGACGTATCGTCAACATCGCTTCCATCGCCGGCAAGGAGGGTAACCCAAATATGTCGGGTTACTCGGCGACGAAAGCAGCGGTTATCGGCTTGACCAAGTCGATCGCCAAAGAGGTGGCGACCGAGGGGATCTGTATCAACTCGGTCGCGCCCGCGGTGATCCACACACGGCTGATCGATAACATGCGCCCGGAGCAGGTCGAGTACATGACTTCCCGCATTCCTATGCGGCGAATCGGAACCACGGAAGAAGTAGCCGCCGTAGTTCACTTCCTATCGAGCCCAGAATGTTCATTTGTTACCGGTCAATGTTACGACGTGAGCGGCGGCCGAGCCACCTACTAACACTCCTCACACAGGCATTGTTCTGTGTATTCGGACTCGATTTCGGCTATTGCCAACAGGCATCTCAAGCACCCCTTCAACCGCCGGCTCAACACGCTACGGTCATCGTAACTGGAACTTATGATCCGATTCCGCTCCAGGAATCCGATCGCGATGTAACGGTCGAGACCATCACACCGGAACGGGCGCTGCTCTCGAACACGATCGTCGATTTCCTGAAGCTCGATTCCTCCATAGATCTCCAGCAGCGCGCGCCAAACGACGTTCAGTCGGACATATCCCTCCGCGGGACTACCTTCGGACAGACCCTCATCCTGCTCAATGGCCTCCGCATCAACGACGCCCAGAGCGGACATCACAATATGGATATTCCGCTGCCCCTCGAATCTATCGACCGAATCGAAATCCTCAAAGGCGCGGGCTCTACTATGTACGGTTCCGATGCCGTCGGCGGCGCGGTCAACTTTGTCACCCGCACTCCCGACACCGGCGACTTTGCGGTCCGTTTCGGCGTCGGTAATTTCGGCGTCAACCAGCAGCGCGCCGAGGGTACTTTTGTTCTCGGACCCTGGTCGCAGTCTGTGTCCTTCTCACGCGACTTCTCGACGGGGTTCACGTACGACCGCGATTACCGCGACCTGCAGTTCGGCTCGAACACTCATCTGAAAGACTTCTTCGGCGCGACCGATATCACGCTCGGTTACGGCGATCGTCCCTTCGGCGCGGATCAGTTTTACGGCGATTTCAACTCCTGGGAACGTACCAAGGTGTGGTTCGCCGGCCTGCGCCAGACGTTCGGCGATCAGACCGAGGTGGATATCGGCTATCGCCGCCACAGCGATCTGTTTGTCCTGTTGCGCGACGACCCCGCGTACTTCACCAACCGGCATATCGACGAGACAACCCAGGCAGCGGTTCGCCGATGGGACAAGCTTGGGCTAAACACGCGTATACACTACGGCGCCGAGACGATTCACGACGGTATCGATAGCAACAATCTCGGCCAGCATCAGCGCACACGCGGGTCGGCATTCGTGGCGCTTGACGTACGCGCGTTGAATCGCTTTTCGTTTTCCATTGGCGCACGTGAGGAGGTCTATGGCTCGGGACAATCCCAGTTCAGTCCATCGGCAACCGCGGGCTTGTGGCTCACCACCAGACTTCGCCTGCACGGTTCCGTTACGCATGCCTTCCGGCTGCCTTCTTACACGGACCTCTACTATCACGATCCGGGAAACATAGGGAATCCGAATCTCCGCCCGGAGAAAGCCTGGGACTATGAAGGGGGCGCCGACTGGGATTTTTCGCGGCACTTACGCGCGGCCATTAATATATTCGAACTGCGCGAGCGGGATGTTATCGACTATGTCCGGTCGAGTCCAACGGCCGTCTATCAGTCGACTAACTTCGATAAGTTGAACTACACCGGAGCGGAAGCGTCTTTGAAATATTACGGTTTCGCGGTAAGTTACACCGTTCTTCACGGAGCGTTCAATGTAACTCAGGTTCTCGAATCGAAGTACACAGCCAGTTATCCATCTCATCAGGCTGTAGTCTCATGGGAGGGATCGACAAGAGGCGGAATCGTACTTCGCACCCGAGTTGGAGCGCTGCAACGTTACCGGAAAGATCCCTATGGACTCTGGGATATTTACGCCGCAAGGTCTCGCGGCCACATTCACCCGTTTATCCAGCTTACGAATATTACGAACACCGTATATCAGGAGATCGCAGGTGTGGCAATGCCTACTCGCGCCATACTCGGCGGTCTGGAACTGCGTTTGAAGGATCGCTGATGAGACCGCGCTTCTACTAATTTGAACCCAGCAGGTCACGGAAATAATCGTTCAGGAGCCGGCCATTGGGATCGTAGCTCTTGCGCGTCTCCTCGAATACCTTCAATCGATCTCCGAGCGCTTTTTGCACCAGGGCCCGAGTGAGCGCCGGCGTCTGATTCAGAAGCGGAATGCCGTTACGCTCGCTGCAGAACTGGTTGTACGCGTCGAGGAATGTGAACCATCCGGGATTGGCCGTCGAAACCGGATCAACCGTCATTATCGGCCCATCATACGAATACGACAAGAGCGACTGCTGGTCCTTCGCGATGCGATAACCAACGCTCAACATGTTCGAGCGATAGCCTTTCTGTTGGTAGTAATCCCTGGTGAATTGAAAGTAATCCGTCAACACGGCGGGGTAGGTTTCTTCTGGGAAAGCCCAGAGACTGAAGGTATACCGATGATCGTCGGAAGGCTGCGGATAGCGCAACATCTGGTCGGGGGCCAAGGTGTTATCGCTTTTAACAAGAGTTTCCAGGTTGAACCGGCCGATAGCGAAAAAGTCGTCGATCACGCCATACCGCAACGAAGGATTCGATACATTCTGCTCCGTATCGTGCGCGAATTTCGGCCCGACCGTGCCCCATAGGTAATTGCGCAGCATCCAGGCTTTGCGATTGGGATCGCCGGTTGCATCCGGGTTGTACTTTCGGAACTCCACCGTAATCTGATCGACAAATACAAAGATGTACATCATGATCGAGTAGTCGAGCGCTTTCAAATCCGGCAGAGCGGCGATAAAGTCTTTCAACTTGAAGGTTTTGTGATGCACCGCCAGCCGAGTCAACGGCCGCACCCGGAAGGTCACCTCGTAAATCACTCCGAACGTGCCATAGCTCGACCGAACCTTCTGCAAAAGCTCCGGCTGAGCTTCAGTCACCTCGAGAAGGTCGCCCGAGGGAAGCACCATTTTGACGCCGATAACATAGGAACCTACCTGGCCATATTCGCCGGCCAGCGAGGCATCTTTCGTGCCTGCGCAGGCGGCACTCCCGGCAGTAAGATTGCCAATCTCGGTGTTGACGTAAAACTGCAGATTGTGTTTCTCCAGTTCCTGTGCAATGTCGATGTAAATCGCTCCAGCTTCCACCGTGACAGTATCGCTTCCGACGTTCAGAATCCGGTTCATCTTCATGTTGAGTTGTGTTCCGCCATTCAACACTCCGCAGGCAGCGGTGGAGTGAAAGGAGCCGATGGCGCGAACCGGCGACGGATATTGGCTCGTGTTCTTGAGAACGGCGACAATATCGTCCACCGAATGCGCGTCGACTACAGCTTGGGGATGCGAGACAAGATTGCCGAACCAGTTAGTGGTGGTGAGATCGGGCATTTGATAATCTCCTTCCGAAAGATCTCTAAGACTTTATCAGTTTATTCGCCAGTTATGGCGGCCTGCGATGGTTTTGGGTCTGTTGGGCGATTCCCGATGAAACGAATGCCGGGATATAATCACTAGACCTTTGACAGGCAAGATTATATGCGATTTCGTTTCGCGATCGGGTTCGCTCTCCTATGTGTCGCCGTTAACAGCGGCTTCGCGCAGCCGTCATCGAACTACGACACTTATCAATCCACGGGAACGAAGCTAACACCGCTCGAAAGCCGCGGTCGCGATACGTGGTATTTCTGGACCGCCGGCGATCAGAATCTGTGGCGCAAGATCGCTATCATCACGAACGGCGTCACCGACCTGCTGCTGTATGTCGATTCGCGGCGCAACGGGAGCCGTTTTCGCGATCTCGGCGTCATCACGGAACCGAGTTGCCAGAAAGCCACTCAGCCTGATGAGTACGGTCTGTGGTTCGACCAATGCGAAAGCGAGAATCTGGCGGACATTCCGGGCCAACCAAGCGGAGTCTGGGTTTGCGTAAGTTCCCCAATCCTGCTTTCGATAAATCGAAATGGTCGCTGGACAAGTATATGCAGAACGCCGGAAGCGTCGAGCCGCCCTATCTGATTGGCATGGCGTGCGGATATTGTCATAACGCATTCAATCCGCTCAATCCGCCCGTTGATCCGGAGCACGCGCGATGGGAGAATATCTCGTCCGCGTTCGGCAATCAATATCTGGAAGAAGGCAGATTGTTCAACCTCCGGCTGAAGCCGAATGACTTTCGATGGCAGGTGGCCAACCGCCAGCCCCCCGGAACTTCGGACACTTCGCGGGTTGCGACCGATCACATCTTTAATCCGAACGCCATTAACTCGATATTCAACTTAGCCGACCGCCCCTTTCACGCGGAGAAAATGAGCGATGGTTCCGTTCAGCAAGTCCACCATATCTTGAAGGACGGCGCGGATTCCATAGGCGTCGCCGGAGCGTCGCTACGTGTCTACGTTAACATCGGCATGTGCTCCGATTATTGGTTAACGTTGCACGATGCCGTTGAAGGCGCCACGCCGCAGAAGCCGTTTCTGATTAGCAAGGCTCGATCGGATTGTGCCGATTTCCGCGCGACCGAGGAACGCATGCCGGCTGCCGAGGCATTTCTTAAAACGATCGGCCCGATGCATCTTCAGGACGCGCCCGGCGGCGCACAATACATGACCAAGGACGCCGATACCATGAAACGCGGCAAGACAGTTTTCGCCGAACGCTGCGCCACCTGTCACTCCAGCAAGCGGCCGCCATAGGGAATCGCCCCCGTTCCCCGGCGGGAATCGAATGGTTCCGGCAAGCCGTGCTTGCGGATGATTTTCTGGAACATAACTTCCTATCTGACGATGAGCGCTATCCCGTGAGCGAGATAGGAACGAATTTCGGCCGCGCCGCCGGGTTCCAACGCTATCAAGGGTCATATTTGGGATAACTTCTCATCCGTGACTTACAAAGAACTCCCCACAGCCGGAGTGATTCGCGGTCTCTATAATCCTCTTAAGCCTTCAGATCCCATCAGCTTCAACTTACCGGCGGCGGACGCGGCTATTACCGCACGCCAACGTTGATCAGTATCTGGGCGACCGCGCCTTATTTTCATAACAATTCGCTCGGGACTTACGTCAAGGACCCATCGGTGAGCGGGCGCATGGCGGCGTTCGAGGATGGAATCGAGAAACTTCTCTGGCCGGAGAAAAGGCTGGGCGTTCAATCGGTAATGGTGACCACGATGGCCAGCAGCATCACGAACCGCAATGGCAGCACCCTCAACGTGCCCGCGGGTATGCCAGTAAAACTGATCGCCAGCGTCGATCCGAATCAACTAATCAATCTGGGTCCGGGCGGCAACTGGCTGACACGTTTTCTGGGTCATCTGTTTGGCGGGAAAATTCTGTGGAATACTCTGCTCGATAAAAGCGTTGCACCGGACTTCATCGAGGATCGCGGCCATACTTACGGCTCGGATCTATCCGATGCCGATAAGTGGGCGCTTATCGAGTTTCTGAAGACGTTCTAAAAAGTGGGTTATATCGCCTTGCTAAAACCAACCTGTCTGTTTGCAATCATTACTCTGATGCTCCTCCCCGCGTTGCGCGCGCAAGAGGACGCCACCGAGAAAGGACTCCCGAAGACGTTCCATTGCGGAGATCGCGACGATTTGCCGATGTCTCCCAAAGACAAAGCTTGCTACTGGTGGACCAATTCCTTTAATGCGGCGATGCTCGCGGGCGCGGCCTTCAACACCGCGCTCGATCCGGTGTTCAACGGCGACACCGACAAGTACTGGGGTCAGGGCGCGGAAGGATTCGTCAAGCGCTTCGGCACGCGCGTTGCGCAGAGCTTTACCAAGGGAACGACGAAAGCGCTTATCGGCGCGATATTCAAAGAAGATCCGAGATTCTACGAATCCCGCAAAGAGGGCTTTTGGCCGCGATTCGGATTTGCCGTCGTGCACACCGTGATCGTGAAAAACGATAATGGCAGACAGCAGATTTCGGCCGGACGAATCGGCGGCGCGTTCGCTTCCGGGTTTGTCGGCATGGCGTGGACTCCCGCGCCGATCAATACGACTGAGAACGCTCTCACGCGGACGGGAACTGCGATGGCAGGCGATCTCGCCGGCAGCGTTTTCAAAGAGTTTCAGCCGGATATTATGAAGCTGGTGTCGAGCATTTTCCGCCGGCCGCCCAAGGCGACTCCGGCAGCCGGAGGACCCGCGAAATGAGGCGTCTCACGTTGGTCGCATTTTGCCTCATACTCATTGCATGCGTGCCACAGAAGCAATGGCGCACTCAGCCCGGCTATCCACTCACTTCATCCGAAACGAACGTGGAGCGGCGTTCCGTCATCCCGCAAGACCTCGAAAAGAATCGGCTGTATTCATTTGCGTTTGTCGAGTTCAAGAACAATGGCGAGCTTTGGGATAAGCGGCAACTGGATGATGCGTTGCACGCCATTGACGATGCCGACCAACGCTCCAATCATCACGCGCTGGTAATCACGTTTCTGCACGGTTGGAAAAATAACGCGAGTCAGTCCAATAACAACGTTCTCGATTTCCGCCGCCAGTTGAATCGCATCGCGGCCGACGCTTGCCGCGAAGACCGTGCGCATTGCGGTATCGCCGGCATTTATCTCGCATGGAGCGGCGACCTGGTTGCGCGCGATTGGAACACACTTCGGAATCTCACGTATTTCAACCGCCGGAACGTGGCCGCGACTGTAGCGGCGGCGCCACTTGGCGATGCATTATTCGCAGTCATGAAACAGGTGAAGACCGGCCCTGGCCGCGGCACCAACCATTCGGTCGTGGTGGGCCATTCTTTCGGCGGCCTTGTGCTCGAACATGCAATCTCAAAACGTATGTTGGAGCTCGGCGAGGAGTTGCACCAGGAATTGGGAAACCAGACCTCGTCCGACGTTCTTGAACTGAAGACTCTCGACGATTTCGCCGACCTGGTAGTCTTGATCAACCAAGCGGCGCCCGCTACGAATGCGGTAACGCTTCTAAGCCAATACCGTCAGGATCTCTCGAAGGTGAGTCTTTTGAGACCGCCAGCAAAGGCGGGGTGCGCTCCCGGCGATCCCTCACAAGAATGCAAGGAACTCACGCGCCCGCTGATACTTTCCATATCGTCGGAAACAGATCTGGCGACCCGCGCGCTGCTGCCCGTTGCCGAAACCGTGCAGCCGCCAAAGGATCGTCCCAAGACGCTGCCCGCAAGCATTGCTCTGCCAACCGGCCTCGATTCCAAGAAAGTATTTACTACGGCTGCCGCATTTACGCCGCAGTTGCGCAGTCATCACGTGATCAGGTGCGCGAACGGAGATTGCACGCCGTGCCTGAAGGTGGACAGCAACTATATCCCGGTTTCCATTGTCTTGCCGGCGTATGCGCCCGGCAGTACTTCACATCAGGACACTCCCATCAATTACTGTGTGGAACGTGTGCCGGACGTCAACGCCTGGAATCAAACTCCCTATTGGATTTTCACGGTTCCTACGGAAATTGTGCCCGACCACGGGACTATCTTCACCGATCGTTTCACTGCGTTTCTTACCGCGTTTCTGCCGCCACTGCAGAACTTCAGTCCGGCCCGGCCCGCAATGCCAAGGCAGAGGCTATACACGGCTGCGCCGGCCCGGAGACGCTAACCGGGCGAGGCTCCGTTACGATCGCGCCCGGCGTGACACGTCGCGACAGTGGTCGAGAGCAATTATAGATGCGCGATCAGAGCCCTATGCGCTTGGCTTCCTGGTGGGCCGCAGTCCGGATCACAGCCAAGGGATTGGGCGCGATTTTCCATCGCTGCTGCCGGATGGCGGCGGCGACACTGGGGACCATTTCAGCCGGCATCTGAACCACGTCCCGTACAAACGCGAGGAATTCCTGAGACTCAGGGGGCATCTGGCTGGCAGCTTCGATCTCAGCGTGGAACGGGGGCTTCTGCGCGGCACGAGTGGGTGAATAGTCCCTCATGGGCGGCACTGTCGGGCCGCGGTTGGAGGCAAATCGATTGGAACCAAAACGACGACTGCCCTTATCGGATTTCACGTGCGAACCTACTCCTTCACCTTCAGGCGCGACTTGTTCTCTTCGATGAAACGCTTGATCTCATCGGCCATGGCAAGAAGCTTCACCCACTGCTCCTGATACAAGGTGACGGGAAAGCGGCCCAGTCCATATACGGAGACGGCTCCCTTCTCACTCACCTTCAACGAAACGGACAAGTTCCGTTTCTGCTTCAGATTCTCGTTCTCAGCTTTCAGGCGTTCTATTTCTGCTTGCAGTTCTTCAGACATCTTTTCAGTATTCTCCAAAATCCAGCGCTTAGAGCACTGGTAACCTTAACGCTACCCAACGATAGACGAGATTCTACTCGTCAGTAACGAACCCATGCGCAAGGTGGTACACCAATATTGTCGCAAAGCTGGAGGACTAGCGGTAAAGGAGAATCTTCCAATACTTTGGTAACCGCCCGGATCCTCCAGGCTCATCTCCGCTCTTGCATCAGACAAGTAAGACGGCGACGCCTTGCTATAATCAAATTCTGCCAATCCTTCAGCCTAGCCAGCGCTGAGCACCCGGCAAATCCTTAGAGGAAATCATCTTCGTTCGTGCTGTCCCTTAACAACATCTCCATGCGCTTTGGCGCTCAAATCCTTTTTGAAGACGTTACCGTCACTTTTCTGCCCGGCCGCAGGTACGCCATCACTGGCCCGAACGGCGCAGGCAAATCCACGCTGATGCGCATCATGACTGGCGAGATCGATCCCGGCAAGGGCTCGGTCACGCGTCCCAAGAAGCTGGGCGTTCTTCGTCAGGACCAGTTTGCTTTCGATGCCTACAGGGTAATCGACACGGTAATCATGGGTAACCGTCCTCTATGGGATGCGCTGCAGACGCGTGAGGAACTCTACGCCAAGGATCCCGACGAACTCACCGACGAGGACGGCATGCGGCTTGGCGAACTCGAAGGCGTGGTCGGCGACGAAGGCGGCTATACCGCCGAAAGCGATGCCGCCATTCTCCTCGACGGCTCGATATTCCCGAGTCGCTCCACGACCGGAAAATGGGAGAGCTGCAGGGCGGCCAGAAGGTGCGCGTGCTGCTTGCCCAGGCTCTGTTCGGCAATCCCGGAGTGCTGCTGCTCGACGAGCCCACGAATCACCTCGATCTCGATTCCGTCCGCTGGCTGCAGGATTACATTCGCAACTACGATGGTTGCGTCATAGTCATATCCCATGACCGCCACTTCCTTAACGATGTCTGCACCCACATTGCCGATATCGATTACGAAACTGTGATCACATATACCGGCGGCTATGACGATATGGTCCTTGCCAAGACTCAGATTCGTTCGCGCATCGAGGCCCAGAACTTCCAGCGCGAAAAGAAGATCGCGCAGTTGAACGACTTCATCGCGCGTTTCTCGGCTGGGAACCGTTCTTCGCAGGTTATGTCGCGCAAGAAGGAGGTCGAACGGCTGCAAACCTCGGAACTCGCGAGTTCGAATATCCAGCGCCCCTTTATCCGCTTTACTGTCGATCGCCCATCGGGCCGCCATCCTCTCGAAGTGAAGGCACTCACGAAGTCATATGACGGCGCGCCGGTCTTCAAGAGATTCACCGCAAGCCTCAGCCGCGGCGAAAAAATCGCGCTGATCGGGCGAAACGGCGCCGGAAAGACGACAATGCTGAAGTCGTTGATTCGCAACGCGACTGGCTTCGTCGATCCCGCCGACCAGACGTTCGCGATAGACGAGGGGACCGTCACCTGGGGTCATGAGGTGTCCGTCGGCTATTTCTCGCAGGACCACCGTGAATCGATTCGCGGCGGAGCGACGCTGCTCGAATGGCTGCACGACTACGATCCGATGGCATCCCAGGCTGAACTGCGCGCCGTTCTCGGTCAGATGTTATTCAGCGGGGATGACGCGCTTAAGCGAACCGAAGCCCTATCGGGGGGAGAGTGCGCCCGCCTGGTGTTCTGCCGCCTGATGCTGCAAAAGCCCAATTTTCTGGTGCTCGACGAGCCCACAAATCACCTGGATCTCGAGTCCATCGTCGCGCTGAATATTGCGCTACAGAAATACGATGGCACCGTCCTGCTGGTCACCCACGATCAGGATCTGATCGATGAAGTGGCGACCCGCGTCTGGCATTTCGAGAACCACCGCATCGAAGATTTCCACGGCCTTTACGCGGACTACGAAACGGCTAAAGAGCGCGTCGCTTGATCCTGTGAATTTTATACAGAACCAATGAAAACAGTCTGCGAGTTTGTGACCGCCCCTGAAAGCGAAGGTCTGTTTGAGATGGTGAATCTGTCACCGAAGCGTACAGGACTGCCGTTCGTGGTCTGGATTTCCCAAAAGCCGGTGTTCCGCACGATGGGCGGCAAAGAGCCCATTTTCGAACTTCACTGACGGGCGCGGCTGACATGCTCGCCTGATTCCGTTATAGCAGACGGCCGGCGAAAAACGTTCGCCGATTTTGTGAGCAATGTCATGCTGTTATGAATTCCGCGAAGCCCAAAATGCCCGCGGCGCCAGCAAACCGCTAGAATGGCTCCGTACATTACCGGCAGGCGGACGTCGGATTTCACGAGCCAGTAATAGTGAACAACTCCCGCTACGCCAGTGAGATAAATCAGCCGGTGAAGCCGCTGCCAGTTTTTTCCTCCAAGCCGCCGAATCCAGCCGGCCGTAGATGTGATCGCAAGCGGAATCATAGCTACGAAACCGAGAAATCCGACGGTGATAAACGGCCGCTTCAAAACATCCTTCCACATTTCGCCGAAATCGAAGGATTTATCGAGCACGAACCAGGTGAGGAAGTGCAGGCATCCGTAAAAGAATGCAAACAGCCCGAGAAGGCGCCGGAAGCGCGTCAATTGTGGCTTCTTGAAAAGTTTGCGGAGGGGCGTGATGCTGAGCGTGATCAGCACGAACCGGAGCGTCCAGTTGCCGGTCGCGTGGGTGATGTACTCCACCGGATTTGCGCCCAAGCCGCCGTGGAAAGCTTTCCACGTGAGAGAAAAAACGGGTGTCAGGCAGAGGAGCCACGCCAGAGCTTTCATTGCGATCCAGGCGGGCTTCGGTTTCGGTTTCGACCGCGGACGCGGCCGCTTCGATTCGACGAGCGGGGGCGTCGTTTCCTGTAGCGAGGTAGCTTTCTCCATCAGTAGTTCTTCTTGAGATCCATGCCGGAGTAAAGCTCAGCGACTTCTTTATCGTAACCGTTGAACATAAGCGTGGGCCGCTTGAAAAGATCGCCCAACCGGCGTTCCGAGGCCTGACTCCAACGGGGATGATCAACGTGCGGATTCACATTCGAATAGAAGCCATACTCGTTGGACGCCATTAAGTTCCAGGTGCATGGTGGCTGCTTCTCCACCAGCTTGATTTTCACAATCGACTTGATGCTCTTGAAGCCATATTTCCAGGGAACCGTCAGACGCACGGGCGCTCCGTCCTGGGGCGGCATTGCTTCACCATACATACCGAAGCTGAGCATGGTAAGCGGATGCATGGCTTCGTCCAGGCGCAGTCCCTCAACATAGGGAAACGTGATTCCGTAGGCGTGGGGCATCTGCTTGGGATCGTAGAGGCTTTGGAACGCCACATACCTGGCCTTCGGCAGCACTCCGACATTCTTCAGCAGCGCGTTCAGCGAATAGCCTGCCCACGGCACCACGATCGACCACGCCTCGACGCAGCGGTGGCGGTAGATGCGTTCTTCAATCGGCGCAATTTTCATCAGAGACGTCAGGTCGAACTTCTGGGGCTTCTCAATTAGGCCCTCGACAGAAACCGTCCAGGGAGACGTGCGAAAGTTCTTGGCATACTCGGCAGGTTCCTCTTTGGCCGTGCCGAATTCGTAGAAGTTGTTGTAGTGAGTGACGTCCTGAAATGGCGTGATCTTTTCAGTGGTGCTGTAGGGACTTTTCGACGCGATGTCGAGTTTGGCGGCGGCTTCCGCTCTACGCGGGATCAGGAAAGCCCCGGCCGCGAGCCCTCCGGCGAGCCCAAACTGGGCGAGAAACTCACGCCGGTTGTTGTAGACGCTCTTCGGTGTAACATCTGAATACTTCAGGTCGGATGGCTTCTTGATCAACATAGGTCCTCACTTACTATTACTATCCCCGCCAACAGAGTAGATGCAAACTGCCCGAGAAATATTCCTGGGCCATTGGCGATCTCTCATGGAAGCATCATAGCGATAGTGGGGGCGCCGGCGCAAAGATGGCCATGTATTCAAAGCGTCGGGGCCGGTTTGAGGAAGCACGTAAAGGGTACGAACATGGCAACTCTCGATTGGTCGCAATGTCCCGCGGTGGAAAGCATTTCTGGCAAGCGCAGCGGCGCATAGGTTTTCCGGGACACCGGACGCAGGTTTCCGTTGTCTTTGACAATCTGGGAGCCCGAGCCTCGATTGACGAGATTATGGAATGGTTCCATTTGTCGCGCGAACAGATTGTTGCCGTCATCGAATTTGCGGTGCGAAGCCTTGACGCGCCCCCACTTCTGCAGCAACCCGCCAAGCGGTCGATGCTGCAATAGCCCACTTTGCGGCGCTACATTGAAGGGGTTATCGCGAAAGGGTTATGGCCGCGGTGAATGCCGCCACGCCGGGCACTTTGCCGAAATGGAAATTCCTTACGAGTAGCCCCGTAGCTTTGTTTCGTAAGCATTGTGTAGTTTAATGATCGGGCCGCTCGTATGATTGCGCTTTGCCCTTTTGCATCGCGACATCTACGTAACCACTCTGCGATAGAACGTCCTCGTCCCCACGTAGAACATCACGGCCACGGAGGCGCCTAGCGCGACCAGGATTACGTATGGATTGAGCGTCGTCATTTCGTGGCCTTGGATCAGCGGAACCATCGAATAGCGGAGCCCTTCGGCGCAATAGGTGAGTGGATTGAACAGGGTCGCGACCTGGAACCAGCGGATATTGTTCAGCGCGCCCCACGGATAATAGGTGCAGCCGGTGAAGAGCAGAGGCGTGAAGATCAAGGTGAACATCAGGCTGATCTGCTCGGGTTTGATCATCGTTCCCATCAAGAGCCCAATGGTTGAGCCGACGAGGGATGTCAGGATTACCATGCCAATTAACTGCGGCAGACGGTCGGTGCGCATGGCGAAGCCGGAGCCGAGAATCAGAAACCCGAGCGGGAAAATTACAAAACTCGCGACGGCGCCGCGCATCGCTCCGTAGAGCACCTTTTCGAGCGCTACCCACCAGACGGGTAGCGGCGAAAGCAACCGGTCATCGATCTCGCGGGCGTAGCCGAGGTCGAGCACGAGCGGCAAAGTCACGCCTTGCATGGCGGCGATCATCCCGGTCAGCGCCACAATTCCGGGGAGCATAAGCGCCGCGAAGTTGCCGGAGGCCAGTCCGATGCTGGGGAGAACTTTGCCGAAGATGAAGAGAAAAAATAGCGGCTGCATGAGAGCTTGCAGCAGAAAGGGAATAAATTCGCGGGCGGTAACGACCAAGTCGCGATGCAGAATCGCGATGAATGCCTGTACCGCTAGTTTTGTTCGAGGGCCATCAATGGTACCGGCCATTAGCGCAGGTGCCTCCCGGTGAGGAAGATGAAGACTTCTTCGAGCGTCGGCCGTTTGACGCTGAGGTCGCGAACCTCGGCGCCTGAGGCGAATATTGCCTGGGCGGCGGCCCCAATCAGCGTTTTGGCTGAATCCGCGTAGACGCGAAAGGTCATCGAGCCGGGTTCAGGCGGTGGCTCACGTCAGTCTCGGAGTCGCCGCCAGAGGAATCGACTTTGGTCACGCCCGGGAGCGCTCGCAGATGCCGCGGCGACCCGTATCGCGCACGCCGTCCTTCACATCGTCAGGCGCGGCGGTGAACGCCCGCACTTCAAGCGCGGTTCCACCCGGGATCAGCTTCTTGAGTCCGGCGGAAGTATCGTTGACCAGGATTTTGCCATGGTCCATGATGGCGATGCGATTGCACAGCTTGTCGGCCTCGTCCATGTCATGAGTGGTAAGCAGAATGGTGAGGCCCGGGCGTTCATTTCGCGGATGCGTTCCCAGAGGAAGAGGCGGGACTGAGGATCGAGATTGTTGGTGGGCTCGTCGAGAAACAGAACGTCGGGTTCGTGCATGAGAGCGCGGGCGATCATGAGGCGCTGCGCCATGCCGCCTGAATAGCGCGTCACCTTATCGTTCTTGCGCTGACCGAGGCCGAGGTCGTCGAGGAGTTTGTCTGCCAGGGCTTCGCGCTGTTTGCGGGGAACGCCATGATAGGCGGCGTGAAAGGTCAGGATCTCGCGGACTTTCAGGCTGCGGTCAAGATTGCTCTGCTGCGGGACGACGGCAATATGCTGTTTGACCGCGATGGGATCGCGGGCGACGTCAACGCCCATGATAGAGGCTGCGCCTTCGGTTGGCACGATGGCGGTTGTAAGGACGCCGATGGTGGTGGTTTTACCGGCGCCATTGGGGCCGAGAGTCCGAAAATTTCGCCGCGAACACATCGAACGTGACGCCATCCACGGCGTTGGTCTTGGCTTTGGCGTAGCGCTTCACCAGGTTCGTGACGGCGATCGCCGCGGTTGCGGATTGCATCGGATCAGATTCCAGGATCACCGGGATAATGAGCGGGCGCTTCTGAGTCTGCTTGTTGACGTAGCGCTTGAGGTCCCCGCGGATTTTCTCTTTCATCACGCCCCAGTCTGTTTTCTCCTCGCGGTTCGACTCCTCAACCGTCGTGGTGACGATCTGCCTGGCCATCTGCATGAAGGCGGAATCGTTGTCCATGTCGGAGAACCCGCGGCTGATGATTTCCGGCGCCGATTCGATCTTCCCAGTGTGCTTGTTGATAGCCAGGATCGGCAGCAGTATACCGTCTTCCGAAAGATGACGCCGGTCGCGAATCACGGTATCGCCGACGACATCGCCGACCGCGCCGGAATATTCACACGCGGCCTACGGTAACTTTTCCGGCTTTGCGCGCGTTGCGAGCGCCGTCGATTTCGAGGACCGTGCCGGTTTCGAGGACGAACGTTTCCTGCAGCCCGGAGTGACGCAGGTGCTCGGCAAGGCGGGCATGTTTTGAGAGTTGCCGGTACTCTCCGTGTATGGGCACGAAGTACTTGGGCCTCACGAGGTTCAGAACGAGACGGAGTTCTTCCATGCTGCCGTGTCCGGAGACGTGAATCGGCGGGTTCATGCTGCCATAGAGGACGTCCGCGCCGCGCCGCGATAGATGGTCCACCATGCGGAAGATCGACTTTTCGTTGCCTGGGATAATGCGCGAGCTGAGTACCACAGTATCGCCGGGTTCCACGGTGATGTTTTTATGGTTATCGACCGAGACGCGGGACAGGGCCGACATGGGCTTGCCCTGCGTTCCTGAGATCAGCACGGTGAGCTTATCTTTGGGGCAGTTCATGGCGTCCTGAGGGCGGATCAGGATACCGTCGGGTATGTCGAGAAGGCCCAGATTGTGCGCGACGGAAACGCTTACCATACTGCGGCCGATCACTGCCACTTTCCGGCCGCACTCTTCG
>CAVYEV010000038.1:0-143773 GCA_963767545.1 Terriglobia bacterium
CTCATCGCAGGCCGCTTCGAGGATCTTGGGCGAGCGCCGTTTGAGCAGGCAATCCTGAGCATGACGATGGATGTGAAACGAGGGCTGCTGTATGGGCTATCTTGGCCCGATGCCTTACTCCTGGTGTGCGACGCGGAAAAGCGCGAGGTGCGAAGTTTCGGGCCCGTGCAGACTGGAAATGAGAATGGCGCCGGCGAGTACGGCGCAATTTGCCGGAGCCTGGCACTGGATCCGGAGGATGGCTCGGTTTACTTCACGAATCCTCAAGGCGATATTCTTCGATTTCGGCCGGACCGGCAGAAAATCGAGTTGCTCGAAGGGGAGGATATGCGAAAAGACTACTTCGGTCAGTACTGCCCGACTGCTCCAGGTCACATGGGTTATCACTGGCGGCAGACCTTCTGGCATCCGGTCGAGAACGTCATCTACGGAATTCACGGCAATTCCGGATATCTATTTCGCTTCGATCCGCGGGTGCCTCGGATCGAGGTGCTGCAGCGTCTGACTTCGGAGCCTTCACAGCGTTCGGGTATGTTCGACCAGTTCAGCTATGGATATCTTGGATTTGCGCTGTCTCCCGACGGACGCACCATCTATTATTTAACCGGCGGACCGGTTTATCGCGAGGGCAAACGCGTGGCCGGAAAGTCTGCAACCGCAAAAGGCGAATCGAAAGGCATGGAGAATCTGCACCTCGTTACGTACGATATCCCGGACCGGTGCTATCGCGACCATGGCCCGATTACTCTCGACAATGGAGATCGTCCGTCCTACGTCAACTCTCTCGCCATCGGAAATGATGGCACAGGTTACGCAATGGCGCGGCTCAATGAGGACGGGCGATCGGATCTGATCAGTTTCCATCCGCATGGATCGACGGTATGAGCAATTTCATCGCGGGACTGCCACTTTCCGGCCTGCGCGACTTCTATCGCAACGAGCTCTTCGACCAATTCGTTCCGTTTATGGAGCGGCATCTTATCGACCGCGAGTACGGCGGCTTTCTCTGCCATGCCGACCGCGATGGCACGCTCCTATCCACCGAAAAGGTGACGTGGTATGTGGCGCGCGGCGTCTGGGTTTATTCATTCCTCTATTCCCACTTCGGACGCGACGGCAAATTTCTCGAGGTAGCCCGGCACGCGCTCGAGTTCCTCATGAATACGCGACCGGCGCCAGGAACAGCATGGCCGAAGCGCTTCACGCGTGAAGGCAAGCCGCTCACTCCTCCCGACCCGGAGATCTATGGAGACCTGTTCATTGCCGAAGGCCTGACGGCCTACTCTGCCGCAACCGGCGACGATCGATGGTGGCGCGAGGCGAAAGAGATTCTGCTTCAGTGCGTTCGCATCTACGACTCTCCTGACTACGCTCCGGAAATCGGCCAGACTTACTTTGGGCCTGATGCACGGCCGTTTCCGGGAGCCCGCGTGCTGGGCGTGTCGATGATATCGCTCCGTCTTGCGTCGCAGATGTTGGAGCTCAGCGCGGATAACGAGATCCAAGCCGTCGCGGACAGGGCTATCGAGGCTCTTATCGATCGCCATCTGAATCCGGAGTTCGGGCTGTTGAACGAAATACTGGCGCATGACTTCACTCGCCCCTCCAACGAATACTCGCAACTCGTCTATATCGGCCATGCAATCGAGGCAATGTGGATGGTGATGTTCGAAGCTTTGCGGCGCGACGATAAAATCCTGTGGTCCACGGCTGCCCGCCTGTTCCGCCGTCATGTAGAAGTCGCATGGGATGACGTCTACTGCGGCGTTTTCCGGAATTTGCGGGATGTCGACCGGAACATATGGGATGTCGACAAGGTGCTCTGGGCGCAGCTAGAGGTTGTTGTCGGCTGCCTTTGCCTGGTGGAAAACGGGGGTGATCGATGGGCGTCCGAGATGTTCGAGCGCATGTTTAAGTACCTGCGAGACAATTTCCGGCTGGAACGCCACGGCTTGCCCCTGTATATGTTCACGGCCGATCGCAAAGCCACGTTTGAGCGCCATTCCGATCGCATTGAGAACTATCATCTGCCGCGGTACCTCATGCTGAGCCTGCTGACTATTGAGCGGATGTTAGCGCGAAGCGTAGGCGATGGCGAAAGCGAAGCCTGATGTCGCAGCTCGATTGGCTGGTCATTGCGATCTACTGTCTCGGAATGATCGCGCTCGGCGTCTGGGCCTACCGGCGCGTTTTTAGCGTCGCCGACTTTTTTTCGGCCGGCGGCAAAATGCCCTGGTGGCTGGCCGGCATATCGCACCACATGTCGGGTTACAGCGCCGCTGTATTCGTCGCCCATGCGGGCGTGGCTTACACCTACGGGTTCGCGCTGTATGTCTGGTGGGCGCTGCCGATCTCCATCGCCATTTTGATCGGCTCATGGACGGTGGTTCCGCGCTGGGCTCGCCTGCGGATCCATTACAAGATCAATTCCCCGCTCGAATACTTACGCATGCGCTTTAATGTCCCCACACAGCAATTGCTCGCGTGGACCGGGGTGCTTCTGAAGGCCTTCGATATGGGCGCAAAGTGGGCATCCATCGCGATCATTCTCAATGTCTTCACGGGTATTCCGATTTTTCAGGGCATCGTGGGCTCCGCCGCAATCTCGATTTTCTATATCACCCTGGGAGGCTTATGGGCGGCGGCTGCAACAGAGCTGGTTCAGTTCGCGATTCAGTTTGCCGCGGGAATTGCGATGCTCTGGGCGGTCCTGTCGAGACTCGGTGGTGTGCACGCAATTTTCGGTATCTGGCATCGCTTGCCGCCCGGCCACGCGGCCCCATTTCACGGTCCGTTTACTGCCGGACTCGCATTGGCATATCTGCTGGTCAGTTTTCTGAGCTATAACGGCGGAACGTGGAATCTGGCCCAGCGATTTATCGCCTCGCCGACCGGTCCGGATGCGCGGCGCGCGGCCTGGCTCTCATCTGCCCTTTACCTGCTTTGGCCGCTGGTATTATTCTTTCCAATGTGGGCCGCGCCGCTGATCCTGCCCGGCCTCTCCGATCCGACGCAATCGTATTCCCTGCTGGTGAAAACTCTTTTGCCGCACGGTCTGGTCGGGCTCTTGCTTGCGTCTTTGTTTGCGCACACCATGGCAATGACGACCTCCGATGCGAACACAGTTGCCGCCGTAATCACTCGCGATATCCTGCCTGCGATTCATCATCGGTTTGCCGCTCAGGCGCCTGCCGCGGCCTTATTGACTGCGCGCGTATCGACCGTCGTTTTTACTGCTGTAACCGTGTTGGTCGCCGTCAATGCAGCCTCATTGGGCGGTGTGCTCGATTTGATGATCTTGTGGTTCGGCGCTCTGATTGGACCGGCCGCGCTTCCCATGATCCTGGGACTCCTGCCGACTTTTCGCCGGAGCGGCGCCGCTGCGGCCGTCTCTTCCTGGGCCGCCGGCATTGCGATCTATCTGGTGGTCCGGCTGGTCTTCCAGGCCGGGATGGCCGTAACGGTAGCTACGCCAACCATCGTCTCCGCCAGCATATTCATCATCGCCGGATGGTTGAACCCCAGACCGGCTCCCGTCGAAGTCCAAAATCTCATGGAATCGCTGAGCCGCGATGCGGTTCCCGCGGCGGCGCATTCTCACCTCGCAGTATGAGCGAATTGCTTCATCTCGGTACGGCGCGCGTCGATATCACACCTCCATCTCCAATTCCGCTTGCGGGGTTCGCCCATCGCACTGGAGCTTTTAAAGATATTCACTCGCGCCTGTTCTTACGCGCTTTGTTGTTTTCTTGTGAGAACCGGAGCGCACTCTTGATCTCGGCCGACCTTTTCTGCTGGGGAGCCGACTTGGCGGGTGAGATTTGCCAAGCCCTTTCCCAGCGTTTGGACATTCCGCCCGATTCCATAATCCTTCACGGGACCCATAACCATTCCGGACCTCAGACCAGCCGTCTGTTTTCTCCATCGCTCGGCATCGCAGACGATTCGTACCTGGATCTTTTGCGGAACGCGGTAATTGAGGCGGCCGAACTTGCGATGAACACATCGGAGCCAGTGACCATCGAGCGCGGCGTGGGAACGTGCAATATCGGGATCAATCGGCGTAGGCGGGAAGGCGGTGTAGTGCGGATGGCGCCAAATCCCGATGGACCGCTCGATTCGGAAGTGACCGTCGTCCGCTTTCGCGCCCTCAATGAAACACCCAAAGCCTTGCTCGTTCACTACGCGTGTCACCCCACCGCATCGGGAGCCAACCAAGTCTGCGCCGAGTATCCCTGGTTTAGCGATGGCGGCGCTCGAAGCGGATACGCCGCTCGTCGCCGCTTTTTTGCAAGGATGCTGCGGAGATGTGCGTCCCGCTCTGATCCGGGGCGGTGAGTTCTACCGTGGCGACGCGAGTGCAGCCGCTGCCCTGGCGCGTGATTTCGCCGGCGAGGTCCGCCGCGTCCTGCTAAGTGAAATGGCTTCATGCGAGCCTGGTCCTCTCTCCATCAAGCGCCGGGAGATTTCCCTTCCGCTCGCGACGATGCCGTTATCGGCCCTCACGCTCGAATCCGTTCGATTGGACCTGGCGCGAAACCTTGGTCTGCTGACCTTCAACGCGGAGATGGTCATCGCATATGGGCTGCACACCAAGCAGGTTTCGCGAGGGAGGCTCTTACCTGTCGGCTATTCGAACGGCATGATCGGTTACGTGCCCACGCGCCTCCAGATCGATGAGGGAGGATATGAGTCCGCCGAAGCGTTCCGGTATTATGGCCAGCCTGCGGCTTTTGATGGAGCGGTTGAAGAGATCGTGCTGCAACACATACGACAGTTCGTGGAACCGGGCTGCTAATTTATGACTGCGCCGGAGTTTCTGTATTGAAACAATATTTTCTCTATTGACGTATCCAGCCCGGATATCATACCCTGTCAAGGTGGCGAAAACCAAAGCAGGCGCGGCGCAACTCCGTCCTTCCGAGATCCGCGCCGGTGTCATCGGGCTCGGACTGATGGGGCACAGCATCGTAGCATGTCTCCTGTCGGCGGGGCACGAAGTGATCGGAGTTACGCGCAGTGTTGAAAAACATTCCGGAACGCGCCGGCACATCTTATCTCTGCTGCGCCAGATGAAACGCGAAGGGCTGCTGAGACGCAGCCCGGAAGAGCTGATCGAGAGCCTTCGAATCTCGGAGGACTACCGGGATCTGGCGAACTGCGGCATCGTGATCGAAACAATCGTCGAGGATATCGAGACTAAGCGCCAGACCTATCGTCAGGTCGAGGAAGTGATTTCGCCGCGAGCCATTATCGGCAGCAATACGTCGGCAATCCCGCTGACGTTGCTCCAACAGAACGCGCTGCATCCGGAACGTTTCGTCGGCATCCACTGGGACGAACCCGCTCACATCACACGTTTTATGGAAGTCATCGCCGGTGAGCAAACAGACCGCCGTTGCGCCAGCAGGGTGATGAGGCTCGCGTCTGCGTGGGGGAAAGAGCCATCCTTACTTCGGCGCGACATCCGCGGCTTTATCACCAACCGCGTCTCCTATGCCATGTTCCGCGAAGCCTGCCATCTGGTGGATTCCGGGGTCGCGACCTTTGAGGATGTCGACCGTTCGTTGCGCAACGATGTCGGATGGTGGATTACCTTCGCCGGGCCGTTCCGATATATGGATCTCATGGGTGTAGAGGGTTACTATCGTGTCATGCGCGACCTGTTGCCGGAATTATCGTCGGAGACTGCGCCGCCGCGAGCCATCCGCGCCGTGGTGGAGTCGGGAGGCAAAGGAATATCGAACGGAAGAGGATTTTATAAATACAAACCGGGAGAGGCGAAACGATGGGAGGAACTGTTTGTGAAGTTTAACTACGATATCCGGCGGCTCGCCATGGATTATCCCGCGGATGTGGGGAGTGTGACGGGCGGAAAGCGTCGCGCTGTTTCAGGCGGCCGACGATGAGCGCCCCGTTGCTGCTACAACACGGAACAGTAGTGGACGGCACTGGATCCGATGCGCGGCCGGCGGACGTTTTGGTGCAAGGCGACAGAATCGCGGCCGTGGGCAGGTTCGAGAACCCGGCGGACGCCACCGTCATCGACTGCCGCGGCCTGGTGGTCGCGCCAGGCTTCATTGATGCTCACAGCCATTCCGATCTGCAGGTCCTTCAACGCCGGCGCGAGAAGCTCGTACAAGGCGTTACCACTGAGGTGGTGGGGAACTGCGGCTTTTCCGCGTATCCGCCCTCGGCCGATCCGGGAGATTTGTGCCGGTTCGCAGACGGCATCTTCTGCGGTGGTGGCGCGTGGGGGTGGCAGTCGAGCGAGGCATATTTAAAGGACGTGGAGAAGAGCGCAACCGCGCACGTGGTGTCGCTCGTCGGACATGGTAGCCTGCGCATCGCCGTCGCGGGAAATCGCCAGGGTCCCTTGCCCGAATCGGATGTGCAGCGCATGGAGAAGCTGCTTGAAGAGGCATTCGCAGCCGGAGCCGCGGGTCTTTCCACAGGGCTCATGTATGCTCCAGGTTCCAGCTCGCCCTCGAGTGAACTGGAACGCCTCTGCCGCGTTGTGAGTAAGCACGGGAAGATTTACACGAGTCACATTCGCAGCTACTTCGCGGAACTCGTGCCCGCCATCGAGGAACAGATCGAATTGGCGCGCCGGTCCGGCTGCCGTTTGCAGATTTCGCACCTGCAGGCCGTAGGCGCTGCCAATTGGCCGCAGCACATACGAGCCATCGAAACAATTGAGCGGGCCCGAGCCGACGGTATCGATATTGCTTTCGACTGCTATCCGTACGTGGCCGGGTCGACGGTTCTCACCCAACTGTTGCCGCAATGGGTCTTGGATGGCGGCAAAGATGCCATGCTCGCGCGACTGACAGATACAGCGGGGCGCAGCAAAATTGCCGCAGAAATCGTGAGCACGATCGCGTGGCGATGGAGCGACATCTACATTTCGGCCGTGAAGTCAGCCGTAAACTCGGGTACAGTCGGCCGAAACCTACAGCAACTCGCGGAAGACCGCGGGTGTGAGCCGGTCGACGCCATGATCGATCTGCTTCTCGAAGAAGGTGGACAGGTGAATATGCTGTCCTTCAACCAGAGCGAAGACAACTTACGCCTTAGCCTGATGCATCCTCTATCCATTGTGATCAGCGATGGATTCTATGTGAATGGCCGGCCGCACCCCCGGCTGTGGGGCACGTTTCCGTTTCTCTTAGGCGAAATCTGCAGGAACCGGAAATGGCTGACCCTTGAGAATGCGGTTCGCAAGATTACTTCGGCGCCCGCGGAGCGTTTTCATGTTCGTGAGCGAGGCGCTCTGCGGCCCGGTGCTATTGCCGACATTACTGTGTTCGATCCCGAACGGGTCGCAAGCCCGGCGACATACGATCATCCGGAGCAGCCGCCGGTCGGATTGGAGTACGTGTTTCGCGAGGGTAGAATGCTGGCGGGCGCGCGAGCGGCCGGATAGCTCAGGTCCTGATCTCCCGACGGTGGTTTTGAAGTTGCTTCGAGATTTCTTCCGCCACTTTTATCAGACTCTCGACCACCGCCGAATTCTTCGCCGGATTGAATCGCGATGCCGGTCCGGAGATGCTGATGGCAGCGATCGCGCGCTGCTCTTCGTTCAAAATCGGCGCCGCCACGCAAGTGGCGAGCGAAGATGTTTCGCCTTTATCAAGCGCATATCCCCGTTCGCGAACGCGCTTCAATTCGCGTAGAATCTGACCGGAATCGGTGATCGTATTCGGCGTCAGGGCGGGCAGGTTGCCGCCTAAAACTCCGGCGACAAAGTCCTCGTCGGCGAATGCCAGAATCGCCTTGCCTAGGGCGCTCGCATGGATCGCGACGGTTGCGCCCTGGCGCTCGTGCAATCTAAGAGCGTACTCGCTCGGGACAACCTCTACATAGGCGATCTTATCAAACTGTAGTTGCCCCAGATTGACCGTCTCTCCGTATAAATTGCGGAGTTCGAGCATGTGTGGCATTGCTGCCCTCCGGATAGCCTCCGTCTGAGCGCCTCTGCCCACGAGATCAGTCATGGCGTAGCTGAGGTAGTAGGCTCGCGAGTCGTCGCGGACGATGTACCCGAGTTCGTGTAACGTGCTCAGTATCCTGAAAACGGTCGATTTTGCAATTGCCGTCCTCTGAGTGACCTCGTTAAGACCGAGAGGACCGTTTCTTGCCAGTTCTTCAAGGATTAGAAAGGTGCCCCGGACCACGGGAACCATGTACTTCTTATTCGGGGAACTCGCTGCTGAGGCTTTCTTCGCCTTCCCGCGAGGAACTCCTTTGGCGAGCACGCCGTAAGTGTATCACGTTTCAATAGATGAACGCGTGTTTCAAGATCGTTTTCAGGGCGCCTCCCCTCTCCAATCCGCATATTAGGTTGACATGACAATGAACAGCCGCGTGACTATCCTATGCTCCAAATTTCAGGCGCAGCAAGCTCCGGCAGCACCACAGGACGCATAAACCCGGCCGGCTTCGCGGGTTTCCCGCTCGGTCGGCGGTAGTTAGGACCGGCGTGACAGCATACGCCAGTTATGTGGCGCCAACTCGTTCGATTATCTGACGGAGTTGCAGCGCCATGCACGGGAACTGACGGCCAACCCCGCGGAGTGGATGCCCTGGAACTACCGCCAGACGCTGGCGCCGTCTGGAGTATGATGAATCCTGCATGGCCGAAAAGGATCGTCGGCGGCCATGGTTGGGTGACATCCTGAGCCCAGAAAACCGGGCTCTCCGAAGGCAAAATCCGATAACGTTTTTTTGGCGAGTCACGAAGATCAGCGAAAATGTTTCGTGCTGGCCTGTACGCTCGATTTCTGCCAATGACCAACAGACTGGCGATGCAGAACCGGCCATGCAGGAGTGCGCGGTCCGCCGTGCAGGTCCGTCAGGTAAAGCAGCGTAACTACTCCCGTGGGTATGCGTCCACATAAGCACAGCCCCGAAAAAGGAGATCGAAAGATGAATCGGGCGATTGCGGGAACGGTTCTGGCGGCGTGGATTTGCTCTCTGGTGCACGCCCAGTCCTCCACGGATGCGAAACCCGCGGAGGCGAGGCCGGAATTCGAAGTGGCTTCGATAAAACCCTCGCCGCTGCCCGGCCGCGGCACGATCCGATTGGATCCACAAAAAGGCGCCGGCATGGACGACCCGGGTCGCGTCACCTACACTTTGAGCACGATCCGCGATCTGATCGTGGAGGCTTATGGCGTAAAACGCTACCAGGTCTCGGGGGGACCGAAGTGGCTGGATTCCGAACGATTTGACATCGTGGCCAAGGTCCCCGAGGGTGCCACGAAGGAACAAGTCAGGGTCATGCTGCAAAACCTCCTGGCGGAGCGCTTCAAGCTTACAGTGCACCGCGAATCCAAAGAGTTGCCGGTATACGCGCTGGTGGTGGCCGCCAAAGGTCCCAAGCTGAAAGACTCTACCACCGCCGATACGCCCACGTCCGATTCGCATCCCACGGAGGATGGACGCGGCCAAGCAGGAGCGCAGGCCGCTACGCCTCCGCCAGCTCTCCCGCGAGATCTCGAAAAGGGCGGAGTCAAAATCGGGTCCGATGGCTGTCCAGAGGCGCCGCCCATGACTGCCGGCCGAGCTGGCAACTTCATGATGATGACGCCCAATGGCGCGTGCATGATCTCGAACGGCCAGACCATGGATGGCCTGGCGACGCAGCTTTCCAACCGGCTCGACCGCCCGGTGATCGAGCAGACCGGCTTGAAGGGCAAGTACGATTTGAGGCTGCGCTATGACCCATCGAGCACGCCGGGAGGACGCGGCGGCGGCACTGTCAGGATGATTGCGGCCGGCCCTGGCCCAGGGCCGGCCGGCGATCCAGCCAACCGTATCGGCCCTGACGGAGACCCGCCGTCCATTTTCGATGCCCTACAAGAACAACTCGGTCTCAAGCTTGAAGCCAAGAAGGGACCGGCTGACCTGCTGGTGATCGATCACGTCGAGAAAACACCGACGGAGAATTGATGAGTCGCTGGTGAGCTCGAGAGTCTTGGTGCCGGTGCCGGTTCTCCGCGGCTGGGGGCGCTTTCTGGGCGATCCAAGGCGCCTACACGAATTCGCAGGCTCAATTAATCGATTTTACGCACGTCTGCCGGAAAACACGTTGCAGCTCAATCCTCTTTGCCGACGGCGGCGCTTGGCACACATCCAAGCATATTCAATCGAGTTCAATTGAGCGCTGGCGGACGCGCCTTCAGCCACGCGAGATTGAACGCATAATGCTGCCGGCTGCTGATCAAATGAATCACCCCGTCGAGGCCCTGGCACACCGACATATACCCGTTCGGCTCCGCCTGACTCCGGCTCATAGTGAACGGTTTGCCATCGATGCCGATCACTTGCCGCCCGGGTCCATCATCGGTCACCAGACGCCGCATCGGCCAGGTCTCGCCCTCATCGAACGAAATCGCGGCGAACAGTCCGGAGATCGTCCGCGATTTGTTGGCCGCATCCGTGATAGTCATCTCCTTCGCGAACGACGCCAGAAACAGCGGACCTTCCTTCAGTCGCATGAGCACCAGCCGCTGTCCGCTCGATATCGGCGGAAACGGACTGGCGCTATAGCTCCAAGTGCGCCCCATATCGGACGAGATGCTTTTCGGCATATGCCCGTCAATTGGCTGTCCGCGCCCGAACGCCATCAGGCGCCCATCTTTCAATTGCGTCACGCCACCGTGAATACCTCGAATATCGCCGCCCGGATCGGACCAAGTCTTGCCGTTGTCCCGGCTAATGTGGATCGAGGTGCCGCCGTTTCCACCCGTCACCGCGTCCGCTGGCAGCACGATGAATCCTTCCTTCGTCCGGAAGACGCTTTCCACCGGCTGATGCCGCAGTCCGTGTTCCGGTTCGATCAAACGCGCAGGACTCCAGGTCGCGCCATTATCGGTGGACGTCCGCATAATCAATGCCAGCGATCCCCACGTTGCCGCGGCCGACATGCCCTGGAAATGGTAGATCGTCTTCTTGCCGTCGAACCACAGCGCGGGCGCATGATCATTGCGATCGGGCGCATCCCAGAATGGCGATGCCGGCTCCCATTCCTCCTGTCCGTAGCGCAGGCGGCTCGCGGCCGTCGCGAGTTCGCGTCCGCTCTCGGTCACGCACGAATACCAGATCGCCAGCAGATCCCCATTTGCACATTCCGTGATCGCCGGATCGTGATTATGGTGCGAGAACAATGGACCATTAGAATCGGGCGGAATCTTGACGTACTCTCGCGGCCCTTTGAAATAAGGCTTATCCGGATCCGGACCGTCATGCACACGCGCGGGAATCGTCTGGCTCACATTCGTCTGAAAACGCTGCGGCCCCACCGCCGGCAGCGGTTTCGTCGCTGGCCGGGCGCCTTGCAGCACCCGAAAGCCAATCAGCCAACTGCGGTCGTCGGGAAGCGCGCCCATACGATTCGCCGACCGCAGATAATACAACTCGGTCGAATGGCTGCCTCCGCGCGTCACGCGAAAGTCGCCGTTCGCTCGTCCCACCGGATCGGTCTGTTCACCCGCTTCATAAGGGCCGTACCAGTCGAAGCACCACTCTTCCACGTTGCCGTGAACGTCGAAGAGTCCCCACGTGTTCGGCGGAGTCTTACCCACGGTCAGCGGGACCACTTCGTCGCCGCGTTCCCTTGCCGGATCGGGAAACCAACTCGTTTGCGCGTTCTTGCGAAACTCCGCTGGAAGCGTGGAGCCCGTGTGAAACGGAGTCGTAGTGCCCGCACGCGCCATATACTCCCATTCCGCTTCCGTCGGCAGCCGATACGGACGGCCCTCTTTTTTCGAAAGCCACTCCGTGAATCGCACCGCCTCATTCCAACTCACGAACACCACCGCCTCGTCGTCGCCTTTGGAGAATCCCAATTTGCCGCGCAGCTTGGCGTGCGCCGGATCGAACTGCTCATACTGCGCGTTGGTGACTTCATACGCGCCCGCATAGAACGCCTTGCTGATGCGCACTTGATGCGCGGGCTTCTCGTCGAAGTCGCCATACCGCCGATAGGCCTGCGGCGCAATCTCCTCGGGCAGCGGCGTCTCGGACGCGCCCATCGTGAAGCTGCCCGCCTCAATGCGCACGAGCCGCATGCCGATGGAGTTCGTCATTTGCGCACCCGCCTGACCCGCGAGCATTGCCGCCACAATCGCCGCCACAATCACAACGCAACACCGCATCGTTATACTCCTCTACGCCGCCCGAACTCGCATCGCCGCGCTATCGCGCTCGACGAAAAAGATCGCGCACGTCACCAGCAACAGCCCGGCAACACAATAGACCACCGACGTCGTTGCGATAGCGAAGCCGAGGCTCGTCTGTTTCGCAATCAATCCCACCACAATCGGCGCGGAACCGCCGCCGCCCAGCCAGCCCACGCAATTCATCAGGCCGGCCATCGTCCCTCGCGCTTCCGGCCGGATCACGTCGAAGGGCGAGGCAAAGATGTTGGCATCATACATCCCCTTGAAGAAGCCCCATCCCGTCAGCGCGACGATGAGCCATGTCACCGATTGCGTCATGCCGCACAGCAACACGAACGGCGCGCCGGCGAACACGCCGATCGCCTGCACGAACAGGCGTCCGCGGCTGGTTCTCTTGACCGCCGCATCGGCCAGCCATCCGCCTGTCGCTGCGCCCGCTATACCCGCGACTTGCGCGAATAAGGTAGCGCTCAGGCCCGCCATCGCCAGACTCATTCCGAATCGCTGGTACAGAAACGTCGGCATCCACGAAAGCAGCACGACAGCGACGAAGTTCGCGCAGACGAACGTTGCCATCAGCATCAACGCCGACGGAGTGCGCAAGATCAAGCGGATCGCATCGAATGGCGCGAGTTTCACGGCAACAGCGCCATTCTCCGCCGCGCCGCGCCGCGGTTCGCGCAGGAATCGCTGCAGTACGAAACCGAGAAGTATCCCCAGGCCGCCGAACACCACGAACGAAGAACGCCAGCCGTAGCGCTGCCCGATCAACCCCGCGAAGAAGCCGCCGCCAATCGTTCCCGCATAGACGCTCGTCTGCAGCATTCCCAGCGCGCGCGAGCGTGTCTCTTTGCCGTGATAGTCGCTGATGAGCGAAACCGTCGCTGGATAATAGATCGTCTCGCCGCAGCCCTCCGCCGCGCGGAAGAACAGCAGTTGCGGAAAAGTCTTGCAGAGCGCGGTCGCCATGCAGATCGTGCTCCACACGTAGAGCCCGCCCATAATGCCGCTCTTACGGCGTATGCGGTCCGCCACCGCTCCCGCGAGTGGCGCGCCCAGTCCGTAGAACCACGCGAACGCCGAGCCCAGGAATCCCAGTTCCACCGTGCTCAGGTTCATCTCTTTCTGCAGCAATGGAAAGACCGAGAAGATTGCCTGCCGGTCGGCGTAGTTGAAAAGGCAGATGCACCAGAGCATCGCCACCACTACCCACGGATACCGCTTGCCGCCTGCCTGCGCGAAGTCCGCCGTAGCCTAGCCCGCCGATCCGAAGGCCCGAAAACGATTCTCCGGCATTCCTTTGATATTCGTCTCGATGCTGAACAGTCCCCCCGCAAAGCGCTCGCCGGCCGGCGCGCCCAACGACGCGGACGTGACGTACAGTGTCGTGAGCTTCTCGCCGCCAAAGGCGCAATTGGTGACGTTCGAAACCGGCATCTCGATCACCCGGTCGATCGAGCCGTCCGGAGCTATGCGAACAATGCACCGCCCGCCATGGCGGCAGTTCCAAAGATATCCTTCGGAATCGACGCTCGATCCATCGGGAACTCCGCGTTCGTATCCAGTAAAGAACGGGCGCTTTCCACTAATCTCACCCGTCGCCGCGTCGTAGTCGAAAACATACATCACATTGGGCGGCGTGTCCGCGGTGTAGAAGCGCTTCTGATCCGGACTCCACGAATCGGTATTGCTGATGACAAGGCCTTGCAGCCACAGCTTCGACGTCCCATCCGGATCAAGGCGCGTAAGCACCCCATCGGTCCCGCCGACCTTACCGGGCGTCCCATCGGGATTCACGTTATTGCGCATCGATCCCAACCACAACGAGCCGCGCGGGTCCGCTCGCGCATCGTTGAAGCGGACGTGGGGCCATCCTTCGAGGTGAAAACCCTGGTCGCGGCGTTCGTCCGTCGCGGGCTTCCAGAAGATCACCCGCGATCCCAGTACCGCGACAAGAGTATCGTCGCGATCGGTCAAGATCATCGAAGTGACGGGCTCGTCGAAGAACCACGTCTTCACCGACCGGTCGATCGAGTCGAACCGATGAATGAGAAACCGGTTGATATCCGTCCAGTACACGCTCTTTTCCGCCGCGTGCCAAACGAGTCCTTCTCCGCACCAGTCGCCTATCGGCGCGACACAAACAGGGGCTGCAATGGAAATCATATCCACGACTCAAACATACTGATAAGCGACGAGCGGCAAAAAGTCCGCAAATTGGTCCGCCAGAATCAACTCATCGAGCAACTTCGCGGCCTGCTGAATGTTTGGCCTTCCGCTCAGCTTCTGCGATTCCTCCGCGATCACGTCGCGCACCCATTCCGCAGTGATCGTGTCCCCCGTATCGGTCTTCGCGCCATTGTGCAGCCACTGCCAGACCTGCGCTCGCGAGATCTCCGCGGTCGCCGCGTCTTCCATCAGGTTGTAAATCGGCACGCATCCGAGTCCGCCGAGCCACGCTTCCACGTACTGCAGCGCGACGTCAACGTTCCAGTGCAGCCCGCGTTCGGTGATCGGGCCCTCGGGCACCTTCAGAAGATCGCTCGCCGTAACCTGGACCTCCTTGCGAAGCACCTGGAGCTGATTCGGACCATCGAATCCGTTGTCGAAAATCTGTGCCGCAATCGGCACCAGCCCAGGATGCGCGACCCACGTGCCATCGTGGCCCGCGCGCACTTCTCGCAGCTTATCCGCGCGAACTTTCTCGATAGCCGCGTCGTTCGCCGCGGAATCGTTCTTGATCGGTATCTGCGCCGCCATTCCGCCCATGGCGTGAGCGCCGCGTTTGTGGCAGGTCTGGATCAGCAGATCTACATAAGACTTCAGAAAGTGCCGGTCCATGGTCACCAGCGACGCGGTCCGGCAGGATGCAATCCGGGCGATCGCGAAACTTCTTGATGAAGCTGAAAATATAGTCCCAGCGGCCGCAGTTAAGACCGAGCGAGTGATCGCGCAGCTCGTAGAGGATCTCGTCCATCTCGAACGCCGCGAGAATCGTCTCGATCAGCACAGTCGCGCGGATCGTGCCGTGCGGCAGCTTCAGTTCCTGCTCCGCGAACGTGAATACGTCATTCCACAGCCGCGCTTCCAGATGACTCTCCATCTTCGGCAGATAGAAACATGGATACTTGCCGCTTGCCAAAAGCGCCTGGCCATTGTGGAAGACATACAGCCCGAAATCGAACAAAGATCCCGACATTGGTTCGCCGTCGAGCGTTACGTGCCGCTCGGGAAGATGCCAGCCGCGTGGCCGCACGAACAGGATCGCAGGCTTGTCGCCGACCTTGTATTCCTTGCCCTCGGGCGACCGGAAGCCGATCGTACCCCGTATGGCGTCGCGCAGATTGATCTGGCCTTGCAGCAGGTTGTCCCAAGTGGGAGTCGAAGAGTCTTCGAAGTCCGCCATGAATACCTGCGCGCCGGAGTTAAGCGCGTTGATGATCATCTTCCGGTCCACCGGTCCGGTAATCTCGACCCGCCGATTCTCCAGGCCCGGAGGAATTGGCGCAACTTTCCAGTCGCCCTCGCGCACGTGCCGTGTCTCGTCAAGAAAGTCCGGATTCTTGCCGCTGGAAAGTTCGCGCTGCCGCTCCGCCCGCCGGGCCAGCAGCCTGCTTCGCGTAGCTCCGAAGCGGCTCTGCAGAGCGCCAAGAAACCCAATCGCCTCGGGTGTAAGAATGTCGCCATAAGCTGGCGGCATAGGAGCATTGATTTTGAGTTCGCTGACTTTAGTTGGGGATGACATGGAATCTCCTATTCTCTAACATCCTCTTCCGTCATTGTGGGGAGGACGCCTTTGAGGCCCTCGGTCCTTGCGTATGGCCGACAGGAAGTGGCCGGTTTTCCAACTCAATGCGCGATTATTTGTCAGCGTATCAGCGGGTGCTGTCAGGAATTCAGCTCGGAGCGCCCGGAACGCAAGCATTAATGCGAAGATTTGGTGTGACGCTATGGCGAACTTTGCCTTCACCGCCGGCGAAGGCTGCGGCGTTCACTTGAGCGCGATTTGGCTGAGTTGAACTCGCGTCACGCGGCGAATGCCTGGAAGGCCGTACATGTTTTTTCAGGAGCGATTATTGAAGCTGGTTTGAGCGATTATCTCGTCTCAGTTGAGAAGATCGATGCGGCTAAAGCATGGGGGTCGCACCGTCGTTGAAATGCCATGACGGACCAGTTGGAAAACGGTGAAATTCTGAAGTCAGCGCACGAATCCCGGGTTGATCTACTGACACTAGTAGTCTGATTCTCAAATAGCTTACCAATACTTAGACGACGGACAGCGTCTCCAGCTTGTACTTCCAGCGGAAGACTACGGGTGTCTCATTGACCTCTTTGAGGTACAGTTCGATCCGCGCCCTGAGTTCGTCGGCTGAGGCGACTCGGATGCCGCGCAGCAGGGTGCTCGCCATTTTTCCGAAGAGAGTATTCGAGCATGTGTGTCGATGTGAAACCAGACGTTGCCGCGCGACCCCCAGCAACCCCGGCGAGAGCCGAGAGCGGGCAAGATCGCGAGGGAGACTGCCGAATCTTCGCCCTCCTCAGGGGTGAGGAGAGCAATTGCGATGAAGCTTGGGCGGCTTCCCGCGGACGGACACCGGCATCGCGCACGGTCTGAGATTCCGTTTCGGAGGAAACGGAATCTCCCAGCGCATTCACAAAGAAGAAAACATGTTCAATCAAGCAAAAGTATGCACGACGGGCTCGCGCCGCCACATCAAACAGAGTAAAAGCAATACCCAATTTGCGTCACCGATCTCCTCGCGGTGTTCGGCGATGTGTATGATGGGCCGGGCAGTTGCGAACTATCGATATCAGCAATGGCGGCCACCGGTTTGCCCACCATGCCCACATCGTCAGCGCCGCCGCGCCGGTCTTCAAGAAGCTTGCGGAGGAAAAGCATCTCGCCGGACTCAGCCCCGCCGCTTTCAGCGACCGCGCCGCGTATTATCGCGGTGAACTCGACGCTCTGCATCCTTTCCGCGAAGCGCCACATTGACGTTCTGAAAAAGCGACCGCCCGGCGTGGACGTCAACACTTTCCGCCGAATATCAAAGTCGTCGATTCGGTTGCAGTTGAGCTCCCGATTTGGCTCCGCTCGCTGTGAGAAACTGAACGACGCTTTCGTATTTCAGCGCTTCTGCGCCGTCAAGCGCCGTGTGCCCCTCCGTGTCGAGAGCATTGATGTTGACACCCAACTCCACGGCCAGCTTCACCGCTTCGAGCGTCAACTTCTCGCGTTCGCTGCGAGCTGGTTCGACCCAGGCTTCACCACTTACCATTCCGAGTGCTGCCATCAGAGCCGTAGTAGCAGCCTTGTTGTGCTTAAAACCCTTGGTCATAACGTAGTCGGAATGGTGGATAAACAGCGGATCAGCGCCGTGGTTTGCCAGCAATCGCATGATATCGGGCTCGCTGAAATGCGCAGCCAGCCAGAATGGGGTCGCGCCCACTAATACCGGTTCGAAATGGAAGTCGCGCGACGAGCGGCGAGTTGGCGTCCAGGTCCGAAGAGGCGCATTCGCGTCCGCGCCATGGTCGAGCAGATCGCGCACCATCGCTTCATCACGACGCATAATCGCTTCGTGGAGCGCGGTAAAGCCCGCTTTACCAGCATTTGCGTCGGCGCCTTTCGCCAGCAGGAAGTTCACCACTTCCCGAAAACCGGAATGCGCGGCCAGGACCGCTGCACTGACGCCCCACGCGTCCTCATCATTCACATTCGCTCCGGCGTCAACGAGAAGCTTTGCCGAATCCAGATCGCCCACGCGCGCTGCAAACAAGAGAGCCGTGTCAGCGCCATGGGGAATGGCCCGGTTGTAGGGAAGGTACCCGTGAGGCGGCACGGCCATCACTTCGTTATAGACCTCGGTGCGAGCCTGCACGCCTGCGCCCTGCGCGAGCAATAACTTCACGACATCGGGATGTTTCTGTGACGCAGCCCACATCAATGCCGTTTGGCCGCGAGGTCCGCGCGCGTTGACATTGGCATCTTTCGCGAGCAGTTGCTTAACCACGTCGAGGTAGCCCGATCGCGCCGCAACCATCAGTGGCGTCTCGCCGTGCAGCAGGGCGAGATTCGGGTTCGCTCCAGCCCCAAGCAGCATCCGAACCAGTATCGCGTTTCCATTCTGGCTTGCTGCCCAAAGCGGCGTGACGCCCAGATCGGTCGCCGCGTTGACGTTGGCCCCGGTGCGAATCAGCAGTCCCGCGCTCTCGACGTCGTCATTGTAGCTCGCCCAGTGAAGCGCGGTCGAGCCATCCGCTCCGGTAGCGTTTACGTTCACCTTCGATCCCACCAGCGCGCGCAAAGCGTCCCGATTATTGTTTCTTGCCGCTTCCACGATTGGTGGCCGAACCACGCCACCGGCGCCCATCAGGAACACCAACAGCCCCACCGGGATCAAACGCCAGAAGCCCGTCGAAACGCGCATCGCCATTTCTCTCGCCGGATTACGTAAGAGAGACCGCATCGAGCGGTAACTTCCCGGTGCTCCCGCCGAGGCGCTCGACCGGCACATCGAGTTTGTCCATTAGCGTGACGAGCAGGTTTGCCATCGTTGGTTTCCCAGGATATTTCAGATACCTGCCGCCTTTGAGCGTTCCCGCGCCCCCGCCGACGAGAAGCAGAGGTAGATCATCGCCCGAGTGCCGGGTGCTGTTGGAAATGCCCGACCCGTACAAAATCGTCATATGGTCGAGTAGCGAGCCATCGCCATCGGGCGTGGCGCGAAGCTTGGCCAGATATTGGGAGAAAAGCTGTGCGTGATAGCGGTTGATCTTGGACATTCGCTCAACCAGTTCCGGGGCGTCGTTGTGATGAGACAGCGGATGATGCGCCTCGGGCACGCCGATCTGCGGATACGGGCGAGCGCTCTGCTCCTTGCTCAGCATGAACGAGATCACGCGCGTCAGATCGGACCGAAAAGCCAGAAGCTGCAGATCGAGCATCAGCGCCAAATCATCTTCGAATACCGGAGGCGGCCCCTGCGGCTCTTCCATGGCCGGCAGCTTGACTGCGCCCTGCTGCTCGACTTTTTGAATCCGCCGCTCCACATCGCGAACCGCTTCCGTGTATTCGTCGACTTTTGCCTGATCCTGTGACCCCAACTCTCTTTTCAAATCCGTCAGCTTTTCGTTTACCGAATCGAGGATGCTCTTCTGCTGCCGCAGTCTGGCCTCGCGCACCGAACTCTCCGTGCTGCCGCTATCGCCAAACAACTTTTCAAACACGGCCCGCGGATTCCACTCCATCGGCAGCGGCTGCGTGGGACTGCGCCAGGACAACGTGTGGGTGTACACGCAACTCAGATTACCCGTGCAGGCGCCCGCGTTAGCCGGCGCGTCCATGGAGAGTTCGAGCGACGCGACCTGTGTTTGTCTCGCGAACCGCCGGGCAATCAACTGGTCCATCGAAACGTCGGCGATAATTTCCACCTCGTTGCGTCCGCCGTGCGTCGCACCTGTAAGAAATGAGCCGGACGCTCCGGCGTGGATGTAATTCCAGTTCGCTTTAATGCCCGAGAGTACGAGCATCTGGTTGCGATATGGCGCGAGCGGTTCCAGAATGGGCGACACCTCGAAGGTGCTCTCATCGCCCTTCGGAGTCCAATACGGCATCGCCATTCCGTTCGGAACGTAGAACGTCTGAAACCGATGCACCGGCTTCGATATATTCTGCCCGCGTAGACACGGAACCATCGCATCGAGTAGCGGCAGCCCAATCGTCGCGCCGAGCCCTCGCAATACGGTTCGACGCGGCAAAGATCTCTCCAAAAACGTCATATCGATTCCATCCTCAATTCAGGTTCGACGCCAGTCGGGACATTGCCGGCTGGTTGCACTTACCCTTCAAAAACGTCGGGCTTTCTACGATCCCCAAAATGATCGACGACCAGCGATAATCATGGGCCGCCGCCTTGCGCACAATCTCGCGGACTGCCGGCTGATCGTAATATTCGAGCCTGCGTCCGAGCGCGTAGGACAGCAGCTTCTCCGTAACGGTCCGTGGAAATTGTCCCGGTTCACCGAGAAGCAGCGCACGCAATCCGCTGAGCCCCTCGACTTCGCTCCGCTAACCGTCGCGCCGCTCGCGTCCACCGGCTTGCCCGATTCGTCGACCGTACGCCAGCCCCCGATGACGTCGAAATTCTCCAGCGAAAAGCCCAGGGGATCGATCGCCGAATGACAACTATTACACGTCGGATTCTGCCGGTGCCGCGCCAGTCGCTCCCGCATCGTCATCTTCTTCGCGCCCGGTTTGTTATCAATGTTGGTGTCGACTCCCGGAGGCGGCGGCGGAATCGGCAAGTCCAAGATATTATTCAGCAGCCATTTGCCGCGCAGAACCGGCGACGTGCGGTCGGGATACGATGTTGTCGCCAGCAGCGCGCCCTCCGCCAGCAACCCGCCACGCTGATCGTGATTCGGAAGGTTCACTCGCCGGAAACGGCTGCCATAGATCCCCGGAATACCGTAGTGGCGCGCCAGCCGTTCGTTAACGAAGGTGTAATTCGCATCCAACAGCTCATTCACGCTACGGTCCTCGCGCAACGTGCTGCCGACGAACAGCTCCGTTTCCTCTTTGAACGCCTGCAGAAGACTCTCGTCATAGTTGGGATAGCGTTCCGGATCGACCACCACCTCGCCGACGCGTCGCAAATTCAACCACTGGGCCGCGAAATTATTCACCAGTGCATCTTTAGCGCGCGGGTCCGCCAGCATCCGCCGGACTTCATCTTCGAGAATCCGCGGTCTGGTAAGCTCGCCCGCGTTCCGCTAAATCCAACAAGCGTTCGTCGGGAAGCTGCTCCACAGAAAGAATGATAACCGCGAGGCGACTTCCAGATCGTTGAGCGCGATAGACGCCCGCGTCGCGGCGGATCGCGATGCACACGCAAAAGAAAATCGGGATCCACCAGAAGCCGCTCAAGAGCGAATTGAATTCCGCTAATCGAAGCTTCCGCCGTCGCGCCTCCCGTTATCGAAGAACTCAAGCAGCGTCTCGACGATCCGGCTTCGTCACAGGCCGGCGATAAGCCAGCCGCGCCATTCTCGAAAGAATTTTCGTCGCGCAGCTCCGCTCGTCACGCTCGGACCGCGGCTGGCAGACGAAAATCGCGCGGCGGCTTGGAGTATCTTGGCTGGCCCGGCTGACTGCTCATAAGGACCGCCGATCTGGACCGAAGCCCACATTCGCATAATCCATGTACACCTGGTCGTCGGCGATCACTCTGCCCCGTTGCAGCGGTTGCGGAAGACCTTCCGGTTCCCACAACTCCCTTACGAACGAAACGCCCACAACGTGTGGACCCGCCTCGACCGGAAACGCGACTCCAGCCCGGCATCCCCGGTTACCTGCATGTACTTTTCCCACTCGGGATCGCCCGCAAACCCCGGTTCACCGTTACCGGCCTAACTTGTCGCAGCCGGCCTGCCCTTTGCCCCGCCTCCGACCGTGAACCGCTTCAGCAGCTTGCCATCGACACGAACGTCCGAGCTGCTGCGGCCATCCCATGCCCTTCAGGTAATCCTGATATTGCCGCTGCAGACGAACCTTGATCAGGTACTCGCCGTCGACGGGAAAATTGTAGTGAATCGCGATCCCGCCGCGCGAGCCCAACGGCAGATCTTCGCTCTGCCGGTCGTTTTGGAGCACGTGAAGGGGAATCGCGAAAGTCTCGAGCGCCGGACCTGGTGGGAGGGAGCCCACCCCCAAGCCGCGTGACCTGACGCGCCACCGATATGTATCGTTCTATGTGGGCCGTCGAAATCGAAGAGAGTCCGCGAAATTGTCAAAGCTGCCGTCGGCCGTCTCGTCGCCCGGCAGCAGCGGCTTCACATCGAAATTGAGAGCGAATAGATCGCGGATCGCGTTGTTGTATTCGGCGCGATTGAGACGATGGACCGCGCTGACTCTGCCTGGATCTGGACTGGCCGACCATGCGCGATCGATTTCGTTTTCGAGCGTCGTTGCCACAGTTCGATAAACAGCGGCATCGGGCGGGGCAGCCCAGGCGGCGGCATCGAGCCGGCTCGAAGCTTCGCGATCACTCGCTCAAACACTTGCGGATTGGCGCTCGCGTTGGCGGTATTGACAGCATCAAGCGCAAGCCCCGCCGTCCGAAGCTTCTGGTTGTGGCACGCGACGCAATAGTTATTGAGGAAGGCGCGCGCGTCAGTCGCCGCGGCGGGTGGTGCAGTTTGAGCTCCCGATTGAGCTAACAAGACAACTGCGCCCCAGCAGACCAAGGCAAAGATCCAGGCGTGTGCGGGCGATGGACGCCTCCAAGTGATACTGTCTTTCATTCAAGCCGGATTTTCGCAGTCGAATCTGCTTGTCAGTATACATAAATTTTTCGTAACGCGCCTCCCCCGTTCACGCTCAGCAGCTTAAACGGTCCCGGTCCCTCGCAGCTCGTCCCGCAGTCTCCAAATTCGCAATGTGCATCTCCGAATAGCTCCGGGACACGAACCAAACTTCAACCGGAGCTCAGGCTATCGGATGTGCACTTCATCGGCTTGCGTCTTATACCGGCTCCAAATGGCTCTCTGAGAGATGGGGTGCGGGACGATGCCCTCCCCTTTTTGAAGATGAACGGCATGTCCGCTTCTCGACCGAGTACACTTGGTAGATCGCAAATATCCCGCGCTCTGTCGGCGGCAAACTCGGCGCTACAAAACTTACGCTCGGTTGGGCGGCGGAATGGGAAAAGGTTTACAGCGCCTGCTTATATCGAGGGCGGCAACAGAATCAGAGTGACAGCACTGGCATGTGGGAAATCGGCAAGTACACAAGAGGAGATGAGAAGTGTGCTTTTCAGCCGCAGCTAACTTCGTCGGCAGCGGAGTTCTGGGGACAATCGGGATTGTGACCTTAACGAAGGTGAAACACAGGCGGGAACTTCTCTTCGCGGCGCTGCCTGCGCTTTTCGCCATTCATCAGTTCATCGAGGGGTTCGTGTGGCTCGGGTCTGGACGGCACTCTCTCACCCGCGGTTGCACACAACATGGGCGCGGCGTTTATGCTTTACGCGCAGGGACTCCTCCCGTTTCTGCTGCCTCTCAGCGTGCTGCTGTTCGAGCCGCACGAAAAAGCCGCAGACGGATGCTGCCATTTCTCGTGATCGGTGGCGCAACAACCCTCTACATATTATGGGCGCTGACGGCGTATTCGCTGCAGGTGTTCGTCAGGGGCGACAGCATCGTGTACATCAATCCAGCCACGAATAATACCGCGGTGGGGGTAGTATATGTAATCGCAACGTGTGGTTCGCTTTTCTTCTCCAAAGTCACAGACATGGTCGTTTTCGGTGCGGCGAATTTGGTCATTCTGCTGACCGTGATGGCGGTCAAGCGGTATGCATTCACCTCACTGTGGTGTGCGTACGCGGCCATCGCGAGTGTGATCATCCTCGCATACTTTTGGAGGAGCGGCGGAAACAGACCCTTCCGGTACGAGGAGGCGATGTGAAAGGAAGATCTTACAGGTCTGTACTCGCTTTGGGCCGTTAATTCGCGCGTCCGCCATGGCAGTTTGAACTGCACTTTCGATCGCCGCGATTTCCTGATCCCGAAGCTCCCCGAATTGATCGCGTTTGTTCTTTAAAAGGGTGCCCTCGTTTTGAATGATCAGGCGCACCATCAACGACGCGCGGCGATCCGGCATCTCCACGATCTCCATGGTTTCGCGAACAGCCCGATCGAACAATTGCAGAAACCGGATCTCTTCATGGAGGTCGCGCTTAATCGTCTCTTCGACGCATCGGTAGAGATACTCGGCGAAGTCAGTCGCATCCCAATATCGATAGAGGTGATCGGTTCGATTCTGCACCGTCATGATCCCTTCGGCGTCGAGCGAGTATTCTATTAGCGGAAGTATAAAATGCAAGTAGCTTGCAAGAATCTGATCGTAGGCTCGCCGATCGCGCAACATGACAGCGGACACCTATCCTCGAAACAAATTGAAGGCCACGATTTAAATCTGAAGCAAATCGATGGAATCCTCAGCTGCTCAGCTCCGCAGCCTGACAGCTTAGATGACGATGTTTAAATTTTCCGCCGCCCATTAGCAATTGGGCGCAGAACGTCGGGAAAGTGCTGGTACTATCAGTACCGCCATCGGATAAACACTTGTGAATTGATCAAACATCCATGTTCATCCACCTGGATTTTGGCATCATTTGAATAGACCTTAGGTGCGAACTCCCGCTATTGCGAGAGCAAATTTCGAGCTGCGGAAGGCTGCCAGGACCACATCATGGACTTAACCAAAATTATCAGTCAATTGCGAGTAGAATTGCAGTCTGTTAAAGCTGCCATCGTTTCCATGGAGGAGCTGGATCGTATCCAAACGGTAGCTATCGCGGCTGTGCGAAAGCCAACACATCCGGCTGCCGAAGCTGCTATCGAAGCGCGACCGCCGGTCACTCGCGGTCGTGGACGCCCTCGCAAGCATCCGGTGGGGACATCAGGCGAAACCGCTGCTGCCACATAGGTCCCGTTGCAATTCTCAACCTCAGCCGCGCATTGGGTCGGGAGTTCCGCGCTGGGTGGTGATCAGTCTGAAACCCTAACTGGTCAGCGATCTCACGACACGGTGCTAGTGCGCCAGTTCGAACTTCCAGCTCACATTGCACAGAAGCCCGGGCACGTAAACTGACACGATTTTGGTACAGTCGAGATGAGAGGCCGTTGTCCTTTTCAAAAAAACGCTTTAGAATCAAACAAATACATGTCAACAACAACGGAGGATTATCGGTCGTCCGGTTCCTCGCGGTGGCCTACATCCGACCGACCCGAATACCGCCCTGGGCGGGACGGAGGTCGGCACCGCGGCGCTTTGGACAGGTGGCCTGTCCTGGCAGGCGCTGACGTCGGGGCAAACGGAGGTCGCATTCTCGTCGGCGAATCCCAGCACAAGTTAAGACATGGTCGCGAGCACGCGCGCATGCTTCCGGACGACAGATCGGTGGGCACCACATTACAGCAAACTGAGAGACCAATGGCATCGATCCACGCGCGTAAGCCTAACAAAGTACAGCTACTTAGATAAAATCGGCTTCGTTCCGCAATCCCGCGCTTCCCGCGCTTGATGCTAACCCACCGATCCTAGGCTTTGATTGCTTGCTGACCCGATCTTCGCGTTAGAAACATAGCCTAAACCTCTGGAGAACACGCAGGACTAAAAACCTATGCCGTGATTGCTTGGCCGCTTAATCGTATTTTCGGCCCTTTAGCTTTTCTCTTTCCCTTTCATTGCAATCACATAGGTGCCGAGCCCCCAAAATTTCCTTGCTCTTGCGTGTCATGCTGAAAGCAGATAGGCGAACATCCGCCATCTGCCGGTCGCACCTGCGCGCGCGACCCCTTTTAACCAGGAGTCATTTCATTTTGCAGAAGAACTTTCTCGTCCCGACCGCTTCGCCGGAGGTGCCGTTAGAACCAATCGTCAAGAACTCGCGCCCCGGCCTGACAGACCCGAGAGCCCCGAGCCCATTGAGCCTGCTGTGCAACGGCCGGTCCGTGCATAATTTTGCACAAACGCAAAATGCCCGCTGGCCCCAAACCAAGTGGGTAAGTAAAATAATTTACAGCTACTTAGAAAAATCGGCTTGGTTCCGCAAGCCGGCGCAACGCGCTCTATTTTGCGCGAACCTCGGCGGGGCGGAGCCTCGTTATCCCCGCCTACGCACCCGAAACGATCGGGAAATCTGCCGCAGTTCTCACCCCCAAGACACCAGCCCGTTTCAAAAAGCGGCGCTTTGCGTCATCACTGGCGCACTACAACCCCCTGCGATCGGCTTCAATCCGCAAAAATACAACGCTTGCGCCACCGTCCTCGCCGCCGAGACACCAGCCAGTTTCAAAAAGCGGCGCTTTGCGTCATCACTGGCGCACTACAACCCCCTTGCGATCGGCTTCAATCCGCAAAAATACCACGCTTGCGCCACCGGTCTCGCCGCCGCAGACACCAGCCAGTTTCAAAAAGCGGCACTTTGCGTCACCACTGGCGCACCACAACTTCCCCTGCGATCGGCTTCGATCCGCAAAAATACCAACGCTTGCGCCACCGCTCTCGCCGCCCAGCCACCAGCCCGTTTCAAAAAGCGGCACTTTGCGTCACCACTGGCGCACCACAAGTTCCCCTGCGATCGGCTTCGATCCGCAAAAACACCAACGCCTGCGCCACCGCTCTCGCCGCCCAGCCACCAGCCAGTTTCAAAATGCGGCACTTTGCGTCACCACCCGCACCACAACTTCCGCTGCGATCGGCTTCGATCCGCAAAAACACCACGCTTGCGTCACCGATCTCGCCGCGCAGACACCAGCCAGTTTCAGAAAAGCGGCACTTTGCGTCACCGCCGGGCAATCGAACCCGCGCTCGTCATCGCAAAATTTGCATTTTTCTTACTTCAGCCCAAAAGTGAAAACAGGCAGCGTCATCCGATAGAATAGAAACCATTCAAGGAGGCAGCCATGTCCGCTTTAGGTCGTCTTGCAACTTTACTTCTGTGTCTCAGCGCAATCCCCGCGTGGACTCAAATTTCAACCGGGACCATCGTCGGTGTTGTGGAAGATTCGAGCGGCGCCATCATCCCCAACGCTGAAGTCACCGTCAAACAAACCGCCACCGGCGAAACCCGCAAAGCCCGAACAACCGGCAGCGGCGAATTCAACGTTCCTTTCCTGCATGTCGGCGAATACTCCGTCACTGCCAGCGCGGGAGGATTCAAAACGAAAGCGCTCACCGGCATCACCCTGGCGAGTCGATCAGACGATCAATCTGAAGATCACGCTTGAGGTCGGGGCGGCGACCGAGACCGTGGAAGTAACCGGCGCGGCGCCGCTGGTCGATTCGGCAACTTCATCCCTCGGCCAGGTGATCGAAAACAAACAGATCATCGACCTGCCTCTGAACGGCCGCAATCCTTTCGCTCTCGGCCTGCTCTCCGGCAACACGACTCCCATGTTCGGCATGGGCTCGAATCTGCCCTTCATAGCCGGCGGCGGACGCTTCTCCGCCAACGAGGTGACGCTCGATGGCGTCGATAACAACACGGTCTCGAACGCCGGATCGATCGGACGAAACGGCATCGCAGTGGTGCCTTCGGTCGACGCCGTGCAGGAGTTCAAGGTCAAGACCAGCACCTTCTCGGCGGAATTCGGCCACGCCGCCGGCGCCGTGATCAACGCCACCATCAAAAGCGGCACCAATCAATTTCACGGAACTGCGTTTGAGTTCCTCCGCAACAACGCTCTCGACGCCAATAATTTCTTCACCAATGCCGCCGGGACTGCCGCGCGCGCCATTTCATCAGAACCAGTTCGGCGGCGCGGTCGGCGGGCCTATCGTCCACAACCGTACCTTCTTCTTTGCCGATTATCAGGGGACACGCCAGACGACGTCCGCGGGCAGCTCCATCACCGACGTGCCCCCGGCCGCCCTGCGCACCGGCGATTTCTCCAGCGTCAAAACAGCCATCTTACGATCCGGCAACCCGCCGCATCGGACCCACCGGTCTGGTGATCGGCGATCCGTTCGCGGGCAACATGATTCCGCAAAGCCGCTTGAATCCGACCTCTACCGCGATCATTGGGCTCGTTCCCGCTGCCGAATTTCGGCGCGCCCGGCGCGCTGGCGCGCAATTTCTTCTACCAGCCGGCGCAGTTTCTCCAATACCGATCAAGGGCGACATCCGCGTCGACCAAACCGTCTCGACCAGCAACAATCTGTACGCGCGATTCTCCATCAGCGAGAACTCCCAACCCGCTGTGGGAGCATTTCCTGGATTCATCGGCGGCGGTACGTCCTCCATCAACGACGCCGCGCAGGGCGTGCTCTCGGATATCCACATCTTCTCGCCCACGCTCGTGAACGAATTCCGTTTCGGCTATGTGCGTCATAACGGCAGCATCAACGGTACCGGACAGGACGGCGCGGCTTTCGCGCTGCAGCATAATGTGGCGCTCTTCCCGGCTCCCATTCTTGGTTTTCCCAATATCGTGTTCAACTATTCGGGACAGCTCTCCGGTACCTCGGAATTCTCCGGCTGGGGTGGCGGCGATCCGAATCTCAACATTGAGAACCGCTTTCAATGGGCCGATAACGTAAGCTGGACGCACGGCAAGCACGCCGTTAAGTTCGGCGTCGGACCTCCGCCGCGAGCGCTTCGACACCGTGAAAGGCACGCCGTTCTTCGGCCAGGAGATTTATGGCGCGACGTTCACTTCGAGTTCCAACGCGCCCGGTTCGGGCCTGCCCCTCGCCGATTTCCTGCTGGGCTATCCCAGTTTCATTCAAGGCACACCGATGCTCGACTGGGGACGCCAGCGCAGCATTTATTTCGGAGGCTTCGTGCAGGACGATTGGAAGATTGACGCGAAGCCTGACGCTGAATCTCGGCCTGCGCTACGAGCTTGTTCACTCAACCGGTGGACGCGCGCAATCTGGGCAGTCTGTTCAATATTCAGACCGGGCAGTATGCGCTGCCCGGCACAGGACGGCTACTAGCCGCGCTATCGTGGATGGCGATCACAACAACTTCGGTCCGCGCGTCGGCTTCGCCTGGCAAGTCAATTCCAAGCTCGTGCTGCGCGGCGGCTACGGGCTTTTTTACGGCGAGCGCGATCAGAACCAGCAGGTGACGCAGTTCTCCGGCAATCTGCCCAACGTGCCCGTCGTCTCGCTTCCCAGCACTTCCGCCACCCAAACTGTCGCGCCGCCATACACCATCAACACGCCGATCAAGGTGGTTCCGGCAGATCCTTCGCTTGCTTCGTTTACGGCCGCGAATCCGTTCGTCGGCACCATTCGCACGGCGGGCTTTCACGATGCGCGCGATCCCATGCTGCACCAGTTCAATTTCGACATTCAGTATCAGTTGACCGCGTCGCTGCTGTTCGAAGCGTCATATAGCGGAGCGCTCGGGCGCGATCTCTCGTCGCTGTTCATCAACGAGAATCAGATTCCGTTTGCGCAGGCGCTTGCACGGACAGAACAAACAGGCCAACCGCCCCTTTCCCAACATCAACGGCACTGTGATCCCGACCTTCTCGACGGCCAGCAACGACTACAATTCCGTCAACTTCCGCGTGGAGAAGCGCTATTCGAAGGGCCTGGCGCTGCTGGTGAACTACACCATTCAGAAGAATCTCGAATCGGGCGGCGCGGGCCCCGACGCCTACTCGCAGAACGGCGGCACGAGCATCGCGATGGATACCTACAATCTCGCGCGCGAGCGATCGTACGCGCCCATCGATGTTCCCCAGATCTTCTCCGGAAGCGCCGCTTACGAACTGCCGTTCGGTCCGGGAAAGCGCTGGTTTCCGAGCGGCGGGCTGTCGGGCAAGGTCGTCGGCGGTTGGCAGGTGAACTACGATCGTCACGCTGCGCGGCGGCTTTCCAACCGACATCCGCACCAACGTGCTGCCGCCTATTTTCAACACGTTCAATGTGGCGGACCGCGTCACCGGCCAGCCGATGGTGCTGAGCAACGCGAGCGTCGATGCATACTTCAATCCCGCGGCATTCACCGTTCCCGGCACCGTCCCGAGCAACACCGGCGCGCCCATTCAGGAGTTCGGGAATGCCGCGCGCCGCGTGACGCGCGGTCCGGGATCGAGGAACGCGGATCTTTCGTTCTTCAAGAACACCAACGATCACCGAACGCGTATATGCTGCAGTTCCGCGTCGAGATGTTCAATTTCACGAACACGCCGACTTTCTTCCTGCCCGCGGCCAACAGTCCGACCCTGACCTGCATCGGCGCTCCCGGAAGCGCGTGCAATTCGAACAATCCGTCGTTCGGCAAGCTGTCGAGCGGCACCGCGACCGGACGCCAAATCCAGTTCGGAATGAAACTATATTTCTAGAATGACCCATGCTCACCAACGTTCGATCTCGCGCTGGTTGCTTGCTGCGATCCTCGCGAGCCGGCTGCTAAAGCGCTGCCGACGCAGCCGGTGTTTCCCGTACGGCGCGGTTTATTTCCGCAAATCAAATCCGCCGGAGCAGGATTGGGCGCGCGATCACGCAACCGCCGCGCGCATCGGCATGAACACCTTCCGGCACTGGTTCATGTGGGGCGCGATCGAAGTCGCGCCGGGCAAATACGACTGGCGCGATTACGACCGCATGATGGATCTGGCCGCGAAGAATGGCATCAAAGTAGTGATCGCCGAATTCGATCACCGACGGCGCCGGAATGGGTGTTCCGCAAATATCCCTACGCTCGATATCGCGGCAGCGATGGCAGCGTCGTCAACAGCAGCATCGGCGGCAGCAGCGCCACAGGCGGCTTCCCCGGACTGTGTCTCGACAATCCCGAAGTCCTCGCCGCCGCCGAAAAGTTTCTCATCGCGCTGGTCGAGCATTACCGCAATCATCCCGCGTTGCTCGGCTACGATCTGTGGAACGAGAACACCTATAACGGCGGCAGCCCGACGAAGATGTATTGCTATTGCGATGCGACCAAGCGCAAGCTTCGCGAGTGGCTGCGCAACCGCTATCAGCACGCTCGAAGAGGCTGGTCGTGTCTGGAACCGCTACAGCTACGCCTCCTGGGACGACGTCGAGCCGCCGCCCAATTTCGGCGGTTATTCCGAAAGCCTCGATTGGCTGCAGTTCCGCATCGATAACGCCTTCGATCTGCTCCACTGGCGCGCCGAATTGTTCCGCAAACTGGATCCGAATCATCTGATTGTGGCTCACGGCGTGGCGGGAACGCTCGAGTCGCTATCCTTCAAGTGCTCACGATGAGTGGCGCTCCTCGGCTGAAGTCGACACCTGGGGCTTCACGTTGGTTGCCTCCCGCAAAGGCGACGAGCCTGGAAGCAGTTCCAGGCGGTCGATCTGGTGCGCGGCGGATCGCGTGGCAAGCCATTCTGGCACGCCGAAGCCGAAGCCGGACCGCTCTGGATGCAGCCGCAGGTGATCGGCCGCGCCTCGCGAGGATGGGCGCATTCCGGACGCAGAACGACGTTCGGCTCTGGAACCTGGTCTCCTGTGCGGGAGGCGCGACCGGCATTCTGTATCCGCGCTGGCGGCCGCTGCTCGACGGCCCGCTGTTCGGCGCATTCGGCCCGTTCGGAATGGATGGCTCGGTGACTCCCCGCGCGGAAATGGCAGGCAAGATTCGCGCGCTGGGCCAACTCGCATCCCGACATTTGGAAATCGCATCCGGTGAAAGGCGATATCGGTCTTGTGTTTGTCCCCGAGTCGGAGATGTTCAATTACGTCCAGCAGGGCTCGACGAATTTCTACTGCGCAATCGATTCGAGGAGCTTATCAGGCGTTCTTCGATTCCAATATCCAGGCCGATTTCGTTGTCGCTCGATGATATCGGCAAGTACCCATCGATCTACTTGCCGTATCCGGTGATGTTGAAGCAGGAGACTGTCGACAAGTTGCGCAAGCTACGTGGAGCGAGGGCGGGGACACTGATCAGCGAGGGACTTCCCGCATATTTTGGCGATCACGGTCATGCGGGAACGGTGCAGCCGAACTCGGGCTGGATCAGGTCTTCGGCGCGACGCGAAAGTTACGTCGAGTTCACGCCGGATCTGCTCGACAAATTGACACTCGAAGGTAGCAGGGTCAGGAGATCTATGGCCGCTATTTCCTGCAGGAGTATGAAGCGAAAGGGGGCAAGGCGGCCGGCCATTACGCGAACGGCCACATCGCCGCGGTTGAGAATCAATACGGTAAGGGACAGACGCTGCTGATCGGCACGTTTCCCGGCGGCGGATATTATCTTCACCACTCGCCCGGAGGGAAAGCTTTTTTCGCCGGGCTGCTCAAGTGGGCTGGCGTTACGCAGCGGCTTGAAACTGACAATCATGCTGTCCAGGCGCGGCTGCACAGCGGAGCCGGAGGAAACTACCTATGGATCACGAATCCCACCAGAGGCGAGGCGAAGGTCACAGTCTCGTTGTCGGGGCAGGCACCCACGTTCGGGTCCGCAGTCGATGTATGGGATGCGAAACCGGTATCGGTCGCGGATCGCAAGGTCACGGTCAGCATCCCGCCGCGCGATGCCGCCGTCATTAACCTTCGATGACAATGATGTCAATGACCAAACTGTGCTTGTACCTGGCAATAGTGCCGGTCCTATGCGCCGCGTCGGGAACGTTGAAGCTGCGAATTTTCGACAGCGATCGTAAAGCGATCACGGCCGCGCGCGTCAACGTGATCGGCTCCGACAGCGCCTTTTACGAACCCGATCAGTCAAAGAATCCGCTCTTCGATTACAGTCTGAAACGGAAAGGAAATCGGGGCAACGTCACGCCGCTGCGTTACTTCGGGTCGTTCTTCTACACGGAGGGCAGTTGCGAACTCCAGTTGCCGCCCGGTCTTGCGCGCATTGAAGTGAGCAAGGGTTACAGCTACTACGCTTCGATTGGCGAAACCAAGATCGATGCGGGCAAGACCTCGACCTACGATGTCATCCTGCAACGCGTTATCGACATGCCACGCTATGGCTGGCATTCCGTGGATACCCACCTGCACCTCGACCGGTCCAACCCGGCGAACGATTCGGAGATCCTGAAGCTGATATCGGCCGAGGACATCGAATTCGGTCACATCATGACCGCCCTTTCGGCGAAAGGCTTCGGTATCGCTTCACTCGACACGGATGGACGCTACTCGATTGTTTCCGGAGAGGAAGCGACGAGCAACGGTTTGGGACACGTCAATCTGCTGATGTTCAACGAACTTCCCGCGGCCATTCGAACTGCTCCCTCGGGCCAATCGTTAACCCGCGGGCCGCCTCCCGGCTTGCCGCTGGCTGCAATCTACGACCAGGTGGTCGCGGCAGGCGGCGCGATGCAGCATGATCATGCCGGCTACGGACAGGAGATCTGGGCGGATGTGGTTCTCGGCAAGAGCGACGCAGTCGAGTTGATCCAGTTCGGCCTTTACAGGCCCGAGATCGGACGAGATGGCTATTACCAGATCCTGAACAGTGGATTCCGTTATCCTTTATTAGGAGCGAGCGATTACCCGGTCTGCCGCACGATGTCGGATTCAAGAACATTCGTTGCGGATGGAGTTTCCAGCGGCTTTCCAACTTCCACGGGCCGGATCTTGCGTGGGGAATCATTCGCCACTTCCGGTCCACTGCTATTCCTTTCCGTGAACGGCAAAGGTCCCGGATCGGATATTGCCTACTTGGGGAACGCTCCGCAGTCATTGACCGTTCAAGTCAAAGCGGTTTCGGGCGATTTGCCATTCAACTCGGTGGAGATCGTGCAGGACGGCGCGGTGGTGGCGGAATGGCACGGCTCCAATCCGGTGTTCCAAAGGGAGTTGAAAACAACCCTGAAGCTGAACGCCAGTTCCTGGATCGCGGCCCGCTGCTCCGGACCGGACACCGTTCATGCGCACACCAACCCAGTCTGGATCTACTTCAACGGCCGTGCTCCTTTCCATGCGGACGCAGTTCGCGAGCTACAACGTCATGTTCAGGTGTTTGAGAGCTCAAGGATCGGCGAGCAGGCCAAGAACGTAGCCAAAGCTGCCGAGGAGAAGCTTGAGCAACTCCTGCGCGATCATGGCAGCCTGGCGCGCCCCGGCTTTGCTGCGCTTTCCCGTTTCTGCTTCCGCTGCCTCTTTGAATCCGCCTATGCTGCAGCGGCCCAAACCGCTGCCACCTGTCTCAATGGCGGGTTCCGTCGCCGATCAGTCGGGACAACCGCTGTCCGGTGCAACCGTATCGGTGCGGGGTAACGGAGCCTCGACCGAGACCGGCGCGAACGGCCGATTCATACTTCGCGACGTGGACGTCAACTTACCGCTATTCTTGCGCCTGAGTAAGCCGGGGTATGCAACCACCAACACGAGCTATCTGAACCCTCGGGCATCGCACGTAGAAGTGGTCATGTTGGACGCGATCGATAAGACGACCGTCGTGATCGACGGCGCTGCCGGACTCAGCCTCAGCGCGTCGCCAGCGGGCATCGCGAAGTTCAGTCCAGCGAATGCATCCGGCCGCATCACAGGCTCTGTGGACATCAGGTTCCAGTCTGCCTATCCTCCTCAGGCCAACGATCATGAACCAAACCTGATCATTACCGTCAATCCGCCAGGAACGGATATCGTGATGCCGGTCTTCGCGGGTCAGGTGAATTACGCCAGGATCGGCGCTGCTAGAAAATGAAGCTCAAGCCACCACGAAGGCTGCGTGGGTTCTGGACAACCACGAACTGGTTGCCGGAGGCTGCCGTAATCGGAAGATAGCCTTGCGCGCGGATATTGCGCACCTCGGCGGTAGCTTCCATGCGCCATGGGAGGCCAAATGATGCGGGGATCGGTTGCCGGAACGCCAGGTTCAATCCAGGGATCGGACGCACAGGTTGCGTCGAGTAAATCTGCAGCGGGATTGAAGGTGTTATAGTCCGTGAATTGATAACTTCCGCTTACGTGTGTACCAATCTCTGGGAACCACTGCCGACGCGCGCAGGGTTACCTGACCGCGACGCACTGGATGAAGCAGCTTGCGCAGATCGTCCGCCGTATCGGAAGAAATCGTGCTACCTTGCGGCGTCAAAGCATCGGATGAGCCATAGATGGCGATCAACTTTATGTGGTCGCCTAAATGTTGGGTGACCGACGCCGAATAACCCATACTGGTGAACGTGCCGGCATCGAAGATGGAGCTATCCGAATAGAGATCGGGAAGCAGATCGCCAGCTAAACTCGCCTTCCGCGCCAGAAAGCCGCAGCGCCGTGTTCGAAACCCGCTGGCGGAAACCGCTGACCCGGTATTCCCGGGACCCGACTTTGGTCGAGTAGGCGATTTCGTAATCGTCTCCGCGCTGTACTTTGGCGTGATCGTCCCGCAAACCGACTCGCGGAATCAACCGAGCGCTTCGAGATCGCGGGCCAGATTCGGGGTCGGTGCCGCGGTCGTCGGCCCCAAGTCCAGGCTTGGCATTTCCGGAAGTATAGGTGAGATCGATCTTACCGCCCAAGCCAATCCAGGTGATTCTGGCATAGGGACTTAGATAATGTAAGCCGCTCAATAAAAGATACCATGTCCAGGTCAAACCCATACACGATCTCCAGCGAATCGGAAAGCTGAGTCTTATCGCTAGAACTGATCGAGATCATGCGTAGCGGCGGAACCCGAACCAGCCATCGATCGGCGCGCCAACCCGCGCCTAGGCAGGGCATGAGTTGCCGCACAGTCACCGAAACCTCGGGGCTAGCCACTCCCAGATCGCGGCTGTAGGATGTTCTGAAACCGGCGGACGGCATACCGGTGTCCACGCCGTAGCCGAGATTGCCACTGAACTTCAAATGGTTGGCCCCGTAAAGCGAAGTGGCCAGCGCGAAGGCTGTACCCAGATCGCCGGCATCCATATCGCCGTCCATGGAATCGCCTGTCGATACTTTCACCAGACCGCGTGTCTCACTAAACACCGCTCGGCGGCCCTGCCGAGCGGGATCTCCCGTGGCAACGGGAAGGATACGCAATACGGGACGCGTAGCGGTGGAAGTCCGCAGGACCCACTTCCAGTCGTCGCTCATCAGCGCACGGCCGCCGTTGGTCACGGGGAGAAGCTGGATAGAACTGAACAGCGTCGAGAGATTGACGTCTAGCAAACGAAGCTTACCCGCTTGCACCTGAATGTTGCTCTTGATTGCTGGAAGGAAAGAGGAGAGAGTGACCCTGACGGAGTAGACATCGGGCAGCAAATCCGCGAAAGCGAACCCGCCCTCTTCGTTGGTGATCACGCGCTGCACCAGGCTTGATCCTGCCGGTTGAACAGCAGAACGACCGCTCCCATCCGGGGATGGCCGGACATGTCGGCAACCACGCCTTTGAGAGCCCCAGATTGAATCGACGGCGAAATAGCCGAGGCAGGGGAGATGCAGAGAACCAGCGCGAGCAGCCGGGATCAGCCGGCTAACCGTGTTTAACGCCTTGCGAAATGCGCCCGGGTTCAATACCCTGCTCATCTTCCTGTCTACCTGCTGAGCTCCGTACTCCTTCTAGGTTACCGTAAATTTGGCCGACGGTGTTAGAGTCTGGTTGCGAATCTTATCGGTTACCTTCATTTTCAACTCATACTGCCCGGAGCGAGCGTCTTCAACGGAAGCAGCTTCTCGATGGTAACCTGGCTGCCGGACGCGCCCGGGATCTTGTCAACCGATTCGGTGAATTCGATGATCTTCTCAGTTGCTGCCCGACCTTACGATATTTCGTATGTGACCTCAGCGTTCGGCTTATGGGTCTTTTCGTCCAGTCCGAAGTTGTAGAACTGGGTATAGATGCCCATCTTCTCGTCGCGCTTGAAACTATCGGTGATGCGCGGGCGAACCTTGGTATCGCCGATCACGAACATGCCGGTTCCGATGCTCTTGGTCGGAACCTTCTCGATCATGTCGGAAAGAATCAGCGAGCTTTGTGCCAGCTTCTCGTCGTCATAATGAGGCACGTCGAGAGCCTGTTCATAGTTATTCATGTTGCCGGCGATAACGTCCTTAGCCACGACGTTCAACCGGTAACGGCCCGGAACCAGCGGAATGGACTCCTGGAAAATCGACTGCCCTTGGGACATCTGCTGCAGCAATGCATCCGCGACCGATGGATCTCCGAGGCCGTTCGAAGGTGTTGATCGGACGCCGGGTCATCGAGGTGATTCGGCCGAGCACGTGGATCGACGCCTTATTGACGCCGTCCTTCTTGCTAAACTGCAGATCCTTGTTCTCGAACTGGACGGTCACATTAGCGATCACCGTGGAGTTCGTAACGCGAATGTAGTCAACCTGCACCCGCATCGGTAGAACATTGAACGTGATGCGCGTGTGAGATCGACGCTTCCAGATCCTTATATTTGATGGCCGGCGGCTTTTGCAGTTTGGCGAATTGTTCCAGCCGCGAGAACTCGTTCATGCTCTCCGGCTGTCCGCCGAGCGGTGTGCCGAGGTGAGTGCCGTCCGTCCGGTTGAAACGATCCGTCTTGGACGATAGGCCCATCTGCTCACTAAGCGTCAGACCGGCGCCCGGAACGTAGAGCAGCGCGTCCTTTTCGGACGGGTCCATCGTCATGCGATATTCGCCCGACATGGTAGTATCGACGAACTCAATGATGATGTTGGTGCCGATGCCTTCCAGGTAGCGATACCGCCATTGTTCAAACGGGAAAGTCGAAGTTTCGCCGCCGCCTTCTTCCTGCGGACGCTCATAGGTACCGCCAGAGGGATGGGATTCGATCTCGTCAGCCGGTCCGTACATTATATAGATGCGGCCGCGATCGGACTTCCAGCCCGGAATGCCCGACGCATAATGATCGTTGGCGTAGGCGATGCGGCGGTAGTGCTCTTCCTTGAACTCGTTCTCGACCGTATCGGGCGTGGGATCGCGGCGCAGCCAGAACTGCTCAATGAATTGCTCGCGCTCCTCATCAGTGCTCAGCCGTTTGAAGGTGGTCCGCTCCTCGTCGGTGATGATATACGCGACATCCTCGGTAAGCCACTTCTTGTAGGGAGTTTCGAGCTCTTTGCGGAGCTGCGCTTCCTTTTTCTTCTTCTGTTTATCGGTGAGGGGTTTAGAGACAGTTTCGCCGTTCGTGGATTGCTGCTTCTTATCGCCGCCAAATCCCGAAAGTAGGAACGAACTGAGTATCAAAGAGAGTGCGAAATACCTAAACTTCATAGGCGACCGCCTTGTTCTTGATTGTAACCCAAGTCGGGTGTGGCACGAATGGTGCCAAAGAGAAGACCAAACGGAGTGCGCCGGAACTTGCCTTGCGGATCTGGTGGTTGAGGACGGACCGCGTTCCCATCGTCGATTTGCGGTTATCCCTTGCCGGGCAGCTTTTGCGCACACCTGTGATGCCCGGGAACAGGATCGCCTGTGTGCTGATATCAAGCTAGCCGTGTAAGCGCTTATCGTCCGTATCGAAACGGCTGCACACTTTGCCGGACTGCGTCGTCCATAGTGCGAGGTGGCCGTCTGGCAGTCAGTCGATTTAAGCCCGCACTCCTGACCAGTGTGCCAAATGCCGCGGCGCGGTGCGAAGTTGTACGATCATCCGCACAGCCGGTCTCATCCGGAATGTTGTGCCAGACGAAGCTAGGTTCGACATCGAGGTCACTGTAGCGCGGCGGACCTCGCGCTTGCCGCTTGGATCGAGAAGCAGATCGATACCGCACAGCCGGACCTGGGGAATACGCAATTCCGGGCGGTAGGGACGTCGTCCGCTTGCTGCATCTGGCCCATACTCCTATACCGAATGGGCTTGAATGAGGTGATCACCTCTCTCCGCAACGTAGCGAACGTGTAACGGATTTACAGCTACATACCGACGCACGGAATCGCGTTCAAGGGCGCACGCCTCAAGAGCGCCCATAGCGGAATGGCTGATACGGCAGTCGGATCCACTTACCTCTGAATCCGGGCGCTGCCTCCAGCCGCGAACGCCTTCACTTCTTCGAGCGTAGCCATCGTGGTGTCCCCGGGGAAGGTGGTGAGGAGCGCTCCATGAGCCCAGCCGAGGCGCACAGCTTCCTCGGGACTGTCTCCATTAAGAAGGCCGTAGAAGAATCCTGCCGCGTAGCCGTCGCCTCCGCCCACTCGATCCACGACGTGGAGATCGGCTTCGGGTGCCTGGTAGGTCTTGCCATCGATCCAGGCTACTGCGCTCCATCCGTGATGGTTCGTCGAGTGTACCTCGCGCAACGTGGTGGCAACCACTTTGATGTGCGGATGTTTCTTCAACACATTCTCCATCATGCCGAAGAACGCGCTGGGATCTAGCTTGGACTTCGCGGCGACCTCTGGTCCCGGAATACCCAGTCCCTTCTGCAGATCTTCTTCGTTGCCGACCAGCACATCCACATTCTTGACGATGCGATCAATGACGGATACCGCGCGATTCTCCCCGCCGAAGATTTTCCAAAGCTTGGCGCGGAAGTTAAGATCGAACGACGTGACCGCCCCAGCGTCCTTGGCGGCTTGCATCGCTTCGATAATGAGTTCGCCTGTGCTCTCGGATAGCGCGGCAAAGATGCCGCCGCTATGGAACCAGCGGACGCCCGCGTCGAAGATCTCGTTCCAGTTGAAATCGCCCGGTTTCAGCAGAGCGCCCGCTTCGTTGGACCGGTTATAAAACACGACGGGCGGGCGGATGCCGTGGCCGCGATCGCTATAGACGGCGGCCATGTTGGGACCCGTAACGCCATTGTGATCGAAGTATCTGTAGAAGGGCTTCACGCCCATGGCGCGCACGCGCTCGGCAATGAGGTCGCCAATGGGATAGCGGGACATAGCGCTGCAGATGCCGGTCTTCATTCCGAACGCGTCGGCGAGATTGGCGGCAACGTTGAACTCGCCTCCACTGACGTGGATAGAACACTCATGGGCCTTGCGGAAAGGGATGATACCTGGGTCCAGACGATGGACGAGAGCGCCGAGTGACAGGAAATCGAGGGCGCCGCTGGGTTTGATATTCAGTGCGTTGCTCATTGATTGTGCTCGTTAGTTGAAGTTGATCTTTGTTTGCTGGGCACTACGCGTTGTAACTGCCGGAGGACACTCTACCGCCGCGGCCCGTCCAATTGGTGTGGAAGAATTGGCCGCGCGGCTGATCGACGCGTTCATAGGTATGTGCGCCGAAGAAATCGCGCTGAGCCTGCAGGAGATTCGCGGGCAAACGTTCCGTGCGATAACCGTCGTAGAAGGAGAGAGCGGTGGAGAATGCGGGCGTGGGAACCCCGTAATCGATGGCGCTGATAATGCCCTTCCGCCATGAGCCCTGATACTTGTTGAGCGTCTGGCTGAAGAAATCGTCGAGCAGCAGGTTGTGCAGCGTGGGGTTCTTGTCGAAGGCTTCCTTAATTTTTCCGAGGAAGCGGCTGCGGATGATGCAGCCTCCGCGCCACATGAGCGCGATGCCGCCCAGGTTGAGATTCCACCCGTTCTCCTTGGCTGCGGCCCGCAGAAGCATGTAGCCCTGTGCGTAGGAGATGATCTTCGAGCAGTACAGCGCGCGCCGTACGTCTTCAACAAAAGCGCTGGGATCTCCGTTGAGGGAGGGTTTCGCCGTGCCGTGCAAAACTTTGGAGGCTTGCACGCGCTCGTCTTTCAGAGCCGACAGGCAGCGCGCGAAAACCGCTTCGCCGATCAGCGTGACCGGCATCCCGAGATCGAGAGCGCTGATCGCGGTCCACTTACCAGTGCCCTTCTGGCCTGCGCTATCGAGGATTTTATCGATCTGAGGCTGGCCGTCATCTTCGTTCTTGGCGAAAATTTCGGCGGTAATTTCGATGAGAAAGCTGTCGAGTTCGCCCTTGTTCCAGTCCGCGAAAATCTTCGCGAGTTGACCGGCTTTGAGATCGAGTCCGTCTTTAAGCAACTGATAGGCTTCGCAGATGAGCTGCATGTCGCCGTATTCGATGCCGTTGTGCACCATCTTGACGTAGTGGCCCGCGCCGCCTTCGCCAACCCAATCGCAGCACGGGGTGCCGTCTTCAACCTTCGCGGCGATGGATTGGAAGATTCCCTTCACCTCGGGCCAGGCGGAAGGCTCGCCTCCGGGCATGATGGAGGGGCCGAACCGCGCGCCCTCTTCGCCTCCGGATACGCCGGTACCGATAAAACGCAGGCCCTTCTCGCCGAGTTCCTTCCATCGGCGGTTGCTATCGGTATAAAGTGAATTGCCGCCGTCGATGATGATGTCGCCTTTTTCAAGGTGGGGGACCAGCGCTTCGATCATGTGGTCAACGGTCTCGCCGGCTTTGACCATTAGCATGACGCGCCGGGGCGTCTTGAGCGCCGCGACCAGCTCTGGAATGGAGCGTGCGCCGACGATCGGGGTACCCTTGGCTTCATGGTTAAGGAACTCGTCGACCTTAGAGACGGTCCGGTTGAACACGGCGACCCGGTAGCCGTGATCGTTCATATTGAGGACCAGATTCTGGCCCATGACAGCGAGGCCGATCAGCCCGATGTCGCACGTTGCGGTTGACATAAACTCTCCTGATAATTTCGCCTGTTTCATTTTATACAGCGAGCAAGCGCAGCACCGCACAGGCGGGCGGCAAGTGCAAATCGCCGGATTGAAGCCCAATTGGCGAAGTTTGCAGCGTGACCACGGCATTGGGCCGTATCCACGGCCATTTGGTTGGATCGTTCCTATTGTAGCGGGCGGTGAAGCGCCTCCCGCAGCATCAGTGTGACAGATTGAGAGCGAACGCCCGATAGCTCTGGACGCGCTTCAAGCGATGGAGCAGCCTGTCTTTCGTTGAGAAGATCGCTGTGGTCCTGTCTCCTGTCCGCAGTTCATAAAGAAGTAACGGCTGCTTGACCTCATAAGATCTGACGCAAATTGCCCAGAAGATCGGATGGACGAATGGTGATGAGAGCGAGGTCCGGTTTCACGGCAACCACAGTGCCTAGGACGAGATGTTCCCGGTAGCTGGTACCCGGTTCCTGAGCGTTGACGATGACTGGCTGCATCGACACCGAAACTGCCAGGCTCGGTAGTAGCCAGAACTTCATCATTGCGGAGATTATACTCTTTCCACTGGTTGGCGGATAAAGCGTCCTGGGACGTCGGGACCTTGCAGTCGTGGAGCTTGAGAAACAGACCGGGATGGATAATTTTGTCCCGGTGATTTATGTGCCGGACGAAAAATTGATTGATCGGGTTCTGCTGAATTCGACGTCCAAGATAGAAGCCGAATCGCGTTGACTACCGCTATCGGTTCAGGATTTGCGCGGACGCGACCGGGAAGTTAACGCGATCGCCGCAAACCCCAAACACAGGGACACAACTGTTGTGGGCTCGGGAACGGCAGAGACCGTGGGCGTAAAGGTGAAATTCAGCGACTCTCCGTCCAACGATCCGGACGACTGTCCGGCAGTCTTCGTGAGTCCTAATGAAATCACATCGCCGGCCGCAACAGAGAAGCCAGCAACGTTGTTGTAGGTTGCTGGGCTGTTGCGGTTGGCGTTCATCGTTGAACTCACTGTGCCCGACGTTAGAATAGAATTAACATCGAGAAGGACGTAGTCATTGGAGCGAGTCACGACGGAATGCGCATACCAGACGAGTAAAGACAGATTCGTGATAGTTCCGGAAGACGGGGCAGTCCAGCGCTCAAACAGTGTGCTTCCGTCATTGGGCGAGTGTCCCACGATATCGCCTGTCAGAAAGTCGAGAATGGTTTCGCCTGCGCTGCTACCGTCGACTTGCGCCTTGAACAAATCGGGCGTATTGGTATTTAGGTTGTTGCCTACACCCCAGTACCCGTTCGACAGCGCGGGGTAAAGAGCGTTTCCATTGTTGAGCGGCGTCTCGAGGCTAAGGTTTACAAGGTTGTCTTGGTAAGCCCACTGCCCGTTTGGGTTTCCATTGCTAATACTGAAATCATTATTCAAGCTGATGGTTGCTGCGTGCATACTGAACGAGAACGCACCGGCCGCCAAAAGAGCTTTAAGAGTGTTGCCTTTCATTTAATCCTCCGGGTCTTATCCGCCACCGCTCTTACGAGAGCTTGGAAGCTCCCTTCTTCTATCGTCAATATCATACGACAAAATCCGACCTTTTACTATGTGGGGGGCGAGAACTATCCGGAACAGTACCTAGTACCAAATCGCAAGAATTTGGAGTACAGCACCATTCCTTACCACGCGCGGCTTAGCAATAACTTCCAAGCCACAACCGTGAGGGGATCATTCAAAAGCACGCGATCAGTGTACGCGAAGCGCGATTGGAAAATGCTGAGCGGCTGAAGCTAATCCCGTCCCATTGCCAGATACACCGCCGCGGGTAACAGGAGCAGCACCGCCATCCCCGCGGCCAACGCGCCGTGCTCGGCGAGCAATGCTGCCGCCGACGGAACTACCGTCGCGAAATCGAAGCTGGAAACGCTCGATACCACCGCATTGATCGCCGACTGGAACCACATCGACGTAGCCCCGAAACAAGCGCCGAGCAACCCGACCGCGCACGTGAGCGCGACCACCTGTGTCAGCGTAATCGCATGGCTCGCGGCTTCCGCCGCTTCGCGCCGCGCACGCAGCCGCGCCAGCCACCACACCCGGCCCGAATCCGGCACCACCGCCGCGGCCCGCATCTCGTCGCGCGCAGCATCGATCACGCCAGCCACGGCGGCCACATCGGAGCATATCTCGCACTGTTGAGCATGTGCCCGCAATTCGACGTCTACACGATCCGGCCAGCGCGACTGTATCACGGCCGCGAGTACTTCCGGCTCGAATTCACATTCAACGCCTCTCATCCTTTGCCTCCGTTTCGGCCGCGGCCCGCGACGCCGCCCGCGGACCGCCAAGCAATGCGGCCATCTTGCGCCGCGCGCGAAACAGCAATATCTTCAGACTCTCCGGACTGACGCCAAGCACCTCGGCAATCTCGCGATGTGAATTGCCTTCGGCATACGCCAGCCACAACATCGCCCGCTCCCTTGGCTTCAGTTGCGACATGGCCCGCGCGAAATCGGTTTTGCGCTCCGTGGCACCCGCATGGTCGCCTCCGGAGACGCGCTCAATATCGTTGCCCGCGAGGAACGCCGGACGAAGCAGGTTGCGCCTTCTCACGTCTCGCGCCAGATTGGTGGCAATCCGATAGAGAGAGTTTCGCCGGTGCTCCTCGCTGTCGTGTGTCGCGGCGGCGCGCAAAAAGCGATAGAACGTCTCCTGCAGAAGATCGTCGGCCATCGCGCGGTCACCGGTAATACGCGCCAGATAAGCCCACACGCCGCGCGCCGTTCGCTCATAAAACGCGCGAAATGTTTCCTCATCCATCACGAAACTCGCGCAGTCGTCGCGAACAGCGTCAAGACGGCTGACATCGTTGAAGCTCGCGTCACGAAGCATAGGGTAGTCGCGTCCTCATCCCCGGCTTACCGGCTCCATCCGCCGGGCCGGTGTATCGATCAGTCCAAGCCGCTGCGAAATCACAAAAGAGACGATCGCCGACACCACAAATCCAACCCCTAACGCTACCCCGAGCACGCCAAACGCGTGAAATGGTTGCGCTACCTGATCGGGAAATCTGCCGGCTACGAGCTCCAGACCGAAGCCCGCCGCTATCGAGACGAGACCCGCCTGTAGAGACCACAGAATCCGTCCGAGCGGCGCTCCGACACTTCGCGGACCGGGGTCGAGTGCGATCGGCGTTGACTCCAGGAATTTGGTTCCCGCCGGCGATTGAATATAGGCGAGCAGTTCTTCGTTGGCCGTGAAGCGATCCAGTAGCCGCGTGTGAACCTCGGTTTGCACTTTGGACAGTTGTTTCCACCGGCGATAATCCATGGTGGTCCGGATGAGCCATGTCACTACACCTATCGCCATACCGAAGCCAGCGAAGATAAACAGGTTTTCTATGAAATGCTCCCAAATCCGTTCGGCCGATGTGGGTGAGTCCTGATTAAATCGGCGATCGAAGTTTCCGCCGACGTAGAACGAAGGACTGCGCGGAATCTCCGGGTGAGCGTTTAGGAAATTTGCGAGCGCTGGATAGGGAGCGAGAAAAGCCTGATTACTCAATAGGCTTGGGTCTATGGCAAAAACGCTTCGCAGCGTGGGCGGATAGTGTTCCAGAAGCCGCGAAAGTTCGTCCTTGGTGCGTTGTGCATCAGGCTGCTCGATGCTCACCGCAGGCGCCGACACGCTCTTTCCCTTTTGCGTCCATCCGCAGGACACCGTCAATACGCCCAGCCAAAAGACCCGTCCGATTCCCATCCGCGCCATCGTTTCACATCCTCTCTGCCGCTACTTACGCGGTGCGCTGCAGGAGGTTAACAGCTGGGCTACGCCGTAACCCTTTTTAATGAAACGGTGCCGGAAACGGGATCATCGGTTCGCCTCAACTCAACCGTGCCTTTCAGCCCATCCCCATCCGCCGAAAGATCGAAATGGAGCGAGCCCTTCTCGCCCAGCGGAACGTCGAAACTAATCTTGTCTCCATCTACTTTTCCGTTTTGTAGAGGATGCTGTTCCGTCGCATTAGGACCTCCGCTGCCGGTCAGCGTAGCGCCGTCCTGTTTAATCACGAAATAGAGCGGGTGTGACTCGCCGTTGGCCAGACCGTCACCCGACCAGTTACCGTTGAAGTCCGCGGCCAGGGCGGACGTGGCAAAGACGAACAGTGCAAGCAGAGTCTTGCGCATAACTTCTCCTTGGAAGAGAAAGACGCAATTCCTCGACAATTGTTCCCGGTTTATCGCGCAGGACGGGACACCACTCATTCAACCGTCAAATCGCGTAAGCCGTCGAGCGAGAAGCGATCGCCACGCACCTGATCCATCAGTTTCATCTCGCGCGAACGAACCTGGTCCACGCATCGTTTGAGAGCGTCTTCTGCATCCAGACGGGATGGACGCCAACCGTTGGCATCGCCGTGGATAATATCGTCGGGCTTGACGGCCGTGCCGTGGATCTCGACCGGCGCGGTGACCGCATAACGCACATGCGCCCGAACTCGGGAAAGAGAGCCCGGACGCTGAGCGGCGTGCAACCTTTGGTCCGGAACCGGATTTCAACAGTTCGATCGCCTTTACTCGATGAACGATTGCAAGGGTTGGGTCATAGTGGGTACCTCCGTATTGAGCCAGAGGGCATGACTCGATTACACCGCCGCAATCTCGATCACATTCTTGATGCCCCCGGCGCGTCCCATTGCCGGCTCCGCGAACCGCTCCATCGGAAACCGTCCCGTGATCATCCCTTCGAGCGCTCCCGGCCATCGCGCATGAAAAGCGCCCAGATCGCGAATCGCATCCGCAAACGCCTGGGGTCCCGCGTTTACGATCCCGAGAATCGCCTGGTTCTTCAGCACCAGATTCGCGATCACGCTTTCAGTGTCGAAAGGTTTGAGCGATTCCGCTCGCGGCACCCCCGTGAACATGAACACGCCATTCGGCCCGAGCATCTTGAGCACATCGATCGCGATCTGCGCGGAACCCACAGCCTCATACACCAGATCGATGCTCCCAACCTGTGCGGCCATCTGCTCCACCGGAACAAGCTGTGACGACACGTAATCGGCGCCGATTCTCTTCGCGATCGCGGCGCCCGGATTCGGCTCCGGCAGCAGCGAATAGATCGTCGTCTCGTACCCCTCGTGGATCAGTTTCATCGCGCCCAGCAGTCCCACAGCTCCCGCGCCCAGCACCAACGCGCGCCGACGCGCCGGTTTCCACGGTAGCCTCGACTGGACCCGAACGGCTTCATGGAACGCTTTCTCCGCGATGGTGAGCGGCTCAGTCAACACCGCCATTGCGCGCAAACTCCGCGGAACCGTATGCAGGTAGGCGCGATCCTCCACCACGAAATCCGCCATAAACCCGTCGAGCCTGTTGATGCCGTGCTCGCGATAATTGCCCGTCGAACAGAAGTCCTGGTGACCCGTCCGGCACGCCTCGCACGCTGCATCCAGGCAGGGCAAACGCACGGACCCCACCACCAGATCCCCAAGCCGCAAATCCTTCACGTCGCCAACGTCACACACTTCGCCGAGCGATTCATGACCCAGGACGAAATGATCCGATCCTGGAGGCGGCGTGCCGAAAACGAACGCGCACAGTTCCTTATCGGTCCCGCACACTCCGATTTCGACCATCCGGATCATGACCTCGCTCGCACGGGTAATGCGCGGCTCCGGACGCTCTATCAGCTTCACTTCGCGTTGCCGGGGATAAACCGCGACAGCTCTCATAGCTGTTTACTTCATCACGACCACCGACGCCGTCCCAACATCGGGAGTTCCGTCGGTATCCGACGCGGACACCGCAATCGTATGCGGCCCCGCGCTCAGCGATGCCGTGTTCAGTTGATAGGTGAACCCCACATTCGGACATCCCGGCCGCCCCGGATAAGCTACGCACACATCCGGCCGCGGCGCGCCATATGTCGCATTGCCCGACAGGATTCCATCCACCTTCACCTGAACGCTGCCGATGGGAGTCGAACTGTCGATCGCCCATCCCGATACGGCGATTGTCCCGGAAACCGTCGCGCCCGCCGCAGGCGAATCGATCGCCACGGACGGCGCGGTTACTTGAAACGGCACCGACCACGACCCCGAATCCGGATTGCCATCCGTATCCGTGGCCACCACCGTAAGCATACGCGACCTCTTCGCCGCGCTAGAAGTGATACTCCTGCCCAGGGTACGAGCTTCCGGGTCGAGCAGCGTTTTCACCCCCGGCAAGCACGACAACGGGATTGCATCGAGCACTGTCGGAACGCGGCGCGGAAACGGCCGCGGTGGAAAGCTAACGAGAGATACGTTGATTGCCAAAAGTCGCCGCCGCGTACCGGGATATCCCTCTACGTCAATTATAGGCGTTAAGATAGGCCCGAAACGGACGAACTGCTAGTTGAGACCAGAAGCCTGCGCCGTTTCCGGCCAACCTATGCGGCTTGACGCCCCAATGCAATAACTTTCGGGACCAGGTAAGTTCTCGTGGATTCAGATGGCGGAGAATATGGATGTTCTCTTGTTGTGTTTCGCTTTGTAGATAAGGACCGCGATCCGGATCAACAACAGCATCCCGATGGCTGCTGGCCAGAATGCTGCCAGCGCGGTCGACGCCGCTCGCTGTCCCGGTTCGGCTCCCGCTCCGAAAGAATACTCGAACTCAATCGACCTCTGCGCCTCGTCCCGCTTCTGCCGCCTCACCACAAGCCCGTCGAGCGCGCGGCAAGGCAATTCACCAGATATGCGCTGACTTGAGGCAGATGCCGATTTTCGAAACGCAACTGTTGCCCGTGGCGCGCCGTGCGCAGTTTCATCCGGATCGTGCCCAATCCCACCCGCATGGCTTCGAGGGTCGGAAACGTGCTCTCTATCAACGACAATGGCGCCGGTACGCCATCCACTCGCAGTTCCACATCCCGTGCCACTCGGCTCACATAGGCCCGCTCTTCAGCCGGGGAAATCCGTCCGTCGCGATCCTGGTCGATCATAGCCATCAATACCGGCAGCATTGCAACGCCCGGAGTCAACTGGATCTCCAGGTCTGTACCGTCCGGCGTCACTCCGATCAGCGTGGCCTGCAGATACTCGTCGAGTCGGTGTGCGTCGGCGCCCCCAGTCAGAATCAGCGCGAGCAGCGCGCTCGCTCTCAATCTCCTCATCGTCATGTTACTCAACACACCTTGTTCAATGCTGAATCGACTTCTTCCCGTAATCATTCGTCGGATCCCGGTAAATCGTATGGATGTGCATCGTCGGGTCGCCACCAAGCGGCTGGGGCGCGTACTCGATCACCACCATCGGTCCCTGAATCCTGTAATAAGCCGGCATGCCGTTGGTGGTCGGTCCGCTCCACGCGAACCACGTTTCGGACAGATTCGTCCTGATATCCGCCATACGCACCGCCGCTGCCTGTTCGTTGACAATCCCCGCCCATTCACCGATCAGGTCCAGCAGCATGGCCTGCTGGCTCGCGTTCATCGCGGAACACTTGATGCCCTCCGGCTGGATCGTCTTTCCGTCCTTCCCTGGCCCCAGAACCAGGTCGGCCACCTTGTAGTTGAGGATCGCCTGCTTACGCTGCCCTTCGTCCAGCGCGTTAATCAGCGCGAAGGCCTTGTCGTTCTCGGCTCCGAGCGGACGCACGGTCTTGCCGTCCGCGATATACTTCGCGGGCTGCGCCGCCGTCAGGCTGGGCGTAAGAATCCCATCGAGGCCCACCATGGTAATATTCAGCGCCAGATGATGCCCGCCGAACTGCAGCATCCAGGGGTCCTTTCACCGAAGGCTTGCCTAGAATTGAGATGTAGAACAAGTCGCGCCCGAACATCGGCGAACCGCGCCCGCCGCTAGCCGCTCTTAGTACTTCATCGCCTTCGATGATCGCGAGCACTTTCTCTAACCCGCGCTTGCTCAGCGTGGATGCCAGCAGCTCCATGGCCGCCTTCCTCTGCGGTCCGCTCAGATCGCCCATCTTCAGGCCTGCCCGCGCCACCATCGTCGTCGGCAGGTTCGACCACCGAGCCCGTTGCGCCGCGTCGTTGAAGTCGAACAGCAACTTCGACCGCTGTCCCTCGTCAAGCGAACTGATGAAGCCGTTTGCGCTGGCCACTATCTTAGAAGCGACATTCAAAGAACTCTGGGCCGGCGCTAGCCCGCAGCACAGAACAGTAGCGAGGAACTTGCTCTTACTGGCCAGACGAAGAGTTGTTCTTACCATGGGTGATCTCCTTTACCAGGGTATAGCATGCTATCCCGCCCCGCGAGTCAGCCCTTTGCCGAACAGCCTTTGCCTCATCCTTGCGATTGTTTGATTTCAGAAACAACTCGGCGTAAGGGACCAGAACGCGGCCAAGCAGGTAATGGTTAGTGGACTTGTTCCCTAAATTGAGACAACCAGTTAAGAGTCAAATTCAGTGAATGGAGAATTGACTCATGGGGTTGTCACGAAGGAAGTTCACAAAAGAAGTAAAACTGGCTGCGGTTCAGCAGCTGGAAACGGGCTCGACTGCCGCCGAGGTGGCGCGGGCCTTCGAAGTTAACCCGAATTTGCTGCATCGCTGGCGGAAGGAATTCCGCCACGGTCCCCGCAATGCCTTTCCCGGCGTGGGAAAACGACGCTGGGATGAGACGAAAGTAGCCCAGCTGGAGCGCAAGGTGGGTCAGCAGACGGTGGAGATCGATTTTTTGAAGGGGTGCTTGCAGAGACTCGAAGAGCAGCGGATGCTGCAGGCACTGCATGGAAGACCGCGGTCTATCGCCACATCCAAAGTCAGATCGAAAAGGAAAACAAAATGAGTACTTTACGGATGTGCGATCTGGGTCATGTGAGCCGGGCTGGGCTGTACCGCTACGATCCGAAGGCCGAAACGCCGGACGACGATCTGGATCTACGTGACGATATCCAGAAGATCGCCCTGGAGTTCCCGTATTACGGACGCCCGCGGATCACCGCCGAACTGAGGCGCCGCGGGTGGGAAGTGAACCATAAGAGGGTAGGCCGCATCATGCGCGAGGACAATTTGCTTTGTCTGCGGCGGCGGAAGTTCGTGGTGACCACCGATTCCAGCCACAACTTCAGGGTGTATCCCAATCTGGCCAAAGAAATGGAGCTGACCGGCATTGACCAGCTCTGGCGGGCCGACATCACTTATATAAGGCTGGAAACGGAGTTCGTTTATCTGGCTGTGGTTCTGACGCCTGCTCCTGATGGGTGATCGGATGGGCGCTGGACCGCAATCTTGAGGACGATCTGGCCATCGCGGCTCTGAAAATGGCGTTGAAGCGCCGGAGTCCGTCGGAGGGGCTGACCCATCACTCCGATCGGGGCGTTCAATATGCGTCCAACGATTACACGGGTCTGCTCAAAGACAACGGCATCCGCATCAGCATGAGCCGCAGCGGCAATCCTTACGACAACGCCGCCTGCGAATCCTTTATGAAGACGCTCAAATACGAGGAGGTTTACCGACAAGAGTACCGCGACCTGGCCGAGGCCAGATCGTCCATCGAACAGTTCATCGAGAAAATCTACAACGGCAAGCGTCTTCACTCGGCCCTCGGCTACCGGCCGCCGGTCGAGTTCGAACGTTCGCTTCTGATTCCTCCTCCTTCAACCGATCCGCCGCGGGTGACTGCATGACCGCCATACGAAAAATGAGGGCGCCCTCGGGATGCGTTTTCAAGGCATGGCGGAATCTATCGGTCCGATGTGTCATCACATCTTTTTACCCCTGGGCCCTTCCCGCTTTCCGGTCGGGCGGGTGCCGGGGTATAGAACACGCCGGAAAGAACGTGTTCTGCCCATCGTCCGCGATGAGTTCCGGCCGGCTATTCCTCAACGGGTCGCTCGCCAGCGTTGCCCGTCTCCGCTTTACCGGCATATTCAGGGTAAGGCTATTGCCCAAATGAAGGGAACGATTTACCTCGAACGGTAACTTTTTTTAAAGTTTTTAATCAGCCCTAAGCGGTGTCGCCGAGTTGAATGGCGGATTCGAAGAGAGGTTCGCTCAAACGAGGCTCCCTCCCTGACGACGGTCCTAACCGGCAGAGCCAGAGAAGGATCAGGAATCGTGTCGAGTACTTCGCTCGCCCATTAGCGAAAGCGACGGCTTTGGGTATTCGGTTTGATTTCAGGCAGATTCCAGCCAGATTGCTGAGGCGATCACCATACGTTCCGAGACTCTGGCCGTGAGTCGCGCTCGAACATCTTAAGCGTCTCTCGTAGGTCCCCTCAGACTCATCGAAACGGCCTGATCCATCAGCACCGGGTCTAAGTCGGCCAGCAATGCCGCCCGATCCGAAGCCGACATTTGACTCGCGGCTGACAGATGTCTGCTGAGCAGAGAGCTGGCCCTGGCAACCTGCCCGCGTTCGAGGTCGGTACTCGAAAGCTGGATGACCATATCCACCGATACGTGGTGGCCAACGCCCAGCTTGGAGTCGAAGACCTGCGCTCGCGTGGTAGTAGGAGCGTTCCGCCTCGAAATGCCGCTTCGACCGCGGTCGACCCATTGAATGGGATGTGGCGACTTTGTTTTAGCGCCAATGCTCGACTCCGAGAGAAAGCCTCACTGCGCTCCCGACTACACCTGGATCTCGCTGAAATAATACCGCAAGCCCACTGAGGTTGAATCCTGTAATCTAAAATAATAGAAATGGAGTTCAACAAGATTCAGCGCGAACGAGCGGTCGACGCGGTGTACCAGGCGATGCGGCAGGCGATCGTCACTTGCGCTATCAAACCCGGCGAACGGCTGAACGTGGAAGAACTGGCGGAGAAATTCGGTGTCAGCCTCACGCCCGTACGAGGCGCGATACAGCAACTCTCTACCGAAGGCCTGATCGAGATTCGGCCTCGTAGCGGGACTTTCGTGGCGAATCTGAACGATCGGGAAATCGACGAGACATTTAAAATACGCTGCGCTTTGGAATGTCTCGCGGCAGAGGATGCTATCCACCGGATCACGCCCGAGCAGATGCGCCGCTTGAAGGCACTCCTGCGCGTACTCGGAAAACCCGTCGTTACGGACGAAGATCGCAAAGCCCACGAGAAAGACAATTCGGAACTCCACCAGATCATCGTGGAGGCTTCCGGCAGCCGTAAGCTGAGGGAGATGTACGACGCGCTCAACGCGCATATAAAGATCGTGCGCATTCATGCCGCCGAGACCAACTGGCCTGTGCGCATGGCGGACGAGCAAGCCGAGCACGAAGCGATCGTCGATGCGCTGGAGGCTAAGGACCCAGCCGCTCTCACCGCTGCGCTTCGCAAGCACATCTACCGCGCGAAGGACTCCATGCTCGCGGCCCTCAAGGCGTCCCAGGAAAGCGCCGAGCCTGTGGCATCGGAACGCTGAGCCGGTATCCCCACGGCGGGTTCCATGAAAATCCCAAATCTACGCTGGTATATCGCCGCGCTGCTGTTTACAGCCACGGTGATCAACTACGTCGACCGCCAAGCGCTATCCGTTCTCGCGCCGGTTCTCACCAAGGAACTGCATCTCAGCGATGTCGATTATGCAAGCATCCTGCAGGCATTCCTCTATGCGTACACCGTGATGTACCTGGTCTCCGGCATCATTGTCGATCGCTGGGGCACACGCATTGCGCTCAGCGCATTCATGACGTGGTGGTCGGTCAGCAATATGCTGCACGCATTCGCGCGCACTGCATTCGGATTGGGCGCATTTCGCGTTCTGCTCGGCATCGGCGAGCCGGGCAATTTCATGGCGGCGACCAAGGCGGCATCGGAATGGTACCCGCCGAAGGAGCGGGCGTTTCTCAACGGACTTGGCAACTCGGGCGCCGCGGTGGGAGCGATCGTTGCCGCGCCGCTTATTGTTTGGCTCTACGGCCTGTTCGGCTGGCGCTCCGTGTTCGTCATCACCGGCGGCGCGGGCCTCCTCTGGCTTGCCGTATGGTTGTGGCTATATCGGCTTCCCGAAGCGCATCCGCTGATCACGGATGCGGAACGGCGTCTGATTGTAGAATCGCGCCCCATCAGCAACCCTGCCGCCGAGCGTATGCGCTGGACCGATCTTCTGCGTTTCCCGCAAACGTGGGGACTATTCTGGTCGCGATTCCTGTCCGATCCGGTCTGGTGGTTCTATCTGTTCTGGCTGCCCAAATATCTGGTCGAGCGTCGAGGTTTCACCATGGGCGAAATGGGGCTGCTTGCGTGGTTGCCATACCTCAGCGCGGATTTTGGTTCGATCTTCGGTGGCCTTTTCTCCGGCTGGTTAGTGAAACGGGGGTGGCCCGTGATCAAAGCGCGCAGCACGGGGATGTGGCCGTTCGCGCTCATGATGCCGCTCAGCGTGATTATCGCTTACACTCCTTCGTCGACAACAGCTCTCGCCGTCATCTCCGTCGTGACGTTCGCCCACATGGCATGGAAGACTAACCTTGTGACATTGACTAACGATATCTATCCGGTGCATGTGGTCGGGTCCGTTTCCGGGCTCGCAGCGTTCGGGAATGGATTGGGAGGCGCGGCCTTCACCTGGATGACCGGACAGATCGTGCAGCATTTTTCATACAACGCGATCTTTATAATTATGGGATTCCTGCACCCGGCGGCATATCTGGTGTTCAGGGCACTTGTGAAAGGGCCGGTAACACTTACCGCTGGCAGTCTGGCCGCGGATTCCGTTAAATCTATTTAGAGTTTTGATAGTGCGCCCAAGGCGTGCCAGCCGTGTCTCTATCAGTCATGCCGCTTCAAACTCGTTGAACCCCAACATCGACGGTCAGGGGAACGAATTCGAGGCTCCTCTTCGAGACTGAGCCAGATCTTCCATGGCGCTCGCGATCATAAGACGAGCATCGGCTAAATCGAAGCCCTGCGTGACGGCTCCAGGAAAATCGAGCGCCTCCCCAAGTACCATTTCGCCGATCGTGCGCCGAAGGTAGAATGCGACATGGTAGCGAAGCATACGGCCGTTATATTGCGCAGGTTCGCTGGCCGTTACCAGTTTTTCACATCACTGTTCCTACTCCGCTGACGCGGTTCCGTTAAATCTATTTAAATTTTTGGTAAAGCTGAGATAACTTCGTGCAAGGTAGGTAAAGTCGAACCTCCGAGCGTAACGGCCCAAAATTCACGGCGTCACACGATGCAATGATCCGGGTGAGGCCGATTGTGTTCACCCGGAATCAGAACAAATTCAAAAAGAGGTAAGCATGTTCTTACGAAAGATAACACTGACGTTTGCTGTTACCGCCATGGGTCTGTTTGCGCAGACGACTACTACCACGACCACGACACGGGACGTTCTTCTCGGGCCGGTCGGAGTGGGGAGCACCGAGACTGTCCAGATCAACGTGGCGAATCTCGCTTCCAATTCATCCACCGGCACGGCGGCATCGTGCACCGGTACGATCACGTTTAATAACGCCGCAGGTAATGCCATAGGCACATCGACCAGCTTTACGTTGACGGCCGGGCAGATCTCTTCCGCGAGCCTGCCGTTTTCCAAGATCAGTTCGTCGACGGCGCGTACTGAAGTCGTCGGCTTTGTTGCGCTGACCACTACGACGACATCGGTATCGCGAGCGCCATGCGATCTGCACTACTCGCTTGAGACTTATGACACTGCCACGGGCGCCACCCACGTTTTCGTGAGCAGCTCAGAGGGCGCTATTGGCCTACCAGGAGGAGGATTCGGCCGTTAATTGACAGACGGGGCGGGCGTTGAGCCAGCCCCCTCTTCCATGAAGTAGTAGCACATCATGTGGCAGACGATATGATGCGCATCCTCGATGCGCCCCATGTGAGGCGCTGCGACGTGGATATTCAAATTCGCCATGGAGCCGAGCTTGCCGCCGTCCTTTCCGGTCATCGCGACGGTCTTGCAACCGATCGAATTGGCATACTCCATGGCGCGCAGAACGTTGGGCGAATTGCCCGAGCCGCTAATGGCAATGAAAACGTCGCCAGGCTGGGCGAAATTCTTGAGCTGCTCCGCGAAGACGCAATCGTAATGGACGTCGTTGGCATAGGCCGTAAGCGTCGGCATCTGGTCGTTGAGCGCCATGATGCGGAAGCGCTTCTCGCGATTCATGCTCGCGCCCTTCAGCATATCTACCACGAAATGCGACGATGTGGCCGCGCTGCCGCCGTTGCCACAGATGAAAATGTGACGGTCGTTGTCGCGCGCTTCGGCCAGCAGATCGATCGCCTGGTCGACGGCTCGGGTGTCGATTGCGGCGACCGTCTCGATCAGATCTCTTCGGTATTTATCGGGAAAAGTCATATAGTCCTCGCCAACACAAGCGCGCCATGCAGCACGCTGTCGTCTCCCAGCGCCGCCGGTTGCACATCCTTGCGCGCGCCGGACCACGCGGTGATCTGGCGGCCCAACTCATCCCGCAGCGGTCCGAACAGCCGGTCTGCCGGCCTTGCTCAATCCGCCGCCGATCACGATTCGCGCCGGGTTCAACACCATGATACAGGTCTTGAGACCGCGGGCCAGGAACACGACATATCGCTCGACGAACACCGGATCGTCCAGCAATTCGCGCGCGCTACGGCCATAGTCGCGCTCCAGCCACAGGCCGCAGCACATGCGCTCGAAGCAGCCGCGAGCGCCGCACAGGCACTCAGGACCATCGGGCTGGATATTGATATGGCCGATCTCGCCCGCCCATCCATCCGCGCCACGCACGTTCTCACCATTCAGCAGAATACCGCCGCCGATTCCCGTCGAGAGCGTCATGTAGAACAGCGGTGAGCAGCCCTTAGCAGCGCCGAAATGGTATTCGCCCAACGCGCCGACATTTGCGTCGTTATCCATGATGACCGGAACTCCCAGTGACTCCGCAATGTGCCCGGTAAGCCGAAAGCCTTCCCATCCTCCGACATGCGTCGACATCTCCACCGTTTGCGTGGCGAAGTTTACCGGTCCTCCGAAGCCGATGCCACAGCGGTCGAATCGAGTGTCGCGCGTCCAATCCGCGAGAATAGCGTCGAGTTGCGGAACCAGCCATGCGCGGCCGCCTTCACGATCCGTGCTGCGCGATTCACGCCGCACCATCTTGTCTCCGTCAAATGCAGCGATGGAAAACTTCGTGCCGCCAATGTCGATCGCAAGAGTCTTCATCGCGCTGCCGCCAGCAGTTCCTCGGGGGATGCCGTGCCGGTGCCGGGTTTCATGATGGTGATCGACGCCACGCGGTTGCCGAACTCGGCGGCTTGACTGGCATCGCGTGTGGCCGCATACGCCACAGTAAATCCGGCGGCGAAACTATCGCCCGCGCCGCATATGTCCACGGGATTTTCGACCGCCGCGGTCCGCACCCAACGTTCCCCCTCCGGCGTGACCAGCAAGACGCCGTCGCGGCCGTGGGTGACGATGCAGCAACGGCGATTGCATGTGCGTCCGAAGCGCGCTATAGTCGGCGCGTCCGAACAGCTCGTTAGCCGCGCGTCCCGCTTCGATGTGATTGGGTTTGGCGATCACACTACGGAATTCGCCGATATGAGTTCGCGAATCCACCAGAATGATCTTATCCGGATACACCGGAGCGAGTTCATGAAGCAACTCGCGGACGGCCTGGTTGATGACGCCGCCGCATCCGCTCTCCGCCTGATCGCAGACGATCACGATATCGAAGAGATCGAAAACGGTTTGCAGCCGGTCGAGCACCGCGCGGACCGCCGGCTCCGGCAAGTTTGCCGCGTTCACAAAATCGATTCGCGGCTGGTCCTCCCGGCCGGTCTGCGTATTGATGAGCTTCGTGTACGTGAACGTCTGCACATCCGGCGATTCCACGAGCAGGTCGCTATCGATCCGGCGCTGCCGCAGAGCGCGCCGCAGTTCGAAACCATGCCCGTCCTGACCAATGACGCCGAGCACAGACACCCGCCCGACGCCGAGAGCGGATAGATTATTGGCAACGGTCCCCGCCGCGCCGGGAGTTACTTCGGTCGATGTGACTGCCGTACGCGGGATGCCGGTTTCGCGGGAGGGTTCACCGAGGCGCGGATCGTATCGGCACCACCGGTCGAGACAAACGTCGCCCACCACCAGCGCGGAGAGCTTCGGGGCTCTATCGAGGATGTGCTTCACTTGCGGCCGGCGAGTCGGGCGTGGCGCCATCCTGCAGGATGTAGACTTTTTTGCCGGGCTTCACCAGTTTCAGGCGACGCTCGATCTCGAGTTCCAGTTCATCGGGATTCTGCTCCAGGCGGCCCAGAAAATCTTTTTTCGCCGCGATCTCCCGCTCCAGTCTTTCGTTTTCCTTTTCGAGCGAATCAATCTCGCTCCGCTTCGCCTGCATCCCGGCTATGCCGTGCGGGCCGCGAAGTACCGTGACTCCGTATGCCACGCCGCCAAGCAAGATGCATCCGAACACTAGTTTAGGAAGGGAAATGCGCATCGGGATCTACTCTTGGAAATCTATACTAGCATTTACGAATGAAATTATTCCAGAGTTTTCTACCATGACGGACAAGATTGTTGTCTTTAGCACCTGCGGCTCGGAGGAAGAGGCGCATACGCTCGCTTCGGCATTAATTGAGAAACACCTGGCGGCTTGCGTCAACATCACCGCGCCTGTCACCAGCATCTATCGCTGGAAGGGAGCGGTGGAAAAATCGCGCGAGTGGCTGCTCATCATCAAATCGCGCCGCGAGCGATTCGAGGATTTGCGGATTGCGCTCGAAGCCGCGCATTCCTATGAACTGCCGGAGGTGCTGGCGCTCCCCGTCGTCGATGGCTCGCCAACCTACCTTTTGTGGCTGGAGGCGGAGACGAAGTGATTGCGCTCATCTTCGACATGGATGGCGTGATCGTCGATTCCAACCCGGTGCACCGCGAGGCGTGGAACATCTATAATCGCCGCTTCGGAATCGAGACTTCCGAGGAAATGCACGCGCGCATGTACGGTAAACGCAACGACCAGATTGTGCGCGATTATCTCGGGAGTCATTTGAGCGACATTGAGGTTTTCGAGCATGGAGCGGCCAAGGAGCGCCTATATCGCGAGATGATCGCGCCGAAGCTCGCGGCGTCCTTGGTGCCTGGCGTGCACTCGTTTCTCGCACGCTATCGGCAATTGCCAATGGCTGTCGCATCGAATGCGGAGATGGAGAATGTGCGCATGGTCCTCAACCTCTCAGGGCTGGCGGAGTTCTTTCGTGTGATTGTGGACGGGCATCAGGTGAGCAATCCCAAGCCCGCGCCCGATGTCTTTCTGAAGGCCGCGGAGTTACTTGGAGCCGCGCCTCAAGATTGCATCGTGTTCGAGGATTCCTACTCCGGCGTACAGGCGGGTATCGCCGCCGGAATGCAAGTGGCCGGATTGCGCACCACGCATCCGGAGTTGCCGGGCACGGCTATCGCGGCCGACAACTTCCTCGCGCCGGAACTCGATGCCTGGATGAAGACTCGGATGCGGCAACATCCCGGGAGATAAAATGCGACTATGCGACTGGTTCTAAGCCTTCTTCTCTTGACGCTGCCCGCGTGGACCCAGAAATACACCGGCCCCGTGCCCGCGAAGGAGGATCTGCCGTACATCGTTCAGGCCGACAACCTCATCCCGACCGAAGCGGCAACGGCCAAAGAGGAGAAGGGCAAGAAGGACGAGACCGTCTATATCGTCGAGGGTGCTGCATCGACAGCAAGGACTCCGCTCGCCAGCCCCGTGTTTATTATCAAGGCTAAGGACCTGACGCCAGCGAAGCTGCAGCTCCGACCCCGTCGATTTTGTGAGCGCCTGCCCGTCCACCCGACAGAACGGGCGATTCAGAAGGTTCCACAGCGACGATTCTGATCGGGCGACTAAGTTGCCGCAATGCCTCGCCTGTACCCCGAAGGGAGGCCGCGGTACCTACGCTCTGGACAAAACCATCGATGCGCCCGTTCGTCTGAATCCAGATTTCCTCCGCCATCCTGCGATAAGCGGCAAGCTGATCTTCGTTATTCAGTTGATCGGTCCAGAATCCGCCGGTTCGCGCCGTCGCAGTGCGAGCGGTTTCGATCATATTACGGGTAAGTTTTTCAGTCATGCCTCCGTTTTCGCTTTGTACAATTTCCAGGTCGGCCCCCAATATCCTCATATGGGCAAGCTTCTCCGGGCGAAAGCATCTGACGTTACAATATGCAGAGAATACCCCTTGACGGCGCAGATGAGAGACAGGGATACGCCGGTACTGCCGCCGGTATATTCGACGACAGATCTACGTTCTGTGAGGCGTCCATCCGCCTCTGCCGCTTCGATCATCGCCAGCGCCACCCGATCTTTCATGCTGCCGGTAGGGTTTTCGCTTTCCAGCTTCAGAAGGATTCGGGAGCCGTTTTCAGGCACAATGTTCCTCAAAGCCACCATCGATGTGTTCCCAATACACTGCAGGATGTCCCGCCGCAGTTCATTCATTATTCCCGGCTTACTTTTCCCGATGTGACATGTAGAAGCGCGCTTATTCCCGGCGGAGCCGATAACCGACTCCTTGAACCGTCTCGATCACGAAGGCTTTTTCGGCAAGTTTCTTTCTGAGCGCACGGATCACGACGTCCACGACATTGCTACCTCCGTCATAGCTCTGCTCCCATATCTTTTCTAACAATGTTACGCGGGGGATGGCTTCCCCGGCATGCCGCTGAAGGTATTCCATTACGCCAAACTCGAGCTTAGATAAGCTCACCCGGCGCCCGTTCAACGCGAGTTCACGGGCTGCGGAGTCGAGTAGCCCGTTTTCTTCAACTCCTAATTCTTCGGCTACCAGCCGAGCGAGCCAGCCGTCCACCGACGACGGACCAAAGTCCAACATTGCTGTGGAATAACACTCGCCTTCGGACCGGACACTACTCTCAGGCAGTATCCGAAAGCCCAACGTTTGAGCCACCTGGCATAAGGAGCCAGGTCCCGAACTGTCAGATACACGCGCCTCAAATTTGGGCGGAGTTCCAGGTATTTGCGTTTCAGATCCACCCAGCACGCGGCCTGCACAGCAGAGGGGGATTCTCCGGTTTCGAGTGCTAACCAGCGCCGCAGAAACAATGCGCACTGCGGCCGTTTCAAGGGCCGCCTTTCAAGGTCTTCCACCCACATCCCGGTAATTGGATCTTGATTGTAAGACCGGGCCGGATATCGGCTCGGATCGAAAGCGCACTAGAAGCCCGCCACGGCACCCTTGCGGTCGCGTGTCACGGCAAAAGTCTCTGGCGCCCGAATCCACCATTTTGCCAGGCAATCGGCCATTTCTGTCGGTTCATCTCGATTTTCCAGGACCGAGTGATGTACTATCTGACCCACTGCCGGCCTATCGATAAGTGGAAGGTACTGGGACACATTCTGGTGCATGAAATCGTTCATGTACTGGAAGGCACTGGCCGGCATTCGGAAATCGGCCTTATGAAAGCCCGCTGGAGCGGAGAGGATTTCCGCGATATCACAGGCACTGGCTTGGACCTCGCGAGCGAGGACTGTCTGTTATTGCGGACGCTATTCTCGCCAACCCTCGCGAATGTCGATCAAGGACGCTTTCGTGCTGCGCACGGGTGTGGGCCGCGCTATCGCGTGAACGGCACGATATCGAACACCCTGGACTTCGCGAACGGGTTCTGGCCGCGTGTGAAGCTCCGGGCGAATTAGAAAGAAATGTTGCCAAGGTTTGCGCTATCCTATCAAGCATGCGTCACGCTTCTATCGGATTTTCAATTTTGATTTTTTGCGTCGCCAGTCTGGTTGCGCAGGACGATGTTGCTCAGTATCAGACATGGATGAAGGCTGCTGTGAGCGCCAATGGCGCAGCCAAGGCCGCGATTGCCGCCAAGGATAACGATGCGGTAGCCATGCAGGCGAAAAAGATGGCCGAATCCTTCGACCAGATTGCTCAATTCTGGGCGAAACACCAGAAAGAGGATGCGGTGAAGTTAGCCGAAACCGCTCGGGACAGCGCCAAGACGCTCGCAAGCGCCACTTCTACGGAAGATCAGACGGCCGCCTTACAAAAAGTCGGTGGAACCTGCCGGGGATGTCATTCCGTGTATCGCGACGGCAACAACATCAAAATGTAGCGCTTTTGGGGAGCGCTACATTGAAGATGCGATGTGCTGGATGACCGTAGCACTCCCTAACTGCCGAATAGCTCGTTAATCGGACCGTACAGGTCGCTATCCGAGTTGGGGACATAGTAGAAGCCGCGGTTGAGCGGATCGTCCTGGCGTATGGTAGTCCAGTTGATTCCGAGCGCCGAATAGATGGTCGCCTCGATATCTTCCGGACGGACGGGTCTCTGCCGTGACCAGCCGGGATCAACAATCGTGGCGCCAGTCGCATCCGTGCTGCCGATTATCCTGCCGCCCTGCACTCCTCCGCCGGCAAAGAAGGCGAACTGCACCGGCCAGTGATCGCGTCCAGCCGCAGCCGTCAGCGGACCCACGGTGCGCCCGAACTCGCCCGCCATCACAATCATCGTGCTGTCGTACAGCCCGTCAGCTTTCAGATCCGTGATGAGCTGGCCCAGCCCATTGTCGAGGAGCGTGCCCATGGTCGGCATTTGGGGCTGCTGATAGATGTTCACGTGCATGTCCCAGCCGCCTTGCGTGATTTCGATGTAGCGTGTGCCCTGGTTCTGTTCGAGAACCTTGCGCGCGGTGAGGCAGGCATTGCCGAACGAGGTGCTGCCGTATGCGGCGCTCTCTGCTGTCGTGTAGGAAAAGGCCTTAGAGACGATCGGATTGTACATCATCCCGTTCGCAGCATTGTAGAAGACGTTATAATCATCCATCTCCGAGCCCAGCGGCGAATTGATGCGTAGATTGTCATCCAGGCTGTGCAAAAGACTCCATTTGGCTCCGAAGCGCGTCTGACCTTCGGGATTGGTCGTGTTGGCCAACCCGAGGTTGCCGGAATGACTTTGAATGGCGCATACTGCGCGGAAAAGTAGCCAGGGCCGGCGCAGTTACCAGAGTTTAGCGCGAGGAAGGCCGGGAACAGATTCTTGGGATCGCCTCTTTTCGATCGCGACCACGCTGCCGATATTGGGCGAGATGTTGCCCAAAACGCCGCCGGGATTGCGCCCGATCTGCGTCCAGGTCTGCATCAGCGTGTGGACCAGGCCCCACGCCTGCAGCGAGCGGACAATCGAAAAGTTGCCGTTCTGAAGATGCTGCGCGAGCTTGGGCATCAGGCCCGCGGGAAACGCCGTGCCGTTAATGGTATTCGGCGCGAAACTCGCGGGTTGTGCCGCGATCGGCTTGAAGTCGAACAGATCGGTGTGGCTGGGAGCCCCGGCCAGAAGGATGAAGATCACGTTCTTCGCCGAGTTCTGCATAGCAACCGGCGCCTGCACAACGGATGGAGCCGCGCTTAAACGGTTGGCTAGGAACGACGCCGTGACTCCCGTTCCCGCGATCTCGAAGAATCGGCGGCGCGTGAGGTGAGGCCGGCGCGTGAAATGCTTGTGCGGATGCGGATACTTCTCTACAAATTTATCGAATTTTTCCTGTTCGTTCATGGGAGCCCTCCAGCCTAGTAATTGAACACGAAGTCTACTTTATTGAAGAGGGACCAGAACAGGTCCTCTGCCGCTTGACTATGGCTGGCGTTCGTCGCAAGCCTCGTCATCGCCGTGTTCATCTCGTCCGGCGTGGGGTACCGCGAGAGAACGGTCAGGTAGAGTTGGTTGACCAATTTACTATCCGGAAGAGTCATGGCAGCCACCAGATTGCTGCCCTGGATACCCGATCCGGTTGACCGGATCCGGCTCTCCACCAGATTGTCGTTCATCAGGTTAAGCGCCTGCAGAATCGATCCCTCTCCCTTTCGCGGCGTGAGATCGCGATCGCCGCGCAGGAACGAGTCGAGGAATCGCGTGACCGCCCCGCCTCCGTCCGGTTCGTTCTTTACGTCGGGAAGCTGCATGGCGTAGGAAACAGGTCCGAAACCAGGTGAACTGACTCCATAAATCGTGGAATCGGCGGAGAATCCGTTGACGTTATAGGTCGGGATGATTCCGGTTGCGGTCACAATGGCGTCGTGAAGTTCCTCAGCCCACAACCGGCGGACGAAGTGGCGCGCGAAGTAAGGCTCCAGGTCGGATTCCAGTTACCGGAGTAGCGGGAAGAGAACTGATAAGTCTGCGAGTTGGCGATCTCCTTCATCAGCGACTTCAGATTGTAGCCGCTCTGGATGAAGTGCCGGGCCAGTGAATCGAGCAGTTTGGGATTTGAAGGCTGGAGAGTCCACGGAGCAGGCGGCGGATTATTGACATCGAGACGGGCGAGATCGAACTGATCTGGCGGATCGACGATTCCAATTCCAAAGAAATGCGCCCATATATAGTTCACCGCGGCGCGCGAAAACTGCATGTCGCCGGTTACGTACTGCGCCAGTGCCGCCCGGTAGTCGGAGTCCTTCGCAGGGGCCGATGTTCCGTCGAGATACACGGGCGAAACCGTTTTGGATCCGCCGGGCAGAGGCTGGCGGGCTGGGCGGTTGCCGATCGTTGTGTTTAAGGTGTAGTCGGCCGTTCCCTTGTCGAAGCCCCAATACGCCAGCGTTCCAGCTTTGGGATTGTTCGGATCGGCCGGCGAACGGTAGCCGTGGATGGCCGTATGCGAAATGAACGATGAGAACTGCCATGCTTGATAACGCGTGAAAGTCCCGCCCCAGAGACTCAGACTATCTAGGTGTCCCCGGCCGTTGTGGCAGAGCAGGCAATTCATGTGCGCCATTCCGAGGAAAGCCTCGGCGACTCCCGCGGCCTGGGAATCGTATATATCTTGAGCCGGTCCGCCCGACTGATAATTAAGAATCAGGAAGTTCATCGCGCCCTGGGTCTGGTCGGAGTTATTACTGCCTTGCGCATCGATTAACTCTGTCGCCATCTGGTTGTAAGGTTTGCCGCCCGCGAGAGAGTCGTGGATCCATTTGTAGAAGGAATTGCGTCCTTCATTGCTGATATTGATCTGGGAGTTGGTCGACGTATTCTTGAATAGATCGCTGTAGAAGACAGTCCATTTGTCAACCCACTGCGACGACGCGAGAAGCGAATCGATAAGAGCGGCCCGCTTGGTGGGACTGCTGTCGTTCACAAATTGAATCACTTGGGCCGGCGAAGGAATTCGTCCAGTCAGATCGAGCGAAACCCGGCGAATGAACTCAAAGTCGTTGGTCGACTCGGCCGGTTTGATGCCTCGCGTCTGCAAGTCGGCGAACACATAAGAGTCGATCGTGTCCTGACTCGAGCTGACAGCTACATCATGGTTATGGCTTCCACCCGGCATGAAATTTGGAAGCGCGCCCGTGACGAGCCGCGTCATCTGTCCAACTGCCGATTCGGTCCGGCCGCCTCGCATCCTCCCAAGCGCCGCCTGCATATAATGCTCGCGCTGAGGGCCGAAGAACGTGCATTCAGCATGTTCCACGGGAAGTGCGGCCTTTTCAGCGGTAGTAACAGCGTCCGCGGCCTTCACCTTCGACGTGAACATGTAAAGCGGCGCGGTGATTAACACACCCGCGGCTAACGGCACCCATCGTCTATACCGTAAAGATTTCATGAATAATTTGCCCCCGTGAGCGGCCACCAATCTCCACTCATTAGCGTCAACCCAACGTTACACTCATAGTTTCGCGGTTCGATCAGAGGAAAGCAAATTTAGGTCCGGAAAGTCAGTTGCCATTTGTTAATCCTAAGTGAATCATCAATTTCCGGACTTTCCTCTAGGTGTTTCTACTGCCCTCAAAAGCGCCCCGCATGTTTTTTCCCGATACCGGGTTAGTTGGGCTAGGCTAGAAAAAGGCGCCATGACAATACGTGCATTCTTACTTGCTTCGACCTTCCTGGGTGCGGCCGCAGCGCAATCCTATAACAACGCGTCGTTGAACGCGAAATACTATTTCCGTGAACTTTACTTTGTTACGGATTCAACGGGAAATCCGACCGACGTGCGAAGTGCCGCCGGAGCCATTACTTTTGATGGAAAAGGCGGCTACGCGATTAGCGCGCTACAGAACATCGGGACAGGCACCTCCTCAACTCTGACCAGCACCGGAACCTACTCGGTCGGATCCAACGCGGCTATGACGATTACGGACCCGCTGAAAACGACTCTCAATCTGAACGCGCGGTATTCGGCCGAAGCGGTGTTCGGGTCTTCGTCGGATGCGGCGGACAACACCTTCGACTTCTTTATCGCGATCCCCGAACCGGTCGGCGGATACAACGTCAAAACCCTCACCGGAACTTATTTTGTCAGCACTTTCGAGATCAGCGGGGCCAATGCGGCTACTGCAAGAAGCGCACTTTTTCCCATTCAACCGGACGGCAAAGGTAACATCCCGGCCTTTTCCATCAATGGACACGCCGCGAACGTCAATAATGGTTTCCCGTCGCCCGCCACTTCGAATGGCGCAACTTACACGGTGAACAGCGATGGCAGCGGCAGCCTGATTTTCGGCAGCGCCGATCCGACGTTATACATCAGCGGAACCAAGCCTATCTATATCTCGAAGGACGCGAATATTTTTATTGGCGCGTCGACCGACCCAGGCGTGCAAGACCTCGTGATTGGCGTGAAAAGTCTCGCGACAACGCCCGCTCCCACCAATGCCTCGTGGTCGGGCGGATATTTCACGGCCGGACTACGGCTTCAGGCTGATACCCTCGATCCCACGAGTTCGTGCTATACCGGCGGGATGAACAGCAACGGTACTGTCTCGCTGTTCACCAGACGGCTCCGGCAAGCTGCTGTTCCGAATACCTATAGCTTCACCGGTTCCCAAACCTATTCGGTTAATCCGGACGCAAGCGTATCGGCCGGAGATTACGTCGCAGGACTCGGCTCAGCGGGACTCTTCGTGCAAACCGAGACCAGCCCGGTGGATTCCACCGGCTATGAGATCGGCTTTGGCGCGGCTTATCCCGCGTTCTCGGGGACGGGCGTATACATCAGCCCTTACGGGATCGTGAACGCAGCCAGCAATGCGCCCGGCGGAGCGCCGATTTCACCAGGCGAATTTGTCACTATCTTTGGCTCTAACCTGGCGGCTCAGACAATGCAGGCCGGCGCGCCTTATCCTATGACTCTTGGCGGCGTCACCGTCACTGTGAACAACGTCGCGGCGCCTCTCTATCTTGTTTCAAAGAATCAGATCAGTTTTCTTGTACCGTACATGGTCTCCGGGACGACGGCATCGGTGGTCGTTAAGAACAGCACCGGCACCTCGAATACGGTCAGCGTTCCACTTGCGCCGACGTCACCGGGAATTTATTCCGTGGATTACAGCGGAGCCGGCGCCGGAGTCATACTTCATGCCGACTACAGTGTTGTCAATGCGGCGAGTCCAGCCAAACAAGGCGAGACGGTGCTCGTCTATCTGACCGGGCTCGGGGCCGTAACGCCCGGCGTCGCGGATGGCATAGCGGCGCCCTCTACTCCTTTGAGCACGGTGAATCTGAATTCGCAGCAATTGACGGTGCTCATGGATGGCAAGACGGCGGCTGTCCAGTTCGCCGGTCTTGCGCCAGGATTTCCGGGTCTTTATCAACTTAATGTCACCATTCCGAACGGCCTCACCTCTCTCGGACAAGTCGGCATAGCGATCGCGACGCCCGATGCGTTCCACGATCAGGTGTATATCGCCATCCAGTGAGATAATCAGGCCAGTGCAGCGACGTACCAAAGCCACTGAACCGGAACCGGGCTTTACCCCGCAGAACTTTCTCGATGAAGAGCGGGCCGCGGAGCGAGTCACGCTGCATCGCACGTTGATGCGATGGGCCCTCGCCTTCCTGACGATTTTCGCTCTGGCGGCAATGGCCTTCTGGTGGTCCGGTTCAGCGGTGCGGTATTCAGCCGCAAGGGTCCAGAACCGTTCGAACCCGACTTATCAAATCACGGGCGTGATTACCGACGCCCAAACTCACAAGCCGATCCCTTGGGCCGAGATCTCGACAGACTTTCAGTTCGGCGGCGCTTTCTTTTCCACCACGACGGATGTGAATGGTCAGTATTCCATTTTGACGCTCGCCGAGCCGCATGATCTGGTGGTGAAGGCGAACGGCTATCGGATAGCGCGGATTCACGTGGGAAAACAGTGGTTCTCCTGGATGCCGCACGGTAGTGAAAAGCGAAATGTCGATTTGACGCCGCGGGAATGAGGGTAGTCACGGAACCATCTTTCAGGCGGCCCTTATTGCCGGCGATAAGGTGTGAATTTTTCCCTTTGCTGCGGATGCTCGATATCTGGCGGATTTAGCAGACTGCCGTACGTTTTCGTGACGTAGCTGCCCAGCCTGCGGCTTTGCGGGTCCTGTTCCAGTTCAAACCTTTCGTTGTAGATTGCCTAACGAAAGGATACATGGTTTTCGTGTTGTTAGCTCAAGGAGACATCGGCAAGATCTCCGGAACGTTCAACTGCGGAGCCACACGTCTACAATTCAGAACTGTGGCTGAATTACGAAACTACTACAACCGTCATGCCAAGCACAATGAACCCCAACCCTATGATCCGCAACTTCATGGTGTCTTCACCCGAGACGCGAAGATCCATGCGGCTGAGCCGCTGCATCTTCCATAAGGTTCTCGACGAAAACGTTCGCCGTTCGAAACTGCGCAAACCGATCGCCACATTCCGCGGGATCCCGGAGCAGCCCGCCGGGTCGGCGATCATCATCGCTCCGATAAACAGGAGCAGAGCGGCAACCATCCAGTGGCTGGGCGTCATGCCCAAATCCTAGCACGCCGGGAAATCGATTACGATAGAGGGTCTTGGGGACTACAAGGAGCATCCATAGTATGAAACGCAGAGACTTCGGTAAAGGCCTGGCCGCTGGAGCAGTCGCCGCGCAATTCACGCTTCACAACACGGCATCGGCGCAACCCGGCACTGCGCGGAGAAACGCACTGATGCACGTGGGCGGCGACTATCACTGTGTGGCCGGAGCGGGGATCACTTCGAAAGAAAATCTGGAATACAGCCTCCGTTACGGCGTTAAGCATCTTACGGCGCAACTGAAAAAGCCGCCACAAAACGCCGGCTGGAATCTCGAAGAACTAAAGCGGATGCGGGACGATTGCGATAAGTACGGAGTAACATTCGAGGCTATTCGCATGGATCCCGACTACATTACTCTCCGGAAGGGGCCGGAACGCGATCGCGAGATCGATAACATCATCGGTAACATTCAAAAGGCTTCGCAAGTAGGCGTCAAGATTATCACTTATCACTGGACTGTGATACCAATCCGGCGCAACCGGCAGACTACCGGGCGGGGCAATGTAACTTACGCGGCGTTCAAGCTGGAAGAAAACTGGAAGGATTTGCCGGTTGGTAAGTCGGGCCGCGTAACTTCGGACGACTACTGGGAACGGATCACTTACTTTCTTCAGAAAGTAATTCCCGTGGCCAAACAGTATGACGTGAAAATGGCCTGTCATCCCTACGACCCGCCTGGATTGCCCTTCGGCTACCAAGGCGCCGAAAATTGGGACTCGCCGTCGATCTTCGCTGCTTTCAAACGCTACGAATCTATCGTGGATAGTCCGTACAACGGTTTTCAATTATGCCTGGGAACTACCGCTGAGGGATTAAGGAATCCGAAAACCGAGGTGCTTCCCGTCGCCCAGTACCTGGGAGAGCGGGGCAAGATTCACCAGGTTCATATGCGCAATATCCGCGGCGGCTATGGCGATTTCCAGGAAGTCTATCCCGATGAAGGCGAGATGGATTTCTTCAGAATAATGAGAGTGCTGCGCGACACGCAGTTCGCAGGCTCGATCCTACCCGATCATATGCCGCGGCATCCCGCCGATCCCGGGAGCTTGCAGTCATATGCCTTCGGCTACGGTTATATCAAGGCGCTTATCCAGTCCGTAAACTCCGAGTTGTAGGCCCGCTTATTGCGAATCCGCCAGTCCCTCAGGCTGGCCGCGCTGACGTCAAGGTATTCGGCTGCTGCGAATCCATCGCAGCACCGTTCCGCGGCGCGCCTGTTCTTTCTCCAAATAAGCTATGCCTAACGATCTCCGATGCGCTGAAGCGCTTCAGCAGCGATCCTGGCAGCTTGCTGGTCATTCCCTCTAACCACTTCGCGCAACTGCTCCGCAGCCAATCGCACATCGCCCTGGAGCATCAAAAGAGACGCAAGATCCAGCCGCGCCTGCGCGAACTCCGGTCGCAACCGGAGCGCTTCCCGATACTCCTTAGACGCTTCCGGCAGTTTTCCATTTCTGGCAAGAATACGGCCTAACAACGCATGAGGTTCCGCTAGCTCAGCGCCGGCTCTCGCGGCCGAATCCGCGAATTGCTGTGCGCGTTCGAAATCGCCGGCGCTCGCCAATGTCAAGGCGAAGTCGTAGAGATAAGGCCCGAAGTCCGGACGGTGGCGAATTGCTTTTTCAAAGTCGTAGAAGGCCGCAGGGAACTGCCTCTGCTCAGCCAGCGCCCGGCCGGCGAGGTCCCAGGCTGCGGCATCGTAAGGGTTGATGCGTAGCGCTTCCCGCAACGCAGCCTCGGCGCGATCGTTCTGGCCCGCGCCCGCCTCAATTGCCGCGAGTGTTGTGTATGCACCTGGCATATCCGGGTCGAGCGCGATCGCCTTCTGCATTCTTTCGATCGCCGCGCCGGTCTCTCCCAATCCCGAGGCAAGCGTAGCGAATTGGTACCACGTTCCTGCGTCGGAAGACGAAATCTGAACTGCCCGCTGAAGTATCTCACTACTCCGTCGGATCTGGCGGGCGGCTGCCAGGCCTTTCGCCAACGATTGCAAAGCGCGCGGCATTTGCGGTCTCAGGCTGGCTGCCCGTTCATACGCAGCAACCGCCTTGTCCGGCGCTCCGCTGGCTAGCCATGCGTCCCCGAGCTGAAGGTACCACTCGGCTTCACGTGGTTGTTGCAACGCGACAAGCCGGGCAAGTTCGGCGACACCCGCGCGCAGATTGTTCTTCTCGGCTACCTGCGCGAGTGCCCGGTAAAGCGCGTCGGTACCCGGCTTAGGCAGTGCCGCGGGGTAATACGGAACCACTTCCCCGCGGTATTCCTCGGCGTCCGTGGCGTGACGTTCGGTAAGCTCCGCCAGCAGATCGCGAGACGGCAGACGCCGCTGAATCAGGTGATCCGTCATGACGACATGGACGACATCCTCGGTTCGGCGCTTCGGCATGTGGCAGGCGACGCAGCCGGTCGCGGCGGGATGTTTCCCGCTCGATACCAGTCCATTGAAAGCAGCGCCGTGGCATTGCCGGCACACCTCGGAATAATGGCGAGCCGCATCATCTCCGCGCCGAATCCGGTGGGGATCATGGCAGGTATCGCACGTTAACGCATCCTTGCTCTCTAAAAAACATCGCGATTGCCGAAGCCGGTATGCGGAGCTGCCGACAATCTCAAACTTATCGTCGTGTCCTGTTCCCGGCGCGTGATCAAAGGCCAACAAGAACGCGCTAAGCGGCTCGCCGGCGGCGAATGAAAACGGTGTGCGATTGAACCGCCGGATCAACGAAGGAATCCGGGTACTCGTCGGCTCCAGATGACATTGCATGCAGAGATCGATGCGGAGCGTCGCACTCAGCCTCGCTGGATTCACTATGCTCGCGCGAATCGTTTCCAGATTGGCGTCTGGCCTTTGTACAGCGGTAACGTGACTTCCGCCGGGGCCATGACACCGTTGGCAGTCGATGCCTTCAGGCAGGTCCCCGCTAAAGACCGGCTCGCTTCCCGGGGAATCGTGTCCGGCTGGAATCCGAGGATACCCGTCATGGCAGAAGATGCACTCATAGGAAACCAGCCTGCGCGTGGCGGGGTGTGGCGAATCGAAACCGGGGTTCATCCCAAAATAGCCGCCCTTCTCGGCATACCAGCCGAGCGGCAATTCGACGAGCGTTCCGCGGGCTGTACGATGGAGATACGAGCGGGCGTGGTTGCCTGAACCAAGCACGTAATCGATCCGGGACTCCTCGACGTTGGTTTCCTTTCCGCCGAAACCAATCTGCCAGCGCCGCTGATAGAAAGCGCCGTCGCGAGAAATCATCGAGTAATGCGTATCGGATAAGGGATGGTAGAACTCGTTATTTCTGGTGTAGTCCTCCAGGCTGCTCGCGGGCGTTGGGCGAAACAAAGAACGTCCCATTCCGCTTTGAAGATAGTCTTTGGCGATCTGACCATGACACCCGGCGCAAATCCGCGCGTCGACATACGGCTTCCCGGTTGTGGACTGAGCGGAGCTTAAAATGCTTCCAGCCAGCGCAGCGAAAAAAGGCCAAATCGCGCTCCACGCCATTCGTGCACTCTTTGGCACGTCAGAAGTATATACCACTGGGCGGTCGCGACTGAGAATCGGCCTGTCCCCTTCAAACGAACAGCAATCAGAACGTTAGCCGCGCGCCTAACCGCAAATATCTCGGATCGATCAGGCGGCCGAGCGGATTCGTGGATGTGATCTGGCTGAAGCCGTTCAGGTTCTTCACCGACCCATCGGGATTCAATTGCAGGTTCGAAACGTTCGCGGCGGGATTGCTGAAGTGCGGCGTGTTGCTGATGTTCATCGCCTCGGCGCGGAGCTGGAATCTGAAACGCTCCGTGATCCTGAAGAAGCGGAAGATGCTCATATCCATGTTGGTATTTCCGGGACCGCGAAGTTGATCGAAGCCCGACGTTCCGAAAACGGGGCCTGTGACCGGAGCATAGGCCAGCGGATTAAAGTACGGATTGCCGCCAACACCGCTTCCCACGATCGACACGCTCGGAAGAACCAGGTTCGCCGTCTGCGAATTACCCGGACAATTGCACGAAGAGGCACTAGCTGTGACTGTAAATAGAGTCCCCGAATAGTGATTGAAAATTCCATTCACGCTCCACCCGCCTAATACCGCGGCCCCGATGCCATGGTTCAGTATCGGCTTGGCTTTGCCGAACGGCAATTCATAGGCCGCGCTGATGACCAGATGGTGCGTGCGGTCTAGCGAGGTCGGGTAGTAGTCCCTGATTTATGTACTGAGGGATCAAAATAGAAGTGCTCATTCCGATGTCCTTCGAATAGGTATAGGCGGCCTGGAATGTCAGCCCTTCGGAAAACCGTCTGTTGAGGGTGGCCTGCAGAGAATTGTACTTATCGGCGCCCCATGGCAGAGGGGTTGTAATGCCGGTTGAGTAATCGGGGACAAAAGCCAAAGGCTGGCTGGCAGTACCGCCGCCGAGTTGACCGTAGTTAATATCGACTGCGGTCTGCAGGTGAACCGCATGTGTGCCGACATAACCCAGTGAGCCCAGGAATTGACCGGGCAGTTCCCTTTGCACCGTGAAGTTGTAAGACTGGTAATAGCCGCGGAGAAAATTCGTTTTGCTGTTCACGGACGTAACGTTGCCCGTATTGGGAAGAAGCGGGAAAACGCTCTTGGTATTAGGCGCGGCAAGAATCGTTGGGAGACCCGTATGCAGTTGACCCACATAAGCGTACGGATTCACGGCGACCTCGTCGAGTTGGACCTCACCCGGATACGCTTGTATCTGCGGCTGTCCGATATTGAACTGGGATGGGGATAAGGAATATCCCATGCGGATCACGAATTTTGTTGTAGGGCGGTAGGCTATCCCAACGCTCGGAGCAAGCAGCCGTTTCGAGACGCTGATGCCACAGTTGGTGGGAATCCCGCCCGCGCCGCACACCGAAACCGTGGCATTCTGCATGTTCAAAAAGTAGAGGCCGTTGCCGGTGGTACCGAGACCCGTCGGCGCTACTGAGGAGGGCATATTCATCACCGAATCCCTTGTGGGAACAGGGTAGTACTCCCATCGCACTCCGTAGTTTACCGTCAGTTTCGGGTTCACGTGCCACTGATCGCGCACGTAGAAAGCGAGCTCCCATGTCCTCATCGTTAGATAGGGCTGAAGAACCTGTAGCCAGTTCGTCCCTTCGTAAAAGTCGCCCAATAGGAAGTCGCTCAGCGTATTGTAGGGGTTGGCGCCGGGGCCGCCGTTTAACGTAGTCGCAGCGCCATTGAAGGTGAAAGTGTTGTTTCTATCCTCAATATGACGCATGTGTTGGAAATTAATGTCCGCGCCGAAACGGATGGTGTGCGATCCCTTGATCTTGGTCGCGTTGGCCACGTACTCGTACAGCGGCTGGAAATATTCGAGCGCCGGATACGACGCGCCCATCGTAACGAAATTACTCACCGCGAAGTTCGGAACGCCGCCGGTCCAAGGCAGAGGACCGTTATTCGTGCCGGGAATTCCAAGCACGTCGAGGCCGTACCTCACATTGGATAGATTCGGCATCAGTATCTGGTGTGAACTCGTCTTTCCCCAACTCGCGTCGACAACGAACGTCGGACTGAATACGTAACTTCCCGATCCGGAAAGCGCGAGCCCCGCGCCGTGTTGCAGGTAGTTGCCAGCACCCGCCGTCGAAAACGCCGAAGTTCCGCCCAGAATCGGACCGTAAATGGGCTGCTGATAATCGTAGTAGGGTTGATAGCCAAAGCGCGCGGACATACGCAACTTGGATGTCATGTTGTAGTCCACCTTGGTATCGACCTTGTGCAGGTTATATACGTTCGCGTCATTGATGTAGAAGTTGTTGACCACCGCGCCCGGCCCTCCGACGTTTGTTGCCGGAATATTTGGAATGATCTTCAACACTACCGGGTCGATCCGGCTTGTAGGGATAATGTTGCCCGCGAACGGCGTCTTGCCGGTGCCGTTCGGATTCCCGGTGTTGGGATCGTAAATCGGAGTGCCTGAGCCGCTCATATTGCCGCCAAGATTCGCGGCATTCGGGATCGAAAGAACCCCCGAATTGGCCGAGTGATTGAAATCGCCTTCGTAACTTCCGAAGTAGAACAGTTTGTTCCTGATAATGTGGCCGCCCACGAAACCACCCATATTGTTGTCCACCAGGAGAGGAGGTTTCGATATTCCCGACGCATTCGAGAAGAAGTTGTTCGCCTCGAACGCGGAGTCCGTATTGTATTCGTAGACCCCGCCATGGGTCGCATTGGAGCCGCTCTTCAACATCACATTCACGGAAGCGCCGCCGGCCAGTCCCTGTTCGGCGTCGTTGGCGTTCGTCGCGATGTTGACGTTCTGGATTGCCTCAATCGAGGGCACGTAGGATTGCGCGCTCGTGTTCCAAAGATTGAGGGCGCTGATGCCTTCAATTCGGACGGACCCGCCGGCGGTCCCCGTACCATTGAATGCGAATGTCATGGACTTGGAAGGATTATTGGTTCCGCCGGCGAGTTGACCCGCGGGTGGTGCTGTGCCGGGGACCAATTCCAGCAAGCCCTCATAAGTCCGGTTCGGCTGTGGAATCTCCTGCAAAGCGCCCGTTGCGATCTCGGCGTTGACGTCCGCCCGATCCGTTTCAAGCTGAGCGGTGGCTGTGGTCGAGACCTCAATTCTCTCCGTGACAGCACCGACAGCGAGTTGCGCGTCGACGCGGACTGCGTTGTTCATGTTGACCAGGATGTCCGAAGCGACGAAAGTGCGGAATCCTTCGCGGCTGACCTCCACGCGGTAAGTGCCAGGAGTCACCGTGGAGATCGTGTAAGCGCCAGCCGCATCGGTCATCACAGAACGCGTGTCGTTCGTCGTCGTTAAAGTGATTTTGACCGTCGCGGCCGAGATCACCCCGCCGCTCACGTCGGTAACATTGCCGACCACCGATCCAAAAGCGGTCTGCGACCGAGCCAATTGGCTGGACAGCGCGAGAAGAAAAATCAGAGACAACACCCTGAAAACCGGGAGCCGTCCGTTAAAGGTCAACAAACCCAGACCCCGTTGCGGGGTAAGACGCTTCTTCATGGAACCCCTCCCCGAGACTTGCGTTAAAAGGTATTGATGTGCCCGGATCGCCGTTTATGTTCCGGGTTGCGACTGATTATACATCTAATAACCTGAAACTAAGCACTTATTTGCAGTTTTTAAATGGATCGTCTCGGAGAGGCCGCGATTCGGTTAAGGACGTGGGAATAAGCACACGATATGCTATCCGCGTCCGCAAGGCTGTTGAGGTGGACGGTCATGCCGGCTGATCGCCGCATTCCTTCTGCAGCCGGTACATCTCATCCGTGAGCTGCTTCTGAATTTTTGCGTGCTTCGGATCTCCGTAGAGGCTGTACATCTCGTGCGGATCTTTCTCTAAATCGAACAGCTCCCATTCGGGCTGCGTCTCTTTCGGCAGCGCCCCTGCCGATCCGAGCGGCTTGCCATAGTAATAAACCAGCTTGTAGCGCATCGTGCGGATGCCGAAGTGCGCCGGAATTCCGTGATCCGCCATGTGCATCCAGTACCGGTAATACATCGCCTTGCGCCAGTCTTTCGGCGTATGACCGTCAAGCAGGGGACGGAAGCTGCGGCCCTGCATCTCCTTCGGCGTGGGCTGGTCCCGCGAAATCCAGAAACATGGGCGCGAAATCGATATTCAGCACCATATCCTTGTTCACCGATTTCGGCTTAATCTCGCCGGGATAGCGGATCAGGAACGGCATTCGTAGCGACTCTTCGTACATAAAGCGCTTATCGAAGAATCCGTGCTCGCCCAGGAAAAAGCCCTGATCCGAAGTGTAAATCACGATGGTGTTGTCGGCGAGTTTTTCCGCATCGAGGAAATCGAGCATGCGCCCGACATTATCGTCCACCGACGCCACGCAGCGCAGATAGTCCTGTATATATCGCTGATAAGCCCAGTGCCGCAGGCCCGCATAATCGAGTCCGGGAGGCGGATCGACCTTCGTATCGGTCTTGTTCATGTTCTGCCCGATCTTATTGGTCGCGTTCGCCGCCGCCTTCGACCGATGCTCATACTTATCCAGAATGCTGTCGGGCTCCGGTATCGTGCCCGTGAACATGCTCATGTGTTTCTCGTCCGGCTCCCACGGACGGTGCGGCGCTTTATGATGCGACATCAGGAAAAACGGCTTGTTCTTATCGCGAGCCTTTAACCAGTCGAGAGAAATGTCCGCGATGATATCGGTGACATAGCCCTGGTGCTTCTTGCGTTTGCCCATCTCGATCAGGACGGGATCGTGATACACGCCTTGTCCGGGCAGAATGTTCCAATAATCGAAACCCGCGGGGTCGGTGACCAGATGCCACTTGCCAACCATGGCGGTCTGATACCCTACCGCCTGCAAATCCTTGGCGACGTTTTCGTGCGCGGGATCGATCTTGTCCGCCAGCGTCTTGACCCCGTTGATATGGCTGTATTGACCGGTCAGGATCGCGGCCCGGCTCGGCGTGCAGATGGAATTGGTGCAGAAGCAGTTGTCGAACCGCATCCCTCCTTCCGCCAGCCGGTCGATGTTCGGCGTCCGGTTGATACGGCTCCCATAGGCGCTGATGGCGTTGGCCGAATGATCATCCGCCATGATGTAGAGTATGTTGGGTTGTTTGCCTTTATCAGCCGCAGCCGCCACGGCTCGCCAATTGGCCATCGCCGCTACACTGCCAGGAAGAATTTTTACGAAATCGCGTCGATTCACGCTAGCCATTATATTGTTCCTCTTGTTCTACCATTCACAACTGGCCGCGCAGTCTGTCCAACTCTATTCGGAATTTCAGCGAATCGATCCCTTTGGCCGGATTGTTCTGATTGACCGTTCCGTGCATCCGCGGGAGATCCTCTCACCCGAAGTGCCGCGCAATGCGCACTCGGTCTTCCACGTTGCCGTCACTACCCCGGAGAATACCTCGTACTTTCTCTACGTCGGAAGCAATCCCGCTAACGTAATCGAGACCAGGCTGTACAAGGAAGAATTCACGCGCGCCGGCGAAGAGTGGATTCCCGACGGCATTTCACCTATCCGCACGCCCTACTTCGGCTCCATCCCCGACTTTACAGCGGCGATTCCGGGACAAACCACGCGCTGTTACCTGCTCGATATCTGGGTGCCGCCGCAGGTGCCCGTGCAGCGCGTCCGAGTCGAGGTTCTCATGAAGATAGGTATCTGGTACGTTGCGCCCCTGGAATTGCGGATTATCGAGGCGCGAGTGCCGCAACATGATGAGCAGTTCAGCATGGTGAATCGCCAATTGCCGGATGTTGCCGAGCGAATCGATCTGCCCGCTATGCAATGCCTCGCTGATTATCTGCTGGGCCTGCCTCAAACATGGCTTGGCGGAATGACGAACATCCGCGATGTCGTGCGCAGGGATGCGGAACAGGATATGGCAATCGCGCGCCAGCATCGGACCATCCCGGCGCCGCTCCGGTTGCTTGCAGCCGACGGGATTGTGCAATGGTGGATGCGCAACCCGGCATTACCCGGGTCTGAGCGGCGCGGAGTGGTATCTGCGCGTGCGCGACTGGATCTATCGGAACACGCCTTGACAGTAAGCTACAGTTGCAGGACCGTGCGCAGCCCTTCATCGACAGAGCGCTGTAGGCGCGGCGTTAGCGTGCCGGCGTGCTCCGTCAGGAAACTTCGATCGAGCGTCAGGATCTGAGAGACATTCACAACCGAGTCACGCTGGAGGCCCGCTGAGCCCGCGGGCAACAGGACATTGCCTGGGGCATCGGCAAGTCCGATGTTGCTAGTGATCGCGGCTACAATTGCGGTTTGAATCCGGCTTAGATTAAATGAGTCTGCTTGGACTACAAGCACCGGCCGCCTGTATCCAGGCTCGGAGCCGCGAGTAGCCGGAAGATCTGCCCACCAGATCTCCCCTCGCTGAATGTCGCCCATGTCTACCAGCCGTCCTTTTCGACAGACTTCATTTGACCGCGCAGCAATCCGGAATCCACTTTCGCCGGGTTCCGCGCATATACGTCGTTCAGGCGTTCCGTAATCGCGCTTCCTTGCTGGCTTTTCAAAAACTCCGCAATCGCTTTAGCGTACAGCTCACTTCTCGAAACACGAAGGCGTCGCGCGGTTTTTTCCGCCATGCGAAAAAGCTCATCGGGTAAAGAAACCGCGGTTTTCATAGTTCCAGTATAACCCGAGTTATACCTGCAGATATCGTGGACGGTCCGGTGACATAGACGACGCTTGCAGCAGTTCAGTAAACAGAGAAGCAGAAGACGTCGTTCGATCCTTCAGGCGTAAACGAGTATTCGCCATTCGACAAGCTATCGCTCACTTCCAGGCGAAACAGGCCCTCATCGAGCCTCTTGAGCATTCACATGCAACGGCTCGGGATTCTTGGCCCGTTTTCCGCTATGAAACGTAATCTCCCGAGCCCATTCTCCACGTCCAGCTTGAAGAGCAGGTTTCGTAGTGCCGCTGTGGCGGGAGAACCTTGCCGATGAAATTGAGCGGGTCTCCACGGAACAGGCGACGAAAATGGCCCACCGTTTGGCCCGGGAGGGAGGCCTGTTTGCGGACACTTCGACTGGCAGCAATGTCATCGCCGCCCTAAGGCTGGCCGAACGGCTGACGCCTGGGGCGACCATCGTAACGGTCATGTGCGATACCGGGCTGAAATATTTCAGCAGGGGTGCAGCTCTTCTCGATGCATAGGCGCCGTAGACACACTGCCAGGTATTCTGTCACCATACGCGGCAGGATTTCTCCCGGACCATCGGCTGACCCTCCTTGCACGAGAACGCGTTCGCGAACTCCGGCATATTCGATACCGTGCCGTTCACCCGATATTGCGGCAGCGAGTGCGGATCGGTCGTAGCCTGCAGCCGTTCCTGCTCGGGACGAGCATTATCGCACCAGATCTGCGCGTATCCCAGGAAAAACCTCTGTTGCGGCTTGAATCCGTCGATCTTGGTTCCCGGCTTTCCCGCCAGTTTGTCCATCAGCGCCATGTACGCAATCCGGGCGCCGCCATTATCCGCCGTGTTTTCGCCCAGCGTCAGTTTGCCGTTCAGATTCACGTCGCCCACCTTGATAACTGCCGTATTCATCTACGAAACACTGCGCGCGCTGATCGAAAGCCTTTCCGTCCGCCTCTGTCCACCAGTCGGCAAGATTGCCTTGCGCGTCGAACTGCCGGCCCTGATCGTCGAAACCGTGAGTCAACTCATGCCCGATTACGGCTCCAATGGCGCCGAAGTTCGCGGCGTCATCCCCCTCGCGCATGAAAAACGGCGGCTGCAGAATGCCCGCCGGGAAATTGATGTTGTTCATCTGCGGATCGTAATAGGCATTGACGGTGGGAGGCGTCATCTGCCACTCCAGCCGGTCGACCGGCTTACCGATCTTATTCAAATCGCGGTGAAACTCGAACGCGGTCGCGCGCTGGGAGTTTCCGATCGCATCATCCCGCGCAATCCTCACCGACGAGTAGTCTTTCCACTTCTCCGGATATCCAATCTTGTTGGTGATCGCCTTCAACTTCTCCATCGCACGCTGCTTGGTCTGCGCCGACATCCAGTCTAGCTTCTGGATATCCTGCCCCAACGCCTTTTCGAGATAGTTCACCATCTCGAGCGTCCGGTCCTTGCCCTCCTGCCCAAACGTCCGTTTAACATACTCTTGACCTAAGGCCTCACCCAGTTCGGCGTCCTCCATCTGTATGCAGCGCTTCCATCGCGGACGCATCTCCTTCGTTCCGGTCAATACAGTGCGGTAAAACCGGAAATTCTCATTCACGAATGCCGAGGGCAGCAGCGGCGCCTGGCTATGCGCGTAATGCCACGCCAGGTAGGTCCGTATGTCCGCGGACGGTCCCTTCAGCAGCGCATCCATTGCCTTGAAGAACTCGGGTACCGCGACGTTCAGATCTTTGATATCTGGCGACTTGATCTCCTTCAAGTATGCCGGCCAATCGAACGTTGGATCCATGGCCTCCAGTTGCGCGAGGGGCATCCGGTGGTACACATTGGCGGGATCGCGGCGCGACGTAACATCGAGCGAACCCTTCGCCAAAGCTGTCTCCATTTTCATGACCGAATCAGCTTTCGCATCCGCCTCGGCCGCCGGGCTGCCCAAAAGCCGGAACATCGCCGCCAGATGTTTGACATATTCCTTGCGGATCTCCTTGGACCTATCGTCGTCCTTGAAGTAGTAGTCGCGCTCGGGCAGACCTAGCCCGCCCTGATCGGCCTGCATGATTACTTCGGTGGAATCTTTGAAGTCTTGTCCGGAAGACACATTAAAGAACGCGTTGCTGCCGATCGAATGCAGGCGGCCCAACTCTACCGCGAGGTCTTGCTTGCCGTCGATGGCGGCGATCCGCGCCAATTCTGCTCGCAGCGGCTCGGCGCCCAGGGAATTGATGCGCGTCTCATCCATGCACGCCGCCCAATAATCCCCCACCTTCTGCTCGATGGGGGTGCGCGACGGAGAAGGCTGCGCATCTTTTTCGGCGATCTGATGCAGGATCTCGCGATTGCGCTCCTGCAGTTCATCAAAACGCCCCCATGCCGATTGATCGGCAGGAATCGGATTGTCTTTCAACCACGTTCCGCAAGCATACTGATAAAAGTTCGCGCACGGACTGGCCGAACGGTCGATCGCGCCAGGGTCAAATCCCGGAAGCGCGTTAACAGTTGCGCGTTGCGCCAGGAGAGGGGCGGCAAAACACAGAGCGAAAGCGAGCAGTTTGGTTCGCGCCATAGCACCATTGTACGGAAAAGGGTACACCGCGGTTCCTAACGACTCCTAACTGATACCAGAGTTGATAGCGGGCAAGAAAACGTTATCGAATGCTTGACCTGCCCTACCATAACGTTGTACTCTCGCTGCGAAGCCCTAATGATACTACCTTCGACTTATGTCGGCGCTCTTCTTGTATTGCTCCTCGCGATGTTCTGTTGGGGCTCGTGGGCCAACAGCTTTAAACTTACCCGCAATTGGCGATTCGAGTTGTTCTATTTCGACTATGCTTTCGGCGTCGTTATAGCCGCCGCGATTGCGGCACTCACTTTCGGCAATCTGGGATTCGATGGATTCACCTTCATGGACGACCTGAGGCATGCCGGACTTCGGCAGGATTTCTGGGGCCTGGTGGCCGGCGTCTGCTTTAATCTGGCGAACATGCTGCTGGTTGCGGCCATTTCTATCTCCGGCATGGCTGTGGCTTTCCCGGTAGGCATCGGATTAGCCCTGGTTATCGGTGTCGTCTGGAACTATTCCATCAACCCGGTTGGGAATAAGGAGATGTTGTTCGGCGGCATGGCGATTATCGTTGCCGCGATCATAGTGGATGCTCTTGCTTACCGCACCTATGCTTTGCAACGCGCAAGACAGGCCGCGCGAGAAGGCAAAGCCCGCCATATTCGCCGGACGATGAGCACAAAAGGCATCATCCTGAGCCTCGCGGCCGGCGTGTTTATGGGCTCCTTCTTCCCCCTGCTCCAGAATGGGATGACGACTGAAGTCGGACTTGGTCCTTACGCCATTACCGTCGTCTTTTCCATCGGCGTTTTACTTTCGACTTTCGTATTCAACCTGATATTTATGAATCTGCCTGTGGAAGGATCGCCCGTCGAAATCAACGATTATTTTCGCGGCACTCTGAAGAGTCACGCATTGGGTCTGCTGGGCGGAATGATTTGGACCGTTGGTTTGATCGGAACCCTGGTTGCAGCCGCGGCGGAGGGCGCCGCGAAGGTCGGCCCCGCGGCCAGCTATGCGATCGGGCAAGGGGCGACGATGGTGAGTGCGCTCTGGGGGATCTTGGTATGGAGGGAATTCGCGGGGGCGAACGGCAAAGTGAAAGGCCTTATCGCGGGGATGTTGATTCTCTTCGTCGGCGGTCTCGCCCTGATTTCAATCGCGCCGCTCCATTAGACGCCTCGCATCGCAGCGCGGTGATATAGTCTGGAAACTGAGCTTTATGAAAATATCGTCAGTGCTTGCTTCTGTTATTTTGGCGTCTCTGGCGTCCACTGCTGCCGCGCAAAAGCTGCCTCCCCTTCCCGCCCCTCTCTCGGTTCCCAAGCCTGGACCAGCAACCGAGGCTCCCTATGCTCCGCAGCCCATCTTGCCGGGTGGCGTAGTGCTGACGCTCTGTATCCGCCCGGCTCGCCATTCCTCAAAATGGACCGTGTCCGAGAGCCCGAGCAATACAATATGAGCCAGGCGGTGCCGGGCCGAATCAACAGCATCGTCAACATCCACAACCCTTCTATCGAAGTGCACACCGTGGATCGCGGCCTCAATACCGGAGCCGCGGTGATTCTTGTGGCCGGCGGCGGGCACAACACGCTGAACGTGGGCGGCGAAGGCGCCGATTTCGTGCCATTCTTCTATAATTACGGCGTAAATACCGTCATTCTGCGGAATCGCCTGCGCCGGGACGGCTATAACCCGCAGGCCGATGCAGTCAACGACGCGCTGCAGGCGATCCGCATGGTCCGCGCCTACGCCAAGGACTGGAATCTCGACCCGAACAAGATCGGCATCATGGGCTTCTCGGCGGGCGCGGAACTGGCCGCGCCGTCGGCGGTCCTGTTCGAAGATTTCGACAAGAAAAACAGCGAGCCCGGCGATCCACTCGCTGGGATCACTTCGCGTCCCGACTTCGTCGGCATCATTTATCCTGGTCCTTCTCCCTTTGCGCGCAACCGCACTCCGCCGCCGATTCCCCGCAATGCTCCTCCCGCGTTCATCGCCTGCGCCGGATCGGGCGACCGTGGCCATGCGGTCTGGGCGATCGAATACTTCAGCGCCATGCTCGCCATCAGTGTCCCGAATATCGAGATGCACATCTACGGCAATGGCCGGCACCCCGGCGACGCCCTGCCAGACGGCAGCCACATGACCGGCGGCTTCACCGACCGCAACGATATTCCGTATGGCACCTGGCAGTATCGTTTTATCGAGTGGTTCAGCGATTTGGGCTTCCTGCAAAAACCCGGAGTGGAAACCAAAGCCGACAAGGACCTGACCGCGTACATGAATCAGCCGCCCCGGCCCGCGCGTGGTAACAATCCTCCAAGCGCGCCGCCCACCAAACCATAGGCTCAGAATTATCTTTGGACCCTGCCCGAGCCACCGCCCTTAATGAGTGCGTTCACTTCGTCTACGGTGAACCGATTAAAGTCACCTGGGATCGAGTGTTTCAGACAGGAGGCCGCGACCGCGAACTCCAGCGCGTCCTGTGGACTAGGCAGTGTCAGCAGCCCGTAGATCAGGCCACCGGCGAACGCATCGCCACCTCCAACTCGGTCGACAATGTGCGTAATCTCGTAGTGCTTGCTGAGCAGGAATTCCTTGCCGGTATGGAAGCAGGCGGACCAGCCGTTATGGGATGCGCTATGCGATTCGCGCAACGTAATTGCGATCGACTTCAGCTTGGGATACTGGCTCAGTACCTGCTCGGCGAGGCCTTGGTAAGCCGCGCGGTCGAGTTTGCCGGAGTGCACGTCGACATGCGACTCGATGCCTAGAGCCATCTGGCAATCCTCTTCGTTCGCGATGACGACGTCCACATGCTGCACCATCTGCTTCATCACGGCGGCCGCTGGCTTGCCCCACTTCCAGAGATTCTTGCGATAGTTGAGATCGCAGGAGACCGTCAGTCCCGCAGCCTGCGCTTTGGCCACGGACTCGAGCGCGAGATCGGCGGCAGTAGCGCTGATAGCCGGCGTGATGCCGGTAATGTGAAACCATCCGGCGCCGGCGAAGACCCGGTCCCAATCGATGTCGCCAGGCTTGGCCAGCGCAATGGAGGAGTACTCGCGGTCATAAACAACTTTCGAGGCCCGCTGGTTGGCTCCATTTTCGACGTAGTAAACGGGCATGCGGCCCTTTGAGCGCACTATCTTGGAAGTGTCGACGCCGAAACTGCGCAACTGGCTCACGACTGCGTCGGCAATAGGATTGTTGGGCGGAAGAAAGGTTACGAATGCGGCGGGATATCCAAATTGCGCGACGCTGACCGCAACATTCGCCTCTCCGCCTCCGAAAGTTGCCACGAGCTGAGGCGACTGGAGGAAACGCTCGTATCCCGGCGGGGCGAGCCGGAGCATAATTTCACCGAAGGTGACCACAGGTTTCGACATAGAAGGGTAAAGTGTGAGGATACTATGGCGGGAGCCGGGTTATTGCGTTAATCGTTACGTTTTGCCGGTTCAAAAAGGATGAGATCGCCGTACACCGCAAAATGGCGCCGCATGACGATGCAAACAACAATGAACGATTTTACGCTTGCAGCCTCTCGCACTCGGCGTTAAACTCGCATCCCAGGATCGCGATCAGCGACACGAGATACATCCAAACCAGCAGCGCGATTCCGGTTCCTACGCTTCCATACATCACGTTATAGTGCGCCATGTGACGGACGTACCAGCCGAAGCCCAGTGTTGCGCCGAACCAGAGCAGCGTCGCCAATAGCGCGCCCGGCCAGACCGCGGACCAGCGCTGCTTCCTATAGGGACCGAAATAGTAGAGGGTGCCTGTGATGGAAATGACTGCCCAAAGCGCGATGGCGTACCTCATCATCTGCGATAGAAACACCCACAACCCCGCGACGGGGTTGAGCACCGGATCGACCTTTAGCCAGTCGAGCACAACCTTCTCTACCTGATTGCCAAAAACCAGGAGCGCGGATGCGCCGACCAACGGTCCCGCCGCCAGAAACACCAGACCCATCGCGATGCCCGTCTCGCGCCAGAACGAACGGCTGCGGGGAATCCGGTACGCGGCGTGGAAGCCCTGCATCAGGCTCTTCATTACACTGGAGGCCGCCCACAACGAAACCAGAGTCGCGCCCACGAGCAGGGCATTCGAACGCTGGCCGGAGGCTTTGAAGTGCTCGGCTACAATCTCATCCGTACCCGGCGGCACAATCTGGGCCAGAAAGTGGTCGAGCGTGCGCGCCACGAAATCGGCTTTCGTCTGAACCAAAATCGTCGCAGCGCTGGTGAGTACAGGGAAGAACGAGAGAATCGACGAATAAGCCGCACCCTTGGCGATCGTGTAGAGATTGTCGTCGAACGAGGACAAGAAGGTCCGCTTCAACAAATACGGCAGGTGTCTTAAAATGCGGCAGGCGCTGCTCGACGGCACACTACGAATCTACCGCCCGGCTGCGAGCCTTCATGAGTTCGAGAAAGACCGGAAGAAGCGAGAGGAAGATGATGCCCAGTACGACTTTCTCGAAGTTCTGCCGGATCAATGTGACCTGACCGAGAGAATATCCGGCCAGGGTGATGAACAGAATCCAACCCGCGCCGCCGAAGATGCTAAAGCTGAGGAACCGCGAATACTTCATGCGGGCGACTCCGGCGACGAATGGCGTGCAGGTCCGGATGATCGGAATGAATCGCGCATAAATGATGGATTTTCCCCCATGCCGATCGAAGAACCGGCGTGTCTTAACCAGGTGATCGGGATGGAAGAATCGCGATTTCGGCCTGCTGAAGATCATCGGGCCGGTGCGATAGCCGAGAAAGTAGCCGACGTTATCGCCGACGATCGCGGAGCACATGAGCAGAAGGATAATCAGCGGTAGATTCAGGTCGCCTGCCCCGCAGACTACTCCAACAGTGAACAGCAGCGAGTCGCCCGGAAGGAAAAAACCGACGAGCAATCCGGTTTCGGCAAAAACGATTCCGCATAGCGCCGCGTAACCGAGCCATCCGGTCAGAATCGTTCCCAGAAGCGCAATCAGCTTCTCGGGATCGGTCAGCGACCGCAGGAAGTCGAATAGAGGATGGAGCATTTGAATTTACGAACGGCTGTAGCTCGCGAGGATTCGCTGAATCACATCGTTGTGAACCTGGATCTTTTTCTCCTGCTCCAGCCGTTTGCGCAGACCGGCAGTGAACATCGCCTCCCGATCCCGCGCCTTCGTGTTCTTGAGCTCCTCGCGAATTGCATCGCGTTGCGTCGGGAATAGCGCCATATTCGGTTCGACGTGCCCGGTCACCTGCGCAACCACTTGGCTGCCCTGGGCCGCGTACGGTCCGATGATAGAGTTAACGGGTTTGGTGAACGCATCGGCAAAGGTGGATGCCGAACCGACGCCCTCAACCGCTCCCGACCGGGTGAATTCGTCGGCCGTCTTTACTTCCAGGCCCATTTCCTTGGCAGCCTTTTTCAGATCGCCCAGGCTCTTGGCTTTCGCAAGCAGCTCGTTGGCTTTCTGCGTCAGAATTGCCTGCAACTTGTCCGCATTCAGCTTTGTCTGCACTTGTCCCTCGACGTCTTCGAGCGCCGCGGGGTGCGCGGGAATCACATTGGTAACCTCAGCGATCACAATCTTGTTGCCTTGCAGGACAACCGGCTGCGAGACCTCCGCCTTTTTCAGTCCGGCGACGGCCGTTTCAACTTCTTTGCTGACGCCAACACCGGGAATCGGGTCGCCGGCGGCGTAGCTCGCGAGATTAAAGAGCTGAGCCTTTGAGTCCGCGGCAGCCTTTTCGGGATGCAGCGGGTCCTTGCGCAAATCCGCGATAGCCTTATCCTCGGCTGCCTGGAGCAGGTCGTTGATCCGCCTGTCGCGATACTTAGTGATCAACTCCGGCTTGGCCTCATCGAACGGTTTGACCCGAGGCTGTTCCTTGTCAGTCACTTCGAGAATGTGATAGCCGTACGTGGTTTTGATCGGCTCACTGATCTGGTGAAGGGGCAGCGAAAATGCGGCGGCTTCGAACTCCTTCACAGTCTGCCCACGAACGATCCAATCGAGATCGCCGCCCTTGGCAGCCGAGCCGGGGTCCTGAGATTCTTTCTTCGCGATCTCGGCAAAGTCGCCACCGCTCTTCAGTTGCTTTTCGATAGCATCGATCTTGGCCTTCACTTGTGCGTCGTTGCTGGCATCGGACTTCAGAAGAATGTGCCGGACCTTGACCCGTTCCGGCGTGCGGAAGGAATCGATATTTGCCTGGTACAGCTTCTGCAAATCCGCCTCGGTAGGCTGAATTTCATTCTGCAGGACCGCGGGATCGATCAACAGCACAACCATACTCTTCTTTTCCGGCACCTGATATTCGGAGCGATGCTTGTCGAAATACGCCTTCACTTCGTTATTGGGGGCCTGAGCTTCGGAAGAGTATTTTGCCGCCGGAATTATTACGTAATCGATTTTAGCTTTCTCGTTGCGTTTGCGATATTCCTGCTCGACTTCAAGAGGCGAGATCACTACACCGGCGGCAATCATATCGCGCAGACGATTGGTGATCACTTGTTGGGCCGCTTCGGCTTCAAACTGTTCAATGGTCAAACCCTGTTGGCCCAATACGGAAGCGTAGAGATCGCGGCTCACAAGCTTCCCATCCTGGAAAAGCTGCGGCGGCAATTGCTTACGCACGGCTTCCGCAGTCTCCGCCTCGTTGGATTGGAATCCCAACCGCTTCGCCTCATAGGCAAGAGCCCGTTCGGCAATCAGGCCGTTGATCATCTGCGGGGCGTACATGTTTAGAATTTCAGGTGGCAGATTGCGACCGCGAACCATATTCTGGATCATGCGTTGCGCATCGGCCGCGGTGACTGTCTGATCGCCGATGGTAGCTACCACGTTCGAATCGGTTGAACCACCGCCGTTCATCATGCCACCCGGAATCAGATAAGTAACCATGGACAGGGCGACGATACCTAGAATGACGCCCAGCAATATGCGCACAGCTTTATCGCGGCTGCGAAATAGATCAAACATGTGTAGTGGAACTCCTGCTAGAACTTGAACTTTCAGTTTAGCAAAATGCGAGATTCGGAGGGAAAGATCCGCAGGACATCCGCTACCTCATTTCGATATCCGTTGATTTCATTGTACAGTTTTGATTATGAGGAACCCGCGTTGCGAGAGCGCGCGCAGCCCTGCGAGCTTAATGATCGACTGCTGGAGGGACGTGCGCTCTATTGTTTCTCTCCTCACAAGAAGCAATTCCGGCAGCCGACAGTTCGCCGTCGAGACAGGCTTCGAGCAGCAACCCTTTGGCATCGTTCAGATGCTCGGCCATCTTGCTTCTGGCGTCGTCCGGTTTGCGTAGATGGATTGCTGAATACACTGCGCGATGAAACTCCAATGCTCGACCCGGGGGCAGCCAAACGGCTGGTGATTTCCATGCCCTGTTTAAATGCGCGATGAATTGCCCCAAACATGCGGTAGCAGATACGATTGCGCGTTGCTTTGCAGACCGCTTCGTGGAAATCCGTATCGGCGCGAGCGGTGTCGGTCTCCATCAAACTGAACGTGCGCCGCATCGCCGCTAGATCGTCACTCGACGCGCACTCAGCGGCTCTCGCGGCCAACTCAGGCTCAATCATCAATCGGGCATCGAAGAGTTCGACGAGCGACACTCCGTCGAGAAGAATGAGAAAGGTGAGCGGCATCGCCAGAATTCCGCTGGCATCGATGCTCAAGTAGGTGCCATCGCCGACCCGTTGCTCAATCACACCGACGCTTTCGAGAACTTTCATAACCGGCCGCAATGAAGAGCGGCTGGCGCCGAAACGCTCGGCCAATTCGCGTTCCGGTGGTATGCGTCCGCCCGGCCTAAGTTCTCCGCTGGCAAGAAGATCGCTAAAGCAGGTCAGCAACCGGCTGGTGAGATCGGCTTTGCCCACAGTCTCTTTGTGCAAAAGGTTCGGCACCACCTGAGAATATTACTTTACCGCCAGTTTTGCAAGATTGGTCGCCCAATTCGTCACAAATGGTTTGACTAGCGGCCATTTGGTTTATATAATCGCCACAGTCCATGAAAATGCTTCAAGTACGACCTTTCCAACGCGTCCTATGGATAGCTGCTGCGTGTTTTACTTCGGCGGCTGCTGTCAACGCACAGACGACCGCTACTCTGCTCGGTCAGATCACTGATCCTTCGGGAACACCTGTTGCGGGCGCAGCGGTAAAGGTCGAGAATACCGGCACCGGGCTTACGCGGGAGACGCGCTCCAATTCTGCGGGTGAGTACCTGATCCCGACGATTCCCACCGGCGTTTATCAGGTCACTGTGACCGCTTCCGGATTTAAAACGTTCGTGCAGTCCGGGGTGCAGTTGCCGGTAGAACAGAACATCCGCGTGGACGCGCATCTTCAGATCGGACAGGTGACTGAAACCATCAATGTCGCGGCGAATGTGGTGAACGTGGATACGGAGTCCGCGACGCTCGGCGCGACCGTGGATAACGTGCGGGTGGCGAATCTTCCGCTCAACGGCTTGCAAGTCCTCTCGCTCGCGACGATTCTGCCTGGAGTTGGACAGGCCAGTCTGCCGGTGGTTGTCACGAACAGCCGGGGCGGACCGAATATGAGCATCTCGGGGAGCCGCACGAATAATTTGAACGTGATGCTCGACGGAAGCACATTCATCACGGCCAAACATGGGTCGTCGCAAAACCTGCCGTCGCCCGACACGCTCGACGAATTCCGAATCCTGACGAACAGTTACAGCGCGGAGTACGGGCGCACATCGGGCGGCGTGATTCTGGCGGTGACAAAGTCGGGAACCAATCAGTTTCACGGCAGCCTCTTCGAGTTTCTGCGAAACGATGCTCTCAACGCGCGAAGTGCATTTGCCGCGACGAAGCCATTTCTCCGGCAGAATCAGTTCGGCGGAACGGTGGGCGGTCCAGTTCGCCTGCCGCATTACGACGGGCGCAACCGGACTTTCTTCTTCTTTTCCTACGAAGGACTGCAGATCCGGCAGCAGAGTCTCAACACGTTCTCGCCGATGACCGCCGCTGAAAGGAGCGGGAATTTCGCCACATCGAAAACAGCCATTAAAGATCCTCTCACGGGACTGGCTTTCCCGGGCAATCAGATTCCGTCCAGCCGCTTCGACCCGATGGCGCAGAACATCCTGAAAGACTATATTCCGGTCCTGGTCAACGGTCAACCGCAGTTGCAGTCTCTCGTCTCGATTCCGCAATCCCGCAACCAGTACACGTTTAAGGGCGACCATCGTTTCTCCACGTCCGACAATCTGTGGATACGCTACTTCCGGAATCTTGACGGCACGCCCGTCAATCTATCGGGCGGAGGCAACATCTATGCACTTGCCTCGCCGCGCGACAATCTGGTGCAGAGCGCCGCGGTGAGCGAAAACCATACGTTCTCGCCATCCTTGCTGAATGAAGCCCACGCATCGTATACGCGCATAGATAATTACGGCCCGGCGTCGGCCGCGAACCAGACGCCGCAGGAGCTTGGCGGCAATTACAACCAGGACGGTCCGATTCCTTTCGCTCCCAGCGTGACAGTGCAGGGGCGCTTCACGATGATTCCGAATCAGCCCTGGAAGGAGGTCGACAATCTCTTTCAGCTCGATGATAAGTTGAGTTGGATTCACGGGCGTCACGCCATCAAAGCCGGCGTGATGGTTCTCTACTTCCGCACTTTCCTACAGACGCAGTTTCAAACGTCCGGGGTGTATAACTTCGATGGAACTGCGACGGGCAATTCGGCGGCGGATTTCCTTCTGGGAAAGCCGATTAGTTTCAGCCAGGCGAGCATCTATAACGATTCACCGCGAGGCGGCAGCGCCGAGTTCTTTGTACAGGACGATATCGCCGTGACGAGGCGGCTGAAGATTAATCTTGGTTTGCGATATAACGATCCGATTCCCTGGCATGAGCGCTTTGACCACCTTGCGCTGATCATTCCTGGAAAGCAATCGACGAAATATTCGCAAGCGCCCGCTGGCTTGCTGTACCCGGGTGATCCCGGCATTCCCGGCAGCCTGATCCAGCCGGACCGAAACGACTTCGCTCCCAGGATCGGTTTCGCATGGGATCTTTTCGGCAACGGACGAACGGCGGTGCGGGGCGCGTACGGACTCTTCTACGTGCCCGAGTATGCGTTCTACATCGATCGGACATATGAGAATCCGCCGAACCAGGCGGGCATTCTGCTCTCCTCGCCTCCAAGCATGAGCAATCCTTTCCAGGGACGCAACGATCCGTTCCCCTATACTCCGGACCCGAACCATCCGGTCTTCGTGACGCCGATTGAGGCGTTCACGCCGAATCCAAACCTTCGGGACGGCTACTCGCAACAATTCAATCTGAACTTGCAGCATCAGTTCGGCGCGGATCTCGTGGTGCAGGCGGGTTATGTCGGGCAGCTTGGCCGGAAGCTTTCGCAACTTCGCGATATCAACGCGGCAGTATATGGGCCGGGCGCGACTGCGGCGAACGCACAGCAGCGAAGGCCATATCTGCCGCAGTATTACTCCGACATCGGACAGCTCAATTCAGACGCCAACTCCAATTACAATTCGCTGCAGGCTCTGGCGCAGAAGCGCTTTTCCCACGGGTATACGGTGCAGGTGTCGTACACCTATTCGAAATCGATCGACAATGCGTCGCTTGGAATCGCAGGCTCGACGGTGCTGCAGAATCCCAACAATTATGGCGAAGGCGAGCGGGGACTCTCGGATTTCGATCAGCGTCATTTGCTCCGTATTAACGGGGTTTGGGATATTCCGTTTTTGCAGAAGCATGGCTGGATGACCACCGCGTTTGGCGGATGGCGTATTTCGGGAATCGTCAATTACAGCGCTGGGTTGCCGTTCACCGTGGTTTCGGGACGCGATATCGCGCTCGAGGGACTCGGACGAAACGACGGCGCTCAGCGGCCCAACGTGATTGGCATCGGCTCGCTCGATACGGAACGATCCCGGACCGACCAGATCGCTCAATATTTCAATGCCGCGGCTTTTGCGCTTCCGCCGACGGGCCAGTACGGTAATAGCGGACGTACCAGCCTGATCGGGCCGGGATCGTTCAACACCGATATCGGCCTGATGAAGAACTTCCGTATGCCGCGGGAGTTCGGCTCGCTCCAGTTCCGTGGCGAGATTTTCAATGTGGCGAACTATGTGAATCTAAGCCAGCCGATCAGTAATATGAACTCGCCGACGTTCGGAAAAATAACGGGCTCCGGCGCGGCTCGCGTGGTTCAGTTTGCTCTACGCTACGACTTTTGATGGAAAATTTCATGCAACCAGAATCGTTGAATATTAGCCGGCGGTGCTTCCTCGGATCGGCGGTTGCGGGCCTGGCCGCTCCGGCCATGCTCAAAGCCGCTGCTCGACCGAACATTGTGTGGCTAATCGGCGAGGATCTTTGCCCCGATCTTCATTGCTACGGGAATTCGGTAATCCGCACGCCCAATCTCGACCGTTTGGCGGGCGAGGGAATGCGTTTCGATTGCGCGTATGTGACCGGGCCGATCTGCTCGCCGTCGCGTTCCGCCATCATGACGGGGATGTGGCAGATCGCGATCGATGGACAGAATCATCGCGCGCATCGCAGCGATCATTACCATCTACCAGAAGGCGTGAAGCCGTTCACGCATTATCTCCGCGAGGCCGGATATCACACCTCGAACGTCACCACGCCGGCCCCAGGAGTGATCGGCGCGGGCAAGACGGATTACAACTTCAATCTCGACACCCGCCCCTTCGACGGCACCGACTGGAATCAGCGCAAGGAAGGCCAGCCTTTCTACGCGCAGATCAATTTTCACGAGGCTCATCGCGTATGGACGCGCGATCCCGTGCATCCCGTCGACCCCGATAAGATTACGCCGCCTCCGTATTATCCGAATGTCGCGCCTGTTCGCGAGGATTGGGCGATGTACTACGACTCGATCCAACAACTCGACACCGCAATCGGTAAGGTGCTGGAGCGCCTGGAGCGCGAGAGACTTCTCGATAACACGATCATTGCGTTCTTCGGAGATAACGGACGCGCGATGCCGAGAGGCAAAGAGTATCTCTACGAAGGCGGCATCGCGACGCCGTTTATTGTGTGGGTGCCGAAGCAACTTGAGGTCGAGGGCGCCGGACGCGGCGTGGTCAAGAAGGATCTGGTCAGTTGCATCGACTTGACGGTCACGACGCTCGAACTCGCGGGCGTGCGCACGCCCGCCAATATGCACGGCGTACCGTTTCTCGGTCCCAATCGGAAGCAGCGCGACGTGGTATTTGCCGCGCGCGACCGTGGCGATGAAACGCCGGATCGCATTCGCTCGGTTCGCGATGCGCGCTACAAATACATCCGGAATTACCATCCTGAGATTCCGTACACCGCGGAGAACGCCGATCGGGACGTCGAAATTCCGACACTTCGCGTAATGCGGCAGATGTATGGCAAAGAGCCGTTCCAAAAGGGTGAACTGAACGAATTGCAGGCGCGCTTCATGGCGCCGCGTAAGCCCAACGAAGAGTTCTTCGATCTGGAGAAAGATCCCCACGAGACGGTGAATCTCGCCGATAGTCCGGCTCACCGCGAACAGCTAAAGAAACTGCGCGCGGCGATGGACCGGTGGATCACGGAGACAGGCGACACGGGCGCGGTTCCCGAAAAGCGCAGCGCGATGCAGCGGCCCAACGAGATCGAGAATCGCGTGCAGGTTGACGGATGGTGTACGCACAACTATTCCGACTGCGTCCTTTCGCGGACAGATACATCCATGCATGTTCGCTGTGCGGGCAAGGTTAATTTTGTGCGCCGCAGCATCGTCACTGAAGGTGGGCGGATGCAGCTTCGATTTTCGGCGCGTTCGCAGGGGGCGGTGCTTAAGACGTTCGCGTGGGGCGCAATCACCGACTTCGACAATCCCAAAAATGCGAAGCCGGTGGACTTCACGGCGGACGGCAAGCCGCACGAATATGCGATCGAATTCCCGGTTGAGGGCCATCTGGCCAAGCTGACGTTCGACTTCGAACAGACTTCGGGCGAAGTGGATTTCGACTGGATCGCGTTGCACCGGCGTCATGACGATAGAGATGAACTGGTGAAGGAGTGGCGATTTGATGGCCGGAAGTAAGCTGATGGCGCTGGCCGCCGGCGCTGGCGTGATTCTGGCGCTTGCCGCGCCGCTCTCCGTAACAAAGGATCAGTATCGCGGTTGGGGCGTATACGGCGGAGGCTACGATAGCATCCGCTACTCCGGGTTGACGCAGATCAATAAATCGAACGTCAAGAATCTGCAGCTCGCGTGGACATACGACACCGGCGATGCGTTTAAGAATTCCGAAATGCAATGCAATCCGATCGTGGTGGATGGAGTGTTGTACGCGACCACTCCAAAGCTGCGGCTGGTGGCTCTCGATGCCGCGACGGGTAAACTGCGCTGGCGGTTCGATCCGCATGAAGGCCGCGATTATATGCGCAAGTCGCGCAACCGTGGAATGAATTACTGGAGTGACGGGAAGGACAGCCGGATCTATTACGCCGTGCAGAATTGGCTTTACTCGATCGATGCGAAGATCGGCAAGCCTGCGGACAGCTTTGGGATTGGCGGCCGCATCGATTTGCGCGAGAACCTGGGACGCGATCCGGAGAAGCAGAACGTCTCGTTGACTACGCCGGGAGTTGTGTACAAGGATCTGCTAATCATCGGAAGTATTACCGCCGAGGATCTGCCTGCGTCTCCGGGCGATATTCGAGCGTACGATGTACGGTCCGGCAAGCTGCGCTGGTCTTTTCATACAATCCCGCATCCAGGCGAATTCGGATACGGCACCTGGCCTCCAAACGCGTGGAAGACGAGTGGTTCGGCCAACGATTGGGGCGGCATGGCGCTCGACGAAAAGCGCGGAGTGGTGTACGTTCCGACGGGTTCGGCGGCTTTTGATTTCTACGGCGCCGACCGGATCGGCGACGATCTTTTCGCGAATTGTCTGCTTGCGTTGAAGGCCGATACCGGCGAGCGCGTGTGGCACTTCCAGTTTGTGCGCCACGATTTGTGGGATCGCGACTTGCCCGCGCCGCCAAGTTTAGTAACGCTCAGGCAGAATGGGCGAACCATCGATGCAGTGGCGCAGACCACTAAGTCCGGCCACATTTTTGTGTTCGATCGTAATACGGGCAAGCCGGTCTTTCCCATTGAATACCGTGGCGTTCCGCAGACGGACGTCGATGGCGAGAAGACCGCACCCACGCAGCCGCTGCCGGTGAAGCCTCCGCCTTTCGCGCGTCAACGGCTGACTGAAGATGTGATCACTGATCGCACGCCGGAAGCGCACCAGGCGATAGTAGAGCGTTTGCGCGGCGTCCGGAATGAAGGGCAGTTCACGCCTCTTAGCTTCCACGGCACCGTGATCTTCCCGGGCACCGACGGCGGAGCGGAGTGGGGTGGGGCCGCATTCGATCCGGAGTCCGGATTATTTTACGTCAACGCGAATGAGATGGCATGGATCATGCGTCTGGTCGATCGCTCGCAAAGCCGGAAGAAGACCACCGGGCGGACTCTGTATGTATCGCAGTGTGCGAGTTGCCACCGGCCGGATCGGCGGGGCACACCACCGGAGTTTCCCGCGCTCGTCGATATCGGTTCCAAGCGTTCCGAAGCGGATGTTGTGAGCGTCATCCGCAAGGGCGCGGGCCGCATGCCGGCATTCTCGCAACTTACCCCTGAGGCGGTCTCCGCGATTGCGGGCTTCCTGGTTCGCGGAGAAGAGAGAGAGGTGCTCACTAGCATCGAAGCCGGCGGACCTGCGCCGCTCAAGTATTCGCACGATGGATATAACAAGCTACTTGATCCCGATGGATATCCCGGCATCAAGCCTCCATGGGGCACACTCAATGCGATCGACCTGAATGCGGGAGAGATCCGCTGGAGCATTCCGCTGGGCGAATATCCGGAGTTGGCGGCGACGGGCATGGCCAATACCGGCAGCGAGAATTATGGCGGTCCAGTGGTGACGGCGGGCGGACTCGTGTTCATCGGCGCGAGCATTCGCGACCGCAAGATCCGGGCCTTCGATAAGAAGACCGGCGAGCTTCTGTGGTCGGCGATGTTGCCGCAAGCTTCGGGATGCGCGACGCCGGCTGTGTATGAGGTCAACGGGCGCGAGTATGTGGTGATCGGGGCAGGCGGCGGCAAATGGGGCCAGCCGTCCGGTGGAACGTATGTCGCTTTTGCATTGCCTGAAAGGTTCGAGTGAAATGCAACTTCATCGAAGAATGTGCTTGCCGGCATTCGCCGGGCTTTATCTTATAGCGTCGACAGTTCACGCGCAGGTCGATAGCGGCGCGATTCTCGGCCAGGTGTCCGATCCATCGGGCGCGCCGATTCCCGGCGCGATCCTGACACTGGTGAGCGAAGACACCGGGCTGACATCCACCATGCCGACCGATTCGCGAGGAGCGTATTCATTCTCTCCCGTGCGGATCGGTTCCTATACGCTCACAGTGGAAAGACAGGGATTCTCGAAGATCACCCAGCATCACTTGAAGGTCAACATCCAGCAGGAGGCGCTGGTCAACTTTTCCCTGCAAATTGGACAGGTGGATCAGACCATCACGGTGGCGGATGTGGTTCCCGTGTTGCAGACTCAAGATGCCTCGGTCGGTCAAGTCATTGATGCCCGGCCTATCCGCGACTTGCCGCTAAATGGGAGAAACTACACTTTCCTTGCGCAACTCGCGGCGGGCGTGACGTTCGGTCAAAAAGATACTCGCGGCGAAGACAGTAACGGAAGGTTCAGCGCCAATGGCACTCGGCCGACACAGAACAATTATCTGCTGGATGGAATCGACAATAATTCGTCCATCAACTCCCGCCAAAACGGGAAGGACTTCGTGGTTCTGACGCCAGTTGACGGACTCGCCGAATTCAAAGTCCAGACCAACAATTACAACGCGCAATTCGGACGCGCGGCAGGCGCGGTCTTGAACGCGACAGTCAAGTCGGGAACCAATCAACTGCACGGCGACGCATGGGAATTTCTGCGCAACGACAAGGTCGATGCGACCGATTTTTTCATCAACGCAGCGGGTAAGCCGATCAGCGAGTTCCGGCGGAATCAATTTGGATTTACTCAAGGCGGACCGGTTTATCTGCCGCATTTATACGACGGCCGGAACCGGACCTTTTTCTTCGTCGACTACGAGGGTACGCGGATTCGCCAGGGTGTTACCGATGTTTCGACAGTCCCAACGCTCTCCGAAAAACAGAGCGGTTACACCAATTTTCAGGACCTGATCGCGAACCAGAGCGGAAAGAGAACCGATGCCTCGGGTGCGTCGTATGCTTCCGGAACGATATTCGATCCGGCCACCACGCGCGCGTTAGGAAACAGTTTCATCCGCGATCCGTTTCCCTCCAACATGATCCCATCGTCGCGCCTCGACCCGAATGCAGTCAAGATTTTGCAACTACTGCCCAATCCCACGAGCCCCGGGATTTTGGCAAACTATATCAGCTCGCCGATATTTCAAGACAATTCGAATAGCTACGATATCCGGATCGACGAGATCGTCAGCGATCACGACCAACTCTTTGGCCGATTCACATCTTCCAGGCTCAACCGCTTACATCCCGGACCGTTCCCTGGTTTGGCGGATGGCGGCGATTCGCTGGTAAACAGCAATCTGGAGGATAACGCGTTGAATGCCATTGTGGCGGAGACTCATGGCTTTACGCCGTCAATGATCAACGAGTTTCGGCTGGGTCTGAATCGCGAGTCGGCCATCTGGCTGCAGCCGAACGGCGATCAGATGGGCATACCGGCGCAATTCGGAATTCAGGGCGTACCTCAAACTCCAGGAAACGGCGGTCTTCCGGAGTTCACTGTCGGATCGTACTCCAGGTTTGGATCATACGGCTTCATGCCGAGCGAGAAGTTCGGGACGACGCCGCAGATCACCGACGATTTTACCTGGAACCGCCACTCGCACACGATTAAGGGCGGTTTTACCGGCCAGCGTATCTGGTCGCCATTCACTCAACCACCGCAGGCGCGCGGGCTGCTGAATTTCTCCGGCGCCTACACGTCAGTCGTGAACCAGACCGATAATACAACCGCGGTCGCGCAGATGCTGCTGGCCCCCGTGGGCGCGAATGGGTTAGGCGGCGCGACTCAGGTTCAGCTTTCGAACTTCCACTCGCACGATCTCCGGCGCTTCTATAGTGGCGCGTATGTTCAAGACGATTGGAAGCTGACACCGAAGCTGACGCTCAACCTCGGTCTGCGCTGGGATTATTTCAGCTTCATGGAGGATAAGTTCGGCGATAACGCAAATCTGATTCCCGGTCCGGGCATGAGCGGCGGGATCTTTCTGATTCCGGATACGCGGGCGAATCTGTTGCCATCAACCTTCACGAGCGCACTAAATAAGGATGGCATCCGGGTGATGTCGAACGGCCTCCATGTGGGAAGCCCGCAGAAAACGAATTTCGGTCCGCGATTCGGTTTTGCATGGCAGGCCACTTCCAAACTGGTGGTGAGAGGCGGTTACGGCATCTTCTATGGAGGCACTGAAGAGATCGGCGGCAATCCGCTGCTTACGGAAAACTTCCCGTTCGAATATACGGTGACGCGCACAGCGCTAACCTCCACATCGCCGATCATCGCCGGCAACTCCATCGGCCTGATCGAAAACAGCTTTCAGAATCTCTCGCTCGATCCCGCGACGGTCAGCGTCTCGGGACTGCCGCTCAAAGGGTTCCAATACAACTGGAAGACTCCCTCGACCCAGAGCCGCAATCTGATGCTTGAGTATCAGGTGGGACGTAGCAGCAGCGTGTCGGTTGGGTACGTGGGATCGGGCGCGCGTCACATTCCCGAGATTCTGAATGCGAATCCGGTTCTGACGATTCTTCCACCCGGCACGAACTCGCTGCCCTACATTCCTTACCCGGACTTTGCGACTTCGGGCGGGAACTACACGACGACGCAGGGCAGCAGCAACTACAACTCGCTGCAGACATCGTTCGAACGGCGATTCAGCGCCGGCTTGAGCGTGCTTGCGAACTTCACGTGGTCGAAGGTCCGTACCGATGGCCGCGATCCTCTCGAGGGCGACATCGGCGGATACCGCGCGCCTTTCCTGCCGGGATTCGGAATCCAGAAAGATACCGGGTTCGCCGATTTCGATGTGCGCAGGAGCTTCCATTTCAGCGGTCTCTATGAATTGCCGTTCGGCAAAGGCAAACGATTCGCGGGCAACGCAAACAGATTCGCCGACCACCTGATCGGCGGCTGGAGCTTAAACTGGATCGTGACCGCTCAAGATGGTCAGCCGTTCACAGTGACCTGTCCTCTCGCGACGACTACCGGCTCGGGATGCGATGCGTTCCTGGTGCCCGGGCAGGATCGTTACGCGGGTACCCATGACGTGAACCATTTTCTGAACGCTGCCGCGTTTTCAAATCCTCCGGCTGCCACCCATATCGGTCAGACGGATTACACGCCGCTTGGTGGTGCGCCGACTCAGGTTTCGGGGCCTCCTTTCCGCCGTCTCGATCTGTCTCTCTTTAAGCGCATTCCCGTTTCGGATCGGATTTCGTTCGAATTCCGCGCCGAAGCGTTCAACGTAACGAACACGCCGAATTTCGCCAACCCGAGCTTATTGAACTTTCTCGACACCACTAGCTTTGGCAGGGTTACGGCGACACGGGATTCACCGAACGATCCCCGCGAATTGCAGTTCGGACTGAAATTTTACTGGTAAGGACGTCCCTCATGAAAGCGCAAAATGAAAGCATGAACTCATCGGCCCCGGTCCGTCGGCGCGATTTTCTCGCAACGGGTTTGGCCGCGGCAGCTTCTGCTTCCGCCGCCCAGAGCGCGGCAGGTTCTCCCAATATCGTGTACTTTATGGTGGACCAACTCGCCGCGAGATGGCTCTGGGACGATGCGAGCAAAGCTATCTCGACGCCGAACTTCGATGCTCTGCGCGCACGCGGCGTCGCGTTCACGAATACGATCAGCAGCAATCCGATCTGTTGTCCGACGCGCGCGACTCTGGCAACGGGGCTGACGACAAGGGGACATGGTGTTCTCCAGAACGGCTACGAACTCGATCCGCGGATTCCGACGGCGGCCCGGCTGTTGCAGCAGGGCGGATGGCGTACAGGCGCGTTCGGCAAGCTGCATTACCGGTCGCACTTTCACGGCCTCCATCCCGATTACACGCCATACGGCTTCGACGTTGTTTGGAACACTGAAGACGGGCGCGGCGGTCCGTGGCTCGATTGGGTGCAGCAGGAGCACCCGGAATACTTCGACGCCGCGCTTTCGACGATCACCGCGTTTCAAATCCCCGAATTCCAGGCCTACGGACCGCAGAAGCTGAATCTTAGCAAGCGAATCGAGGAAGTGCGCAGCACGTTCAAGTATGCGACTCCGCAGTATCCTCATAACACTCGCGGCCGTTTTTCTCTTCCGTTTCCATCGGAGGTTTCGCAGACCGAATGGATTACCCGCCACGCCATCCAGTTCATGGAGGAGACCGCCGCGAACAAGCCCGTGCACGCGTTCATCAGCTATGTGCAGCCGCACAGTCCATTCTGCCCGCCGGGTGAATACCTGGGGCGCGTCGATGTGAGCAAGATTCCCGCGCCGAATCCGATCGAATGGATGAAAGATCCGCTTGCGCCGAAGTGCTTCCCGCACACCGAAGGCGCCCGCGTCAAAATACCCGAGGAGTGGCGCTTCACGCGGCAGTACTATCTCGCCGATGTCATGCACCTGGACGCGCAACTCGGCCGCGTGGTTGCGAGCCTCGAGAAATCGGGACGGCTCTCCAATACCTATCTGATTTTCCTGTCGGATCATGGCGAACTGTTGCACGATCATGGCTTCACGGGCAAAGGCGAACGCCACTATGAATCGTGCGTGCGCGTACCGTTGGTGATTGCGGGTCCGGGCGTGAATCGAGGGAAGACGTGCAACGAATTCGCACAGCTTGAAGACGTATTCCCGACCGTGCTCGACATGGCGCATATCGCGCCTCCGCGTCCTAGAGCGGACAGCCCGTCATTGCAAATGCCCGAAGGAGCGGAAGCCTATCCTGGCAAGTCGCTGATGCCCATCTGCCGGGGAGACGCACTCGGAAAGTGGCGGGATCAAGCTTATATCGAGAGCTATAACAACACGACATCGACCACCACGGATTTCTGGGCTCGGTCGATTCGCACGCGAGACTATCGATACTCGCTCTATCCCGGCGGAACGGGCGAGCAGATGTTCGCACTGCGCGAAGATCCGGCTGAGCAGCATAATCTGGCTGGCGATCCGGCATATGCCAACGTACGGCGGGAGATGCGCGATCGGCTGCTGGAACAGGTCATCGCGCAAGACTATCCCCACACACCGCGCGGCCTTTACAGCCTCGGAGTTCACTAGCGGTTTGACCGACGGAGACACGAAGATTCCCTTCGGCATCCCCGCAACTTTCTGCCAAGTACGGAATAGCCGAGTTTTTGGCGGATCGGCCGGGATGGGACCGCCGATGATATACTCCCTCCTGTGCTCGTCATTCGCGAAGAGCAGATGCGCCTCCTGAGCGAGGTCTACGTAGATCGTTACGTCCGGGAACTGGCCGCTGAACTCAGAGCCGAGATGCCTGAGCGCCTCGCTTCCGAGGATGTTGAAGGGCTGATCCGCTATGGGCTCGAACGCGCCGCGACGTATGGCGTAAAAACGGAGGCGGCGGTCGCGCGCTACGTGCGATTTCAGATCTATCTGGGACGCGACTTCGACTGCGATCCGGCTCATTTCTGGGCGCGGCCAGTGCTCTCCGATCCGACATTTCCCAACGATGCCGAGAAAATGACGAAGTTGACGCGACTCGCGCTCGATCGTCAGTCCGTCGGGAATTGAGGCGCCGGTGACATTCCCCAATCCAATCGTCCTGATCTCGAATGCGGTAGGCGCCCTGGTCACTAATTGCCCGCTATCCGGCAAATATCTTTCAGTAATAAATTTCCCGGATTCAGAGGCGGTTGAGTGGGGCACGCAATTGCCTGGCGCGTACCTGAATGCGGTACTGGTTAAAGGCGATGGCCAACTGAAGTATAAGCTACCGGATGGAACTGCGATTACCGCGGCTGCGATGCCTATGGCTCCGAACAGTCCGGGCGAGTTCGAAATTATCGCCTATGTCGAGACCACATACTGGTACGGTCCGGCGAGCAAGTCGAAGAAGGTTCAGATTAAAGCGCGAATGCCCAGCATCGAGTGGGGCGGAGAGCGCAAATTCGCTTACGGGACTGCCCTGACGGACACCAAGCACCTGAATGCGAAGGCGGTGTGGGGGCCCGGCAAAACCTCGGTTAGCGGAACGTTTACATACAAGCTCGAAAGTACGGGTGCGATTGTCAGGCCAGGCGGCAAGTTAGACGCTGGGAATCAAAAGGTAACTGCATCTTTTGTCGCGGACGATACGAATCGATATATGGCGCCGGAATCGCAAGACCTCGTATTCGAAGTGAGCCGGGTCGAACCCACCGTGACTTGGGGCCCGGTTGCGGATGTGGAAGTCAACACGAGTCTCGACGCGAATCTTCTCTCGGCAAATGCCACCTACAATGGAGAAAAAGTGGAGGGCAGGATCTCGATTCTGAAGGAGCCGTCTACGTACGCCGTTAAGGCAGGGGTAGCCTTTGATGTCAGCTTCAACCCGAACTCAAACAATTTCAAGCCGGTGAAGTTCCAATTGTCCGTCAATGTGGTTAAGGGCCGATTCCGGGTGACCTGGCAGACGCCGGCCGATATCGTGTACGGGACGCTGCTGAGCGGAACACAACTCAGCGCAGTTGTAAATCCACGGGAATCTGCGCAAATCGATTACGACCCAGGCGCCGGCAAGAAGCTTGACGAAGGCGCACATGACCTACGCGTCCGCGTAAGAGCCAAGAACGACAAATACTTCGATTTCGGCACCACGTCGGTGAGGATCACGGTTACGCCGGCCATGCCCGAGATCATCTGGGCTCCTGAGCCGGCGAACCCGAATCAAGCGCTGGGCGCGAGTCAGTTGAACGCGAAGGCGAGGTTTGAGTGGCATCGCCAGGATGGCCAACTGATGGTGGAGACTCCTGACGGTGCGATGACTTACAGCACACACGCAGCTCAGGGGGCAGTCGGGGTCCAGCAGTTGCAGTGTACGTTCACGCCTGCGAACCCGGCGCGCTTTCGAACACCGCCGCCGAAGGTGGTCTCGCTGAAAGTGATGCTTGCGACGCCGAGCCAGATCACGACAGCCGGTCTTGACCAGGTTCAGGACAAGGTACTCAATGGAAAGACTCAAAAAGAATGGGTTACTCATAGGTGCACACTCACGGGACATTTTGAACAACCCGGATTACCGGTGCGGTCTTTGCCAAGGCACGCTACCCTGCGGGACTCCTGCTCACCGGCGCTTGAACCCGAATGGGGCCGAAGTGTTCAACGTGGAGCGCAAGATCGGCAGCGCGTGGGTAAGCAAGGCGCCGCCTGGGGAGTCGACACTGCCTCCTAACGGCTGGAATGACGACATGTTTATGAGAGCAACCATCGACACCGCCAATCAGCCGGGTGTTCCCGATCCCAACGGAAACACGAATCACACTCTGTCAATCCCGCAAGGGGCGCCTCTTCCTCCACTCAATTGGGTCGTGGTGAAGAAAAACGGGAAAGTGACTGCTTCGTATCCGACATGATGGAGGCTCAGGAGACTCGCATGGATCGATTTACCCGCTTAGACCGCTACCTGGGAAGTCCGCTCGACAACGACTACTGGAGCGACGTTGGCGTGGAAGATGCCGAGGAGATAATCGAAGAATTCCAAGAATCCGATTGGCGGCCACTCGAACAGGCGTGCCATGATCGGCCTGTGCAATGGATGCAGCGGCTGGTTACAGTGCTGCCCGGGGCGGCTCCAGTCCATGGCGCGGCGCTGTTCCGGAACATTATTACTACTTGCAATGAGGCAGTGCTGCCGGCCGCGGTGGATGCGCTGCGGAGGCTCGACGAACCAACCTTGCGGTCGGCTCTCGATGAGAAGGGAGCGGCGCGGTTGAGGGTCTTCGCAGAATCGTATCCTCGCAAAGACACGATTGAGGAGATCCTGGTCCGCGCGGGGTGCGCCACGCCTGAATAAATGGGTGGGAGTTTTTCACCCAACACTTTTGGATGCAGTCGCCGGAACCCGATCAGACAGAAGCCCAAATGCTTGGAAAACGCTGAAGCGAGAATGGCAATGTCTTCGTTTGGCGGACGGCAGTCATCCTGGATGGCATGCATCAATTCGTCGCTCTCCTGAGCCCGAAGAGCGCCATCCCGGAGGTCAACCGTGCCGCCCTTGAAGGCGCAGGTCACAAATATTGACGAGACTCGGGGGAAGCCATTCTGGGCCGCGAGGTGGTGACAAGTACTCCGGCCGGCTACCTCTCGCGCTTGTCGCTTGGCTTCGTCAGAGAGCGCAGTACCGTTCGGATCTGCTGCCGAAGGACGGTTTGCAAAACGTAGGCGTCCAGAGCAAGCCCCTTTTGCTGGCCTCTTCTTACGCGAGGACCTTGCCAGGCGTTACCCAACCGGCGAGCGGTCGTCTACGGAGTTCGAGGGTGTTGCCAACCAGTCCTCGTTGTCGAGTTGCCTCAGTTCATATCCGTAACGCATTTATGAAGCTCAGCAGATCGAATGCCGAGTAGCCGAACGCACGCGCATTTTCCTCATTGGCTTCGAAGATGATCGCAGGGCGGCCGGGTGAACGGAGCAGCCCGGACGCACCTTTGAAGATGCTCAATTCGGCTCCTTCGGCGTCGATCTTTATCAGTCCGATCTTCGGATTTCCCAATTCCTGGAGCACCGCATCGAGCCGCCGGGTCGCCACAACGACCCGCTCCTTCACTTCAAACCGGCCATTCTCGGCCATAGATCCATGACTCTCCATACCGCTCGTGGGGAGGTAAAAATCGGCATAGCCCTCTTTATCCGAAAGAGCCAACTGAAATACGGTGACGTTATGGAGTTGGTTCAATGCGATATTCCGGTGCAGTCTGCAGGCAACTCTGGGCTGCGGCTCGAAGGAGTATACCCGCGCGCCGCCGCCGATAATGGAGGCTCCCAGCAAAGTGTAGTAGCCGATGTTCGCGCCGATATCGATCAGATTGAGGCCGCCCCCGGCAAGCGCAATGAAAGCTTTCCTCACCGCGGGCTCGAAAGCCTCCTCGCAAGCGAGTCGCTGCGAAAGCAGGTCGCTGGTTTCAAGCCGTATTTTGGAGCCTCCCGCAATCCGCCGCTCTCTTTCGTGAATACCCAGGTGGTTCAACCCTTGCAATAACAGCGCCGCCGACCTTCTCTTCACACCTAATGGGATCATGCGATTCATCCATTTCCCTTTCGCCAAGCGCTCAAACACCCTGGACGCTCGGGCAGGCAAGCACATCGAGAATCGGGCGCGCGCGGGACGCCAGGTCTTCTCTTAGCCGCGCGCCCTGCCAGCGCAGGTACAGCGTAGCGGTGAACATGCCGAGACTCGTGCCGATGACGACGGCAGTCAGATTCGCGTGTCGATTCAGCAACACCGGCCACAACAAGACAAACGAAATATTGGAGATAGCAAGCGTCAGGTTAGTCACCAGAATCTGTGGGCTCTTGCCGAAGCCGAGCAATGTATACCAGGGCTGAATGCCCCATAGCCCGATGTACGTGCCCACCAGCATGATCCGGAAGACATCCGGAAGCTCGGAGGTGAATCTCGCGCCGAGCCACATTCGCAAGCCGTAACCGCAGGCCACGAATATCACCGCATAGAGCGGTGTTCCCGCGTAGAGTACGGCTTTCGATCCCTTCCGGTCCGCCCTCTCAAGGCTATCGTGCGCTTCCCGCGGGCGCATGGCGTTCAACCTGCTGAATGCGGGTGTCAACGAACGAAACATGCTTTCAAACAATGAGCGGATCTTCATGCAGGTCGCGAACGAAATGTCGTAAACCGGCACAGCGGTGATGCCCACAAAACGAGTCACGAATAGTTTATTGATGGGGTTGATTGCAGCGAGCACAATGGAAGCGGCAAATACCCAGGAGCCGAAGTTAAGAATGTGGCGCAAACGGGCGCGGTCGATTGTGCGGGGGTCCCAGAGGAAGCGCAACCATGGTCCCGAGCCCGTTATCCGGCGGATCAATACCAGGCTTACGATATTCAAGAACAGTGCGCCGGCGGCGTTTGCAATGAGCAACGCCCAGACGCCGCAGTGTAGTTCCAAAAGCGTCAACGCCACGAACCACCGTTAATGCTTGTCCGATCAATTGACAGTAACTCACCAGGTCGTAACGGCCGAGACCCGCCAACGCGGAGTTCAAAGCGTCGGCCATCAGGACATAAACGGAAAGAGCGCCGATGTAAGGCAAGAGCCGATATGCCAGTTCCGCGCTGTGGTCTTTAATTCCGAAAAGCCCGATAATCGGGTGGCGCAAGAGCAAAACGGCACCCGCCAGAATGGCGCCGGTAACAAACAACGTGAATATCCCGGAGCCGATGTATTTGTAGACGCCATCGATATCCGCGGCGGCGAAATCCTCCGCGACCAATTTGAGGAGCGCCGGAGATATTCCCAGGTTTCCCAACTGCGCCATGACCAGTACCGTGGACAGCACCAGCCACAGGCCATATTGCTCATACCCGAGAAAATGCAGATAGAGCGGATAAGCGATTCCGATTAGCGCGATGCTCGCGACCGCCGTTCCCAGCGAGGAGATAATGTTGGTCCTCAACTGCGTGCGAAGAACCCACGCGTCGAGCAATCGTATCAGGCCGTTAAACGCGCGCCGCACGTCGGCTCAACTCCTCTTGCCCCGATCGTCACAAAGATCGTATTTGGCGCGTGATTACGCCCACTGCCGCGCTCGCGAAGCACCTGGATCGAGATCACCAAAGCGAGGCCGATGAGAAAGCGATGCAGATTGGCGAAAGGACTGAACAACACATTCCAGACCGCCACCAACAGGTAATAGAGGAACAGCGGACTCATAATGTCGAGCGGCCGCCGGAAGAACAGCACCCACAGAGCCTCCGCCAACAGCTTTCCAAAATACAGAAAAAAGATCAGACCCAGCAGTCCAGCCTCTGCCCAGACCTGAATGATTTGGGAGTGTGGGCCCATCGCCTCGCCATGCGACCAATTGGGCGCATCCGCGCGGTTTATGTTGGCAATGAAGATGTTCCACATCTCCGTGTCCCAAGTCCAGGAGCCCAAGCCAAAGACCGGAGATCGCTCGATGGCGTTGAGACCCGCCAGCGCCAGTTGTAGCCGCTGGCTGTTAGAGCCCTGCCGCCGGTTAGCGAACTCCGTGTTAGTCGCGAGGTAGAGGTAGCCTACGGAGAACGAACTCAGAATCAGCGCCAGGGCGAGCAAACCTAAGTAAAGGCTGCGCAGGCGGGACGCAGTGATGCAACGCGCGATCAACACGAAGCCGATCAGGATGCAGGTCCCACCGGCCATACGGAAGTCGAACCATATATGACACATCCCGACGCACACCATCGCCATGCCCGTGGCCATGTTGGCGCGCTTTCGCAACAAGAGCGGCATCGCGACCATGATCAGCACCGTCGCCGGCATCGCAAAATGAAATTTATAAGCGTAGAGGAAGTCGTATCGCTCGTCTCCCCACGAGAGAAGCGTGCTCAGCGCGTCACCGATGCAGATGGCGAAGAGATTGACGAAACTTTTGCGGGCAAGAGCCCAGATAGCAATGAAGTCGATGATCACGAAGGCCATGCGCGCCCAACCCCGCACGAGGCGATCGGGCGGTGTGGCGTTGATCAGGTCCGAGACGATGTAGCCGCTGAAAGACACGCACAGGGTGAACAGAACGAACAACATGCGCCGTTCCCAGAACCGCCGGTTGCCGACGTTGGCCAGCACAGCGAAAAGGGCGACCGCTGCGAGAACCAACTCCCCAACTGACGCCTTTCCGCCGAACTGGAATCGCAAATTCGTCAGAATGCCAGCGGTGAAGGAAATGATGGTCGGGAGCGTGAACCAATCGCGGATGCGGATTCCCTTCCGCGCGAGCACAGGGTGCGCCGCTACGAACTGGATACCGCCGGGCAAGGTGGGACTCATGTTCGTGTGATCGTCCTCAAAGAAGTAGGTGCCGCGCGGCTGCGGGGACTCTCAAGTTTATTAGGTCGCCTACATTGGTTTTACTTACCTGGACGGCTAAGCACAAATTTCCCCCTAGGGTACTTGACAGACGAAAGACTCATATTTTATGATTGTATTGGATGAGGTTAAGTGAATAGACCTGAATCCAAACGACACGAAAGGATATCTAACAACCATGAGCATTACCCACGATCCACTCCAGGGACTTCGTTTTTTCGAGGATGCCGTTACCCGCCTCATGAGTGAGCCGCGGGCCAGCCGCCCGTGGTCTCCGGCGGTTGATATCGTCGAAACCGAAAACGACCTGGTTGTCAAAGCCGACCTGCCCGATGTCAAACTTGAAGATATCGGTGTGCATGTTGAAAACCAGACTCTAACTATTCAAGGTGAACGAAAGTTCGAAAAGGACGAAAACGCTCGCGGCTATCACCGCATCGAGCGCAGCTATGGCAATTTCGTCCGTAGCTTCGGCGTGCCTTCCACGGTAGATACGGAGCACGTCCAGGCGGACTATAAGAACGGGGTTCTTACGGTGGTTCTGCCCAAGAAAGCAGCCGCCAAACCTCGTCAGGTCAAAGATCAACCAAGCCGCGTAAACGGCAGCTACAGCGTGCAGAGCTGAAAATAAGCGATTGTTCATGGGCCGGGTATACCGGCCCATAGTTTTCTCCAGGTAAATAAGAATATGTTCAGATTCGACAAACTCACACAAAAAGCGCAGGAAGCCGTGCAGCAGGCGCAAACCATCGCTGAACAGAACCAGCATCAGGCCATCCATCCTCTTCATCTCCTAATAGCGCTCGCGGCGGAGAAGGAGGGTATTGTGCGCCCAGTGCTTGAAAAGTGCAATGTCCAACCAGACATGATCGTCAATGAGGCGGGACGGCTGCTGCAAGCACTTCCAAAGGTTACGGGGCAACCCACCGGGCAGATGATCTCGCCGCCTCTAAACCAGGTCCTCGAATCGGCTTTCAAGGAAGCTGAACGTTTCAAGGACGAGTTCGTGTCGACTGAACATCTGTTGCTCGCGATAGCCGACCAGAAGTACGACCCTGCAGGCAACCTCCTGATCAAGAATCATGCCGACCATGACGCTATCTTGAAAGCGCTGGTCGCGGTCCGCGGCACCCAGCGTGTCACCGACCAGAACCCGGAGTCCAAGTACCAGGCACTCGAACGCTATGCCGTCGATCTAACCGAACAGGCTCGGAAGGGCAAACTCGATCCAGTGATCGGGCGCAATGAAGAGATCCGCCGCGTGATGCAGGTTTTGAGCCGCCGGACCAAGAACAACCCCGTGCTGATTGGAGAGCCCGGCGTTGGAAAGACCGCCATCGTGGAAGGATTGGCGCAACGCATTCTCAAGGGCGATGTTCCCGATCAGTTGCGTAATAAGCGCCTGGTCGCCATCGATTTGGCCTCCATGATCGCCGGAACCAAATTCCGCGGCGAATTCGAGGACCGCCTCAAAGCCGTGCTCAAAGAGATTACCGAGTCGGCCGGTGAAGTGATCTGCTTCATCGATGAGTTGCACACGCTTGTCGGCGCGGGCGGCGCAGAGGGCGCAATCGACGCGGCCAACATGCTGAAACCAGCTTTGGCGCGCGGCGAACTGCGCTGCATCGGAGCTACGACTCTTAGCGAGTATCGCAAGTACGTCGAAAAGGATGCCGCTTTGGCGCGCCGCTTCCAGATGGTCCTTGTCGATCAACCCAGCGTTGACGACACCATCGCCATTCTGCGCGGGCTTAAAGAAAAGATCGAGATTCATCACGCGGTGCGCATCAAAGATGCCGCTATCATAGCCGCTGCCGTTCTATCCGACCGCTATATTACCGACCGCTTTCTTCCCGATAAGGCCATCGATCTGATCGACGAGGCGGGTTCTGCTTTGCGCCTTCAGATTGGCAGTATGCCTATTGAAATCGACCAGATCGAGCGTAGGGTATCGCATCTCGAGATCGAGCGGCAGGCGCTGAATCGGGAGAAGGATACGGCCAGCAAGGAACGGCTGCGCCACGTCGAGAACGAGTTGGAGCGTCTGCGCGGCGAGTCGGCCGGTTTGAAGGAACGTTGGGAGCGCGAGAAGACCGCTATTCAACGGGTTCGCTCGCTCAAAGAAGAGATGGAGCAAGTGCGTCTCGACGAGGAGCGTGCCACCCGTCAGGGCGAGTGGGAAAAGGCATCCCAACTCCGCTACGGCAAGATGGCCGAGATCGAGCGTCAACTCGAATCGGCTAACCGCGATCTCGAGTCGATCAAGGGCGGCACTCCGCTGCTCAAGGAAGAGATCGACGAAGAGGACATCGCCAAGATTGTCGCCAAAGTGACTGGCATTCCGGTATCGAGAATGCTTGAAGGCGAGATCCAGAAACTGATCCATATGGAAGTGCGGCTGCACGACCGGGTCGTCGGTCAGGACGAAGCGGTTAAGCTGGTTGCGAATGCTATTCGCCGCAACCGAGCCGGACTGAGCGATCCCAATCGTCCCATTGGTAGCTTTATCTTCCTCGGGCCGACAGGCGTTGGAAAGACCGAGCTTGCCCGGGCTCTCGCCGAGTTTCTGTTCGACGACGAGAAGGCGATGGTTCGTGTCGACATGTCCGAGTACATGGAGAAGCACTCCGTGTCCCGCATGATCGGCGCGCCTCCGGGATATGTCGGTTATGACGAAGGCGGCCAGCTTACCGAGCACGTACGCCGCAAACCGTATTCGGTGGTGCTTTTCGATGAAATTGAAAAAGCCCATCCGGATGTGTTCAACGCCATGTTGCAAATCCTGGACGACGGCCGTTTGACCGACGGGCAGGGACGTACCGTGAATTTCAAGAACACCGTCATCGTGATGACCTCGAACGTGGGTTCGAACATTATTCATGAGAACGGGCCGATGGGATTCTCGGTAAACGCCAAGAACTCCAAGCACGAGGACGTGCGCAAGAGGCTGCTTGACTCGCTGCGCCAGACCTTCCGTCCGGAGTTTCTCAACCGTATCGACGACATTATCGTGTTCAACCAATTGAGCCACGAGAATCTGTCCAAGATCATCGACATACAGCTCCGGCGAGTGACGGGGATGCTGGCGGCGCGCGGAATCGCCCTCGAAATTACGCCCGCGGCGAAGGAGGTAATCATGTCCGATGGTTACGATCCCAATTACGGCGCCCGTCCGATGAAGCGCTCGATACAGCGGCTCATTCAGGATCCGCTGGCCCTGCGGTTGCTCGAAGGCGCCTTCCTTACCGGCGATACCATCGTCGTGGACGCGGACCGCGACATGCATCTGACCTTCAGCAAAGCTGAAGTGAAGCAACCCGAATTGGTTGCAGTTTAACTCATCTGGCAGGCGTCGCTGGTTTGGCCTAAGCTAAGCTAGTGTCGCCTGCCAGGACCTTTGTCTTTTATGCACAATCACAACGGAATTAAGACCGCGCTCCTTTTGGGTCTCCTCAGCGCCATTCTGATTGTCGGAGGCTCGGCGATTGCCGGTGAACAGGGCATCTATATCGGGCTCGCCATCGCAGTCGCTACTAATTTCTTCAGTTACTTCTTTTCCGACAAGCTTGCCCTGGCAATGTCCGGCGCACAGCCCCTAACTGAAGAGAGCGATCCCGCCACATACCGGCGGATTGCTCCTTTGGTTGGCAGGTTGACTCAGAAGATGGGACTGCCGATGCCCAAGCTTTACATTACTCCCGAAGAGTCGCCGAATGCATTTGCCACGGGCCGGGATCCCAAGCACGCCTCGGTCGCCTTCACGGCGGGCATTCTTCAATTAATGCAGGACAGCGAACTGGAGGGAGTCGTCGCGCATGAGCTGGGGCATGTGCTCCATCGGGACATTCTTATCAGCTCAGTGGCCGCTACAATTGCCGCGGCCATCACTGCCTTGGCCCGAATGGCGATGTTTTTCGGTCCGCGTGGCGATGATGACGATGAAGGCCGAAATCCGGTGGCGGCAATTGCCATGATGATCCTCGCGCCGATCGCGGCGATGCTGGTTCAGATGGCGATTTCAAGAAGCCGTGAGTACGATGCCGATGCCGCGTCGGCCAAGTATGTTGGATCGCCGTACCCGCTGATTGGAGCTTTACAGAAGCTGGATACCTGGTCGCAGAGAATTCCCATGGACGCGAATCCGGCCACTCAGCACCTCTATATCATGAAGCCGTTCACCGGCAACGCCCTGTTTAAGCTCTTCTCGACGCATCCCAGCACCGAGGACCGTATCGAGCGTCTGCAGCACATGCGATAGTCAACGCCCCGTCGCCCTCGGCGATGCGCGGGCGGCGCGCTCGAAAGCCCAGGCGCGAATGTGATCGATCTGCTCCTTCATCGTGCGCGAAAGCGGAACAATACTGACCGCCACTTTGATGAGATCCTGCTGCGCGATTTCCCGCTCTTCAAGTCGCGCCTTGGTGATCGCGGACACTACACATTGCTCGATTTCGGCCCCCGCCCAGCCAATCGTGAACTGTTTCAACGGCTCCAGATCGAATCGCGACGCATCCACGCCCCGCCGGTTAAGATGTATCTTGAAGATCTCGATCCGCTCGTCGTCCAGCGGCAAATCCACGAAGAACACCTCATCGAAGCGGCCCTTACGGATCATTTCCGCGGGAAGAAGATCGATGCGATTAGCTGTCGCGGCGACGAAAAGGCCGCGAGACTTCTCCTGCATCCACGTCAGGAAAAATGCGAAAATGCGGCCCTGTTCGCCGCCCGAGTCTGTGGACGTGATGCCCATCTCGATCTCGTCGAACCACAGCACGGCGGGCGACATGTCTTCCATCATCCGGCAAGCTTGCACAAACGCCCCTTCCGCTTTGCCATGGCGTCCGGAGAATATCTCAACCATATCCACGCGATAGAGCGGGAGTTGAAAAGCGTTCGCGATCGCCTTGACCGCAAGGCTCTTCCCGCATCCCGGAATACCCATCAGGAGTAGGCCCTTGGGCACGATTTCACTATTGAGGCTGTCCCGCATCTGAAAGAGCTTCTGGCGCTCGAACAGCCATTTCTTGAGACCTTCGAGCCCGCCAATATCGCCAATGCCAGCTCCATCGGCAATGAATTCAATCACGCCGCTGCGGTTGATGAGCAGCTTTTTCTCTTCGAGCAAAAACGGCAGAGACTCCGGACCGAGGCGCGGATTTACCGCCAGCGCGCGGCGTACGGCATAACGCGCTTCGTCGAGCGTCAAGCCCTGGAGCGCACGCGCGAGTTGCTGCAGAACGGCGTCGCGCGTGTCGCCCGTCTCTTCCCGCAAGAACTCGGCGAGTTCCACGAGATCGGGAGGACGGAGTTCGAGAAACATAACACTGCGCTCCAATTCTTCGGGAATAAAGCGCACCGGCGACGTAATCACGACGAACTTCCGTCGATCGAAACAGCTCTGATACACATCCCGCAGCCGGCGGCGGATCTCTGCGGATTCACGCAGCGGCTCATGGAAGTCCTTGAGGTGAAAAATAGCGGGACTAAAGTGCGACGAAATGAAATCCAAAGCGGCGCGGGGCGCCAAGGTTCCAACCTCGGCTGCCTCGCCATCGCGCTGCATTCCTTCGGTCAGGCTCCAGGTCCATACAGGCAATGAAGCGCCGCCGATCTCGCGCAGGAGTTTGGCCACCCGCTGCTCCTCGGTCGAATGGATATACGTGATCGGCCGTCCGGATTCGAAGACCTCGCGAATCATCTTTGCCGCGCGGCTCTCGACAGGCTGCTGTATTTGTGTTTGTTCTCCCATTCTCGATTCCATTATGGATGATGGGACCCGGAACAGCCGGAAAAACACAAGCATGATCTTGACGCAGTTGCCGGAAAGCTGCTATAAACACTGCTAACTGGTAAGTTTCTGTAAGAAACTGTTGTTGCTTCTGAAAGGGGTTTTTGTGATGAACAGATCTCGGCAACTGACCGGGTTTCTCATTTTCGCAGTCGCTACCGTGCTTTCCGTCCATTTGTCCCACGCACAATCGCAGGCAATCAACGGCTCAATTCGCGGTCGTGTTATCGACCAGGCCAACACACCCATCGCTCAAGCGAGCGTCAAAATCGAAAACACCGGAACGGGTCTCGTGAGATCGTCGGAAACGGGAGACGACGGCTACTTTGTTCTTCCCAATCTCCCGCTCGGCTCTTATACGGTCACCATCCAGAAACAGGGCTTCGAAACGCAGCATCATCCCGGCGTCGTTCTCGATGCCGGCACTGGAAGCCACTATCGACGCGCAGCTTCACGTGGGCGCGGTGTCGACATCCGTCGAAGTCAGCGGCGGCGCGCCCATCATCGATCCCTCGCGCGTCAGCACGGGCCGGACCATCGGCCACGAAGAGACCGACAATCTGCCGCTCACCTCGCGCAATCCCTACAACTTCATCCTCTTTCAGCCGGGCGTCAGCGGCCATCCCGAATCCCGGAGCTGGGCATCCCGCGGCTTCTCAATACCAACGGGCTTCCGGATCGCGTGAATTATCAGCTCGACGGCGCGGTCGATACCGAGACGGACCGTTACGGTCTGCGCCTCTTCGCCATCGCCGACAGTTATGTCAGCGAAGTACAGACCGTATCGAACAGCTTCGCGCCGGAATTTGGCAAAATCGCCGGCAATATTTTTAACGTCATCACCGGTTCAGGCACCAATACGTTCCACGGCAACGTTACCTATATCGGCCGGCCGCTCGACCTAGTCGCGCGCCCGATTCTCGCCACTCCCACAACCCTGCTTCCCGTCGCCAACGACTTCGCCGCGAACGCGGGCGGCGCAATTATCAAGAACAAGCTCTTCTTCTTCGCATCCTACGAGCACGTGAAGCGAAGCGTGCCGCAGCCGATCACCATCAATCCCGCCAATGCGGCGCTCATCGGAATTCCCTCCAATCTGCTCACCAATCCTCCGGCGGTCGAGCACGCGCACTGGGTCGACGCGCGGCTCGACTGGGTCATCACGGCAAAGCATCAGTTCTTCGTCCGCTACAACTACTTCCGCAATCAATACCCGTTCAACTCCAACGTCGGCGGCCTCAATGCGCTCAGCGTCGCGGCGGACTTCCGCGACCGCGCGCATGTGCTCGGCGCGCAGCTTCTTTCCACCTTCTCGCCCAACGATGCTGAACGAACTCCGCTTCGGCTGGCCTTACCGCAACGAGCAGCACGTTGCCAATCCTCTCACCGGCGACGGGCCCCGAGATCACTATCAGCGGCATCGCAAACTTCGGCGGCAGCATCGCCGTCGGCGACCGTTTTCAGGAGAAAGTTCCCAACCTCAACGACAATTTCACCGTCATCAAAGGGCCGCACACCTTCAAGGCCGGCTTCGGCTTCCAGCAGAACCTGGACGTTCAGGCGGCCGACATCTACACCCAATACACGTTCCCCAGCATCGCGGCATATCTGTCCGCGTTATCCGGCGCAAACCCGCTTGCTCTACACCACTTTCAACGCCAGCGTCGGCCAGCCCGGCGCCTGGTATCACTCGTTCTTCTGGGATTTGTTCGCGCAGGATAGCTGGCAGGTCACTCCGAAACTGCTGATCATCGGCGGCGTTCGCTATGACAAATTCTCCGGACCGTCAGGCGATCCGAACTATCCAGCTTGCCTATTCGCAGACAGTTCCGTTCGCCCAGCGGCGATTTCGCGCCGCGCCTCGGCATCGCCTGGTCCATCAATTCGAAGACCGTTCTGCGCGTCAATTCCGGCATCTTCTATGAGGCGCCGCCGACCAATCTCTGGTACAACGCGCTCTATAACGATGGCGGTTCCAGCTCTTATATAGCGTCCATCTCTTCCAGCACGCCCGGCGCGCCGCCGTTCCCCGCCGCGGTCGTCAACGGAACGCTGCCTCGCGCCTCCCAGACGCTCTACACCATCACGCCAAATTTCAAGGACGGCATACGCCATCAACTCCAGCATTCAGATCACGCGGCAGTTGTCCGGCAACGACGCGCTTACCGTTGGTTATGCCAATACGGGCGGACGGAATCTCGAGTTCCTTCGCAATATCAACCTGATCAACCCGATCCGCTTCCTCGCCGACGGCCGCCCCGTCTATGGACCCGCGGGCGCAGCCACGCGGGCCAACCCGCTGTACAACAACATCGCTCTGCAGGACATCGGCGACAACAGTTCGTACAACGCGCTGATCGTGAATTATCAGCACCGCTTCGCGCGGGGCCTGCTGGTCAACGCTTCTTACACCTGGTCGCATTCCATCGACGATGCGCCGGAAGCCAACAGCTACGATCAGGGCTCGGTCTTCATCTCCGATCCGACCAACCGCAATCGCGACCGCGGCAACAGCTGCCATCAACCGGCCCAATGCGTTCACGCTCAGCACCGTCTGGTCGCCTGTCGCGAAATTCGACAATCGCGTGTGCGAATTATCTCGCCAACAACAACCAGTTCACGCTCCTCGCCAACGTCACCTCGGGCGACGAGCAGAACATCACCGCCAACACGCGTGCTGAATGGCGACAGCCTCGCGAGTTCGGAGCGAACGCCGCACGCGTCCGCTCTACATCGGCCGCAACACCGTGCGAACGCCGAACGTTTATCAGTTCGATGTCCGCTACACCCGGACGTTCTTCAAGCTCTGGGAACGCTTCCAGCCGAAGTTCTTCATCGAGGCGAATAACATCTTCAATCACCCGAACATCACCACCATCAATACCACCGCCACTGTGACCGCGGCCACGGGTGCATTATCACCCAATCCGACCTTCGCGCCCGTATCGACGCTTCTCGAAGGCCGCATCGTGCAGCTTGGCGGTAAGAGTCGACTGGTAGTGCCGGCCCAGGATAATTCGCGACTTTCCCGCTGCTGTCTATGCCGAGACGGTTCTCTCGGTCAACTTCCGTGACGCGCAGCGGCTTTTTCTCGACCCGCTGATCGAGATTCACTATGCCCACACGCTGATGCTGGCGCGGCAGGGGATCATCCCGAGATGCGATCGCTCAGAGCTGCATCCGCGCGCTCGACAAGCTGGATCGCGCCGAACTCGCGAGCGTGCCCTTACGACGGCCGGTAGCGAGGACCTCTTCTTCTTCGTGGAAGAGGCGCTCGAGCGCCTGTGCGGCAAAGCGGTCGCGGGCTCGATGCATACCGCGCGCAGCCGGAACGATATCGATATCACGCAGTACCGAATGTGCCTGCGTGCGGAAATTACTGCAATCGTCCGTCATCTAAGCGCGGCGCGCGAGGTGCTCCTGGGCCTCGCCCGCCGAGCACGTCGCGACCCTGATGCCGGCTTACACGCACACGCAGCCCGCGCAGCCGATCACGTTCGGGCATTATCTGCTGGCCGTAATCGAACTGATGGGCCGCGACGAACGCCGCCTGCAGGCGGCTTGGGCCACGGTGAATCGCTGCCCCTCGGGCGCCTGCGCCATCTCGACGACCGGCTTCCCCATCGACCGCGAGTTCACCGCCGAGACTGCTCGGCTTCGAAGGCCTGCAGCTCAACTCCTACGGCGCTATCGCCGCCACCGACTACCTCACCGAAACGGCGGGAGCGATCGCCACCGCAATGGTCAATCTGGGCCGCGTCACGCAGGATTTCCTGCTGTGGTGCACCGCCGAATTCGGCTATCTGCGGCTTTCGAACGCCTGGGTGCAGATCAGCAGCATCATGCCGCAGAAGCGCAATCCAGTGCCGTTCGAACATGTCCGCATACTGGCCAGCAAAGCCCTGGCGCAGGCACAAGGCATCTTCACCTGCCTGCACAACACGCCCGTTCGGCGACATCAATGATGCGGAAGACGATCTTCAGCCGCTTGTGTTTGCGGCAACCGGCCGATGCCATCCGAGCCCTCGAACTTTTCACCGGCGTCATGGGCGGATGCGAAGTGATGACAGCGCGCATGGCCGAACGCGCAGCCGCGGATTTCCTCACTGTCACCGAACTCGCCGATACGCTGGTCCGGCGCGAGGGAGTGAGTTTTCGCGAAGCGCACGGTCTCGTGTCGGCCAGCGTGAAAGAACTGCGAAGGACAGCTATTCCGCTCAGGCTATGGCCGAAACAATTGAGGCCCTCGCTCCATCCTATTTCGGCCGGAGTTTGAGAACTTCGCGCGAAGAACTTCTCGAAGCACTTGATCCGCGGCACTTCGTCGATATCCGGCGAGTGCCTGGAGGACCGGCTCCCGAAGCGCTGCGGTCCGCGATCGGTCAGGCCGGGGCGCATGTTGCGGAAACACGATCCTGGATAGAAGCGAAGTCAACAGAACTCGCTGGCTATCCGGCCCGCATACAGGAGGAGTGTCGCAGCCTGTTACTGCCGCCGCCAGATTAGGGTGATGACGCTGGTTCCCGACTGGATCCACTCGGTCATTTCCTCGCCGCCGGGGCCCAGATGGAATCGGGTCTCTTCGACGCCGGTTTCCGTTCGCCGCTTTCCAATAAGTGTTGAGCCGTCCCATTTCGCAAGTACCTCACCCTCGCCATCGTTAACGGGATGGTAGCGATCGTCGATCTTCCATTCACTCTCGACGGTGCGTTCCTGGCGCGGACCTTTCGTCGACAGGGTGATGTGAATCGTGTTATGCGGGCTGGTGGTGATTGCAAGCACACCCGAATCGGGCGGTGTCATGCTGCCGAAACTCGATTGGCCCACTTCGAGCGACCACGTGCCGGAAAGCTGCGGATGTCCTGCGACCGCGGGCTGTACGAAGAGGCATGCTGCCAGACTTAGAAGGATATCTCGGATTGATCTTCGTCTCATTACAGACGTGGAATTGCAAATGTTCCGCCACAGTATTCGGCGTCACTGACCCTGAGAAAAGTACTATCGGGTCTTCCCACAAGCCACGAGTGATGATATAGTTGTTGCTGAAGAGGCCAGCAGTTCGCACTGCCAGCCTCTTTCGGTTAAGGCCAAAGATCAAGTTCGATCTTGAACCTTGATCGTCGCGTCCTGAGTACAACCAGAACAACGATCAGCAACAGGCGGATCATAAGTTGATCCTCCTTTCCACTCCGTAGATTTACAGACCCCGCTCTCATTCAGCGGGGTCTTGCATTAGGTAGGAGTCCGGAATCACCCTACCGTTCCGCAAGCTGCGACTCTGTAATTTCGTGAGCAGACGCCATCAGAATACCGGTTTGCTCACCATTTGTATGTACCCCAATCGAGATTATGGAGGTATCTCCCTGCGCGGCTAAACTGGAGACTGCATGTCTTCAGACACCCCGCAAACCCAGCAGTCCACGGCACGTATGGCGCATATGCGTCTCCTCGTGGAGCAACTGCAGTCCATCGAATCGCGTCTGCGCGAAGGCGGAGGCGCGGCGCGGATCGAGAAACAACATCGCGCCGGGAAACTGACCGCGCGCGAGCGCATTGCGAAACTCCTCGACCCTCATGCCCGCTTTGTCGAAATCGGCCTTCTCGTCGCATTCAACAAATACGACGGACAAGCGCCAGCCGCCGGCGTAGTGACCGGCTTCGGCCGAATCGAAGGGCGAGTTGCGGTAATCGTCGCCAACGACGCGACCGTCAAAGCCGGCGCATGGTGGCCGGAGACCATCACCAAGATCCTGCGCGCGCAGGAAATCGCCATGAAGAATCGCGTGCCGATCGTCTATCTGGTGGATTCCGCAGGCGTAAACTTGCCATATCAGGACGGCATCTTTCCGGGCCAATACGGCGCTGGCCGGATTTTCTACTATAATAGTCTTTTGCGGCGCAAGCTCCGTGTGCCGCAGATCGCTGCCGTGATGGGTCCATGCATCGCAGGCGGCGCGTATCTCCCCGCTCTGAGTGACGTCCTTATTATGGTCGACAAGACCAGCTTTATGGGCCTCGGCGGGCCGAACCTCGTCAAAGGAGCAACCGGCCAGGTCATCGATCAGGAAGCGCTCGGCGGCGCGCTGATGCACAACACTGTTAGCGGTGTTGCGCACTACCTTGCCCGCAACGACGATCACTGTATCGAGATGATTCGCGAGCGCTTCCGGCAAATGCCGGAGCCTGTCGCGCCAAGGCCCGCCGTCTCGCCGGCCAAGACTGCCGACGACCTGTACAGCCTCATGCCCGCCGACCACCGGCAGCCTTACTCGATGGAAGAGGTACTGCTGCGCATATTCGATGGCGACGAGTTTGTCGAATTTCAACCGCATTTCGCGCCCGAGATGCTGTGCGTCAATGCGCGATTGGGCGGGCGTCCCGTTGCGGTGATCGCCAATCGGCGCGGGTTCCTGAGGACCGGCGAAGGCCCGCGCATCGGCGGCATTGTCTACACCGAATCGGCGCGCAAGACGTCCTATTTCGTCGAGCAGGCCGAACGTGCCGGTACGCCGATCGTCTACGTGCAGGACGTCTCGGGCTTCATGGTAGGTCTCGATGCGGAAAGCTCCGGCATCATTCGTGCGGGAGCCGAGATGGTGGAGTCGATGTCGTGCGCCACCGTGCCCAAGATCGTCCTCACCATCAATCACGCGAGCGGCGCCGGATATTACGCCATGGCGGGTCAGGGGTTCGATCCCAATTTCACCTTCGGTTGGCCGACGGCGCGGATTGGCGTGATGGAAGGCGATTCCGCGGTGGTTGCGCTCTATTCTGCGGAAATAGATAAGGTCAAAGCTACCGGGCAGGTTATGCCCGAGGATCTTGAAGAAGCCATCGCGCGGACTCGCGCGGACTACGAGCAGTGGCTGGATTCGAAGTACGCCGCAGCGCACGGTCATGTCGATGCGCTCCTCGACCCGGTGGAGACGCGCGAGGTGCTGTGGCTGGCGCTCGACCTCTGCGCTGAAGGCCGGCCCGCATGATCCGCATCGCCAACGGACAGGGCTTCTGGGGCGATTGGCTGGAGGCTCCGGTACGTCTGGTCGAGCAGGGCCCGATCGATTATCTGGTCCTCGATTATCTCGCCGAAGTCACCATGTCGATCCTGCAGAAGCAGCGGCAGGCCGACGCCAATCTCGGTTATGCGCGCGACTTTCCCCCGTTGATCGAACGGATTTCGAAGCGCCTTCGCGAGCGGCACATCAAGGTGATTGCCAATGCGGGAGGAGTGAATCCGGTCGCCTGCGCGCGCGAAGTCCTGCGACTTGCGCCGAATCTTAAAGTCGCGGTGGTCTTGGGCGACGACGTCTTCTCGCGCCTCGACGAGTTCCTCGCCAAAGGCTACCCGATGCGCGATCTCGATACCGGCGAACCGCTCGTCTCAATTCGGGAGCGCATTCTGGCCGCGAACGCCTATATCGGAGCGTTCCCTCTGGCCGAGGCTTTGGATACCGGTGCGGACGTGGTGATTACTGGACGCTGCACCGATCCCGCGCTGGCCCTCGCGCCCATGATTCATCGCTTTGGATGGGGCAGGGAAGAGTACGACAAACTTGCGGCGGGTACCATCGCGGGGCACATCATCGAATGCGGCACACAATGCACCGGCGGCAACTGTCAGGTCGATTGGCAGAGTCTGCCGGACCTCGCCAACATCGGCTATCCGATCGTCGAGGCGCACGCCGATGGCACCTTTGTCGTCACCAAACACGAAGGCACCGGTGGCCGCGTGCATTCGGATATCGTGAAAGAGCAGCTTCTCTATGAGTTGGGCGATCCGCGCAACTACATCAATCCGGATTGCATCGCGGACTTCACGTCGATTCAATTGAGCGACATCGGGCCGGATCGCGTGCGTGTTTCTGGCATTCGGGGCGGGGAACGTCCGTCATCGCTCAAGTTGTCCATCGCCTATGCCAACGGCTGGAAGGCGATCGGAACGCTGGTCTACAGTTGGCCGCAAGCGATCAAGAAGGCGCGGGCGGCGGACGCGATCGTGCGCAAGCGGCTGACGTGGCTCGGCCTCGAATTTGAAGAGATCTACACGGAACTCTTCGGTGTAAACGCGGTGCTTGGCACCGCCGCGCCCGGCATCTCCGATCCGCCGGAGGTGCAGCTTCGTATCGGTGTGCGAGGACAAAGCCGCAAAGCAGTCGACCGGTTCACGCGTGAGATGATCCCGCTGGTGCTGAGCGGCCCACCCGGTGGAACAGGCTATGGAGAAGGGCGGCCCAAGGTGCGTGAAGTAGTGAGCTATTGGGGAGCGCTGGTGCCGCGCGGAAGAGATCGAAACAAGCGTCGAGGTGGTGAAGTGAGAGTCGCTTTGTCGAAAATTGCGCACACCCGGTCCGGCGATAAGGGCGATATGTCGAATATCGGCGTGATCGCCTGGAAGATGGAAGACTATCCGGTGTTGCTGCGCGAAGTGACCGCCGACCGCGTCAAGGCGCATTTCGGCGATATGGTCAAGGGCAGGGTCGAGCGCTTCGAACTGCCGAATCTCGGCGCCCTGAACTTCCTGCTGCATGAGGCCCTCGATGGCGGTGGGACATTGTCGCTGCGGATCGATGCGCAGGGGAAGAACTTCGGGTCGGCGCTGCTTGCGATGGAGGTTGACGTTTAATGCTGGAGATTCGCCAGGATGGCCGGCTGCTGCGATTGACGCTCAACCGTCCCGAGAAGCGGAACGCGCTGAACCTCGCTCTCTGCCATGATCTCGTCAATGCCATGGAGCGGGCCGAAACGGACCCGGGCGTCGGGGCGATTCTTCTGATCGGCAACGGCAAGGCCTTCTGCTCCGGCATGGATCTTTCGGAGGCTCTAACGGCCGACCGCGCTCAACTGGATGAGGCGCATGAGCGCCTCTTCACCGTGGGATTCCGGCTGAGAAAGCCGATTATCGCGGGCGTGCATGGCCACGCCCTGGCTGGCGGTACTGGACTCGCGGCGAATGCCCACGTCCTGGTCGCAGGTGAGGGTGCGTCATTCGGGTTGACTGAGATCCGGATCGGGCTATGGCCGATTGTTATTTTCCGGGCCGTAGCGGCGGCCATGGGTGCGCGCCGGGCGACCGAGTTGTCGCTTACGGGGCGAATTTTCAGCGGGCGAGAGGCGGCGGCTTATGGATTGGTTCACGAAGTCTCCATGGAGCCGCTCGCGCGGGCGGCGGAAATCGCCCTGCTGATCAGCCAATCGAGCGCCGACGCGATACGGTCGGGCCTCGGCTATGTGAATCGGACCCGAGACAAGTCTTGGGAGGAAGCGGGCAGGATCGGCATGGAATTACGGAACGAATCCATTCAGTCGGGGGACTTCGCCGAGGGGGTCCGGGCCTTTCTCGAAAAAACGAAGCCAAGCTGGCCGTCGCTTCGGTAGCCGGGAAGCTCAACCCTATATGTAGCGGTTGCGCTAGAAAAATGTCTAAATTTTGTGGGCTGATCCCTTTACTTTTGCCGGAATCGAGTTTAGTATGGAAATCAATCCCCCGAGCACATGAGGTTTGAACGGTGCTTAGACTTAAACGAATAGAACTTCAAGGATTCAAGTCCTTTTGTGATCGGACCGAATTACGCTTCAACGGCAGCGGTATAGCGGCCGTAGTCGGACCCAACGGCTGCGGAAAATCGAACCTGAGCGACGCTATCTCCTGGGTACTGGGCGAACAGTCAGCCAAGACCCTCCGCGGTACCCGCATGGAGGACGTGATCTTTGCCGGAACCCGCAACCGCAAGCCGGTCGGGATGGCGAGCGTCACCATGACGCTCGTTAATCCGCGCATCGACCCGACGATCACTCCGGATACTCCGGTGGAGATCAAGATCGTGGACGCGCCGGAAGAGTCAGCGGCTAACGGCACGAATGGCTATCACGCCAACGGGCATCAAAACGGCCACGCAAATGGGCACACCAACGGCGCGCTTCCTGTAGAGGAGCTTCACGACACCAGTCATGGGCCGGTGACCATCGGCATCAATCGCACTGGTGAAGTCACCATCACGCGGCGCCTGTACCGCTCGGGCGAAAGCGAGTATCTTATTGACGGCCATCCGGCGCGGTTGCGCGATATCCAGGAGCTTTTCATGGGCTCCGGACTGGGACCGGAAAGCTACGCCATCATCGAACAGGGCCGCATCGGCCAGATCCTCAGTTCCAAACCACAGGACCGCCGCGCAATCATTGAAGAAGCGGCGGGCATCACCAAGTTCAAGACCAAGAAGCGCCTTGCCGAAGGACGCCTCGAATCGGCGCGGCAGAACCTTGCGCGCGTGTTCGACATCCTCGAAGAAGTTACACGGCAGGTGAACTCGCTCAAGCGTCAGGCCGCCAAGGCGAAGCGATATGGCGAACTGAAGCTGGACCTCGACGCGCGCCTTCGAACTGTGCTGGCCAGCCGCCACAAAATCCTTGCGGCTGAAATCGAGAAGACGGCGGCCGATCTGGAAGCGGCATCCGCGGAGTTGAAGCAAGCAACTGAAACCGTCGAGGCGGGCGATGTCGAGCGCCAGCAGGTGCAGACCGCGTGTTACGACATCGAGGCCCGCCTCACCGAAACCCGCAAGCAACTGGCCGGCTTGAACGTGGAATCCGAACGTACGCGCGGCAAACTCGAGGCCCATGTTCGCGAGAGTTCGACCATCGAGCAGCGCATGGCGCGCGGCGAGACCGAAGTGCAGGAGTTGCAGGGCCGTATCGAGACATCCGGCACCGAGCGGGAGGCACTTGGCGGAACAGTTCAGGAACTCGAAGAAGGCATCGGGACGGTGCGGGCTGAGCTTCTCGAGAAGAATCAGGTTCGCGAACAATTGCAGAGCCGCTTGCGCGAGCACGAACGGACCATCGAGCAGGAGCGGATGATGGTGCTGCGGCTGCTCGGCGAAACCTCGAATCTCAAGAATCAGCTCGCCCAGATGGACGAGTTTCTCGCCGGAATCGAGCGCGAGACCGGCCGCGTGAACCGGGAAGAGGCGACGGCTGCGGCCGAAATCCAGCGCTTGACGGGGCTGCGCGCTCAGCTTTCCGCGAACATGACCGAGCGGCAGATGGAGCTCGAAACGGTCACCGGAGAGCGGCGCAAGACGGAAGGCGATCTGGCCGCACAAAAGAAAGCTGCTTTCGATCTTCGTAACACGACGGATCAGATCCGGCGCGATTGTTCGCATCTGCAGGCCCGCAAAGAGTCGATCGAGAACGTGCTCGCGCACCACTCTTACACCGGAGAATCGGTGAAGAAGTTGCTCGCGGCGCTCGAGCAAGGGCGCGCGGGCCAGTTCAAGCCGCACGGCCTCCTCGCGGATTTCATTGAAGTCGACAATGCGTACGAGCGCGCCGCGGAAGAGTTTCTGCAGGACGAGTTGGAATATCTGGTGGTGGGTACATGGGAGGATGCGGAGCGCGGCATGCTGTTCCTTCGCAGCGACCTGGAGGGACGCGCCACGTTCCTGGTCGAAAACAGCACGTGTAACCGCGCTTCCGCCTGTGGGGCAGGGTCCCGACCTGCCCCGGTTGGCGGACCATGTGCGCATGACCAATGGCCTCAGCCAGGGCGCAGCGAACCTGCTGCCCAAGCTGTCGCGCTGCTATATTGCCGAATCGCCGGAGCAGGCGCGCGAACTCGCGCCGCAACACCCCGATCTGTACTTCCTGCTCGATGACGGGCAGTTCTATCGCGGTCAGTCGCTCGGCGGCGGTCGCAAGAAGGCGAGCGGTCCGTTGGCGCTTAAGCGCGAGGCTCGTGAACTCGGACGCAAGCTGATCGAGCGCGAAGCCGAACTCAATCAGAAGGCTTCGGACCTCGAAAATCTGACTAAACAGATTGCGCAGCTCGAGTCGGATCTGGAGCGGTTACGCGGCTTGCAGCAATCCCGTGAAAAGGATGCGCTCGCCCTCGATCACGAAATGCGTAAACTCGCCGAGGAGAATAACCGGGCCAACTCGCGGGTTTCAGTCGCGCGACTCGAACTCGAACGGTTAATCCGTGAACGGCAGAGAGCGGCCGAGCAGCGGGATCTAAATCGAAGTCAGGTGGCGCGGAAGGAAGAGGATCGCGCCAATCGGGAACAAGCGCTGGAGGCGCTGCGTCAGGCGAGTGAAGAGATTGAAGCGGAGGCGGCTCAGGCGGCCGAAAGTCATTCCACGTTGCGCGCCCAATTGGCGGCGCTCGAAGAGCGTTATCGCGCAGCCAAATCGGCCCTCACTCGTCTCGACCAGCAGCACCGGGATATGACGGCCCGGCGCGATGAGGTCAGCCGCGAGATCGAGCGGCTTGGAGAGCATCGTTCCCGCCTGCTCTCGGAGAACATTGAACTCGACAAACGGGCTGGGAGCCTCGCCGAGTCGATTCTCGAAATCGAAGGCGTCGTGATGAAGCTTGCGGCTGAGGAGGCCGCCGGCCGTTCCGCGCTACAGGCAGCGGACGAGGCGTTGAAGGTACTCCGCGTCAACATCGAGATACTGCACGCCCGCCGGTCCGAAATTGAGGTTGACCTGGTGCGTCGGGAATCGGAGCTCAAGTACCTCGATGAGACCAGCCGCAAGGAGCTTAACTGCGCCCTGGAAGAGATCGAGCAGGCTGAAATCCTCGAAGGCGAGGCACTCGATGACGCGCAAAGAACCTATAAAGAGGTTAAAGCGAAGATCGAAGCTCTAGGTCCAATTAATCCGGAAGCGCTGGCGGAGTTCGAAGACGCACAGCAACGGCACGACTTCCTGACCGCGCAACGGCAGGATCTGCTTGACTCGATCAAGGATACCGAACAGGCGATCCAGGAGATCGATCGTGTCTCAAAGACTCGCTTCAACGAGGCCTTCGAGGCGGTCAACGCCTATTTCCGCGAAACATTCCAGACGTTGTTCGGCGGCGGCATGGGCGAGATGCGGCTTACCGATGAAAACAACGCGGGCGAGTCTGGAATTGAAATCATCGCATCGCCTCCGGGCAAGAAGCTGCAGAATGTCCTGCTACTTTCGGGCGGAGAGAAGGCGCTCGCCGCGCTGTCGCTCCTGATGGCGATCTTCCGCTATCAGCCCAGCCCGTTCTGCGTTCTGGACGAAGTCGACGCGCCGCTCGATGAAGCCAATATTCTGCGTCTGACAAAGCTGTTGAAGCAGATGTCGGAGAATACGCAGTTCATCATGATCACGCACTCCAAGAAGACTATGGAGTCGGCGCAGGCCATGTATGGAGTCACCATGCAGGAAGCTGGCGTGTCGAAGCTCGTCTCGGTGAAGTTTGGGAGCGAGCGGGCGGCGGTGGCGTAGGGTGGCTTGGGTCGGAGACAACGCCGCGCATCTCGCTCATCCGGACCCACTATGCCTATCGTGGACACGATACACAGGCGGGTAACGTCGCCGGAACTTTCGGTGGCATGATGACGGGGTGATTACGGCCCGCATTGCGAATTGTGTCATTCGTTCTGGCGACATCAAACCCCGCTATCGGGGAGTTCGAGAGCAGAAAATCAGACGGTTTGCCGCTTTTACCGAATCGAGGATCGATACTTGCGGAGCCCGTCTTATCTTCATCGGCTTTCTGCCATTGGGCGAAGCTCAGGAAAGTGAGAGAGGCCGGATCCACCGGTGCCTGGCATTGCGCGGGATTAGCAGGCGCTTTGGTCATGATCGAAAACGCCCTGGGGTCGGTTGAGAATCCGCCGCCGGTTCGCCAGTATAGGTTGCCCTGGAAATTTTGAAATTTGTCGTATTCCTGGCCACATGAGTAAGGGCAGGTGGTAATTACCGCTAGTATCTTGCCGGTCCAGTGCGAATATGTTGTTGAGAAACTTGATGCGGGCGAATTTATCGTCGCAACCTGCCGGCCGCCAGGGCGCGGTGAACTTGATCATGTCCTTGCCCGCCGTGGCGACTATATTATTGCGAAACGTGTTCCCGCGATAACCGGGAGCCGGTCCTTCACTGATCGCCAGAGTCGAGTCCGATACACGAAACACAACGTTATTATCGACATCGACGGCGGAGGTATTGTGGTCGAGATGAATGCCATAGCCGCCATATCCGTAGCCCGGTATGTTTTTGTCGATAACTGCCGAGTCGGTAACATCGTGTATTAAGTTACTGCGGATATCGTTTCCCGTGCCGCTGCCGTCGGGAGCGCCTAAGTCATAGTAGATCGCGCCGCCATCCGAAGTAACACCCTTCATAACATTCCAGACATGATTATATTGAGCCGAGATATTAAAGCCATTGGCTGTGTGGGCCGGGCAGCCGAGCAGACAAATCGAGATACCGGTATGATATCCGTCCGTAATGTCGTTGTGGATAAGTTTGACATCGTGCCCATTGCCTTCGGCGATTCCTTCCCCGTCGGCGAACACGCGCGAATATCCCTGGATGACGTTATTCTCGGCCGTGACGAACTGAACGACGTGATTCGACCGGTCGCTCCCAAGAGGATGACGTCCGATGCGGATGCCGCTATCGCCAATGTCGTAGAACGCGGAGTTCTTAATGACATTGTCAACCGGCGGCCGGTCGATGTCGCCGGAACCCGACGCCACCAGAATGCCGGAGGCCGAGGTATGTCGAACGGTGATTGCCGTCGAAGGTGATCTCGCGGCAACTGACACAGTCGATGGCCTCAGGCAGCGTATCGCCGGAGCGTTCGTCGTAGTTGACGCCTGAAGGCGGCGGGATGAAATTATCAATCTCAAAGGTGATGCCGCGAAATGTAACCCAGTCGAGGTAAATAGCCGAAATCAGGCTGCCTCCAATAGGACTAACGGGCGCAATCTGCGGGATGACCACGGTATCGTTATTCGGATTCTCTCCTTTGTTCGCGAGATAGTTCAGCGTCCACGGAGCGGTGGAGCGATCGAGGAACCACAGACCAGTCTGTCCTGCAGTGCGCTCGGCGTCGAAGGCTTCCTTTGCGTTATCGATGATATAGCGATGGCCAGTCACAGGTCCGAAGGAGTCGTAGTTGACGGAATCGCCTTTTGTTCCGGCCGATAAATAGATCATGTGCTTTGCCGTATCAACGCAACTGACTCGCATTACATCGACGGTCCACGAATTGAACAGTGTCAACTCGACGTCGCCGGCAGGGTATGGATTGGCAGGACCCGCGGCGCAATCGGTATCGTTCGGGTGAAGGTTCACCCAGTTTGCAATCGGATCGTCCGGGTTGTAGATAAAACGGTCGAGGCACTTTGATAATGATGGATTGGAGGTCTTGGCGATCGCCACACAACCGGCGTTCGCTCCATTTGCGGGGACGTCCGAGGCAATTCTGAGGAACGTTCCCAGATTGCAAAGCGAAATATCCACGGCTTGTTTGGTAGTGGTCGAATAACAGGCACCGCCGCGCATATAGTAGCCAATACCGGAAGCAGATTGGAGACGGGAGCGCAGCCGCCGCTCGCCATTGTAGAAGAGATACTCGAATGGCTGAATGCCCGCGGGTAATGAAACCTGCCAAAGGCCGCCAGACACATGATTCCAGCTAAGGGCGAGACCGCTTTTTCCCACCGGCTCACCGCCGCTGATTACAGGAGTTTCGCCTGGATAATTCTGCCAGGTAACAGGATCATTCGCCGAGCCGGAATCATAGGCAAGAAACTTCAGTGTGCCCGGCGCGGTGGGGCTCAAGGGGAGATAATAGGTACCTTCGCGGAGCATGACCGTACGTGGCTGCTTTTTGGGGTCCATCTTGAGTAGTTCACGCAGCGCAGCCTGCGCGCGAGCAGGCGATGCGAATGGACCATCCGTGTGCGCGGCATTCGGAGCGGCCAGTTTTCCGCTCCACGAATCGTTGCCATTGGGAGATACGAAGAAGTCGGCTGGCGGCGCTTGGGCATAAGCCATGTGGGACAACAACCACAAACCAAGCAGGACCGAAGAGACCCGCGGGAAGAAATCCATGAATAGCGTCAAGTGTACACCAGAGGTGAAATTGGCTGGCGCGGCAGGGGCGAGGGGCGCGCGAGGCGTCGCGCCATCGTCGCGCCAGGCGGGTCACCCGTTATAATCAAAGTTCCGGAATGAGCAAATTCAATAGGACCACCCACCTATGAGCGCGTCCGCCGTCACGTTCGGCAACCCGTCCCTCAAACTTAAGCTGCCAGAATGCTCCTTGGGAGTTGGCGATTTGATTACCGCGCCACAATCTCCCAAGCTCATCGATGGCGTGAAGGCCGCGGCGGTGCCTATTTGGCCCGACGACCGCGGCTACTTCATGGAGGTGCTTCGCGTCGGGCAGGGACTCGCAGGTGGCTTCAATCCCGCGAGTACACAGGTGTCATCGGCGCTAAGTTATCCTGGCACCATCAAGGCCTTCCATTATCATCTCCACCAGACCGACTGTTGGCAGCCGGTCATGGGTATGTTCCAGGTCGCGCTGGTAGACTTGCGCGTCGACTCGCCGACCTTCGGCAAACGCAACACGTTATATCTCGGAGTCATGCGCCCCTGGCAGCTCATTATTCCGCCGGGCGTCGGCCATGGCTACAAGATCATTGGTGTCGAGCCGTCCATGTTAGTCTATGTCACCAATAAGTTCTATAACCCGGATGACGAAGGACGCATTGCCTATAATGACGCCGGCATCAACTACGATTGGGAGACCCAGCATAAATGAAGCTCTTAGTTACCGGAGGAGCGGGGTTTATCGGCTCCGCTTTCGTTCGCCTTACGAGGTCGCGGTCTTTCCAGATTGTCAATCTCGATAAGTTGACTTACGCGGGAAACCTGGACAACTTAACGGAAGTGGAAGACAAGCCCGGCTACACCTTCGTGCAGGGCGACATCTGCGATGCCGCGCTGGTGAACGAACTGCTCGCCGAACACAAGCCCGACGCTATTGTCCACTTTGCCGCGGAGAGCCACGTCGACCGCAGTATTCTCTCGGCGGAAGCATTCTTTCAGACGAATCTCCGCGGCACCTTCACGCTGCTGGAGTCGGCGCGGTCGGCGCAAACGCCGCGCTTCATTCATGTCTCGACAGACGAGGTCTACGGCAGTATCTCCGGAGCCGGACGAAGCCACGGAAGAATATCCATTGAAAACGAGCAGCCCCTATTCGGCATCCAAAGCGGGCTCGGACCTATTGGCATTGTCTTACTACACGACTTACAAACTGCCTCTCTCAGTAACTCGCGCCTCTAATAACTATGGGCCATGCCAATTTCCCGAGAAGCTGATTCCTCTGATGATTTCGAACGCGTTCGAGAACAAGCCGCTGCCGATCTACGGCGATGGCATGCAAATCCGCGACTGGCTCTATGTGGACGACCATTGCAGGGCGATTCTCGCGGTGCTCGAAAAGGGCCGGCCCGGTGAAATCTATAACATCGGCGGCAGCCGCAGCTTACCGAATCGGCGGGTGGTGGAGCAGATTCTGGCTATCACCGGCTGCCCGGAATCGCTCATGACCACGGTGAAGGATCGCCCGGGGCACGACCGGCGCTATGCGCTTTCGAGCGAGAAGATCATGCGCGAAACCGGATGGGCTGCGGAGACGAGCTTCGAGGAGGGCCTCGCCTCCACGATCGAGTGGTATAGGACTCATCCCGAGTGGATACAGCGCGTCAAGAGTGGCGAATATCAACGCTACTACGCCGATAACTACGCCAACCGGTAAGCCTCGAATGCCACGCAAGCTCTATTACTGGAAGTTGAATAAGCGCGAACTTGCGTTGGGCCAACGGACCGTCATCGCTGGCATACTGAATGTGACGCCGGACTCATTCCACGATGGAGGACGCTACCAGGAACCCGATCGCGCCTATGCGCGCGCTTTGGAGCTTGAAGAGCAGGGCGCCGGAATCATCGATATCGGCGCGGAATCCACGCGGCCGGGCGCATCGCGGATCAGCGCGGCGCTCGAACTACATCGTCTGGTTCCAGTGTTGAAGAAATTGCGCGAGAAGCTGCGCATCCCGATCTGCGTCGATACCTACAAAGCGGAGGTTGCCGAGCGCGCGATCGAACTTGGCGCTGAGATCATAAACGATCCTAGCGGACTCACTTTCGACCCTGCGCTTGCCAAGGTACTGGTGCAGCACAATGCCGGCATTATCCTGAACCACATGCGCGGCAGTCCGGAGACCTGGAGCAAGCTTCCGCCCATGTCCGACGTAATGGGGACGATCATCAAGGAAGTGGAGGCAACAGCCAGCCGCGCGCGGCACGCGGGAGTGGATAAGAGCCGCATCGTGATCGATCCTGGGATCGGTTTCGGCAAGCGCAAGGAGCAGAATAGCGAGATTCTGGCGCGGTTGTCCGAGTTGGCCCAGCTTGATCTTCCCATCATGGCCGGACCTTCGAATAAGTCGTTCCTGGCCCAGTCGACGCCCACGGGCACGCAGTTTGCAACCGCATGCGCGGTTACCGCTGCGATTCTCGCAGGGGCGCACATCGTGCGGGTGCATGACGTTGCTGAGATGAATGCGGTGGCGGTGATTGCGGATGAGATAGGAAAGTCGGCGGCGTTGTTGACGAGCGTGGCGTAGATCAAGTGTGTGAACGTCTCCCGGTGATGACTATACTGGATTTAGGAGACGAGAGACATTATCTGCGGCGCTCGCCGTGGAATTTATTTCCGGACGTGGTAATCCATTCCGAAGAGCGATCTGTTAAGACACACCCGCTCTATTCATCGGCAAAAGAGGGGAACGCAACGACAGCCGAGGGCTTAGTGGACGATGTGATGGTTGCCGCCGATCTCGCTGGTCTGAGGCTCCTTATCGGGGCATCGCGTCCGTTCCTTCTTCCCGTGCACGCTCTCGAAACGGAAGGAATGAACGTAATACCTAGAGTGTTCGCACGGGCCATTTCGCAGTTTTTCGATCTTCCGGTTTTTTCTGGCATTATTCAAGTGAATCGTGTCACCCACACGGGAGCCACAGGGTATCACCGTCTGGCATTTCCCGCGATTTTCGATGGCGATGTTGTGCCGGCCAACTACTTGCTCGTTGATGACTTCATAGGACAGGGTGGAACGCTGGCGAATCTTAGAGGTTTTGTTGAGACAAGCGGCGGTACGGTCATCGGCGCTACCGCCCTTACCGGGAAAGCGTATTCGGCTAAGTTGCGGCCGGACGAGAGTGCCGTATTGGAGTTGAGGAGGAAACATGGAGAACAGCTTGAAGAATGGTGGTCTGCTACATTCGGCTACGGCTTTGAAAGACTCACTCAATCAGAAGCCCGATACCTCACCAGAGTCGACAATGCTCACGCGATACCAGAAAGACTTGCTCTTGCAAGGCGAGCGGCAGATTGACGATAGTCTCGATGATGTCGATGAGGTTTTGCCGTTCAAGTACTCAATTACGAGTTATGGCGCCGATTACCCAGTTGATGGCTTGGTGAAGCGCATCTCCAAACACGATATCATCATCCCCAAGTTTCAACGAGGATATGTCTGGTCTTTGAAGGAGGCATCTCGTTTTGTCGAGTCACTCCTTCTGGGTTTGCCGGTGCCCAGTATCTTTCTTTCGAAGGAACAAGAAACGCAGAAATTGCTTGTGATCGACGGCCAGCAGCGTCTCTTAAGCCTTCGATATTTCTACGACGGCCTTTGGCCGTTTACCCGGAAAGAGTTTGCTCTGAAGGGGGTGCCAAGCAAGTTCGAAGGATTCACGTATAAGAGCCTGGCTAGCGATGACCGCAGGCGTTTGGACGATTCGATAGTACATGCGATCGTGGTTAAACAGGACGAGCCTTCAGATGATTCCAGCACTATTTACCATATTTTCGAACGGCTTAATACGAGCGGAGTGTCGCTGACAGCCCAAGAAATCCGAACGGCGATTCACCACGGCGAGTTCAGCGATCTTCTAAAGGACCTAAACACAGTGTCGGATTGGAGAGCTGTATACGGCCCTGTGAACAAATTGATGCGCGATCAGGAACTGATTCTTCGTTTTCTCGCCCTATACTACGACGCAGAACAGTACAGCAGACCCATGAAAGGCTTCCTTAACAATTTTATGGGACGTAATAAGCATCTGTCGCTAATCCCAGCCGAGAAAATGCGTTCGGCATTCACGATCACGATAGAAGCCATTCACAAGAGCATCGGCAAGCGCTTCATTTAAACTGGCGCGAGTTCTGAATGCCGCTGTTTTCGACGCTGTAATGGTTGGCGTTGCCCGGCGTCTCGACAAAGGCGTAATCTCTGATCTCGAGATGCTTAAGCAAAAGTATATTACTCTTCTCGAAAGCCCAGGTTTTCTCGCCGTGGCTGAGCGGGCAACCGCAGACGAGGAGAGTGTCTCAAAGCGGCTTGATCTTGCAACCGCTGCGTTTGCCGATATTCCGTGATTCCCCCTTTGAAGACGCATTGTTGTGAGCCATCTTCTTACTTCACTTCGCCGGGTTTGAAGGAGCTGGTGACTGACTCTTGATTTCCGGCTTTGTTGAGGTAGATGACGCCATTTGACGTACTCAACTCAATCACCGTGCCGCCGCTGCCGATCTTTCCTTCGAGGAAACTGGCGCCTGCGTGATGAGTCGCAATGTCGAAATCCGAATGAATCCGGCCATTGCTGGTGTGGGCCGATACGTCGGCGTTCACGGCGGAAGAAACGCTGATGCGGATGCTGCCGTTACTCGAATGGGCGTGAATTGCCGCGGGACCGGCATCCTGCACGTTGATAGCGCCATTCGATGTGATCAACCGCAGTGCACCCGTGACGCCTGCGACATAGATGGCGCCGTTCGAGTTGCTGACATCGAGCGAGGATCCGCGTGGAACCTGCAATCTTATAGGCTCTCCGTCCTCCGATGCCTCCACAACGGTGCGTCCATCTTCGCTCGTGACAGTTGCGCGGGAGGATTCATTGACTTCTACGCTGCCGATGTCCGAGCCAATAATCTCAACGCGCGAATTAGCGGCGCGAAGTTCGATTCGCCCGCCTGTAGCGCTCGAATCAGTTTTCGCCAGCAGCAACACGGCAGCCAGCAGGAACAAAAAGATTATTTGCAAACGCATAAGTTTCACTCAATGTTTATACTGATGGCGTGGCGAAAGGTTTCATGACCCGAAGAATATTTATTGGCGGGGCGTCGCTCACCGGCGCGCTTACCGCGTTTGCGTCCGCGGGTCAGCCTTCGCCTTACGGGGCGCTACCCTCGGCGCGGCAGATGCTGTGGCACGAACTGGAGGTCTACAGCTTCCTGCATTTCACTGTAAACACTTTCACAGATCGGGAGTGGGGAAACGGCGACGAAGATCCGTCGATATTCAATCCGTCGGCGTTCGATGCCGACGCGATCATCTCTGGACTGAAGGCGGGCGGCATGAAAGGCGTGATACTTACGTGCAAGCACCACGACGGATTCTGTCTGTGGCCGACCAGGACCACGGAGCATTCCGTTCGCAGCAGTTCCTGGCGCGGGGGAAAGGGCGACGTGGTGCGCGAGATCTCGGACGCAGCCCGGCGGCATGGCCTCAAGTTCGGCGTCTATGTCTCGCCATGGGACCGAAATAACGCGCAGTACGGGCGCGCCGAGTACGTCCTGACTTATCGTAATCAGCTTCGAGAACTGCTGACCGGATATGGTCCTATCTTTGAGGTTTGGCATGACGGAGCTAATGGCGGAACCGGCTATTACGGCGGCGCGAACGAAAAACGCACGATTGATAAGACTTCGTACTATGGGTGGCCCGCGACATGGGACATGGTGCGTTCATGGCAACCCGGCGCTGTGATATTCAGCGACGTGGGTCCGGACATCCGCTGGGTCGGGAACGAGAAGGGCGTCGCCAACGAAACCTGTTGGGAGACCTACGATCCAGTGGGAATGGATGGCGGTCCGGCGTCGCCGGGGAATGTGCGGTCGAAGGAATCGGGCACGGGCACGAGACATGGCGCCCATTGGCTGCCGCCGGAGTGCGATGTGTCGATCCGTCCGGGATGGTTCTGGCACGAGAAAGAGGACGATCGCGTCAAGACGCCGGCTCAGTTGATGGATCTGTACTATCAATCGGTTGGCCGCGGCGCAAGTCTTCTGTTGAATGTGCCGCCGGACCGGCGTGGGCTATTGGGCGACAATGACGTGGCGTCATTGCGCGGATTCGGGGAGCGGTGGCGTGCTACGTTCGGCGAGGATCTGGCGAACGGAGCTAAGCTCACGGCCTCGAATGTTCGCGGCAGAAGTAAGATGTATCGAGCGGAAAATCTGACGGATGGTGATCGCGCGACCTACTGGGCGACGGACAATGGCGTGAAATCGGCGGAAGTGACAGTGGAATTCCCCAGGCCGATCGAGTTCAACGTGGTTCGATTGCGGGAAAATATCCGGCTCGGTCAGCGTGTGGATGCCTTCTCGCTCGATCTCTGGAAGGACGGTGCGTGGCAGGAGTTCGGACGCGGTACGAGTATCGGTCCATGCCATCTTGTGAGAGGTTCGGGGATGGCGGCTACGACGCGCTTACGGCTGCGGATTACAGACGCCTCAGCATCTCCGGCAATGACGGAGTTGGGAGTATTCGCCGATAGCTATTCAACACATCATTCAACAACGCGAGGCGCGGTATAGCCGGCCTTCGCGAGGATCTGGTATTTGATCGGTTTGCCCTTTTCGTCGGTGACCTTCAGCGGCTCGTTCGTTGCCGGATTTACCAAGTCGATCTTGATCTTGCGGAACTTGCCGTCGCGCGCCTGATTGGTTGGTTGATAGCCCAGTGAGTACTGGTTGCGCATGGACTGCAAGATCTCATTGAAAATCGAGGGGAATTCGCCGTAGAAGCGCGGGAAGAACGCCATGCCGCCAGTCTCTTTCGCGAAGGTCCGCATCTCGTTATCGGCTTGCAGGAAGTCCAGGCGTTGAATCGCGCCCATGCCGCCGCGCGCGTCCGCCATCTCGCGGAGAGTTTGCAGCAGGCCGAAGACGTAGATCGGAACCCCGTCTTCCTGAAGCTTCTTGCGGCATTGATCAAAGGTCTGTTTGCTGAAGGTGTCGATTCCGGAAGTAATCAGCAGGATGGCCTTGCGACCTTCTATCGAAGTCATGCGATTGGCGGTATCGGTCACCGCATCGAAGAGATTGGCTTCGTGGAACGCGGCGATGCGCAGACGGGAGAGCGCCTCCTGGGTCTTGCTGCGATCCGCGGAGAAGTCCGAAAGGATCTCGGGCTTCATGTCATAGGCCACCACGGCGACGTAATCCTCGGGCTTCAGCATCTGTACAAAGCCATACGCAGCCTGCAGAGTCTGGAACCAGCCCGATCCGTAATACGACTGGAACAGGTTGCTGAATTCAACGACCATCGAGATAGTGATGGGCGCTTCACCGAGAGAGAAATTGGTGAGCTTCTGGGGAACGCCGTCTTCCATCACACGGAAGTTGCCTTTGGGAATATTGGGAATGAAGTGGCCCTTATTGTCGAGCACCGAGACGTCAACCGTGACCACATTCGATTCGACTTTGAAACTGGGGCCCTCCAGCGTAGTTTCGGCGTTTTTCTTATTGAATACGGATGGAATCTTGGGTGCGTCGCTATCGGTCGGAGAAGCCGTAGACGAGTCGTCGGCCGGCTTCTTGCGGGGCTTGGCAACCGTCGGACCATTGGGATTGATGGGGCCGTCCTGCCCTTCCACTGCTACTGCAACGATAAGTACTGGGACAAATAAGAGAAAGAGCTTCAGCCAAGCCTTCATGAAGTTACCTCTGGATAGATGATATCTAAACGACGCTCGGGACGGGCGGAGGGTTTCGCGTGTCAGTACAAGGCGGGGTCGCCGGGAGGGCGGGTTTTCCAGCGGCGGTGAATCCACAGCCACTGGCCGGGATACTCGCGGACAGCGCGTTCCACGGCTTTCTGGATCGCAGCGGTGTCGGTTGCCAGATCGCCCGTCATGGGGACTTCGGGATAGAAGTGCAGAATGTGACGTTGTTCCTGGTCGGACCAAAAGGCGAAGCCGGGAATCACGGCGGCTCCGCTGCGGGCGGCGATTTTCGCAAATGTAGTCCCGCTGCAGGCGGAAGTGCCGAAGAAATCGACAAACGCGCCGTCCTGCGGGAGAACGTTCTGGTCCACCAGAATACCAACGGCTTCATTGCGTCGCAGGGTTTGCAGAATGGGGCGCGCGAAGTCGCGCTTGCCGATCAGATGATTGCCGGAGAGGCTGCGGCGGCGCTCTACGAATGCGTCGAGCCGTGGATTATCGAGAGGCCGGACCACCACGCCCATTGGCTCGCACATGAGCGCGTGAGAGAAGGCGCTAAGCTCCCAGTTGCCTAGGTGTCCGGTCGCGAAGAGTACGCCTTTGCCCCGAGTTCGCGCGGCTTCGAAATGTTCGAAGCCCTGATAGCGGATCCACTGGGCAACGGTGTCGCGATTGATGGAGCGGGAATCGGGCAATGGCGAGCAGCACGCGTCCAATGGATCGAAAGACCTCATCAATAATGGCCTCGTGTTCGGCTGCCTTTTCGGGGAGAGCCATCGCGAGATTGCGGCGGGCGACTTTGCGGAGCCGGGGAACAGCGCGGTCGAGGATCTTTGCGTAAATTGTGGCGAGGCGTTTCGCTAGCGGCAGAGGCGTAAGCTCAAGCGATTTGAAGAGGAGCATCGCGCCTAGATACTCAACGGCGTAGCGAAGACTTATCCGATCCGATATTATTCGATCCACCCTCCGCCGAGAACTAAGTCGCCCTCATAAAACACCGCGGCCTGGCCGGGCGTCACAGCGCGCTGCGGTTCATCGAAGCGGACTTCGACGCCGTCTGAGACAGGCGTAAGAGTCGCCGGGGCCGCGGTATGGCGATGGCGGATTTTGACTTCGGCTCTCGCTGGCGCAGTGAGACCTGCCCACGATACCCAGTTCACATCGCGCGTGACGAGCGTGGCGCGCAGCAGTTGATCGTTCGATCCCACAGTGACGCGCTGCGATCGCCGGATCGGTCGAGATAACATAGAGCGGCTCGCCCTTCGCGACGCCTAGTCCTTTGCGCTGGCCGACAGTGAAATGATGCACGCCGGCGTGCTCGGCAATTTTCTCGCCGGCGATCGTCACGAGATCGCCGTGAGTGGCCTCGCGCGGGCGGCCTTTCTCGGTGAGATACGCATCGAGGAACGCGGCGTAATCGCCGTTGGGGACAAAGCAGATCTCGTAGCTCTCGCCCTTTCCGGCGACATCGAGATCCATTTCACGAGCCAACTGGCGGACCTCCGGTTTGCGCCGGTCTCCTAGCGGGAACATGGTGCGGGCGAGCTGCGGCTGCGTGAGTCCGAAGAGAAAAAACGTCTGGTCCTTCACCGGATCGGCGGCGCGGCGCATCTCGTAGCGGCCGGATTCGGCGTTGTAATCGACGCGCGCGTAGTGGCCGGTCGCGATCTTGGGCGCGCCCACGGAATCGGCCATCTCCAGGAATTTATCGAACTTGATGAAGTTATTGCAGAGCGTACACGGGACGGGCGTGCGTCCCGCAAGGTACTCGTTGACGAACGGTTCCACAACTTCGCGCTCGAACTGCTCTTCGAAGTTGACCACGTAATAAGGGATGCCGAGTTGTCCCGCCACGCGCCTGCGCGTCGTAGACATCGTCGAGCGAACAGCAGCGGCCGGAGGCGTTTTCAGTAGCGATACCCGGAAGACGCCTCTGATTCCAAAGCTGCATAGTCATGCCGATTACGCGATGGCCTTCGCGCATCAACATTCCCGCGACCGTGGAGCTATCGACGCCGCCGGACATGGCGACGAGAATCGTTTCAGGCATGCGCCACCGCCGGGGAGAAGCGCCCTTCGGTAGAGATGCGGCGCAGATTGGCGACGCTATCGACGATAGCGTCCACAAGTGCGTCCACCTGCTCCACCGTGTTCGATGCTCCGAGTGAAATGCGGATGGACGACCGAGCCTCACGGTCGCTGAGTCCGATCGCGCGCAGGACGTGCGATGGTTCGACTGCGCCGCTCGAACATGCCGATCCGCTGGAGATGGCGAAGCCGCGCAGGTCGAGCGAGATGACAAGCGGTTCGCCTTCGATGAAGTCGAAACAGATGTTGCTGGTATTTGGAAGCCGCGGGCTGCCTGCGCCATTTATGCGCGCGGACGGGTATGCGGTTGAGGATGGCGCTCTCGAGACGGTCGCGCAGCGGGGCCAAGTCGCGATCGGGAATATTGGCTGCCGCAACTCCCATGGCCGATAGCGCCGGGACGTTTTCGGTACCCGCCCGGCGGTCGCGCTCATGATGGCCGCCGAAGAGAATCGGCGCGAGTGGCGTTCCCTTGCGGACGTAGAGAGCGCCCGCGCCCTTCGGTCCGTAAAACTTATGCGCGCTGATGGAGTAAAGATCCACGCCGAGGGCCGCGATATTAACGGGTATGCGGCCGGCGGCCTGCACTCCGTCGCTGTGGAAGCAGACACCAGCCTCACGGGCGATGGCAGCAATCTCCGCGATCGGCTGAATGGTTCCGATTTCGTTATTGGCGTGCATGATCGTGATAAGCACGGTATCTGGACGCAGGGCGCTGCGCACGTCATCGGGATCGACTATGCCGGATCTTCCGACGGGCAGATAATCGACCGCGACGCCCTCGCGCTCGAGTTGCGCGCACGTGTTCAGGACGGCGGGATGCTCGATCGCGCTGGTGATCACGTGTCGCGCCGGCCTTTGTGAAGCGCGGACCGTACCCAGGATTGCGAGGTTATCGGACTCGGTCCCGCCACCTGTGAACACGATCTCCTTCTCGCCCGCTCCCCAGCAACGCTGCCACACGCCGGCGCGCAGTTTCAAGGCGCTGTTTCGCGGCCTGTCCAAAGTAGTGAATGCTGGATGCGTTACCGTACACTTCGGCCAGACAATTCCTCATCTCGTCGAGGGCGGCTGGCGCAACGGGGGTGGTCGCGTTGTGGTCGAAGTAATGGTGATGCATTGGATCGAGCTTTCTTTCAGTATAATGAAGCCAGCTTTATTACGGAGGTTCCTTATGCGGAACTCTGGACGCATCTTTCTCGTTATCGCGCTCCTCATCGCGGCCTGCTCTTTCACTCTCTTCGCCCAAGCCAAAGGAGGCGGCGCAACCACCGGCACCGGAACGGTTCCAACTCCTGGCCCGGTGACGACCACTACTCCGCCGATCAATACGCAGCCTCAGCCTACTACCACCCGGCAGCCGGAGTTTAGCCGCCCCATGTACGTCTCGGGGCGCGTGGTCACCGAGGATGGCACACCGCCGCCGCAGTCTGTAACCATAGTCCGGATCTGTAACGGCGTCACACGCGCGATGGGCTACACCGATACAAAGGGCCATTTCAGCTTCGACATGAACCACGCCGACAACGCGTTTCAGGACGCCAGCACTCCGGGCATGATGAGCATGGGCGGCGATCCGACAAGCACCAGAGCTTCGCTCGACGATCCCTTCAGCAACATGCGAGGTTCAAGCGGCATGTCCGGCGGCGGTGGATCGAATTCCAGCGTTCTATTGGGATGCGAACTCCGCGCGCAGTTGCCGGGTTATCGCTCCAGCGCCGTCCAACTGGCACAGCGCCGCTCCATGGACGACCCCGATGTCGGTATGATTACGCTGCACCGCATGAGCAAAGACGAAGGCAGTACTGTCAGTATGACCTCCATGATGGCGCCGAAGGATGCGAGAAAGGCTTTCGATAAAGGCCTGGAAGCCTTGAAAAAGAAGAAGGACGACGAAGCTGGCAAGGAGTTTCAGAAAGCCGTCACCGCGTATCCGCAGTACGCCGAGGCTTGGTTCCGGCTCGGCGCCTTGCAGATGAATCGGCAAGAGGTGGAGGCTGCGCGCAAGTCGTTTGCCCAAGCGATTGCAGCCGATCCGAAGCTGGTCAGCCCCTACGTCGACCTGGCACTGCTCGACGCTCGGGAAAACAAATGGAAGGAGACGGCCGACAGCACCGCTAAGGCAATTCGTCTCGATCCAGTGGATTTCCCCGTGATCTTCAACCTGGACGCGCTCGCCAATTACAATCTGCAGAATTTCGATGCCGCCGAGAAGAGTGCGGTTCAATTGCAAAAACTCGATACCCAGCATCGCTATCCCCTCGGCACGCGCATTCTGGCCGCGATTCTGGCGGACAAGAAAGATTATTCCGGCGCGGCACAGCAACTGAGAATGTTTCTCAAGTTCGCCCCTCCGGGTAAGGAAGCCGATGAGGCCCGCGGACAGCTTCAGCAGCTTGACAAACTGGTCACTGCGCAAGCCGAGCCTGCGCCGTCCGGGGAGCTGGTTCCCAAGGATCAGTAAGAGCGAACGGCCGATCGGAGATTAAAATACCTCGGCTTAGAGCTATGGGTTCTGCACAGTTCCCTGATTTTCGCTGGTATCACAGGCGATGGGCCTGCGACATAGAAGCCCTTATTCAGAATCAGTTCCTAAGTCAAGAAAGTTTTAGAGATTTCTGCCGAGAAATGCCGAGTGTCTGTATCAGGGTGACCATCAGAATGCCGACATTTCTGACCTATATGCCAAGGGTTGGTTAACAAGCGACTCGACCGACGAAGACGGCTCCCCTCTGTTCCACGCGTTTCGCATCTATCCCTTCCACATGGCAATAGAAACTAGCTTTCGAATTTCAGTAGCGACTTCCCCTGCCACCGCAACGGGACCGCACGTTGGAAATCGTGAGGCGAGCGCTGGAGTCGGATGCCCTTCACCACAAGATGTGGGAGCGGGGCAAGCGGTGGAATTCCATAGTCTGATTTGGCAATTCTGTTGGAGCCGCTGTGTTGGCCACGAATTACTGGCCGCGCCTTGCATAACATATGCGAACTGGAGTATGAATCCCTCTATGCAAAATATCACGAGAAGGCGATTGCGCTTGTAGCAGGCCTGCCTACTTCCGATTGAAGATCGGAACCCACCGGAATTCCTGCAGAGGCCAGCATCCATGGACGACAATTCCGAGTTATATTTACTGCTCCGAGTTTCTTCGTGGAAGCAACGTGAGTCGGCTGACGGGAGCGGGATCTCGGGAGCACTGTGGATTCGCCACTTAGCGGAGGTAATTCGAAAAAGGCTTTCGGGGGGCGGGCCCAGGCGCAAGCTAATGAGAAAAAGATCAGGGCTCCGGACGCTGGCAGCCGGACAGACGGAAACGCGCATTCGGTTCTGACCGTCCTCTTGATGACAGACTTCTGTCTAAGCCGTACCTCTCCTTTTCGCTTCGGACTTTTCACGGGAAGTTCAGTGCGATGGTACGTCGAAGGTCCTACAGAGTTTTTTCGCGGTCCTTGAACTGCTTCCTGAACCAGAAAGATTTGGAATAGGCCTGGTCGATTTGAGAGGGGCCATGAGGAACGGAAAAAAGAATATCGCGATGACACTCCAGGACGGGGTCTCCTGGAAGACAAGACTCTCCAGGCGGTTCAGTGTAGTGTCATTCGATCCACGACGAGCCCAACAATCGCAAGCTAATCGAAACGCAGGTCAGGAAGGAGAACATTGTTGGCTCGATCTCCGCCCATGTGCCGGATTTTGAGTTCAGCGAATTTTAGCATCGCAGAACTGGTTGAAGTTGCGGCGGAAGCTAAAGATGAGGCTGCCGGTTATTCGGGAGAGCGTGTTCCGACCGGCAGACTGGCGGGGTATCTGGGGGTCTGGGAAAGCGCTCGAAAAAAGGTACCGCGAGGTTTCGATGAGGAAGCGGGGCAGCCTTAAAGGTGAAGAATGGGGACGCGCGCTGGGACGCTATGCGCGCGCGTATCCTCGCAGGACGGAAACGGCGATACCCGCCCTGTCATGCGGGAGGTCTTTGGCGCAGTCCAGGGGTGGAGTTTCTAACTACGACTATGAAAAGGCAACCTTTACGGTTCGATCCGGGAGAAGTACATCAAAGTAGCTCAGGTCGAGCGATCGCCAAGACCGATTTTTTTCTTCGAGTCTCCGGATTACCGCGTCCTATAAGCGGTAAGAAGCAAAGTCTACGCCTATTTCGGGCTGGCTCTGCCCGACTTGAAAGTTGTTTTTTGAATTTGCTCGGTTCGTCGAATGCGCCCACGACGGTCACCCTAACGGTCAGTACCGTCAAGAGCCCTTCATGCGAGTGAACGGAGAAGCGCCCCCGGGCAGGTAATTCATGCGGGAACATTGGCCCGAAAGAATAACTATCGCCCGTTGACGTTAAGTGAACCGTATGGGCTTAGACCGGGGAATCTTGGACTACTTCACCTTTTCCGGATCAAACAAACGCGGATCTTCCTCCTTCGCCTGATACGGCGTGAAATCCAGTGCCTGGCAAACATGTGGATAAATCGCCGGCTGTGGCATCGTAGAGGTTCAGCGGAGGCAC
>CAVYEV010000039.1:0-138106 GCA_963767545.1 Terriglobia bacterium
AATCAGGCGGTGGCGTCCATTGCGAAACGCGAGGAGATTATCTACGTTCTCGGGCAGGAGAACGAGCCGATCGTGCTCGACCGGTTTTCGCCGATTCTGCACCTGATTCAGTCGGTGCGAGACGAGGCGCACCGGTTTGCGGTCACGTTCCACCGTACGCGCCGGAATGCATCGCGGCTGACATCGGAACTGGAGGAGATTCCGGGAGTCGGCGAGTTGACGGTCAGGAAGTTGCTCAAGCATTTTGGAAGTTCCGCGCTGGTGCGCGCAGCGTCCGAAGATGAGTTGGCTGCGCAGGTGGGGAGGGCGGCGGCACGGCGGGTCCGCGCGTACTATGCGCAAGAACTGGAAGTGAAATGACGCAAGTGAGCGGAGGCTGGTCACCGGCACGCTTTTAAGAGGTCCGAAACAATTGCTGTTGGTATGAGCGTAGGCCTACAAGAGTTTGCTGTAATTGTCGCTCAGGCTACCCAAAGCAGCACAATTTCCAGTTGCTCACCTGCGAGAATTTCTCGCACAACATGGCGTGGCAAGTAATCTGTCACTTCGGCCTAACCGTCGCTTTGAACTCAGTCGTGTTCACTTTCATTTCAGCGTTGGTACTCAAAACAATCATCGCCTGCCATTGATCGAAGTTCCTCTTGAACATCATGCGCGGCAGGTCAAGACGGATGAGTTGGACATGAATCAGAGATGGAGCCGGCCGACAAAAACCAGCAGGCTACCAAACAGCTTTGTAAAAGTCTATATCGGCCGCCTCCTCCCGTTGGCCTTGACAACAAGATAATCGGACAGACGACCGGTGGTCTCAAAATTTCGAATATCTTTGGCTAGCTTTTAAACTATACTTCTTTGTAACGGCTGGAGCTTTTGAATCACTACTTACAAGCAGTGACCTTGATCGTTCGAGTTACGATTTGTTACTTGGCAGCGTGTGCCATGCCTGGTCTTTGGGCGCAGTCCGTGACCATTTCTGACGGCGCTACCGTGACCGCTACCGACATTGCCGCCTTTGACGTGCAATGGATGCAGCCCGGTGGCCCCTTGGCCGCGGCAAACACGCTCTGTGGCCCATTTTACGATCGCTTTCCTGCAGGCGTGTGGGGCGTCGAAAGCGGAATGACCTCGCTTGCGCGCATGTACGAGATCACGCACGACCGCAAATACTTGGACCGCCTGCGCGACTTCATAGAACTCGCCTTACAATACCGCGACGACCATTACAACCCTGGACCTCCCTACCTATGCGGTTTGACTGCTCCACCGTATCCCGCCACGCCAATCGACGATTTCCGCGGCCATGTCATGCCCGGCTGGGGCGGAAGCGGTCCCGACACGGCAAACCTGAATTTCGTTCCGGAGGTCGTGGCAAGCCTTTATGGTTACTCGATCGCGGCCTTTTCCCGCATCGTTGCCGAAGACCCAACCCTCCAGCCGGCTTACGGCAGTGACGCCATACGCTACACCAATGCCACTCTGGAAACGGCTTGGGCTTTCATGCCGCAAGTGGTCACAAAGAGCGTGGGAAACCTGTTCCAATCATACTTGGCGCAACTGCAAGTCTATAGCACGAAACCTTCAGCGTCCGATTGTCAACAGGCGTACAACCAGGAAAAATCTGCTATGGATGCGGCCAATGCAGCAGCAAAAGCCGCCGGAACCACCCCGCCCTACTCCCAGACCTCTTACACCCGGCTTGCCCAGCAAAGGAGCAATTGTCAAAACCTGAAGTGCGTTGCCGGAGCGCCGTTGGCCCACAACGAGAGTGGCGCTTACGCGATGATGCTCATAGAACTCTGGCGCGTGCTGGACAGCGATTTCTACCAGCGCTCAAATCAACAAGCGAGCAACGCCCAACTTTCGCGTACTCTCTTCCCACTCTTGGTATCCCGCTTTCACCGATACCTGGTGAACCGCTTACAGACGGTCGCCGACGCCCGTGGCGACCGCTATCGTTGGAACTACCAGGATGATCAGCCAAGCTGCGTCGGCGTGCACGCGGAAGACATCAACCACGGGGCCCTCGACACACGTTACATTGAGGTGTTGCGCGGCGCTTTCGACCGTATCAACGCCCCAGCCAGTAAAGCCGGTGAACCGATTCCGCTTGACCTGCCGCAGTTACGGCGCTTTGCCAACACCTTTCTAGAAGAGATTGCGCCGGGGCCGAACTTCAACGACGATATTGACGGAAAGCCCGCTCAGCCCGACTCAAATGGCATTTGGGAGGATAACGCAAGCTGCGATGGGTGGGTGAACCTTGCAGTCGCAGCCCCAAGCGTCTATCCCATTTGCCGCGCTGCCACGCTGCAAATTGTAAATAATAGCCAGCCCAATTTGACCGTTGGGAGCCACTCTGCCCTGCTCGCTGACAAACCGTTTTCAGCCAGCTTGGTTTCGGCTTCCGGCAGGATCACATTCTTGCGGGTCAACGATATCGGCACTGGTTACGGCTCGCCCGTAGAGTTTCTCGATGCCGAAGTGATCATTCAACTCGACACCCAAACAGGTAAGAGTTTCGGTTTTCAACTTCGCACCGGCGATAAAGAAGAGGCCCGCTTTGGGATGCTCAAAGTCTTGCGCTCCGCTTTTGGCGCGAATCGTACGGTAGCCATCGATTATCTGCGGAATGGCGCTCAAAACGGGCTCATCATTCGTGTAGCAAGAGTGAACTGAAAAGGAGGAAAAGAATTCATGTCACGGTTAGTATTGATGGTGGTTGCGGCCGGTTGGTTCGGTTGCATCGGGACCGCGAACGCCTTTGCGGGCCTTGTGGAAAGCAAAGGCCACATTACGTTTCTGCGAGTGCATGATGTCGGTACGGGCTTCGGTCCGCCTTCCGATTTTCTCGATGTCGAAGTCGTTGTCCAACTCGATTCGCAGCCGGGAAAGAGCTTCGGTTTCCAACTGCGGAACGATAGCAACCTCCCCCCACGTCAGGGGATGCTTGATCTGTTGCGCGATGCTTTTGCCAATAATGTTCCGGTATTGATCGATTACAACGTGACGCCGCCCAAAGTAAACGGCGTGATCATACGTGTTGCTGTCGTGAAGCAATAGCTGTTAAACCGGCTTCTCGCTCGTCTGCTCTCTCTGCGCGCTTCGGTCAAGATGTTCCTTCGGCTGTTCATGTGCTTTCGTGTTTGTCTTTGTTGCCAAAATACTATCTGCGGCGCTTTGCACTCCATGCGCGGCCGGGCATTCACCGTCAGATCGGCACTCGTAGTTTTTGAAGTGTATTACGAAATGTTTGCTGGACCATCCCCCCGAAATCGGGCCCGATCACAATGCGGTTTACGCAATTGCCAATCAAATCTTCGCGAGTTCGTGGTGCCCGAGGACGCAGAATTACTCGTTGATGGCTACGAGGTTCGCGCGGGAACTATTTAAACCTTGAGGTCTCGATCGGTCAGAACGATCCAGAGATGCGGTACTTCATTCCCGGGAGTTGGGCAATAGAATGTATGGCCAGGTTGGAGCACTTACCAGCCCGTCATTTTCGGGCGAAGAGTGCTTGCACGGTTCGCACCGACGCGAGATCGGACACGATCTCTTCGATTTCCGCTGGATTCTTGTTAGCGGCAGTGAGGGTATCAGAGATCGTGATGGGGGTGCTGCTGCCTGCTTCCCTCCACTCGTCATCATCGCTCTGGTTACCCCAATGCAGCACAACTTCCAGCATCTCACCTGCGGGAATCTCTCGCGCAACATGGGGGCAAGGTAATTTGTCCGTTTGTGGCGTCTCATCTCACACTTCATCCCGGACCGCTTAACCGCGAATTCAGTCACTTCGCCAGAAGTTGCGAACTTTTGGAGGTTTGTTGCGTCTAATTCTATATGGAAGCAATGCCGACTAAGTTACCCAACAAACAGCTTCTATGGCAAGGGTATCGCGACGCGTTCCGGCAGTTCGAGCGCGAAGCCAACCGCTTGGCCGAGATTAACGCGCAGCCTTCCCACGATGCCGCGGAGGCGGAGCGCGCTTTGGAATGCCTCGAGCAGGCCCGCCTCGCATACAACGGCATTCGCGACATGCTCGCAGCTTCCATGATGCCTGTCGAAGCGCGCCGCGGATTTTGGACGATTGCTCCAGCGGCCCAACACGATGGCCGCCGCGTGAAAGACATCGCCGAACTCCTTTGGGAATTGGCCGGCAAACCGCAAGGCACAGCCGAAGACGATTGGTACCGCGCCGAACGAGTAGTGAAGAACACTGAAACGCCATACGCAGAGGCCTGCTGCGCCAGATGACCTTTGCCGCCCAAATACCACCAATTCCGGCCGATCGCATCGCGCTTTGACTCGAACGCGTGCATGATATCGTCAATTGAAGGGCGTTTCCGCTTTTCTGAAGGCCAATCCAAGGAGTCAACTTTTGTCATCAATTGCACTGGTCACCGGGACCGAGATTCTCGATTCACGTGGTAACCCCACAGTAGAGGCCGAAGTTTTTCTGGCGGATGGGAGCATGGGCCGCGCCGCGGTACCGTCCGGCGCTTCCACAGGCGAACATGAAGCCGTCGAACTGCGGGACGACGACAAATCGCGCTATCTCGGTAAGGGTGTCAGCAAAGCGGTCGCCCATGTGAACAAGGAAATCGCTGAAGCGCTACGCGGGCATGACGCTACCGGGCAGTCAAGAATCGATCACCTCATGATCAATCTCGACGGGACGCCCAACAAGGGGCGTCTTGGCGCGAACGCGATCCTCTCTGTTTCTCTCGCCGTTGCGCGGGCAGCCGCGGCATCGCAGCGCACTACCCTCTACCGTTACTTGGGGGGCGCGGGAGCCAATCTACTCCCCGTGCCAATGATGAATATTCTGAACGGCGGCGCGCATGCCGACAATTCGGTCGATCCGCAAGAGTTCATGATCGTCCCCTACGGCGCCTCCAAATTTTCCGAAGCGCTGCGCATGGGAGTCGAAGTTTTTCATACGCTCAAAAAAGTTCTCAGCAAGAAGGGCTATTCAACCGCCGTCGGGGATGAAGGCGGATTTGCGCCGAACCTCAAGTCGAATGAAGAGGCACTCGAGGTGGTCATGCAGGCCATCACTCTCGCTGGATATAAACCCGGCGAGCAGATCGGCATCGCGCTCGATCCCGCCGCTAGCGAATTCTACTCGGAAGGCAAGTACGTCTTCAAGAAATCCGATAAGAGCGTGCGCACTTCCGAGCAGATGGTTGAGTTCTGGGCCGATTGGGTCCGGCAATATCCCGCAATCATTTCCATCGAAGACGGCATGGCCGAAGATGATTGGGACGGATGGAAGCTCATGACCGACACGCTCGGCAAGAGAATTCAACTCGTCGGCGACGATCTCTTCGTCACCAACACCGAGCGCCTGATTCGCGGTATCGAAAACCGCATCGCCAATTCCATTCTGATCAAAGTCAACCAGATCGGCACGTTGACCGAAACGCTGGCTGCAATCCGCATGGCAGATAACGCCGGTTACACGTCGGTGATTTCTCACCGCTCCGGTGAGACCGAAGATCCGTTCATCGCCGACCTCGCGGTGGCCACCTCCGCCGGACAAATCAAGACCGGTTCAGCCAGCCGCACAGATCGCATCGCCAAGTACAATCAGTTACTCCGCATTGAAGAGAAACTTGGCGACGCCGCGCAGTTTGCCGGCAGGAAGGCGTTCCGTCAGTAATGGCGCGCCCGAAGCCTCTAATCCTGACCGTTCTCGATGGCTGGGGCTTCTCCCCTTCCGTCGAGGGCAATGCCATCGCCGCGGCCAATAAGCCCACCTACGATCGCCTGCTGCGTGAATTTCCCAACACTCTGATTCAAACTTCGGGTCCGTCGGTAGGACTACCCGAAGGCCAGATGGGCAACAGCGAAGTCGGCCATATGAATCTCGGCGCAGGCCGGGTCATCCACATGGACGTGACGCGCATCGATTTGATGATCGAGGACGGATCGTTCTTCAATAATCCGGTCTTCTTAAATTGCATGGATAACGCCCGCACGCATCGGCTGCACCTCCTGGGGCTATGCAGCAATGGCGGCGTACACTCATTGCTGACGCATCTCTACGCGCTGTTGAAAATGGCGAAGCAGCAAGGCGTGGAGCACGTGTTCGTACACTGCTTCATGGATGGCCGCGACACGCCTCCGCAGAGCGGCGCAGACTTTATCCGGCAGATCGAGCAGCAGATGGCCACACTGGGCGTCGGCAAAATCGCTTCGATCGCGGGCCGCTACTACGCGATGGACCGGGACAAGCGCTGGGATCGCATCGAGAAAGCCTTCGACGCCATGGTGCTTGGCGCGGGCAACAAGGCCGACGATCCGGTCCACGCGGTTATGCGCTCCTATCAAATGGGCATCACCGATGAATTTATCGAGCCGTTCACCATCGTCGACCACCACAACCAGCCGGTCGGTCTGATTCGGGAGGACGATTCCGTGATCTTCTTCAACTATCGCGCCGATCGTGGGCGGGAGATGACCGAGGCTTTGACCAGCACCACGCTGGAGCAGCCGTCTCGCGCGAAGGCTCCCAAGAATCTCAATTACGTCACCATGACGCAGTACGATAAAAGGTTCACCGTCCCCTTCATGCTGCCGAAGGACACGGTGCACAACATTTTGGCGAACGTTTTCGCACATTTGAACTGGAAGAATCTGCGCGTCGCCGAGACCGAGAAGTATGCGCACGTCACCTACTTTTTCAACGGCGGCAATGAGCAGGCCTATGCCGGCGAAGAGCGCGAGATGGTGGCGTCGCCCAAAGTCGCGACGTACGATCTCAAACCGGAGATGAGCGCCGATGGTGTCGCCGACGTGGTGGTGAAGGCTGTCGATACCGGCGATTTCGACGTCATCGTCATGAACTTCGCCAACGCCGACATGGTTGGCCACTCGGGTCAGATGAATCCGACAGTGCGCGCCGTGGAAGCGGTGGATGCATGCCTGGGACGCATCTGGCAAGCTCTCAAGCGCAAGAACGGCGTTTGGCTGATCACCGCCGACCACGGCAATGCCGAGATGATGATCGATCCGGTAACAAAAGGTCCGCACACGTATCACACTACCAACCCGGTCCCGTTCATCCTCGTGGACGATTCAGGCGCTAAGTTACGTTCCGGAGGAGCGCTACGCGACATCGCTCCCACTATTCTTGGCGTCCTCGGCGAGCAACAGCCGAAGGACATGACCGGTGTCGATCTGCGGCTCTGAGCTACCCAGGATTTCGTTTCGGCCCGCGATGCGCCGTCCCCGCCGATCGGCGCAGCGTCGGATGGCCGGGCCGGGCCGCAGACAGTAACATCAGCGTCACGTTGCGGTGATAATACTGGACCAAGTCACCGGCTGCGGTATGGATCGTGCGTTTCAGACAGCCCGGACAGCAGCGCAAATAGCTGGCACTGGTCTCATGACCGTCCAGCACCGCCACGGCGAGACCATGAATGTCTGGCAATGACGTATTTCGTTTCAGACGGTCGTAAACATGATGGATTCCCTGGCGCACCGTGTCGGCATCCATCCAGATTCGGCCCATGCGATCGGCACTGCACGGTGACTGACCCAGGTAGCGGTTCCAGGTTTTTTGCCAGCCTAGTCATTTCGAGCGCATTCAGACTTCCGAGACGGGCCTAGAACGCCGCCAGCGCCGATTTCATCACCACCGCTGTGGCAATGCGCGGCTCCAGCCTTCGGCAGAAATCGAAGCGACCACTTGCGCAGAAAGGCCGAACAGCTTTTCCGCATAGGCAAACAGGCGAAGAAAGGCCTATTCCTTTCTCTGCCGAAGCCGGTTCCACTCTAGTTCGGATACTTCTTCGATCAGCTTCTGATCTCCTGTAATTGTTCACCGCCTGCCGGATACGCTGTTGGCAAGCCTTGGGGACGCAGACTTGGCGGGGTTTACCATCGTGACTCTGAACCAGATACAAGGATCGGTGCGGTTCGCCGCTGGCTCAATAGCAGGCCGGCTTTCCACACTTGCCCAAACGATCGGAAAGAGTACCACGAAGAAACAGGCTAAAACAACAATGAAATCAGATGCTTTGGCCATTCAAGAAACTTGGTTGCGGAATCGCTGTCAAGAGAAGGCGCGGAAGGTTGCGCTCCCGGCCGCGTGACCGAGATTGCCGCGGCCGCGTTGGCGAAAACGGCGGCTCGTGAAATCGTCCGGCCTTGAGCGAGCGCTACAGCCAGAGCGGCATTGAACGTATCCCCCGCAGCAGTAGTGTCGATGGCATCCACGGGAAATCCGGCAACCTGTTCTTCCCACTCAGGTTGTTGATAAAACAACCTTTGCGTCCGAACGGCAGAATTGCGGTCCGTGGCCCAGTTCCATCAGACTCCCGGCGATCTCCGAAGCTTCCGCGGGCCAGATTCGCTGGCCGGAGCGTCCAAGCAACTGCAAGGCCTAAGTCTCGTTCGGTGTGAGGATATCGACATTTGCGAGCATGCCCGCTGGAAGGTCCTGGGCGGGTGCCGGATCGAGGATCGTGATCACTCCATCCTCGAGATTGCGCGTCCGCTCGAAATGGCGCTCGCGGAGGGCGCGAACGCGGCTCAGGATCTGACGCTTTTATCACAGGCAGTAATCCGGCCCCTATAGAATAGATGCCATGGCATTGCATTTCTCCCCTGGGATCACGCGCCGCGAACTGCTGGCTGGCAGTGCCGCGCAGGCTGTGCAATCGAGCCGACGTCCGAATCTGGTCTTCATCCTCGCGGACGACCATGCGGGCTATGTCCTTGGATGCGATGGAAATCGCATGGCGCGCACACCCAATCTTGACCGCTTAGCCTCTGAAAGCACTCGATTCGCGGCGCACTACTGCAACTCTCCGGTGTGTACTGCATCGCGGCAGAGCTTCTTTACCGGGCAGATGCCGCATATGGCGGGCGTGACGCGACTGCCAACGCGGCTCTCGGAGGATAAGCCGACACTGGCGCGGCAATTCAAGAAGGCCGGCTATACGACAGCCGTGTTTGGCAAAATGCATTTCAATCAGCCGGCGAAACCGGGGCTGCACGGCTTCGACATCGTTGACACCGAGCAGGAACTGACGCGCGCCTGGAATCAGGACGTAAAGCCGCGGCCGAAGCCGGATAGCGTGGCGGGCAAGCCGCCGTGGCGTCCGTTCAAAGATCCGGCGCGTATATGGCTGAATGCCGATAAGCTGCCTTACCCGCGTTACGAGAATGACATGAGGTCGTTATATCAGGGCCGCCTGGCGGAGCAGTTTCTGGAAGCGCATCGGACTGAACCTTTCGCCATGTGGGTGAGCTTCATGGAGCCGCATTCGCCATACGACTTTCCGATCGAGGATCGAGATCGCTTCGACCCGGCGCGGTTCGATGTACCGCGAGTGGGACCTGAGGATCCGGGACAGATTCCGCTGATCTTTCGCGATCTGACGGATACGGACAAACGAGGTATTATTGCGTCTTATTACACCTCGGTGGAGTATCTCGATCGCAGTGTAGGGCGGGTGCTCGCTGCGTTAAGGCGGCTGAACCTCGAACGGGACACGCTGGTGGTTTACATGGCGGACCACGGCTATTGCCGGGGCAGCATGGGCGATTTGAGAAGCACTGCGGATACGATCCTGCGTTGCGCGTCCCTTTGCTGATGCGGTTCCCCGGTAAGATTCGCGAGGGGGTAGTCAAGGACTTCACGGAACATATCGATGTACCGGCAACCATAGTGGACATGATGACTATCGATCGCTTGCCGATCCAACATGGCCAGAGTCTGCGGCCATATCTCGAGGGCCGCCCCGCGACGGCTGCAAGAAGCGGGATTTTCAGCGAGTACTTAGAGAATGAAGAGGCGTTCGTCCGCACCGACAAGTGGAAGCTCATCTTCTGCTCCGGGAAGCGGAAGCGAACGGATGGATACGAAACCGATAATCCGACGCCGGGCAGATATGTTCGGTTATTCGATTTGCAAAACGATCCCGGAGAGTTTACCAATGTCGGTCCCCGCAATCCGGATGCGGTGGCGAAACTCGAAGATATCATGCTTGGGCGATTTCGGTCCACGCATCCGGATGCCGCGCACGAACCTCAGCGGCTATCGCGAGAAGAATCGCTCGATTGGTATGTTCGTCCGCGCGATATCTGATATTTTTATTTACCCCCTTGCGTTTCCCCTTTTCTTCGCCCAATATATTGGTATGGCTCTGACCAAGCGTCAAAAGGAAGTGCTGGACTTCATCGCGGGCTTCGTAGATGAGAACGGCTACAGCCCAAGTTACGAGGAGATTGCCCACGCTTTGGATTTGGCTTCGCTCGCAACCGTGCATAAACACATCGGCGCGCTGGAGGAAAAAAATTATCTCAAGCGCGGCGCCAACCAAAGCCGGTCGGTCGATATTGCGCCTCGATACATGCAGGAACAGCGCCGTCAAAAACAAAAGACGGCAGTCGAGGTGCCGTTCCTGGGACGCATCGCGGCGGGGTTGCCGGTGGAGGCAATCGAGGAACGCAATACCTTAAGCTTCGCCGAGTTTGTGGGACACGATACCTTTGCTCTTGAGGTCCGCGGCGAATCGATGATCGACGACCATATTTGCGACGGCGATACCGTGCTCATCGAGCGCGGAGGGGATCATCGCGACGGCGACATTGTCGTCGCAATAGTCAATAACGGCAATGATGCGTCTTTGAAGAGGATCTACCGCGAGCCGCGCAACATGATCCGTCTGCAACCGGCCAATGCTTCTATGAGGCCGATGTACTATCCGGCGAACGAAGTGGAAGTCCAGGGACGCTTGCTTGCCGTGCTTCGCAAATTTCGGTAATCGGTAGCCTATATCGCCAGATGCCTTACCAAGCCGATGGCGATAAGCGCTTAATTGTACGGAATTTGAGTTGTGCTTGCGCCGCATAAGGCGTCCGGCTCGAAGGCGCTTGCTTTTGTTTTCGGCAGCGGGATGAGAACGTGCCATGCGATCCAAGGGGACCGACTAGCTGGGTCAAGCAGATATGCTGGCCGATATCAAAAGGTCGACTGCGGATCTCATACTGAGCTGCTCGTGAACCATGAGCATCATCGTATGTCGAAGAATGGATTGTCTGGCGATTTTGTTTTGATTCAGTCAGTTGTGACGAAAGCCTACGTGAATATCATGCCGTGTGGAATTTCTTAGCCGGGTCGAGCAAGTTCGCCTCATTTCTGAGATTGCCGAGCATTTGCGCGCGGAAGCGCCGACCGCGCGAGGCGCCAGTATTCTTGAACTTCGGGGACTCGGCAAAGTAAATGTGGCAAGGGATTGACGCTCAGGAGTACGTGGACCGCGAACGCGCCGAATGGAATGTCTGAAGCAGCTTAGAGGCACGACTGTTGGCTTGGACACGCGCCTCTTATTTACCTGATCGAAGAGAGTCCTGCGTATTTCGCGGTGGTTCGACCGTTCTTGATCCCGGCGAATTTCGAGTGGTCACCTCTGTCCTCGCCTTGACGGAAGTATTGATCGATCGCAGATATAGCGGAGGAGGCCGGCCGTTTGCGCTCACGACACGGGCTTCGAAGGCCGGATGCGATTCAGTTAGCCACAACGATTGAGTCAAGCGCTACGTTTTTTCTTACCAATGACACCCGCATTCCCGATCTGATACCGTTGAGAATTTTGGTCTTGGATCGCCTGCGCGATCTCTTGTAACGCTGGGAAGCAGATCCGTATCGATAATAGTCACAGGCAGAACGACGGAAAAAGGAGTAGCAGACATATCCGCCACTCCACTCCGAAAAACGCCTGGCTGACGATCACCCAAGTGTCTGATGCCAGGCACGAACGCATGCGAATATCTCATCGCTGAGATCGAAACGCCGATCATCTTACCCTTCACGCGCGAGTGAAGCGGAGTGAAGCGTGCCGTGATAGGAATTGACGTTACCAGCGCGGCCGGTCGTAATGCAAAACCGCCGCCACGTAGCGGCTCTCATCCACACGGGCCGGGATTCCGTAACTCAGCCAGTCTCTTGATGCCTCATTCGTGGATATCCCTTGAGAGGTCGTTCGTCGTATGCTCGTCAAACTCCAATCCATGTCCGCGCTCAATCTCGGCGTCCGCCCGCTAAAGTCGTTCTCGCAGGCCTTCCAGGTCCACTCACCCTCTTCAATCTGACGGTACACTGCCTCTTCTACAAGCGCATCGGCGGTGTCGTAGTCACCGCGCTCGAGCTTTTGGCGAACTCGCCTTTCGAGCTCGGTGGGTAGAGTAATGTTCATCTGAAGAGCCTCCCTAGAGAGATTGATCCCTACCTGATTCACGCTCTGTGCGGGGTTGTTTCGCAGTAAGGATCTTTGGAATCACCAGACGGCCACCGATTGAGTAGATACTTCTGCCCATCAGATATGTATAATGATTGGAACCAGAGGACTATGATTTGGAATTCCGCTCTTTCGATGCTGGGTACGTTGAACGGTTAAAGGATGGCGATCCGGAGACCGAAGCCCATTTCCACACGTACTTCAGTCAATTCCTTTCATTGAAACTGCGGTCGCGTCACATCTCGGACGAAGCGGCGGGCGACGTACGCCAGGAGACCCTTTATCGCGTTCTGAAGGTGTTGCGAAAAGGCGCTGGGGTGGAGCATCCGGAGCGGTTTGGGGCCTTCGTTAACTCGGTGTGCAATAACGTGGTACTGGAATTCAGCCGGCGCGCATCGAACACCGAAGAGTATCCGGCCGAGGTTCGAGACCATAGCATCGATCTGGAGCGCTCGTTGATCACGGCGGAGCGCAAGCGAATGGTGAAAGCGGTACTCGATGAGTTGTCCGCGAAGGATCGGGAAATTCTTCGCCTGGTGTTTCTTGAAGAAGCCGACAGGGCGGAGATTTGCAAGAAACTTAAGATCGATGCGGCTTACCTTCGGGTACTGCTGCACCGTGCCAAGGCGCGGTTTCAGGCCGCCGGTGCCCGCAAAGGTACCTTCATCACACAAATGTTGCTCTTTTGCTGTAACGGAATAGCCGCTGGGGTAACTAACTGACGAGGACGGCATGTGAGACTACAGATGGATCATGAAACAGCGGTGCAGTTACAAGCAAGCGAAAGGTATGTTCTTGGCGACCTGCCGGCGGCCGAACGGAATGAGTTCGAGGATCACTTGGCGGACTGCTCGCGTTGCATGCGAGATCTGGCTTTAGCCGATGTGTTTGCCGCTAACGCAACCGCTGTGTTCCAGGATGAAGCGACCGGAAAAGTTGCCGAGCGGCGCGGGTGGTTCGATTTCCTGCGGCCCTGGGCTACACAGACCCTGGCATTCTCCGGAGCCCTGAATTTGATTCTCGCGGTTGCCGCCGGATATAGCGTGCTGCATGTTGTGCCCTCGTTTGAATCCCGTCTGCGGCAGTTTGAGCGGCCGGGCATCTCCGAGACTTTCGTTGTGCGGCCGCAAACTCGCGGAGCTTCGCAGGTATATACGGCTCCACGGTCGAGACCTTTTGCGGTTTTCAACTTCGATCTGCCGCAACATTATCAGCGATATGCCTATTCGCTGACCCCTTCATCGCAAACGTCCCCGCGTTCTTCTTCCGATCTGGCAGTTGCCGCGAATGCCGACACGCTACAACTAACCGTTCCCACTGCGAGTCTACCTGCGGGCGACTATACTCTCGCGCTGACCGGATCGAATGGTCCCAGCCCGGAAGAGATCGTGCGCTGCGTCGTGCGGATTCAGCCGGAAAAGTAAATCATCCTAAGAGACGAACTGACATATGATCGAAAATTTTCAGTATCACGCTTTTGGCTCGGGTGTCATGGGACATTTCACCCTCCCGTTTGATGAAATTGTCCCGGTGCAGGCTAGCGCGGCATTACCGGCATCCGGCGGGTTTTCGACCGTTCGGGTAGACAATTTCAATTTCCGGAATATCTTATCCTTCCGGTCGGCAACCACGATGGTCTCGGGCTCTTTGAAGCAGCAGCCGGACCGGCAGAACGACACGTTCGACGCAACGGCCACTGTAGTAATCGAGGGCTTCAACCTTCTCAACATGTTCACGGCGGACCGGATGGTTGCCCGCATCGCATCCAGCCATCCGCGTAATGGGACGGAACCGCGCATTACTCCCATAGGGTCCCATTTCGAAAATTTGAAGATTGCCGGCGTCGAATTGGATGTAGATTTGGCCGTGGATGTTTTCAGCGGCAATATGGCAACCAATAGCGCCTTCCGCGCCGCCTGCCGGGACGAGAAACAGCGGAGCCAGATCAATCCGTTTCTGCTCGCGGGCACGCCGGCGAACATTGTGCCGTGTACACTGGTTCGCGGTCTGAAGCGCCGCGGGGCCACAGAACCGGCTCCGAAGGACCTTGGTTTGGGGGCGGACGTGGAGTATTCGAGAAATAGCGTTAAGGTCCGCGGATTCGGTACCATTCGTCTTGCGGAGTTGACGATAACGCAATGCGCGCGCCATCTTACCATGCTGCGATTCGAACTCGGCTGCAGTCCCACGGGGAGTGGTGGCGCCGGTTCGGTAGAGGGCAACGGAACGGGTTGGTAGGAGTTCGCTGTCTGGCGCTTCTTGCTTTCATGCTTGCGGGATGCCGGAGCCCTAGTCAATCTACCGCGATGCGCATCAGTTGTTCCTCACGGAGCAGTTCAGCGAGGCGCTCGCAAAGACGGAAGTCGGGCTCCGCGCCGCCGGTTCGGATGCCGATCTGCGTTTGCAATTCAGTCTCCTAAAGGCGGAGATTCTCCTCGGTAGCGTGAGGCGGAGAAGGCGAGAGAGCGCTCAAATTCGAAACTACCGGCACAGGTCCGGACGCCCACCAACCTCGCCCGCTACCGGCTGGACGAAGGCTATGCCGCAGCGTTGCTGCACAATAATTCACAAGCTCACGGGCTGCTGGACAATGCGGAGTCACTTGCCCGATCGGCCGGTCAACGAAAGATTATTGGCGCAAATCAGCTTCCGCAAAGGATATCTGGCAATAGGAGAGCACGATTTCGCCGCCGCGGAACCGGAGTTGCGCCAAGCTCTCGATTATGCCGTGCGGCACCACGACACATATCTCGAAATGAACGCGACCGGCAATATGGGATATCTGCTGCTGCACTCGTATCGCTTCGACCAAGCCATACCGCTCTTCAACGAGACTCTGGCCGCGGCGCGCAAACTCGGGGCCGGGGTGTCGGAGGCGCGGGCGACGGGTAATCTCGGCTGGTGTTATTTCCGTTTGGGCGATATCGATAAGGCATTGCAGCACTTTGAGGAAGCGGAGACGGCGTTCGCGCGCATGGGGAACCGCTACGAACGCCAGATATGGTTGGGAAGCATAGGCGACATTCATGCCAACCGGGGGGAATACGACTTAGCGGCATCGAGTTACCGGGCGGCCCTCGCAATCGCGCGCGACCTCGGAGACTTGAGCTATACCGCGACCGTACTGACGAATCTGGCGGACGTCTACATTGAAAAGGGCGATCTGGTATCGGCGGAACGATACAACACCGAGGCGATCGCGATCAAGCACAAGCTCAAAGATGAGGCCGCGGAGATCTATTGTACGAGAAACGAGGCTTACATCGCGGTTGCGCGAAACGAGTTCGCGCGCGCGGAACAGATGCTGCAAACCATCCTCCGCTCGCCGACGCAGGATTTTTCTCTCCGCCTGGACGCGCATGGGGCTCTCGCCCGCCTCTACATGCAGAACGCAAATCCCGCCGCGGCCGAGGCTGAATTCCGATCGGCAATCGCCGGGATCGAACAGCATCGTTCCGAACTCGTTAAAGACGACGATAAGCTGACATACTTCTCCAGTCTGATCCGCTTCTACCAGGAGTTCGTGGACTTCTTGATGCAAAAAGGTAGAAGCGCGGATGCCGTTGCGCTCGCCGAATCGAGCCATGCCCAAATCATGAGCGAAAGGCTCCGGCTCGGCCGCTCGCAGGCGGCACGCTCGCGCCCAGCCCAGGATTTCCAAAGAATCGCGGCAGCCTCGCGAAGCACGTTGCTAAGTTACTGGCTGGGTCCGCAGAAGTCTTATCTTTGGGTGATAACTCCCAAAAGAATCGACTCATTTACGCTTCCACCGGCGGCGGAGATCCGCGCGTTGATCAATAGCTATGACCAGAGCATTCAGGCGTCCAAGGACCCGCTGGCTGAGGAGAACGCCGCCGGGCGGAAGCTGTATGAAGCGCTGATCGCGCCCGCGCAAGCCCTGATTGCCAAAACAAAGCGGGTGATTCTGATTCCCGATTCGTCGCTTTATTCGCTGAACTTCGAAACACTGCCGGTTCCCGGCGCCAATCCGCATTACCTGATTCAAGACATAGCGGTCTCGATTGCTCCTTCTCTCGGGCTTCTCGTGGCCGGCGAGACTCGCGCGAACACCAAATCGCGAACGATGCTATTGATCGGCGATCCGGCTCCTTCCGACGCCGAATATCCGAAACTTCGCTTCGCTCAGCAAGAAATGGAAGCGGTTGAACAGAGCCTGCAGAGCAATCGCCCCATAGTCTTCTTTCGTAACACCGATGCTCGCCCCGCCGCCTATCTGGCCACTCATCCCGAGCAATTCGGACTGATTCACTTCGTCGCTCACGCCACGGCGAATCGCGACGAGCCGCTCGAATCGGCGATTATCCTTTCACCGGGCGGTTCAAGCTACCGGCTCTCCGCGAGAGATATCGTGAAGACTCCAATTAACGCGCAACTGGTGACGATTTCCGCCTGCCGCGGCGCCGGCGCGAGGATTTACGCGGGTGAGGGACTCGTCGGACTGGCATGGGCTTTCCTGCGGGCCGGTTCCCGTAATGTGATCGCCGGTCTGTGGGACGTTGACGACCGGTCAACAGCGGGCATGATGGCAGGCGTGTATGCGGGGATCTCGCGCGGTTTGACCGCCGGCGATGCGTTACGCTTGGCGAAGTTGAGCTTGATTCGTTCCGGCGGCGCTTACCGGAAGCCTTATTACTGGGGCGCATTCCAATTATTTACGACCTCGTTGCAATAAGTTTTCTCAAAATCCTGCAATTACTGAAACGCTTCAGCTTTCCTCGCCACTACCGGTTGTCACCTAAGTGTGAACAACAAGTAAAGTGAGGATGAATTCGATGGCAGGACTAACATTGAAAGCGATTCAGGATGCAATCCAGCAAAACAAAGCAGGCTGGGAAGCGCAGCAGCATCCGTTCTTGAACCTCTCCGCTGAACAGACGCAGCAACGATTGGGAGTCATACTCGACCAGCCGCGGCTTGATGAACTCCGTAAACTTCCCGCGCCGGACATTGCATCCCTGGTGGCCCTGCAACTGGGCTTCCGGCTATCGACAGCGCAAGAAGCGGCCGCTGCCGCGGCGGCGCCAACGGCCTTCGATCCAGGGCAGCTCAGAATTGATATTTTGAACGTGATCGGCAAGAATCTCGTGCTATGTCCCAGTGTGGTGGATTGGCGAAGCCGCAAGGGAAGAAACAACGTTACGCCCGTCAAGGATCAGGGCGGATGCGGTTCCTGCGTTTCGTTCGGCACCACTGGCACGCTGGAATCCATGGTGCTGATCGAGCATGATGTCAGTTTCGATCTCTCCGAGGCGGAACTGCTATTTTGTGGCGGAGGAAGCTGTGGCGGCTGGTGGCCGGACAGCGCGGTCACCTACCTGCTCTCCAAGGGGATCTCGCAGGAGAGCTGTTTCCCATATCACGACCACAACATGCCGTGTACGACATGTTCGGAGCGCGATGGCGAAGCGGTGAAAATTACCAACCACACCACGATCTTCGATGTTAATTCCCGGCGAAGTTATCTTTGCGCCGTCGGGCCGATGATGTGCGTTTTCCAGGTATTCGACGACTTCTTCGGATATAAATCGGGTGTTTATTCCCATGTTACAGGCGGGTTGGCCGGCCTGCATTGCGTCGAAGTGATCGGCTACGATAACAATCTGAAGTGCTGGATCTGCAAGAACAGTTGGGGCACCGGCTGGGGCGATAATGGATTCTTCAAGATTGCCTATGGACAGTGCGAGATCGATTCGAATTTTCCGTTCTGGGGAATCAGCGGCACGCAGTGGTACAAGTAGTTTGATCACATGAGTCAGGCAATTCAGACCGCAGCCGGAGAGACCTTCGAGATTGAACTGGAAGGCAACGCCACCACCGGATTCAAGTGGGAATACAATCCCTCGCCTGAATCGTCCGCGATGGTTGAGCTTCTCGGTTCGACTTACCAGGCCAACACAACCCGCGCCGGCGCTCCCGGAGTGCACCATTTCCGTTTTCGCGCCTTGAAAGCCGGGCAGGCGAGTCTCCTGTTCCGTTATTCGAGACCTTGGGAGAAAGCCGCTCCGAAAGAGACAAGATCAATCCTGATTCAGATTGCCCCGCGGCCGTAGAAAGATATCGGAGGAACGGCCGACGAAGGGCAGCGCGCGATTGATTGGGCGAACCCGGTTACATTAGCCGGGTTCGCTCTCTTTTGTGTGCCGAGCATGTTCGACAGCTCGAAGGTGAAAGTCCTTTTGACAGCCTGATGGAGGCGAAGTCATAGCGAAGCGCAAAGGCGTTCCGGCGACGGAGGGTCTGAAAGAAGCGTGGAGCAAACGTACGAGCCGATGAGAGGTTATTGAAGCTGATCCGGGCGTTTCTCAAATCTGGAGTCCTGGAAGATGGATTGGTCAACCCGGTGGATGAAGGAACTCCGCAAGGCGGCCCTCTATCACCATTGCTAAGCAACATCGTACTCGACGAGTTCGAGCGGGAGTTGGAGCGGCGCGGACTCCGGTTTGCGAGATACGCGGACGATAGTAACATCTACGTTCGCAGTCAGCGGGCAGGAGAACGAGTGATGGAGAGCCTAAAGCGATTCCTCACGACGAAGCTCAAGCTCAAGGTAAACGAACAGAAGACTGCGGTAGCAAGGCCGTGGCAACGGAAGTTTCTGGGATTCAGCTTTACTTGGGCCAAGACACCGAAACGGCGGATTGCGCCGAAAGCGGTAGACCGGTTCAAGGATCGAATTCGAGAAATAACCAGCCGAACTAGAGGCGTGAGCATTCAACGAATGGCTGAGGATCTGACTCGGTATCTGAGGGGTTGGATTGGCTACTTCGGAAAATGCGAAACGCCCAGTGTGTTGCAAAGTCTTGAGGAATGGACCAGACGCAGGCTCCGGTCTGCGATTTGGAAGCAGTGGAAACGAGGAAAGGTTCGCTATGCCGAACTCGTCAAACGGGGTGTCAGCCAGGATCTCGCCGCGAAAACGGCGGGCAGTGGTCGCGGCCCGTGGCGGTTAGCGCAGAGTCCCGCCCTCGGCATCGCGCTGCCCAATGCTTACTTCGACTCGCTCGGGATTCCGAAATTGACTGCCAGCCGGTAGCTTAACCTGCCGAACCGCCGGATGCGGACCCGCATGTCTGGTGGTGTGGGAGGGGCGGAGCCGCGAGGCTTCCCCCTATCCCGATTGTGGGGAGCTCGGCAAATTGGTGGGCCCTGTAGGATTTGAACCTACGACCGACGGATTATGAGTCCGCTGCTCTAACCGCTGAGCTAAGGGCCCTAACTCGGTTGTAACCAGGCCGAGTATGTCACCGTTTCGCACTCACGAACCGCAATACCCATACCAATATGCGGGTCTACGTTTGTGCCAGGCGGTACCATGTTATTTCGGTACCCCCCATTGTACCTTCCGAGCGCCCGGGCCGTTGCTACCGGGCACTGGCGGGGATCCCCTATTAGGAAGGGAGAACGCCCATACCAGCTTCAAATTCTGGTTTTCTGAGGAGTGATCGAGCCGACGCTGACTGGGGCTGTTCCACGCGATAATGGGGTCGTGCACATTCCAAGGGAGTTGCGCATCAACGCGCTTGCTCCGTAGCGAAGGTATTGTTCGCACGACGACGGCGGATCCCGGAATCATTTCTGACCTTCTGTGATGTAACCGTTCTTGTAACCGTCCTCGATTCCGCCGCAATCGGTGCAAGGCTATTGTTGTAACCTCGCCCGATCCGAAGCTGTCGTCCACCTTGAGTCCACGCGATAATAAGTTCGTGTACATTCCAACTGGAGTCGCCCAAGATGGGTTGCATGACGTAGCATCCCGTCTCGAAGCGGTCGTTCAGGAGCACGCGGTCTAAGGGCCTGCCTGGTGCTTTCGCATCGCCCGGCGCACTGGATCGGAGCCATAGGTAACGCCTTGCCATCAACAAGAGGCTTTCGATTCGCGCGCGCGAGCCTGAGCGAGCGGTTTCTTTGAACCGTACAACTAGCAACGGCAGCCAAACGTGGTGGGTGCTGTTTGCCGCTCTAATCGCATTCGGCGGATCGCTTTTCTCCGGGTTTCACTTCGACGACTACGGGATGCTGCAGGACCCTGCGATAAGCAGCCCCGCGGGCTGGCTGCGTTGCTGGAGCATCTGGCAGACACGTCCTCTTTCCTGGTTCACATTCTGGCTGAATTACCAGCTTAGTGGACGAGAGCCAATGCTGTGGCATGCCGTAAACTTGGCTGTTCATGCGGCTTGCGCGGCGCTGCTTTATCGATTGCTGCGTCGAGTGATGCCGGACGCCGCTTTCCTCGCGGCGTTGCTTTTTGCGGTTCATCCGATTCAGGCAGAACCGGTTGACTACGTGTACGCACGGGCGACCCTGCTATGCGCCTTGTTCAGCCTTCTTGCTTTCAGTAGCTGGATTGCGGACCGCGACTGGATTCCCGTGGCGTGGTTTGCGCTCGCGGTCCTTTCGAAAGAGGAGAGCGTCAGTTTGCCATTGGTGCTGGCGCTCTATTCGATCCGGAAAGCTGAGCTGAGGCGGCGGATTCTTCCGCTTGCCGCCATGTTTGGTATCGCTATCCTGGCCGGCGTCCGCGTTCTGGCGGCGATCCACGCAACTGGGATGAAGAACATCGGCGTCAATGCGGGTATCTCGCCGCTCGGGTATCTTTCCGAGCAAGGTATCGCGATTCTGCGCTATATCGGGCTGCTGGTTTTTCCGTGGTTCTTCACTGTCGATCCGCAGCTTCCGAGCCCCGCATGGGCTTGGCGCGCGTTGGCATGGCTCATTGTGGCGGGACTCATTGCAACCGCAGCGCTAAGGTTTCGGGAACTGCGGGCGGCATTCTGGATTCTGGCGGGATTCACCCTGTTGATTCCGAGTTCCTCGATTTTTCCTGCCGCGGATCTCGCCGCCGACCGCCGCATGTATCTGGCTATGTTGGCGTTTGCTCCGGCTGTCGCCGCAGTTGTGCCGCACCGCTCGCGGACACTTTGGCTGGCGATCGCCGGATTGCTAACAGTCCTGTCTGCCGGGCGCACTTATGTGTGGATGTCCGATGAACGCTTGTGGGGTGAGGCCGCGCGACTAGCTCCAGATAAGCTGCGGCCTAAAATTCAGCTTGCGCGTGCTTTGCCACACGACCGGGCGATCGCGATTTTAGAGGAGGCTGAGCGGTTAGCTCCGTTCGATCCGCAAGTTCCCACGGAACTGGCGCACGTAGAATTAGAACTGAATCGGCCGGCCGTGGCGCTCAGTTATGCCGGGCGGGCGCTCGCTTTGGCTCCGCACGATCCACATTCGATCGGCAATCGCGGAGCTGTGCTGCAGGCTTTAGGGCAGACGGCAGCGGCGCGACGTGATTTTCTGGCGGCGCTAGCGATTGATCCGTGCCTCGCCGAAGCGCGGGCCAATCTGGAGTCTACCGGTGGGATTCCGGCGGATGCGCCGGTTTGTAAGCAACCTGTGCGGTACTAACCGGATAGGAGACATGAGGCGAGAGCGCGCGCCATGATTTCTGTCGCGTCAATGAACAAATCGATGGCCCTTCACCGATCCGGTGATCGAAACCTGTGAAACCGATAAATTGCCGCGCTAAAAACGCGGTCGACACTCTAAAAATCTTCTTCTTCTTTTTTCTTGCCCTTGCGGCGCATGATAACGACCGCAATCAATATCACCGCAAGAATTCCGCAGATGACCTGGACCGTGCCTTGACTCATGAAGCGTGCTCTCCTTAACGAGTTCGAATTATATCAAAGATGAATGAATGCAAACCCCTCTCGGCGGCAATGGTTGCAAGCACCTCGCAACCGCCGCTACGTTAGGGCGTTCTGCCTATGAACCGAGATTGAGGTTGTGATGAATGGCGTAAAGGGCCAACTCGAGCCGATCCGAAACGCCCAGCTTATCGAAGATGTTATGTAAGTGATTCTTGACCGTCTGCTCACTAATGAACATCTTTTCCGCCATTTCCTTGTTCTTGAATCCTTGCGAAACTAAAGCTACTATCTCGCGTTCTCGGGTACTGAGCGAATTCGATTCCCGTTCTCTGCCTGCGATTCTCTTCGGAAGTTCATTCTTGCAAGCGAACTGCCGGACCACTTCCGCGGTGGTAGAACGATCCAGCCACATTTCACCTGCGTGAACCTTACGGATGCTCTTAATCAGCAGTTCCGTTGGCGTACTCTTTTGGACGATGCCGGCCGTTCCAAATCGGACCGCCTGAAGCACTTCATCCTTTTCCTCCGACGACGTCAGAAGGATGACTCTTACTTCGGGATGAGCAGATCGAAGCCGCTGCAATGTAACCAAGCCATCTTGCCCAGGCATATTCAGATCCAGCAAGACCACCTCCGGCTGATGGCGCGCTGTCATCTCTAGAACTTCGTCGCCATGCCCGGCTTCTGCTACCACGTTAAAATCCGCTACCGCTGAGAGCAGCTTTCGAACGCCATCCCTGAACAGGAGATGGTCGTCCGCAATCAGTATCCGTATTCGATGGTTCGCGTCCACGGTCGGGCGCACGCTACCACTCAAGGCGTTACCCTGGGAATTGATTGAGATCGGAACTCGGTTTGTACTCATTTGTTAGTTCTCGTACCCTTGCTACCATTACTATTGATTCTAGAGTTCTAGTAGTACTAGCGTCAATCTCTTCATGTTCTTGAGACCGCAGGTTATCCCTGGGTATATTACTTCAGAGATACTGGACACCCGCTAAGTAACTATATCTTTGAACTCCTGTTCATGTAATCGGCAGTTTGTTTGATAATGTTTAGCCTCTTACGACAGAATTTCGAGAATCTTGTGTTCGCGTTTCAAACTTCTTCGCTTAAAATCGCAGCTAATCCGAAGAGATTCAGTTAGAGCGATGGCTGAACCGCGATATTGTTTGAGCGGTAAGGTCGTGTAATCCCGAACATCGACTAGGTGAAGCGGCCGAACATGATGTGGACCATGACCGCCGCGCCGGAATCGGAAAAATCGCCACTTTCTGTCACTGGCGGCCTGGACAGCGCCCAGCGTGAGATGAACTTCCCCAAAGATGCCTACAACCGCGTTAAAATCATAGAGAAGAACGCCCCACGACATGGCAGCTAAAACCGAACCGCAACTGGATGTAAACAGTTGGCTCCAGGATGAGCTACGCGAGCAGTACCACCACGCACCCACATCCATCCCCGAAGAATGGAAATCATTGCTGGATTCCAATGGAGCACCCAAGGCCCCGGAACCGAATGGCGCCAAACCTACGGGCCCTCAGATATCCACTGGACTTCAGACGGTTCCGCGCACGCCTCAGGCCCCGGCGCCTGTCGTCGAACCCGGACCCGGTGAAGAACTGCAGCCTCTGCGAGGAGCCGCGGGTGCCATCGCGAAGAACATGAACGCGAGCGTAACGATCCCGCTCGCCACTTCACAACGCATCATCCCAGTCAAGGTTATCGAGGAGAACCGCCAACTCATCAATCACCATCGCGGACTTTTGGGCAAAGGCAAAATCTCCTACACGCACATCATCGGCTGGGCTGTGGTGAAGGCGGTGCAGGCGAACCCTTCGCTCAACCACGCGTTCAGCGAGAGCAACGGCGAACCCTGCCGCATTCTGCGCAAGGAGATCAATCTCGGCATCGCGGTGGATGTTGCGGCCAAAGGCGGCGGACGCAGCCTGATGGTCCCCAACATTAAGAACGCCGCATCGCTCGACTTTGCGCATTACGCGGCGGCGTTTGACGATCTCGTCAGCCGCGCTCGCGCCGGCAAACTCGCGACGGCCGATTTTCAGGGTACTACCATATCGCTCACCAATCCGGGCACGGTCGGTACCATGGCATCCATGCCTCGCCTGATGGTGGGACAGGGCGCGATTATTGCGGTCGGCGCAATGGACTACCCCGCCGAATATCGCGGCGTCACGCAGGAAGTCCGATCCACGCTGGGAATCAGTAAGGTAATGAGTGTGACATGCACCTACGATCACCGCATAATCCAGGGTGCGGAGTCGGGCGCGTTCCTGGGCGGCATGCAGTCGCTGCTCGACGGCGAAAAGGATTTCTACGAAGAGATCTTCGCCGGGCTTCGCGTGCCTTATAAACCGGTTAAGTGGCAATCGGAACCGAAGGCTCTGGCAATAGCTCGTACGCCCAATCTGGGTGTAACAGCCAGCCTGAGAGAATCTTCTGCGCCCGGCGCGGCGGTGGACGCGATCAAAGAAGCCGCCGTCATCCAGTTGATCCATTCCTTCCGGGTTCGCGGCCATCTTCTCGCCCAACTCGATCCCCTGGGCGCCGAAATCACTTATAATCCGGAGCTCGATCCGCTGAGCTACGGTCTCTCAATGTGGGACCTCGATCGCGAATTCTACACTGGCAACCTGGGCGGCTCGCGGGGCGTGGCAGCATTACGCCAGATTCTTGAGCAATTGAGGCAGACTTATTGCGGCAAGATCGCCTGCGAGTACATGCATATCCAGGATACGGATCAGAAGACATGGCTCCAGGAGCGCATGGAACCGCAGACCAATAATTGGCCGTTGTCGCGCGAGACCAAGATCCGGATACTGCGGAACGTTCTCGATTCCGAGGAGTTCGAACATTTCCTGCACGCTCGCTACATCGGACAGAAGCGATTTTCGCTTGAAGGCGCGGAGACCGCGATTCCCATCGTTGACGCGATCATCGATCGCGCCGCCGATAACAATGTGCACGAGGTCGTCATGGGCATGGCGCACCGGGGACGCCTGAACGCGCTTGCCAATATCGTGGGCAAGCCTCTCGATCAGATCTTCTCCGAGTTTGAAGGCAATATGGACCCGGCAACCACCCAAGGGTCGGGCGACGTTAAGTACCACGTCGGTGCAAGCGGTATCCGCCGTACCGAATCCGGGCGCGAGATTACGGTTTCCCTCGCTCCCAATCCGAGCCATCTCGAAGCTGTGGACCCGGTGGTCGAAGGCATCGTGCGGCCCAAACAGGACCGACTCGGCGATCATAAGCGGGAACGCGTTCTGCCCCTGCTTATCCACGGCGACGCCGCTTTTGCGGGCCAGGGCGTTGTAGCGGAGACGCTGAATCTCTCACAACTCGATGGCTACTGCACGGGCGGCACCATCCATCTCATCATTAACAACCAGATCGGCTTCACCACTCTGCCCGGCGATTCGCGCTCCACCATGTACTCGACTGACGTGGCGCGCATGGTTCAGGCGCCGATCTTCCACGTCAACGGCGATGATCCCGAGGCTGCGTTGCGCGTAGTCGAACTCGCTTACGACTTCCGGCAAGCCTTCAAGAAGGACGTTGTCATAGACATGTTCTGTTATCGCCGCCACGGTCATAACGAAGGTGACGATCCAGCCTACACGCAGCCGATTCTATATCGCAAGATCAGCGAGCATCCGTCGGTCGCTGTGCAATATGGCGAACGGCTGGTCGGTGAGGGCGTGATAACCAACGCCGAACTCGCCGGGATGCGCGAGACTGCTAAGAACCGGTACGTTTCGGCGTTTGACAAAACCAAGAATGGGCACGAGAAGTTCCAGGTGCCCGATCTGGGCGGCGGTACCCCCCGTCGCGCCAGTACCGCTCCAACCGCCGTGGACCGCGAAACCCTTTCTCGGACGCTTGAGGGCATCACCGATTTTCCGGCGAGCTTCCATCTGCATCCCAAACTGAAAGCCTTCGTCGAAAAACGCAAAGAGTCGCTCACGAAGAACGGTCCGATCGACTGGGCTTTCGGCGAAGCACTGGCGTTTGGCAGCCTCGTGATCGAGGGCACACCCGTGCGCCTCAGCGGACAGGACTCCGGACGCGGCACGTTCAGCCAGCGCCACCTGGCGTTCTATGACTACGAAAACGGGGAACGCTACGTGCCTCTGCGGCACATGTCGGCCGGCCAGGGAAACTTCGATGTGGTGGACAGTTCGTTGAGCGAGTACGCGGTGCTCGGTTTCGAATTTGGTTATAGCGTGGCCGATCCGCTGACGCTCACAATGTGGGAAGCGCAGTTCGGCGATTTCTCCAACGGAGCGCAGGTCATGATTGACCAGTTCATCGCTACGGCGGAACAGAAATGGGGCCAGCCGTCGGGCCTGGTGATGCTGCTGCCGCATGGCTACGAAGGCCAGGGTCCGGAGCATTCGAGCGCGCGCATGGAGCGGTTCTTTGTCCTTTGCGCGCAGGAAAACATTCGCCTCGCGAACTGCACCACACCAGCGCAATATTTCCATCTGCTGCGACGGCAGGCGCGCACCGAGCGCAAGCCGCTGGTGATCTTTACCCCGAAGAGTCTCTTGCGCCATCCCAAGGCGGTTTCGACATTCGACGATCTCACGTCCGGCAGCTTCCGCGAGGTGATCGGCGATACGAGTGTCGATCCGTCGCGAGTAACGCGCGTGGTGTTTTGCAGCGGCAAGATTTACTACGATCTGCTGGCGGCGCGGGAGAAGAACCAGGCGAATCATGTGTCCCTGGTGCGGGTCGAGCAGATGTATCCCTTTCCGGAACAGCAGATCAACGATGTGTTGATGCGATATCCGCTGACCGTTGAAGTTGCGTGGGTGCAGGAAGAGCCGCTGAATATGGGCGCATGGCGCTTTATGTCCGATTGGTTCGCTCCGCTGCTCGCGCCGACGCGCCGCAAGCTGCAATATATCGGACGAGCGGAAAGCGCGAGTCCTGCGACGGGATCGAAGAAGCGGCACGACCAGGAGCAGGCCGATCTGGTAAACACGGCGATTACTCATCCAGTCCTGTAGGAGCATAGGAGCCGGGCCAAGTCCTCAAGCCCGGCGGGGCCTTAATCTAGTTGAGAATTGTTTTGTCGCGCATCGAATGATACCCGCAGCGGAACAAACGAAGCTGCATGACATCGCGCCAGATGTTCTAGAACGAGAACTCTCCGCCGATGGCTTTGTTATGAAAGACCGAATCGACGCAATCCTGGTTGAGGACCGATTTCGATACCTCTTCAGCGCGCAAGAATCAGAATAGTCCACCAGCGGAGTATGAAGGGGGCGTATGAAGTATCTAAAGACGCGGGAGGCTGGATGGCCGGCAAACAGTCCATGGACGGGGAGCGGACGAAAATTTCATGCCGCTCCCACGCTTGCGGGCCAGTATTGCAGCCCGCTCAAACTCTACTTAGCAGAGGAGGCCGCCGTGGCCGAGGCAGGCAATCTCCCAGGTCGAAACCCGGTACTTCGCCAGCATCGGTGGAAGCATCAGGTCCACGACATTCGCTTTGGCGGACCGGAAGCAGCCAGGCGCGGAGATAATCGGCACGTCGTCTTTGTAAGACAGCATCAGCAGATTGCCCGGCTCGACCGGCGCCAGGAACCGCTCCATCGACGCGCCAATCTTGCTAATCGCCAGTCCAACCACATCTTCGGGACCCGCCGGCGCTGTAGTGGACGCAATCAGAATGACTGAAGGATTGGCCTTCGCCAGTATCTTGAGCCCCCGCGCTACCGCATTCTCTTCTTCGGGGCACACGTGCAGAGCATGATTGAAGATGCCGAAGCGGCTGAGCCGCTGGCGCACAATGTTCTCGAATATCTGGCGCGCGCGCTCCGGTTGCGTCGGATCGCAATACAGCACTCCAACTGACGGGCTGCGAACGGGACGAGCCTGCAGTATCGGGCCGCGCTCCTTCAGCATGTTCGTGAGACCCTCAAGGTCCGATTTCGAGACCGCGAACGGCGCGCTTTTGACGGTTGCGATTCGCTGTCCCGGAACAATGTAGGTGAAGTTGACCGCGGTGGCAATCACCACCGACGAGGTGCAATTCACCTGTTTCAAAAGATCTTCATCCACGAGCGCGCAACAGTTTTCAGTCGCGACCAGATTAGCCCGACCGCCCGCTGCCAGCTTGATTTCGTAGGAACCGCAGCCTACTTCAGCCGCGATTGCACAAACGGCGTCGTCTTCACCGACCTCGCCGTCTTCTAGTTGAGTGACCCACACGTTGTCCATGCCTTCGGATTGAAGAACCCGCACATCGTCTTCGCTGATGACATGTCCTTTGGAAAGTAGCTTCTTGCCGCCTGGCCGGAAGACGGTATTGCAGAGGATTCGGCCTGTAGATGTCCGTACGTCAACGGTCTGAGCTTTCATTACGCCCTCGTAACCTCAGCGCCATCAACTGCATAAAGGCCGCTTAGAGGTTATTTGTTTGAATTATCATTAACGTAGTAGGAAAGCCGGCGCGAAATTCTCAACGATTATTTAACGCTTTTTGCAGCGGCTTGCTTAATTGTCGGAAGCTGTATCAATACCTGTTCGGCGAAATCGAACGGCTGGGCTGTCAGTTGCGCGGCATGGGAGGCCATCCAGAGGTCTGGCGCCAAAATCCGCACCACGGCGATTTCGTCGCACGAATTAAACTTGGCGCAGCGAAGGCAATCCTTCCAGGCCTTTAACGGCAGTTCGCCCCGCTCCACTTCTTGAAATCCCATTTTGGCAAAAAATCCGGGCACGTAAGTGAATGCAAACACCGCCTGCAGCGAGTATTCCTGGGCCTCTCGCACTAGCTCCTCGATCAATAACCGGCCGATCCCATGCGTTTGAGTATCCTCGGCAACCGCTAGTGAGCGCACCTCGCCCATCACCGGCGAGTAGAAGTGCAGCGCGCCGCATCCGGCCAACTGGCCGCCTAGGTACGCCACCGTAAAATCGCGGATGCTCTCCGACATCTCAAATTCGGTGCGCGGCAACATGATGCCTTTCGCTGCGTACGAATTAATCAGATTAAGGATGGGCTGAATATCCCGCATACCGGCCTTCCGGAGTTCCACGAGAGAATTCGCAGCTGGCACGTCGCGCACTGAATCGGCTGTCAGTCCACTGATCATTGAGCTACTCCTTTCGCCATCCGCGAAACCTTCGTCCCGTGGATGCGCCCAGCCAGCAAGTCTGCTAGTACTCCGGGCCGCTGGCCGGACACGATACAAACATCCTGAACGCCCCCATCGACAGCCGATATGGCGGCGTTGAGCTTGGCCTGCATCCCGCCTTTCGCTACATCGGTCTCGATGAGTCGATCAACACCTGCGGGATCGAGTTCCCGGATCGTGCCGCCGGACGCGTCGAGAACGCCATCCACATCAGTCAGAAACACCAGCCGGTCTGCGCCGAATGCGGTGGCGCACCCAACGGCCATTTGATCCCCGTTGACGTTGAAAAAGCCGCCCTTTCCGTCTCCCGCCAGGCACGCGACTACAGGTAAGAACTGAGATTCGGTGAGAATATTCAATAATTCCGGGTTATTGTGGGTTATTTGGCCGACCGCACCGAGCGCCGGGTCCATCTGTTTAGCGACTGCCAGATTTGCGTCGACTCCGCTCAATCCGACCGCCGGCACACCCGCCTCAATCAGCGCCGCCACCAGATGCTGGTTCACACTTCCCGCGAGCACCTTGATTAGCGCGTCCATCGTCTCGTTCCGTGGTGACGCGCAGTCCATTGACGAACTCGCTCTTGATACCGCGGTCTTCGAGGTATCGAGTCATCTGTTTCCCACCGCCATGCACAACCACCAGCGTGTGAGCCAGATGGACCGCGGCCAGTTCCCGAGCGATCCGGCGGCGCGATTCCGCTGAATCGAGCAACGTCCCGCCGATCTTGACGACGAGTCTCACAACAGTCCCTCAGTCTCGGGCAATCCGAACGCCAGATTCATATTCTGCACAGCCTGCCCCGCCGCGCCCTTTACCAGATTGTCGATCGCGCTCACGACAACCGCCCTTCCGGTTGCCGGATCGAACTTTACTCCGATATCGCAGAAGTTCGTGCGCCGCACCGCGTGCAGGTCCGGCACATGTCCCGGCGTCGTACAGGCGGATGAAGGGCTCATTGCCATACCTGCGCTCGATAGATGCCGCATGATATCGGCAGCGCTTCGAACGCTTGCGCGCACGGAAATAGATGGTTTCGAGAATCCCGCGATCGATCGGCAGAAGTTGTGCCGTGAAGCTGAATTCAGCCTCTTCGAGTCCCGACGTGAGCAGCACCTCGGGCACGTGCCTATGATCGAGAATCGAGTACGCCGAAAAGTTATCGGTCACCTCGCAAAAGCTGGTGGTGAGACTGGGCTTGCGTCCTGCGCCGCTCACCCCGGACTTGGCATCGCACACGATGCCCGCTGACCGGTCGACGCATCCCGCCTCGATAAGCGGCCGGATTGCGAGATTCGCGGCGGTCGGATAACACCCGGGGTTCGAGATCAGCCTCGCGCCTCGAATGCGATCGCGGCAGAATTCCGGTAGCCCATAAGCCGCTTCGGCGAGCAAGTGCGGGCTGAGTGTGGTCGGCCTTGTACCAGGCTTTGTAGCGCTCCGGCGTGCGTAAACGAAACGCGCCGCTGAGATCGATGACGCGCAAGCCCGCATCGAGCAGCCACGGCGAGAGTTCCATCGAGGCTTCGGGCGGAGTAGCAAGAAACACCACGTCGAGTTTTGCGTCGGCGATAGCTTCTGGTGTGCAGGCAAACGCAGGAGGTCCGGCAGACTTGAGGTGCTTAGGGCCTGTGTGGGCAGCGTCCCTATGTTCCAGCAGGATCGGGGTAGCGCTGGGGTGACGTTGCAAAATAGCGACCAACTCGGCCCCGCTGTAGCCTCTGAAGCCAACGACCCCCGCTCGTAACGACATGGTTATTTATTCACCACTATGGATAAATATACCATGACGAGGCGTCAGGGCAGCGGCGGAAGGGTATGTTGGTTGTTTTTACCAGGGCTCAAGTAGTGCTTTGAATGTACGTGATTGGTTTCCAGTGATGTGAACGTTGTAGGCAAAGAGGTGAGTCAACCAGACCGGAAGGAGCGATTTGTTCTATCAGTCCACTGCCGGTCGCAATCGCATGAACCAGACCCGGTCATTGCAATCTCGGATTTGGACGTGCGGCAAAGGCTTCAAGTGCGTTAGCATCGGCGGCGATCAAGCGATCACCATCCACAACCACCCATTGATCCGCATATTGGGTGCGATTCTCCTTAATCCAATGCATTTCGCGGCTTCGATCACGGGACTGGGCCATTCTTACGTGAGGTTCGTGCTGTAGTTCGTCAGCGAATCGCAGTACTTCCTCCTGGTTCGCCAGCGGAAGGCGGCAGACTGTCCAAAACGCGTTTTCCAAGGCCATCTTTCGCTTTCCTGATGCTATCGACCTCGCGATCCAATGTGCTTACCGCCAGGTTGACTACTGGCCCTTTGATTACCGGTCCTTAAAGTACATCCGCAGCTTCCCGTCCGACGTCTTATAAAACAGCGCCAGATCCTTTAGCTTCTTCTTCTCCATCGGAAAATAGAGCAACCCAGAAACCGGTTGGGTGGTCTCCTTTTCCGGCAGGACTTTTCCGTCAGCGCAGTCTTCAGGCCCTCGTCCTTCTTGCCCTTCTCTATCTTTGCCGATGCCGGAGTGTCATCCTTTTTCTTCTCGCCGCTACGTCCGCCAAAGCCGACTCCGCTCCAGTTTGTCCCCGTCTCCTCTCCCAGGCTGCCGATCCCGCTCTGCCCTCGCTTCAGCACCAGCGAATCGGCAGCGGCGATCTCGGCGGCGGACTGCGGCTGCGTGCGGTCCCCATCGCCTTCACAGAAGAGCTGAAAATCATCGAGCTGCACGTTGAGTGGTTTGTCGCCTTTGGGAGTCACGGTCAACTGGACCACGATGTAATGGCCTCCCAAGATCGTATCCGAGTAGCTGTTTAATAGCAGCGGGATCGGTGTACGCTTTGCCGGACAGCGTGACGGTGTCCGCCGGACATCTGGTTGTAAGCCTTCTTGATCTTTTGCCAGAAGCGGAATGGCGGAAAGGAGGAGAATCGGGCAGAACGCGCGTATCGGATCACAGGAAACGAGCCTCTTGTCCATAGTAACGCTCTTCGCGGCCAGTATCCGGCCGCTACAAGCCGTGCATCGAAGTCGTTGAATCCCGTGGGCACAAGCTGAACATCCTATAAAGGAGGATGAGTTATGCGATGCATGCCGCTGCAGGCGGCAATGGAGGTTCTTCGGGACCTCCCCCGAAGTTCCGTCATCCCAAAAGCCTGCGCCTCATATGGGATGATAGGAGTTATCCCTGCTATGGCAACCCAAGGGCCAGTCAGCGGACGCCTTCCGACGAAACAGCACTGGTCCAACTCGCGCGCACAGGCGACTGACAAGCGTTTAGCGATCTGATCAAGCGTTATGAAGGCAAGATTTTTCGTCTGGCTTTACATATCACTCAAAACCGCGAGGATGCCGAAGATGTGCTTCAGGAAGCTTTCCTGAAAGCCTACGAGCACCTGGACCAGTTTCAGGGAAATTCAAAATTTTATACCTGGATCGTGCGCATCGCGGTGAACCAGGCGCTGATGAAGTTGCGGAAACGCAAGAGCGACCGGTCGGTATCGCTCGACGAAGGAATCGATACCGGCGAGGATACGGTGACTCGCGAGATCGCCACCTGGGATGAGAATCCGGAGCAGCAATATACACGGGAGGAGCTGAATGCGATTCTGGACGACGCCATCCAGGGCCTCGCGCCAACTTACCGGACGGTATTCGTGCTGCGGGACGTTGAAGAATTGTCCACGGAGGAAACTGCCGAAACGCTCGGCTTATCCATTCCGGCCGTGAAGAGCCGCTTGCTTCGCGCGCGGCTACAATTGCGTGAGAAGTTGACGCGGCTTTTCAAGCGCAAGGGAGATGACGCCTTTGCTTACATGTAAAGAATTTTTGCAGGAACTTACCGATTATCTCGACGAAAAGACAGACGCCGAGTTGCGCGCGAAACTGGAGCGCCATATCACCGAATGCCCGAACTGCTGGGTGGTATGCGACACGACCAAGAAAACGATACAGGTGTTCAAGGGCATGAAAGAGTACACCATTCCTACCGACGTACACGAGCGTCTGATCCTTGCGCTGGAACGTAAGAGCGCCGGCAGAAAAGTGCGCTGACGTTCCGCCGTACGCCCACCAGCGCTCTGGCAGCGCTTGGTGGGGCGGTCCGTGCTGGCGGCCCGAGGCGGCCTGCCGCTCGGGATTTGCTGCGCAAGCAAATTCCTGCACGATGTCTCGCTTTAGTGGGATTCCTGCCGCGCCAATCGGGCGCTGTGATGGCTGCCGCGAGGCTCTTCGATAGGTCGCGGGGCAATCCGCGTTGTACATGACGCCGGTATAGGGCCGAAGAGAAGCCGCGCAGAATGGGCGTGTGGCGCAGTATCCAATTGGCAAGTTTGGCCAACGCGGGTGCGAATGAAACTTCTGCATTCGAGGCCGCGCCGATTCTCTAGCTAGGTGCCTCCTGCTTATCCGGTTGTTTCAACAAACCACAACCCGTAGTATGAACAGGTGCCTCGTCCAGGATTTCCCAAGACGCTTCGCGAGTTTCAGTCGAAATTCGCTACGGAGGAGGACTGCCAGCAATACCTGGCCTCCTGCCGCTGGCCGGACGGTTTCGTGTGTCCGAAATGCGGTAACCAGCGGGCGTATGAATTGGCAAACCTCAGGCGGTGGAAATGCGCGGCCTGTCGTTACCAAGCCTCGCTAACTGCTGGGACGATCCTGCATAACACGAAAACGCCTTTGACGGTATGGTTCTGGGCTGCATACCAATGACGACCGATAAGCGCGGGCTCTCAGCCTTACTTCTGCAGCGCCAGTTGGCTTTGCCCCGTTACGAGACCGCTTGGATGATGCTGCATAAGTTCCGGCGCGCCATGATCAATCTAAAACGCGGGCCGCTACGGGGCGAAGTAGAGGTCGATGATACATGGGTTGGCGGCACCCAGGCCGGCTTACGAGGCAGCCGTCAACTGAAAGGCCGAAAAGCTGCACTGGTCCTGGCCGCTGTAGAGAAGCGCGGCAGAAACATCACCGGACGTGCGCGCATGGCCGTGATCCCCGACTTCCGAAGAGAGACGCTACTCTCCTTTCTCAAGGACAATGTAGCGCCAGGCACCACGGTCTACACCGACGGGCTGAAAAGCTTCTCTGGATTGAAAGAGGCCGGCTTCGAGCATGTGCCACGCACTCAACCGCTGCGGGGCGACCTACGAAAAGGCGCGAAATCGGTAGTGCCTCTGGCAGACCGCGCGATTGGCAATCTCCAGCAGTGGCTACTCGGAACCCATCACAGCGTCAGTCGTGATCAGCTCCAGGTTTACCTCGATGAATTCGTGTTTCGCCATAATCGGCGCAAGACGGCAGCGGCGGCATTCCAAACCCTCCTCGGTCTTGGAGCAGGGCGCAAGCCAACAAAATACAACGAGATACGCGGCGCATCTGACTTGGGCGATCCGCCGTCGAGGCCTGATCACAACCTATCGTGGCTTGTTGAAACAACCGGATAAGCAGGAGGTGCCGGGTGGGCCCCTCGTCATGCACTCTCGACTCGACAGAAAAGCCGCTTAGCGCCCAAAAAATCGAATGCAAAACAATCGCGAAGCCTGAAGTGTGCCAGCTATCTTACGCCACAATGGTAACCGGTGCGGTTTAGAACAATGAGTAGGAAGCCAGCCCAAGCAACCCGCCAATCGCGGCCCCGGCCACTACATCGCTGAGGAAGTGCAGCCCCAGCAGGACACGAGAGATCGCAATACTGAATGCGCAGAACAGCAAACCGACAGTCAGATCCGTGTAGAAATGAATCATCGGCAGTGTGACTGCAAACGCCGTGATGGTGTGTCCGGATGGAAAGGAGAATTGATCGGGCGGTAGAAGGCGCGCCCAACAAGACGGCTCAATCGAGCAAGGGCGCCGGCGTCCCGCAATGCGCTTTAATTGTAGGAAGACGATGATTCCGGCGCCGGATGCTAGTCCCGAGCAGCCTGCCGCGAGAAAGCGGTCGCTGCCCCCGAATAGCAGGATGATCAGGCCCATTGCGTACCACAGCCATCCGTCGCCGCCGCGCGTGGCACAGATCATCCACAGGCGGATCCACCGGGGCGGCTGCCAACGATTCACCCGCCGCATGAGCCGTTGGTCGCGGACTGCGATAAAGTTCAGCATCGCTTGCGGGGAAGTCATGCGGCAAACTCCCCGCCCATCGCTGCTGGCACCCGCATCTGTACCGGCGCCGCTCGATGGGCCCACCGCCGCACGAAGCGCGCTTCCATGCAATGGTTTATCAGGGTTATAGCGGGAACAAATATCCCCAAAAGCCCGACGGGAGCGGTCAACGGGTTATCCCGCATCATCCCGCCGCCGATCGAAAAGATGTCGCGTGTGAGGCGAAAGTAGTTGCCTTGACTGCCCGCCGTACGGATGGAACCGGCCCGGAGCCGGGTCAGGAACTCTTGCCGTGAACGCGCGCCGGGCGCTTCCGTCCATGCGGCTCCGACCGTCGCGAGAGCATGCGCATCACTGCCCCCAATTGCCGATTTGCCCCAACGAGAGGCCATGGCGGCCGCTGCCCGATTTGCCCGATGCAGCATGCATCCGTTAAGTGTTTCTAGCGCTGGAAAGAACTGTTCGAAGGCGTCGAAATCGCCGTCCGTGCGCCGTCCGGTCAATCCCGAGAACACGTGATTGGCGCTGAAGAACAAGCGTTGCTCGTTGAGGTATACGATCAATGACGATAGATCGTTCCGGCGCCGCTGAATTTCGCAATGCTGACGTTCGTCGATGTTGTAGACGCCCAAGTGCATTTCGCTTCCGCTGGGCATCTCGACGGTAACTTCTTCGCTCAAGAAGAAGTCGGGATAGTGCCGCAAGGACTCGGCGGCGTCAATGGAATCGTGGTCTGTAATGGTGACCAGATCCATGCCCCGGCGTTTGAGAATCCGGTAGACAGCTTCGGGATCGTTGTAACTCTCCCGGCAGATCCACTTCAGAATTGGAATGTTGCATTTCCCTGAATGCCGTGTATGTACGTGCAAATCGCACTTCATGCTTAACTTGTAGCCTGTGAGTGGCTACGATTCAATGACAGTGTGGAAAAACAATTGTGAACTTTCTTGTTGTGAGCTAAACTTCACTCGGGCAGTATCTTTCCGACAATGAAAAGAATCGAGATCGTCTTTTTCGATGCCGGCGGCGGCCACCGCAGCGCGGCCAATGCGCTCAAGTCCGTGATACAGCGAAAGAACTACCCCTGGGACGTCAACCTGATGAACCTACAGGAGCTGCTCGATTCCATGGACATCTTTCGCAAGATCACCGGCATCAGGTTACAGGACATTTACAATCTGATGTTGAAAAGAGGTTGGACGATAGGATCGCCGCAATTTCTCGCCGCGATGCAGATCATAATACGCGTACTGCACGGCCAATCCGTCAGGCGGCTGCGTGAATACTGGGAGAGCAGCCGTCCGGATATGGTGGTCTCGGTGATTCCCAATTTCAATCGGGCGCTTTTCCAGAGCCTCAAACTGGCGAACTCCGCGGCGCCGATGGCGACCATCCTGACCGATATGGCGGATTATCCGCCGCACTTCTGGATCGAGCGGCAGGACCAGCATTTCGTCTGCGGCACGGCGAAGGCCGTGGAGCAAGCCTATGCCCTCGGTCATCCAAAGGAGCGAGTTCTGCGTACGTCGGGCATGATCCTGAATCCCGCTTATTACGAAGTTCCGCCAATCGACCGCGCGGCCGAACGCCGCAAGCTCGGGCTCGAGGCCGATCTCCCCACGGGTCTGTTGCTCTTCGGCGGAGAAGGGTCTGCGACGATGGCGCAGATCGTAGCGCGGCTGAACGCTTCAAAGCTTAAGCTGCAATGATTGCGGTCTGCGGGCATAACGCACGCCTGTTTCAACGGTTGCGCAGTTTTAAGACGCGATTCCCGTTGCACACCGTGGGATTCAGCCGCGAGGTTCCGCGCTTCATGCAGCTTTCCGATTTTTTCATCGGCAAGCCCGGACCCGGCAGCATCAGCGAGGCGATCCACATGAACCTGCCGGTGATCGTGGCGCGCAACATCTGGACGCTTCCGCAAGAGCGCTATAACGCCGATTGGGTTCGCGAGCAGGATATCGGTCTGGTGGTTGGCAGCTTCGAGCGTGAGATTGTGGCCGCCGTTGAACAGATGCTCGACCCTGACAACTTTGCGCGGATGCGCAACCGCGTGGCCGCTATCGACAATCGCGCGGTATTCGAAATTCCCGAGATGCTGAGCCGCATCCTCAATTCATCGCTTGCGGCGGAACACCATGTTTGAAGGCGTGATCCCATGCTCGCGGCAGTATTGCAGATAAAGCGCCCCGTAGCTCGACTTTATGTAATCGGCCGGACTGAAGCCGAGCCGCTTGGCGGTTCGGTCGATCCATCGCGCCGGACCCTCGATTTCGAGAAAGGCGCCGATCGGTGTTTCGTCGAGCGTAACCACTCCGTGTGACTTGCCTTCTTCGTACTCAGTTCGATACTTCTCGTAGCGGAAGACCGGCTTAAGGTCGAGTTCCTTGAATACGCGCGTGACCGCCTCGGCGTTTTCCAAACTGCTCTCGACCTCTTCCCGGACCTTGTGGTGCGTATCTGCCGATTTGCCTTTAAAGGTCAAGGTGAAACGGAGGCCCGCCTGACGAAGCCGCACCATCTTGCCTTGACTTCGCAATCGAAGGCCGGCGGTATCGTAAATCGTATTGATCTCAAGCACCCGGGGGACATGGACCCGGAACCCGGCATCGCGGATGATTTTCCGCGTTGCCGGGACGCTCCGGACGGATATCTTGACCTCGATCTCGGGCTTCGATGAGGGCATAGACCACCGCAACTTACGCGGTGCGGGCGGCTTCCGACTTGTCTTCGCCGGCGATCGCCGCCTGCGCGGCTGCAAGGCGGGCGATCGGGACACGATAGGGGGAGCAGGATACATAGTCCATCCCGACCCTGTAGCAGAATCCGACCGAACTCGGCTCGCCGCCGTGCTCGCCGCAGATGCCGACTTCGAGATCCGGCCGCGCCTTTCTGCCGTTCTTCGTCGCCATCTCGACCAGCATGCCCACGCCTTCCTGGTCAGAACGGCGAACGGATCGGCCTTGAAGATCTTGGCCTGTTCGTAGGTCTTCTGGAACTTCGTATAGTCGTCGCGCGAGAGGCCCATGGTGGTCTGTGTCAGATCGTTGGTGCCGAAGCTGAAGAACTGCGCCGACTTCGCGATCTTGTCGGCCAGCAATGCCGCCCGCGGAATCTCGATCATGGTGCCGACCATGATAATGCAGATCTTTCAGGCCGGCCTTGCCGAGAACTTCCTTGGCGACGCTGACGACGATCGCCTTCTGATTGTCGAATTCCTCCGCGCTGCCGATCAGCGGAATCATCACCTCGGGGATCACCTTGATGCCTTTCTTGGCAACCTGCGCGGCCGCTTCGAAAATGGCGCGCGCCTGCATCTCGGTGATCTCGGGATAAGCGATACCCAAGACGGCAGCCGCGATGCCCGAGCATGGGATTAAACTCATGCAGCTCTTCAACGCGATGCAGCAGTTCCGGCAGCTTCTTCTTCAATTCGCCGACTGGCATGTTATACTCCTCCGACATTGCCTTCTTTGCTTTGGTGTCGGCATGCGGCAGTCTGGCCAGATCCACCATCAGATTCTCGCGTTTGGGCAGGAACTCATGCAGCGGCGGATCGAGCGTACGAATGACGACCGGGAACCCGTCCATGGCCTTGAACAAGCCGGCGAAATCGGCGCGCTGCATGGGGAGCAGTTTTTGAGCGCCTTGCGGCGCGTCTTCTCGTCGCGCGCCAGAATCATCGCCTGCATGTGCGGCATGCGATCCTCGGCGAAGAACATGTGCTCGGTACGGCACAACCCGATGCCCTCGGCACCGAACTTGCGCGCCGCCTTGGCATCGCGCGGAATGTCCGCATTGGCCCGAACGCCGAATTTGCCGCGGAACTCATCGGCCCAAGCCATGAACTTGCCCAGATAGTCCGAGTTCGTGTCGGGTTCGACAGTGGTCGCCTGTCCGAGGTAGACATCGCCAAGTAGCGCCGTCGAACGAGATCCAATCGCCTTCTTTCACGGTGATTTTCTTGCCGCCGGCTTCGACGGTCATCACCTTGTTCTTCTCGTCGATGCGCAGCGCGCCAGCTCCTACGATGCAGGGCCGTCCCATGCCGCGCGCAACCACCGCGGCGTGACTCGACTTGCCGCCGATCGCCGTCAGAATGCCCTTCGCGGCGTCCATTCCGTGGATATCGTCCGGCGTCGTTTCCTTGCGGACCAGGATCACCGGACCCTTCTTGGCAAGCTCGACGGCGTCGTCGGCAGTTGTAAGCTGCGCGGCCGACCGCTGCGCCAGGAGACGCCGAGATTCCCTTGGTCAGCTTCACCAGATTCTTGAGCGACTTCGTGTCGAATACCGGATGCAGAAGCTGATCGAGCTGATTCGGGGCGACGCGGAGCACCGCTTCCTTCTTACTGATCATGCCCTCTTCAGCCATGTCGACCGCAATGCGAACCGCCGCCGGACCCGTGCGCTTGCCATTGCGGGTCTGCAGCATATACAGCTTGCCTTCCTCGATGGTGAACTCGAAATCCTGCATGTCCTTGTAATGCTGCTCGAGATTGGTGGTGATCTCGCGCAGTTGCATGAAGGCATCAGGCATCACTTCCTGCAGGTGCGCAATCGGCTGAGGGGTACGGATACCAGCCACCACATCCTCGCCTTGCGCGTTGAGCAGATACTCGCCGTAGAACACCGGCTCGCCGCTGCCAGGATCGCGCGTGAAGCCCACGCCCGTGCCCGATTATCGTCCATGTTGCCGAACACCATGGCCTGCACATTGGCCGCAGTTCCGATGTCGTCCGGGATCTTCTCCATATTGCGGTAATACGCAGCCTTGGGATTCCACCAGCTATTGAACACCGCATCGCGCGACATGCGGAGTTGCTCGTGTGGATCCTGCGGGAACGGCTTCTTGGTTTCTTTCTGGACCAGTTTCTAGATAGTCGCCGATGATGGCTTTCAGATCGGCCGCAGTGAGGTCGGTATCGAGCTTGACCTTCGCTTTCGCCTTGCGCGAATCGAAGATGTGATCGAACTTCTCCATGTCGATATCGAGCGCAACTTCGCCGAACATCTGGATGAAGCGGCGGTAACAGTCATAGGCGAAACGCGGATTGCCGCTTTTTTCCGCGAGGCCTTCCATGGTCTCATCGTTCAATCCCAGATTTAGGATGGTATTCATCATGCCGGGCATGGAAAACTTCGCGCCGGACCGTACGCTAAGCAGCAGCGGATTCGAGGGGTCGCCCAGCTTCTGATCCATGCTCTTTTCGAGCTTGGCCGAAGCGGCGTTCATTTCCTCTTCGATTTCGTCAGGCACCTTGTTGCCGTTTTCGAAATAGAGGTTGCAGACATCGGTCGAAACGGTGAACCCCGGGGGAACGGGCAATCCGGCGCGCGACATCTCCGCGAGTCCGGCGCCTTTGCCGCCCAGAACGTCTTTCATTTTGCCGTCGCCGTCGGCTTTGCCGTCGCCAAACAAATAAACGTGCTTCTTCGTCAAGTTGCTTCTCCTATGAACTGGTAACAATTTCCGAAAAATCCGCGATGGTCGAGAACTCGGCCAGGAGCGAATGTAGTAACGTGAGACGATTCTGGCGAACCCGCTCGTCGGGAGCGTTGACCAGAACCTTATCGAAAAAAAGATCGACTTTGGGACGAAGCGCCGCGATGGATTCGAGCGCTTCGCGATAACTGACTTGCGATATCTTGTCGCGCGTGGCTGCGAAGGCGGAATGCAGGTCAGCTTCGGGTCCTGGATCGAGCAGCGCTAAGTCGATATCATGTCCGGCTCCATCGAATTTCGCCTGCTTCAGAATGTTCTGAATGCGTTTGAAGCTGGCCGCGAGCGGTTCGAAATCGGGTGTCGATCGGACCGCTTGGATTGCGGCTAAGCCGCTCTTCCACATCCAGCAGATCGTCCCAGCCGGACGCGAGCAGGCGTTGACTTCATCGTACTTGAAGCCGCGGACATCGCGGAAGTAGTAGTCGGATGCGATCGAGGAGAAACTCGTTCGAGCATCGGCGCGATGAGCGACGTTCGCAATCGGCAGACGCAGCTTGCCTTCAACCAGAATCTTCACAATGCCTTGCGCGGCGCGGCGCAAGCGCAAAAGGATCCTTCGAGCCGGTCGGGATCAGTCCGACTGGAGAAACATCCGTTGAGCGTATCCAGCTTATCGGCGATGCGATACGAATCTGCCCGGCTCGTGTGCGCGGAATCGAATCCTCCATGCTCACCGGCTTATAGTGATCGTAAATCGCCGCGGCGACCTCTTCGGGCTCGCCTTGCGCTTCGGCGTAGAGTCCGCCGACGATGCCTTGCAGTTCGGTAAATTCCTTGACCATTTCGGTGGTGAGGTCGGCTTTCGAAAGCAGCGCGGCGCGTTGAGCATCGCATCTCCGCCAAGCTGCGCTCACAAGCTCCACAATCCGTTGGGTCTTCTCGAGATAGCTCCCCAGCTTGGCCTGAAACGTGACGTGAGCGAGATCCTGCACGCGATCCGCAAGCTTCCTCTGCTGATCCTGATTCCAGAAGAAGCGCGCGTCGTTGAAGCGTGCCCGCAGAACGCGTTCGTTGCCGCGCTTGACCAGCCCTTCGCGATCGGCATCGATGTTCATCACCGCGACAAACCGATTGGCCAGCTTGCCGTTCGCGTCCACCACCGAGAAGTACTTCTGATGATGCCGCATCACGGTGACCAGCACCTCTTCCGGCAGATCGAGATACGAAGGATCGAACTCGCCGGTGATCGGGGTGGGGTATTCGGTGAGGTAAACCAGCGTTTCGAGCAGACCGGGATCGGGCTTGATGGTCGCGCCGATCTCGCGTTCGATCTTGTTGCGGCGTTCGTCCGCGGACAGGATGACGAAATTATCGCGTAGCTTCTGTTCGTAATCGGCAACGGTTACCGGGATGTTGCTTGCGCCGAGACGCCGATGGCCATTCGTCAGGTTCCCGGATTTGACGCCGGCGATCTCGAACGGAATCACTTCATCGCCAAGCAGCGCCACAATCCAGCGGATCGGACGAATGAAGCGCGGCCCATTCTTCGCGGTCCAGTACATCGTCTTGGGAAAGGGAATGCTCTCAATCCAGTTTCTGAGAGTTGCGGCCAGATCAAGCTGATGCTTGTAGGCGTACACTTCGCCAGCGCCAGTGCCGAGCCGTGTCAATGCTTCCGGAGTCACGCCCCACTTTCGCGCAAACCCTGCCACCGCGGGCGCCGGTGCGTTCGCCTTCGGACCGCGCTCGTACGGTGGTCAGACTCTGTTCCGGATCGAGTCCGAGAATGCGGATAACCAGCCGCCGCGGCGTCGCATCGGTCCGAACGGAACCAATCTGCTTGACCAATTCGTCCGCCTGCTTTTTCAGGTGCTCCAAGGCGGCGGGGATCATCCAATCGGGGATCTCCTCGGTCCCGATTTCCAGAAGAAGGTCGACGCTCATGCGGCCGCCTCCCGCGGCTGCTGGTGATCGACCCATGCCTCGGCGACACCGACCGCCAGCTTACGCACCCGCGCGATCACGCCGACGCGCTCAGTCACGCTAATTGCGCCGCGGGCGTCGAGGGTATTGAACAGATGGCTGCACTTCAGGACGTGGTCATACGTGGGCAACAGCGGAAACCGGTGCTTCTCGGGGTACTTCTTATAGAGGCCAAGCAGGCGGGCCGCTTCAGCCTCGTGCAGATCGAACAGCTTCCACAAAGTCCCTACATCCGCCATCTCGAAGTTGTAGACCGAATACTGCAGCTCGTCTTGAAAGCGGACATCCGCGTAAGTGGTGTCATTGGTCCACGCGATGTCGTACACGCTGTCCCTCACCTGCAGAAACGCGGTGAGGCGTTCAAGTCCGTAAGTTAGCTCGGCAGGTACCAGATCGAGATCGATGCCGCCGCACTGTTGGAAGTAGGTGAACTGTGTGATCTCCAGGCCATCCAGCATCACTTGCCAGCCAACGCCCCAAGCCCCAAGGGTCGGCGCTTCCCAGTTATCCTCTTCAAGCTTGAGATCGTGCTTTCGCAGGTCGATGCCGATTGCCTCCAGACTCCCGAGATACTGCTCGATCACATCCGCGGGCGCGGGTTTGAGAATCACTTGAAGCTGCTGGTGTTTGTAGAGGCGATTGGGATTCTCGCCATACCGGCCGTCGGCTGGGCGCCGGCTCGGTTGCACGTAAGCCACACGATAGGGCTTGGGACCGAGCACGCGAAGAAAAGTTTCGGGCGCCATAGTGCCGGCGCCGACTTCCAGATCGAGCGGTTCTTGAATCACGCAGCCCCGGTCGGCCCAGTAGCGCTTCAGCTTGAAGATGATGTCTTGATACGTATCCATCGCGAATGGTTCAGCGCCGGTTTGCCGCCCGATCCGCCCGGCGAGATAACCGGCGGGGAGTCGTTTGCGATAGGCCTGGTTTGGCTTCGCGCGTTTTAACGCGACGGGTGGCGGAAACCTTAGGGTATCACGCGGATTTGAAAAGGGATGCTGTGCGTTGGCTTGGAGGCGCTCCCTATTACGAGGCCGCGCTGGCGGGGTGAAGTGTAGGCGACTCGTAAAGGAGGTATAAGGATAATTGAGTTTGGGTGCTCGGTTGTGGAGTCTTGACATGGCACTTAGGCCATTGAAAGTACGCGAGTTATAAGAATCTAGGTTCGTTTGGTAATTTATCGCTTTGCTTCCGCTTTCACGTTTGAATGAGACTGAAGTGTGGTCTTGCGGCATGGCGGCCGTGGCGCGGCGTTTGGTGCTGGTAGCGCGGAAAATTATAAATAAAGCGTCAGGGGCAAAAGCGATTACCCGAAAATGGCGTTTTAACCTGGGACCTAGGCCCATGAAAGCAGGGGTTTTACACGAATCTAGGTTCGTTTGGTAATTTGACGTTTTTCTGTGCATTCGATTATCGGCGGAGGCTGGAGGATAAACGCGAAATGTGCCGGTTGAGGAACGTTTAGACGCAGTTGTGGTTTGGGTTGGTGGCGGGGTGAGCGGGTCGCCGCTGACGAGGATGGAATTAAGCTTCATTGATTTTTCGGGAAGATCTGTGGAGCTATGATCTTCTACTTCCTGGATAACATACGGGTTTGCTTCTTTTGGGACTGGGAGTTGGCACATAAAGGAGATAGAGGTAAAAGATGGCGTTACTCGTTTTCTTCGGCACGCCAGCACCACGGGAGGCAGCGCCAGGACAGCACGAAATATAGTTTATGAGGGTGGATCGCCGGTAGTGCCGCACGAAAGGCTGTTTCAAAAATGTCGCGGGAGGTATACGAGATTCTCGCCCTGATCGGTGTGTTGGTTCTGCGTGAAATGGAGAGCTGGCCTTCCCCGTTAGCGAGTACACAGCCATTTTCAGCGGCCAAATCTGGACGACCCCGCCCAATGTGAGGGGCGGCTGATGAATCAGGCAAGCTGCTGAAGCTGCCAACTGGTTTCAAAAAGGAAATCAGGTTTGGTGGTCCCCGATTCAAACCCCATTCACACAGGGCGCGTGGGCGCAAAAACGAAACTGGCTAGAATGCTAGGAAAAGGGATCATTCGAGAAGATCGGCGGACGGTAACGGCGAGCTCGCGTCCAGCGCCGCCTTGGATACCGCGCTCGCTATGTACGCCCAGGGTCAACCTCCCAGGCAACTCCGGCTCGTGTGGGCCACTTTCCGAGCTGCCGGTTTTTCTGCCCCTAACACTCTTGCGCCGCGCCGAAACATCAGTAAACACTTGGCGATAAGAGAGGAGTAATCTCTCACAAATCAAGTGAGCGGACACCGGGGTCGCCAGCCACTGCGTGCGGCCACCGCAGGGATGCTAGACGATAACGTCCTTTATCATTCACTACTTGGGTTGGCAAGCGGCGAGAGGTTTTGGGACGACTTGTCGGAAGCGGTTACACGGCAACTTGACGCGATCCGGACTAACCGATCTTCAAGGAGATCCTCTAGGAGACATTCTCCGACTTCCCAACCATACGCAACTTCGTCGTAGCGCCCGGAGATAGAGGCAAGGGATGGCCCGTCTCGGGCATTTCTCGTCAGAGTGGGATAGGTGGAGCCTAACAGACCTCGGGTTTATTAATGATGCCAAAGCAGCTCGACCCGGCGAAGGGGGAACCGCTTCCTGGCTGCCGGTCCGAACCAGAGGTCTGGGTTGGCGGGGGGCCAATTGTGGACTGTTTCCTGTTTAGACTGTCCGCCAGCACAACCCCAATCCTTCGTGCTATTTTGTAAAATGCTCAAAAACGCTTGCAGTCCAAGATTTAAGGATGCCAACGCTACCTGAATTAGAAACTTTAATTAGCTGACACTAATATTCGCGATAGAAAATTTCTTCGGATAACTCTGGCACGTTCGCTTAGGCTTTTGCGCTATTCACCCTAGGAGAGTGCTTGTATGGAAGTGCTTACAAACGTTTCAAAGCCGGCCCCACTCGGAATTACGCTGTCGTTTTGGCAGCCGCTCGGATCCATCACTTTGCTATTCTTATTCGCTCTAACCGCGAATGCGCAGACCGGCAAAGAGTCTCTCGGTCCCAGTGTCCACGGCGATCCCGTTATCAAGAGCACGTGCAGTCAGCGTCTTGCAGAAAGTATGTGGGCCGTCGGCGGCCAACCGACGGACGCGAGCCCCACTTTGGCCCCTACTATTGATCAGTCGGCAAATTGCGGGACGGACCAAAGAAGGGCGACGAAAAGCCCGTTTATTCTTCGGTAATCATTCACGGTTCGGTTTGGGATTACGACTCTACCGCCAATTCTGTCAAGATGATTGCCAGCGAATGGGAGATTTACCACCCTTCGGCTGCCGGGTTAAAAGAGGATAAACAAAAAGGTTATCCTCTGACATCGGAGCTATATGGCAAGCCCAAAGTGCTGTTTCTCGGACTAGCCTGCTTCGTCCATGCGGGAGCAGACGCCGATCCCGCCGGCAAGGTGGACGTTTCATGGAAAATCAGCACAACACAGGTCACGACTGCGAATCTAGCCAACTTGAACAGCGTGCTCAACGCGTGGCTCGGGATAGCCAAAGCTAATAAGTCAGAGCAGAGGCCCGTGGCCTGCCAGACCGGAGTGCTTACTTCGTATGAAATCAAAGACAAGCTGCCGTACGATATCAGCATTACGCCAAGCGCCAAAATCGGCAGCGATTCCGGCAAACAGACGCAGGATTGCTCCACCAGCACAACCACGTCCTGCACCAATGCGGCCCGTACCTTTCACAATCTGGACGCGGAATTCTGGGATCTGAGCGCCGGTTTCGCTCTTCCCGGAGTGCGCGAGCCGCAGTATGCCTCGTCCAACCCAGCGCTGCTGATCGCTCCCATCCGTCACAACGATTTTTTTGGGCTCCTGGACCTATACCCGTTCGCTGCTGTGGCGAGCAAAACGTCACCGGTTCCTCACTTCGCAGTGGGCATCCCCGTCACGGGTAAGGTTTTCTCGCGACCGTTCTTCGGAATCGCGGAATGCATCACGGGAGCACCATACTTTCAGAATCACAGCGTCCCGCTGATCAGCCTGCTTTACGGCGTGGTTTACCTTAACCAGGAGGTCACCATTCCTAATCCGTCGGGCTCGGGGTTTGCAATCGGACATTCCCGTGTCCTGAAAGGCACGTTCTGCTTGGAGATATCTTTGAGCCCGTTGCTGAGCAAGATCAAAGCGGTCGGCGGAAGCAGTCCTTCTACCGGGAATACGAAAGGTGGAACCTCACAATAATGCAACGCTTTGTGCGACTCGCCGAGCTAATTCCGAAGAGGATCAATGAATTGTCTTGGCGGCTTCAATCCACGGAGTGTAGTTCGCGACTCTCGTGTAGACGCCGAATAATCCCGGACGCGCACAGCCCAATCCCCAACTGACGATGCCAAGTTGCACCCAGTGCCCTTGTTGGTCCTGCGCACCCAGAAAGCCGCCGCTGTCTGCCTGGCAGGAATCCGCGCCGCCTTCGGGCCGGCCTGCACAAAACATATTGCCGGTGACGGCTACCGAACCAGCAGAGGGAAACTGGTGGGCTGCTGCCTGGTAGTTGCGCGCGCATGTGTCACTATCCTGTACTTGCACAGTCAACTCTTTGAGTTTGGGAACTCCGAATCCGCCTTCCTGTTCCGCTCCCCAACCCACCACTGTGACGGGTTGTCCAACCGCGGCTAAAGCGGACGCTGACTGCGGGGTGGCTGTGGCTACGGGAGTGAAGTCCGCCGGCGTGGCATCGACCAGGGCTAGCAAGGCAATATCATTATCCTGGTTTTTGGAGTTATATTTCTGATGGACCACAATGCTCGAGAGGCTTTTCCGAAGCGGATGCTCAGCTGGATCATTCAGCGGAGTGCCATTCGGCAGAACGGTCGATCCGATGAAGACGTCCACTTCTTTTGCGCGAGTTTTGGCGACGCAATGGGCGGCTGTCAGGACAAAGGTCGAACCAATCAACGCACCGCCGCAGAATTGTCCAAGCAATTCTTTTCCTGGGGGAGTTTTGGAGGTGATCAACGCTACCTGGAAAGGGTACTTCCCCGGCGCAGCAAGATTGCCCCCCACAATCTTATCGGAGCGATTCAGTTGCCGGATTCCTGCAATCCTTTCGTTGGCCTCATCAACCGGTCGCAAGGGCTGTGCTGCTGTTGCTATGCTAAACGAGTAGAGGGCCAGAAATAAGAAACGCCAAATTGTCATCACAGACCTTTCTAAGCCGGTATCCCTGGCCGAGTTTCTGTATAAGTTTACGAACCTTTTGATAGAATAACTCTCCTTAGGAGAAACGTCCAGCACCTTTGAGATGAGGAATTGTTTATGGCCGCCGCTCTCGCCTGGTTCCGAATAGCCTTTATCGCCGGCTTGTTCAGCACATCGCTTGGCGCTCAGACAAGACTGGAAGCGCTGGAAACGCAGGTTCGCCAAGCCATCGACCAATTGGCTCAGAAGCTCGAATCCGGCGCGGTCGCCGGGCGATTCACCGAACCGCTTCCTGGTTCCTTCACTTTTGTTCCCGAAGACAAGTCGCTTTCCGTGGCGGTGGTTGCAAATCCCGATAAGGTCGCCTCCGTCGCGGTTGGGCCGCGCATAGACCTCCAGGGCAAACTGGATCGAGCCACCCGCCGCATCACGGTAGCTCAATATAAGCTGGCTCGGGGGGGAGCATCATTCACGCGGGAGCCCGATCCCGGAAAACCGAACGAATTGGCATTGTGGGCCAGCACCCGCATAAAGGAAAAGTTAGACGAAATTATGCAGCCAGGCGCTATGAGTGTCGGCTTGAATTATCTCGACCCGGCCAACCCCACCGGCCGCTTCACCTTCGACAAGATCGCGTTATTCGGAAAAGCGTATGCCGAAGCCATCAAAGCGCACGACGAAAAAGCCGTCGAGGAGATTGTGAAGCAGTGGGTCGAAACTCGCAACCTGATCGCCAGCGGTAATGTGAAAGCGCCTCAACTGAAGAGTATGTATGGGCAGTTGGACAATTATGCCCCCTGGCGTTACGACCGCGTCAACGGCGATTCCGCGGCCGTGGTCGCTCTCGGAGAGCCAGGACAGAACCAGGCGAGATGCAGCGGAGTGCTGATCGGACCCGACCTCGTTTTAACCGCCGCCCATTGCTTTTCTGATGCGCCAACCAAGAAGCCCGGCGAACTCGAGGTCTGGTTCGGCTATATAGAAAAACCTGACGGCAGCCGCGCCGCCCCGATTCGGCGAAGTATCCTGGCCGATCCCGTGGTGCCCCCCAAGAGCCAATTGCCTCAATTGTTGTCGGGAGTTTTCAGTTCCTCCTTTTACGACTACGCGATCGTGCGGTTTGCCGCCGGCGAGGACGGCGCGCTCATTCCCGGTGTGGAAGTAGCTCCGGGCCGCTTAGTCCAACCCCATCCGGCTTGCCTTCGCAGCACCGCTCCGCAGCGTGGAGCACCGCTGTATATTATCGGATACCCCGAAGGACAGTCCGCCATGGTGCACGATAACGCCCGCGTGGAGTTCCCCTTCTGCGAGATCGCAGGTAACAATTTCGATATGCTTCGCCTCGACGTCGATGCGGATTTCCACGGTAAGCCCGAATACAAGACCGTGATGGACGAGTTCGATAAGAGCTACGTTCTCATTCCCGGCGGCCCGGCAAATCCGTTGGACATGCGCTGTTTCTACGATGTCCGAGATGGGGGCCAGCCCAGAATGGGAATTCGCGCCGATACCAGGCACGGCAATTCCGGAGGTCCGGTATACGATCATGCGGGAGATCAATGTGTAGTGGGCGTCTTCATCAGCGGCATGCCCGATACCGGAGAATCTCTGCGGCCCGACTGGAATATCAACGAGAGAGTGCTGCCGATCAGAGCCGTTCTGGACGACCTCAGCCTTACTTCGCAAGGCCAGGCTGTGAAGTCGCATCTCAGCGTGAAACCATGAGATCCACCGTCCTAGCGACCGCCGCCATCACGGCATTGTGCGCTCACCCGGCGAGGTGCGCGGACCGGCCTGAGGTGCTTGCATTCGTGGTAGGAATCGCCCAGTACGATAACCCTGGCCTGAATAAGCTCCTCTATGCCGCCAGCGACGCGAAGGCAGTCTACCAACAGTTGGGCGTGGTGGCCAACCGTGACTCCCGAAGCCAACTGCTGTTTGCCGAGCACGGGACCAAACAGGCGGTCACAGCCGAACAGCTTCGCAGCAACGCTCAATTGTTTGCCCGCAAAATCCGCAACAACACCAATGTGGTCATCTATCTCGGAGGGCATGGGACTTTGGGGCCAGACGGGCGGCTGTGGCTGGTACCCAGCGATTACGATCCCGATCTGCAGATCCACCAAGTTCCCATTGAGGACATCTTTAGATCTATCGAGAATCAAATCACGCAAGGCAGGCTCACTGGGGTAAGTGTCACCTACCTCCTCAACGTTTGCGGCGCGGGCAATGCCGGCCTACCGAAAGATGGCGACCGCGCCATGGGGGATAGCGACGATCCCGCCATCATCGAGAACGTCCAAAAGTTCGCTCAGGAACACAATTTCGGTAAGGCCAGGGTGGCCATTATTCCGGCGACTCCGGTAAACCGCAATGCCTTCGAGAGCGACAAACTGCAACGCAGTTACTTCGCCAACTATCTACTGGACGCGATGGAGGGGCGCGCTGCCGACGCGAAGGGTCTTTTGAGTACCGGAGGGCTTTTCGATTACATCAAGGACCATCTTAAGCAGGACATCCGCAAGAGCCCGGAATTCGCCGACGGTATCGTGATCGGGCAGACGAATTCGATGGAGGGGCGAACCGATCTTACTGTCGCCACGGCCCTGATCGGGGCGGCGCTGGCTACGCAAACCGTGAAACCTTCCGCCGATGGCGTCCGAACGTCCGATCTCTTGTTCGACCTGGCCCGCCGCGAACTCGACCGGGTGCGGTCACGTAATCCGGATTCTCGGGGCCAGAGCGCAACTGCGCTCAGCGACCATCGATCAATTGGAAGGCATCGCGGGCTCAACCGATGCGTTGAAAGCTTTGGCAGCCGAGCCGAAACTGAGCGAAGCGGAGCGTAAACTGGCGCAATCGCTGACAGACTCCGGTGGTCTCTTTCCGACTTTGGATTCTTTGCTTCGGTACTTGAAAGCAGGTCACGCGGCACGCGCCGCAATCCTGATTGCGGAAAGGCTGGACTCCGCACCGAAACGGGCAAAGAGCCAGGAACTTTGGGTGCAGACATTTCACGACTTGGGTGTTAAGGACATTGACAGTTTTGGAATCGATCTAATCGATACTCGTCCAGCGGATACGCTCCTATTCCAATTGGAAAAGAAATCGGAGCCCAATACGACTCTGATCCTGACGTACACTGGGCCATCCGGATTTGCTTCAGACGAATGTCTTCAAAGGCCGGACCAAAGCTGCGACCTGGTTCCATTTGGGAAAGACACCATTCTTAAAGCCCGCCACGCGTGGAAGGGGCCTATGGTCCTCGTCTTCGACGCTCCTTTCGGCGGCATCCTCAAGCGTCTCGTCCCGCCAGACGTCAATCTGCTGCTGGCTGCTCACGAGCCCTACGGCATGACCTTTGAACTACCAGACAATACCCCGGAAACACTGCTTATGATCCGCAAAGCTGGGACCGCCTCATCCAGAGGAACCAGTTGGCCGCTAAAGAGGTTGCGTTGCGAAATAATTGGGTTCCAGGCACTCCGGAATGGGTATCAGCCACTCAGACTGCAGACCCGGGGATTGCAAATTTGTATCGCAACACGGGCCTCCAATTGATCGCCGGATGCGTCGATCAGGCAGCCGAGGCTTGCAACGCCAAGATCGCGGAAGGCGTTCTGATGGATCGCATTGAGGACGCCGCCCGCCTGGACATGGAAAGTAGCGCCGGAGCGGTGGCGGCCTACGCCAAGGCGCTCCGCAGCTTTCCAACCCCGTCGGATGCTTCGACCAATCCAAACATGGTGGCCCATCTGCAAAATCTGCGATCGATCGTGCAGGAGAGGCAAGCCGGTACTTCCGCGCATGAACAACGGCACGCGATCATCCTGCCGGTCGCTATCCCGGACTATTCTTCGCCTTTGATCGGCAAGGTTCCCCACGCGGAATCCGACGTCCTGGCGTATGCCGGTGCCCTACAGGGCGTGACAAGCACAAGTTCGGAAAGCGTGCAGGTCTTGCCGGTGGCAAATCCCGGCGATAAATCAGAATTCCTCAGGCTTTTGAAAGATGTCCGTTCGCAAATCGGGGCGCGTACACAGGATCTTCTCATTCTGGTCTTCAGCGGCAGAGGTTTCACCACCGATTCGGGGCGTTATCTGGCCATGCGCAATGTCATGCCCGCGAATCAACTGACACCCAGGACGAATGCTTATTCGCAGGAGGGGTTGGTGGAGTTAGGCGAGATCGCCCGCGCTCTGGATGGCGTCTGGTTTTTCGGGATCTACGACGCCCAGTTCACCACGCCTCAATCCGAACCCGGCCGCGCCGATGGAATTCTCGATAAACACCTCGATTCGGTGAGACCGCGGGGCGACGCCCCCAAATACACCACTCTCTCGAGTCGCGCTGTCAATCAGCGTACCGCCGCCAAAAACATTCGCCGCCAGGTACATATGTGGTTCGAGGGAACTGTTACCCAGTCCATCAATGCCGCCAATCCTTGCGATTCCCAGCGAAACGTCTCTTCGCCACTCGCGGCTTTAATTCTAGCCGCGCTGCCCGATGCGCGCGCGAAATCATACCGGGATTGGCTGCCGGCGCTCACTAAAAGCAATGGCTGCCTGAAACAGGGGCAAATAGTCATGCAGGGAGACCTGGATGTGCCGTTCCTGGCGAGCGGCGAGGGTGCCGAAATGGTCGCGTACCTGCGTTCCACGGCCCGCCGCGACATGAACCTCGAAAATGGCTTCGAGGCGGTGCAGAATGCGGCAGACCGCTTTCCATCCCCCATCCACATGCTAGCGAAGGCGGCTCTATATCTCGCCGAAGCCGAATTGCATGAAGCGAATCCCAGTATCCGGCCGGTCCACCTCGTTCTGGCGGACATGATCAAAGAAGCCGAGGACGTGCTCGAAGGGATGAGCGATATCCAGGGAGAGCAGGATCTCTCTGCCATGAAATTCGAGTTACTTGCGCGCGCCCTCTTGAGGAACGGAAATCCCGAAGCCGCCCGCGATCAACTCCTGAAGCTGCAGCCCGAGATCTTAAGCCGGCGACATCTCCCCGACCAATTACTGACTGCGGCCGAGGAATCGTTGCGCCGTCAGCCTTCCGAGGTACTTGGGCAGGTCCAATCGGTCATCTCCGCACTCCCGGGTCCTGCAAGCCAGGGTGCCAGGGCGCGCCTCAATGCTTTGCTATCGGCCGAGCAGAATCGCGCCTCGGGACCATACGAGATAACCATACCAGAACAGGATAACCGTTAAGCAGGCTCAAGCGTTCCCGATACGGGGAAGGGCGGTTAAGACTTGCAACTCTGCGCGGTCCCGCCTTCAGGACAGTTACGCTAATCGCGTTCTTTGACGCTTCGTCCGGGTGACGCGAGGTAGGTCGATTGCATATCGTAGCCATGAATTATATGATCCTTCGCCCCGGGCTACGGTAATCCACACGTCCGTAACGCCATGTCGCCTATGTGTTTTGTTCGGATTGCTCCTGGATCACGCGGCACTCGGGAAAGCCGATGGCTGAGCTCCCAGAACGGGATAAGCAACGAGAAACGCGCAGTGCCTGGGAAACTATTGGGCGCATTTCGCAGCGGCAATCCAGTTGTGCGAATAGGCTGCCCAAACCTCTTGCAGCTTGCCAACCTGGGTAGTGAATTATAAAGGACGCTATCGACAACATCCCCGATGCGGCAGAGTCTACACGGGTTCAGGCGGTTTCGCTTGGGCAGAAGTTCCAAAGTCGATCATTCACGGCATCCCTGAATCTTCTGTTTGCTGCCGATGTACCGTCCGGTGGCGAATAGCAGTCAGGATGGTGGAAGTGACAGGAGCCGAGGCCGTGAATCCGGGGACGATAAAATTGCGTTAGTGTCTTTTCGATCAACCACAGATGCGTTGTTCCGACGAGGAGTACCACAGGATGTTGCGCGCGCAATCCGCAACAGGGATTCAGCATTGCAAGACTTCAGCAACTAAGTATTGACGCGCTTTGTGGTTTAGGCGTCGAACGGTACACCGCGGAAAAAATAGTTGATTCTCAGCGCCCGCCGATTCCCGCTGACGTCGTGGCGAGACTAATGCACGAGTGCCGTCGCACTTGCTGCGTCTGCCGGGAGAGCAGCAAATCGCTTGTTCTTCATCACACCCGCGAATGGGCCAAATCGCGCAGCCACGACGAGGATCTCCTGGTCGTAATCTGCGCAAACTGTCATGGAGAAGCACATACGAAGCGTGAACTCGGCCGCAATCTGACGTCGGACGAGTTGCTACGGCATCGAAAATTATGGGCGGAACAGGTTACCGCGCTCGATCGCGAGGTTTCTTCGATTCTGACACGAAGCGTAACACGCTAACGACGCCGCTGTGGGACTACTTCAACCATCGAAGGATCTCGCGAATAGCAGCGGAGCTCTCGATAGATCCTACCGAATTGCCCAGTTTCGCGAGAGTAAGAGGCACCGCACCCCTCGATGCGCTCGGCGCAATCGACTGGGCCAAAATCCATGCTAGCAATGCAAGCCGTGCGCACTACATGTATGACGGCGACATTAGCAACGCTCAGGGCCTTTACAAGTATTTCGCCGATCTGATTGTGTTGGACCTACGAAACTCAAAGGTGTGGCCCTTCCTGGTCGTGTGGCTATTCTGACGGCAGGATTTCGTTTCAAAGGCGCGAATACGATCACGTCCGTAGGCCCCGGCCAAGTGCGCAACGGCTATTATCAGAAGAACAAGATCCGACTCCATTTCACGTTTGATGCATGGAGAGTACATCAACATCAGCACGCGGGAATCTCTCGGGGATCTCCCGAACCACAGCCGTCTGCATCATTAGAAGTGTCGACACGGAAAGTTCTGCAGCAAACGTCGAAGCGACGTGCTTAGGAATCGGTACTGGCTTCGGGCCATATGCATCCGTGCCGACCGTCGCTTACAAAGACGAGATTTCGGATGTCGTCGCCGACGCGCACACTGGCCCGAACGGGATCGAGGAAGTTCGGCATGCGCTTAAGTGAACCGTATTGCGATTAGCCTCTGTCCTGAAGCATCTTTTTGTACACCAGCTTGGATGCTTTGTCCGCGGGCATCAACCGGCACGAATAATCTTCCGTCGTCCAGCCGGACAGCTCCAGCCAAAGCTGGTCGTATTGATCAAGGTCTTTGAAACGGGGCGTGATCTGCTGCGTTCGACTGAAAACCCACTTGAACCAAACGGTGGATTCGCAGTCCCAGCCGAGCAACCGCAAGGCTGATCGCCCGGAATGCGTGTCTATGTAACCACCGGTAGTCAGGTGCAGGCCATCATAATCCTGCGAAAGCAGCTCGAAGTCTAGGCCTCGGCGCTGCCTGAGTATTCGCGGGTACTGCTCGATGAATCCGGCGAGCGTGTCGGCCGAGTCAATCACAGCGATTCTGGCAGATTGCCGCACGTGCAGCACCGTCCAATGAAGATCGAGCGGGTCATTATAGCGATAGGCAACGCACCAGCTTACCCACGCCGATCCGTAATCCCGGTCGTATGTGCTCGTCCAGAATCCGCCACGCGGCTTGCCTAGACGCTGCGGATCGTTGCGGACCGGCCAAACCGTTCGGTCAAGGCGTTCGCGATCACCGGCATATAGCTGCGGCGGGAAGGCACGAGTGCGTTGGAGTTTCCCAGGGCGCGGCACGTCAGCTCTCTTTGCGGACGTCTTTGGGGTCTTTGTCATCGCGTAGAGCAATGAAACGCGAATGCCGGAGATGATCGGCGGCAGTCCAATCAGTGAATTCCACCTCTGCGACGAGCTTCGGTTTTACCCATCGATAGTTTTTCATCGCCTCCGCCGTCAAGGCTTCGCCGCGCCTTGCCGCCTTCGGTTCCGGAAGATTGTCGAACGGACATATCTTTGTTTCGAGTTTCCGCAAATGGTCGAAGATCTGCTTCTTCAGACCCGGTGTAAAGCCGTTCTTGATTTTCGCAATGAAAACGAGGCGGTCGCGCTCATCGTAATACCCGACCGCAAGGTTGTCGAAATTATCTTTGCTCAACCGATAGCCACCGATAACGAGTTCCTGACCTTTGTTCACTCTGAACTTGACCCATGCACCGCTTCGATCCCCTGATTCATACCGGCTATCGATCCGCTTCGCGAAATGCCCTCCAAGCCTTGCGCCTTGACGGCCGCTACAAGGTCCTTTGGCGTCGCATCGAGAATCGGTGAGAGGCGCACGGGGTCCTGGGCGCTCTTAAGAATCTCGTCCAGCAGGCCACGGCGCTCGGGCAGGTTTAGCTGGCGTACGTCGCGTCCTCGGAATGCGAGTACGTCGAATGCGTAGTAGACCAAGGCTTGGGCGTTTTCTTTATGGTGCTGCAACAGGTTGAATGATGGCTTGCCGTGAATATCCAGCGCGACAATTTCCCCATCCAGGATCGAGTCGTTTTCGACTGTATTCAGGCCAGCGGCGATGGATGGGAATTTGCTCGTTAGGGAGTTGTTTCGCCGGGAGACAAGAACCGGTTCGTGTCTATTATTGATGGCCAGAGCCCGATAGCCATCCCATTTGATCTCGTATTGCCAATTCGGGCCTTCGGGGAGTTCGGATACTGGCTTGGCCAGCATAGGCTCCACGAATTTCATGTCGCTTGAGGGCAGGCCGTCCAGATTCACGCCGGGTACGGAGGTTCTGTTGCTGTGCCACGTCGCGTCGCGTGCGGCAGCAATCTGCGCCATCGTACGTCCGGTAAGTGCAGACGATTCATCCTTCCGAGCGGAAACCGGTTTCGCGGACTCTCCAACCTTTTCGAGAATCCATGCCGTCGCACCTTTGGCACGATCGCGGCTAATGCTCCATTCACCTTTGAGCTTCTTGCCTTTTAGCGAAATGTGCAGGTTTCCTTTCCAGTAGTTGCCTTCGATCACTTCGTATGTTCCGATGTCCCACACCATTACGGTTCCGCCGCCGTACTGGCCGGCCGGAATCACGCCTTCGAATTCGAGGTAGTCGATGGGATGATCTTCCGTGGCGCTCGCAATCCGACGAACGCCGACTTCGGTTGGGACGCTCTTAGGAACAGCCCACGACTTCAACACATGGTGCATTTCGAGCCGGAAATCGTAGTGCAGGTGACTGGCGGCGTGCTTCTGAATTACAAAACGCCGGCGGCTACCTTGGGCACTAGGTCGCGGAATCGAAGCGGCGGGTTCCGCGGTAGCCGAAAAGTCTCGCTTGCGACTGTCTTCGTGAAGGTGGTTGACCATCCGTCCTTCGCGCTTGTTCTCGACCTGTATTGCCGCGGCGAGATGCTCCGGCACGGCTTGCTTCAGCTTGAGGACATCGGCGAATAGATCACCAGTCTTTTCTAGCCGGGCCAGAGCGGCTTTGGGATCAAAGTACAATTGATCGATCTTTTTCCGCTTTAGCGCTTTGGTCAATTCCTCCCAGGTCACCGGCATGGACACAAATGGACGCTCCCGTTTTGCGCGAAGAGAATAAACGCCAACGGTCGTCTTGTGATCGGCGTTCTGGCTCCAGTCGATAAAGACCTTGCCGCACGCGCTGCGCCTTCGGCATTTCGGAGACCGCGAGACGAGGATGCTCCCTTTCGATCCACTGCGCTATGGATCGTGCAAAAGGCTGCGTAATGTCGTAGCTTGATGGCCGGTTCAGAGGCGCATAGAGTTGCAGACCCTTTGAACCGGAGACCTTCGGGAACAGTTTGATGCCGAGGCGGTCGAGCACTCCTTTGATCTCGACCGCGACCTCGATGCATTGCAGGAGGTCGGCCCCTTCTCCCGGATCGAGGTCAAAAACGATGGCAGTGGGGCTTCGGATTTCGGGTGCGCGATGCAGAAACGGGTGTAGTTCGAGCGTTGCCGCATTCGCGAGCCATGCGAGTGTCGCCGTGTTTTGAACCAGAATGTACTGGATGTCCGGTCCACCTGCATGCCGGGGTACAGGATGTCTTTCGACCCATTCCGGGGTGAAGCTCGGCGCATCCTTTTCCCAAAACGCCTCTCCCGTCACTCCGTCCGGGTATCTTTTCAGAGTTACGGGCCGGTCTTTGAGGTGCGGCAAAATGAACGGCGCGATTCGGACATAATAGTCAATAACATCGGCCTTCGTGGTCCGAGATTGCGGATAGAGGACTTTGCTCAGCCGGGTGCACCTGACCTGGTGTCCTTCGATTTCGAGCACAACCTCATCGTTCCCGCTGGATTGGGTTGACGAAGCGTGACGACCTGGAGCGCCCTTGTACGGCACACTTCTATTTTCAGGCGTTCAACACGCGATTGTTCGGGTGGACTTTCTGACGAGTGGCCTTTCGCCCAGACGGGGTTCTGGGGGACGGGCGCAAAAACCAAACTGGCCAGGCAATCGAGAAGAGAGGCGGACGGTAACGGCGAGGCCGCCTCCAGCGCCGCCTTGGATACCGCGCTCGCTATGTACGCCACGGTCAACCTCCCAGGCAACTTCTGGCTCGTGTGGGCCATTTTCGAGCTGCCGGCTTTTCTGCCCCTAAGGCTCTTGCGCCGCGCCGAAACGTCAGTAAACACTTGGCGACTACGGCCCGATGTTTGACGAATACGCGGTCAAGAACAAAAGGAGTTCGTTCTTGAAGTAACTTCAAACTGCCCGAATACACGCTGGTCCCATCGTGGACGAGGGATTTCGATCTCAGAACATTTGCCGTTGTTTCAACTCATCTTGGCAAGGTGAATCTGTTCATGCCGTGGTCTCCTTGGCATCAGGGGTCAGGACGTCAGACAGCCAATCCGAAACGAGATTCCGATGCAAGCTCTCCCACTGAAACTGGTTGCCGTAGGTTATCGGGACCAGCGATGTGTCTTTCTCGCTCGGACTCCGTGGACGACAGGAAGATCCGATTCTCGAAAACGCCATCCAACGAATCGTCGAAGCCGCCCGGCGCCACGGCAAATTTCTCGGCCGTCCGGGCAGCAGGAGATCCGACGCTATATCGACTAGGGGTTCCTTATGTTCCAGGTGCCAACCGAGATCGGACTGATGGAGATCGGCGCGCGCCGCCTGCTCGATCCGTTTGAAATTACAGGTGTCCCGGCGGAGTCGCGCGCCCTCTATTGACGTGCTCTTCACGAATCGATTATGCACTCTGTCGACAAACAATATGTAGCTATACTGTACTCATGAAGGCAGAGAAGCCGAAGGTCGACGAACTGGCCAGCAGCCGCTCGATGCGCGAGAGAGCCTACATCTACATCCAGCGCAAAATTGCCGCACGGGAACTGACCGGCGGAAGCCCCGTCTCCGAACTTCTGCTCGCCAAGGAACTCAGCATCAGCCGGACCCCTATCCGCGAGGCTATGGGCCAACTCGTCGCTGAAGGTTTGCTCGACCAGATTCCGAACCGCGGAGTTGTCGTCGTTCAGCTCAATCGACGCGATATTATGGACCTCTACGAACTCCGGGAAGCGCTTGAAGTGTACGCGGTCGGCAAAGCTACGCAATATCAGATCAATCGTTCCGATCTCGCGCGTCTTCAGGAACTCGCCGACGGAGTGTTGGTTTTCAAGGCGGAGCTTGAGAAATCCGGCAAGCCTGCGTTGAACTCTGAACAGATGCATCGCTTCATCTCCTGCGACCTCGCCTTTCACACCCTATTGATGCGGATCGCCGCCAATCGCCGCATCCTGAAGGTTGTCAATGAGACCCGCCTGCTGATTCGGATCTTCACGATGCATCGTGACGGTCACAAGATCGCGGATCTCGACCAGATCCATCGCTATCATTGTGACGTCGCGCAGGCTATTGCCCACCTGGATCGCGAAACCGCCACACGCGTGCTTTCCGAACACATCCAAACCAGCTTGCGCGAGCGCCTCGAGCAGTACGATCATTGGGAGCGCGAAATGTCCCTCCGCGAAAGCGAGCCCGTCTTCTTTGACGTTTTCAGTCCGGCGGAGGCGAGTTAGCTACCGACTTGCCGGCAGTTCCTTCAGCCATGTAAGGTTGAACATGTAGTGGTTCTTGCTGGTGTTCAGGTGGATCTTATTATCGCGAGCCTGGATCAGTGAGATGTACCCCATCCATTCGGCCATTGTGTCGCTCAGCGTGAACTGTCCCTGATCCGTGGTTGGAAAGGTATGCGCCGGGACCGCCTGGAGTCAGTCAACCTGCGTATCGGCCAAGTCTTTCCTTCATCGAAAGTGACCGCAGCATACAACCCGTATCCCGTGAACTCGTGCCCCGAAGCGTCGCGGAACAGCATGCCCTTTGCGCTTTGCCCAGTCGCGTCCCTGGTCGGTGAAGGAACAAAACAGGAGCGGACCTTCGTTCAGCCTGATGATCGCGGGACGCTGCCCCGTGCTCACGGCCGGAAACTCACTCGCACTCACCTGCCAGGTTTTGCCCATATCCGACGAGAGGCTCAGCGGAGTGCTGAAGTGGAACTTTTCCTGCGTCTCCCGTTTATCGATCCGGCCCCAGCGCCAGCAGGCGTCCATCCGTCAACTGCACCATCGCGTTGATGAAATCCGGCGAGCCGCATGGCCGACGGGGAGGGTTCCCAATCGGTCTGAGGCTCAATCTGGTCGTACGACCAGGTCTTCCCGTCGTCCTTGCTGATGATGAAGCTCAGCTGCCGTTCGTCGTGCTGAACCAGAATGTAGCCCTCACGCGTCCGGAAGGGACGGTTGCCCAATTCGCCATGGGGTTCGATCATCCGCGCCTTCGACCGGGTGACCCCGTTATCCGTGGACGTACAAACGATGTTTCCGACATGCCCAGTGGAAAAGAAGTACAGCGTCCGCTTGCCGTCGAACCAGATCCGGGGATCGCACTGGTTAACCTTCTCGCGATCCAGCGTCGAAAGTTCGAAGGAACCGCCCGTGCCTCAAGAGGAGTATGAAGCTGGCCAATCTGTCTAGTTATTTGTTGGACACTACACTAGTGTTCGGACCAGCTGCGAGATGTGCGGTGAACAAGTGTGCGTAATTGAAGCTGCTTGTTCGCCGGCGTCGCCAAGCTCCGCGGGCCGCCTTGCAAACAACATCCTTGTGGTCTGGAACCGTTTCCGCACGGATAAAGGCTATGTAGCGATGGCTGACGACTCGAGCAGTATCAATACCCGCACTTGTACCGGCACATTTACGCGGGTGGGAAAGAGATGGGGCTGATCTCGTTTGATAAGGATACTCAGGGCCATCCGCCGAATCAGAACGCGATCCTTCGCATGCTTCCGATAACGAATGGCAAACCGGATGTTTCGAAGATCAAGGTGATACTGCGGTTGTACGGTGGGCAAGGAACGATGAACGTGAACTCCTGGTCGCCGGACAGCCGCCACTTTGCCTTTGTCGGTTACGAGAAGGCTCCTCAGTAGCCCTTACAATCCGTCAATGCGATCAGTTTGGTCTCCAGGTATTCGTCCAAACCTTCGGGTCCGGCCTCTCTCCGGATGCCGCTCTCTTTCATCCGGCAAACGGAACTTCGGTGCTCTGCGGAGTCCACTCGTTTACTCCGATCATGCCGAATTCGAGGCGTTCGGCCGTCCGGATAGCGGAACGAAGATCGTTGGTCCAGACATAGGCCGAGAGCCCGTAACGCGTGCGATTCGCCAGTTCGATCGCCTCATCCACATTCGCCTCCTACGTTCGGCCATATTGACTTCGTTGCAGCCGGCCCAGAAGCCATTGCCCCCTCTGCAGTTGCTGATCGCGGGACTCCGCGCATTTCGCCAGTGCCTCGATACCACGGCTCTGCCGCAGATCGAGCATGGCGGTCAGCAGGTGCCCCATTTCCCAGACGTGCGCATGAGCATCCGTGAAGCGCGGCACTATCGTGCGGCCACCTAAATCGACGATCATTGTGCCCGCCCGTGCTTCACTTCGCGGCGTGTTCGAATCCCCCACGCGCGCAATTCTGCCTTTTGTGAAACGCGAGTGCTGCCGCAGTGCGTGCGCCATCCATCGTCAAAATGTTTCCGCCGACGAGGAGCAGGTCGCCTGCCGCTTCCGTCATCAGCCGGCACTCGCGGGCGCTGCTTGTCTCCGATCCATGACGGCAGCTACTTCAATTGCGCGGCCCACCGCATCAAGAGCTTCGCGCAACATATCTTCCGGCATGTTGAGCGGAGGCAGGAAGCGGATGCAGTTACTGAACAGGCCGGCTCGAATCAGCAGGACGCCATTCGAGACTGCGCGGCGAACCACCGCGAGCGTGTCGGCAGCGCCGAGCGGCGCCTTCGACTTGCGGTCGGAGACAAGTTCTATCAGCAGCATGGGGCCGAGGCCGCGCACATCGCCGACGATTGGCCAGCGCTCTTTCCAGCCTTCGAGCACCTCACGCATCACATCGCCGAGCCGGTTGGCATGCACGAGAAATTCCGGATGGCGAATCATGTTGAGTGCCTTGATCGCGGCTACGCACGCCACCGGACTGCCTCCATACGTGCTGCCAACACCGCCGAGGTGTACGGAATCCATGATGTCGGCGCGGCCCGTCACTGCTCCTATCGGCATGCCCGCCCCCAACGATTTGGCGGAGACGATCATGTCGGGCACAATGCCGTAGTGTTCGACGGCGAACATCCGTCCCGTTCGTCCCGATCCGCACTGCACCTCGTCCGCAATCATCACGATGTTGTGCTGTTTGCTCAATTCTCGGATGCGTTCGAGAAAACGCGCGGGCACGGGCAGGAATCCGGCTTCCCCCTGAACCGGCTCGATGATGATGGCCGCGACAGCCGTCGGGTCGACCTGAGCGATGAACGCATGCTCCAGTTGCCGGATACCGAAATCGACATACTCGTCCGGGGTCATGCCCTTGGGCGTGCGGAATGGATTCGGAATTGGCAGCCGCACAATCTCCGGTGCGAAGGGACCGAACCCGCTCTTGAACAGTCCGTATTTGCTGGTCAGGCTTAAAGTGAGGAGCGTTCGCCCGTGATAAGCGCCCTCAAAGCAAATCACCGTAGAGCGCCCCTTGTACTTGCGCGCGATCTTCACGGCATTCTCGACCGCCTCGGCTCCGCTGTTGGCCAACAGCGTCTTTTTCGGAAAAGTTCCCGGAGTCACCTCGTTCAACAATTCCGCGAGCGCGACGTAGGGCTCGTAAGTTGCGACCAACGCGCACGGATGGATGAACTTTTCCGCCTGACGCTTAATCGCGTCCACTACTGGCGCAGGTGAGTGTCCGGCGGCGAGCATTCCAATGCCGCCCGCCAGATCGATGAGCGTGTTCCCGTCGACGTCGAACACGAGCGCGCCATCGGCACGCTCCACCACGACATCAGTAGCGCGCGCGAGGCCCGCGGGCACTGCGTCATTGCGGCGCGCGAGCAACCGTTTCGCTTTCGGGCCGGGGATATCGGTGTTCAGTCGAATGTAAGACATGGCAAGGCTCCTCGATGCGCCCCGCACGTTCTTCGCGCAATCGAGCACTAGCAGGACGCTGTAGTTGTCACAAACCGGGTCGTTGAGATAGTTGGCGAGCAACCCGCGCGGCTCGAAGCCGGCATTGATCTGCATGGAAAGAGTGGAATCCCGGATACGGCCGGCGACAACGTTATCGTAATATTGCTCCACCGGCATCTCGTATTTGAAGGCGCTGTAACCCGGGAATCATTCCGGCCGTAACCTGGCCTTTCAGTCCGAGCCGCCATACGAGTTCCTGCCGCGCGGCATAGAGAGCAGTGGCCAGGCCGCGCCCTCTGTATGCGGGGTGGACGCCAACATCGGCTCCATACAGCCAGGTTCCCTCCGGCTGATGCGAAGTAAGCCAGCCGCCCTGGATGATATCTGCAAAGGTGTGGTTCACATGACCGAAGTCGAAGTCCAGCCGCAGCGTAGTGGTTGCGCCGACCACGCGGTCGTCATCGAGAGCGACGAATTGCCCGCTCGCGAACAATTGTATATGTTTGAGGTAGTGTCGGCTCTTGAACCGCTCATAATCCACAAGCGTGGGAAAACAGATCCGCTGGAGTTCTTCGAGTTGAGCGGCAAACTCGGGACGGGCCTGCGTGATCACCAGATCATCGGCGAGTTTTCGGTAGTAACAACGCACCAAAGCCTCCACGAACTAACCTTGCGATAAAATGACTAGGGTAGCATAAAGGCGCGTATACTCTGCTGAATAACTAGGAGAGCACCTCGGGTGGAAGCGACGAAACCACCAATGCTTATTCGCGCCCTAAGCGTGAGCGATCTCACATGGTTGTACGTAGCGGCCGTCGTGACTCTGAATATCATCCCAGTTGTCGCGGCGGAGGAAGGACGGGCTTTATGGCTGTGGCTCGCGGCGATTCTCTTCTTCTTCTTTGTGCCCAAGGGAATCGCAGTGTTGGAACTGGCCGAACGCATGCCGGGCGAAGGCGGTCTCCACCTGTGGGCCAAAGAAAACGTACGGCGACTTTTCCGGTTTCCTATGCGGTTGGTTCTACTCCTTGACGAACATGTCTTTCGTTCCGTCGCTCCTGTTCTATGTGACCGGGGTGATCGCGTACATGGGCGCGGCTGATTTGGCGACAATCTGGTCTTCTTCTTCGCGCTGACGAACCTGCTGCTATGGGCCACGATTCTGGCTGAATAACACCTTCGGCTCGTCGGACTTGCGAGTTGCGGCGTGTGGATCCTGGGCGTAGCCGATAGAGGCAAGAATATAACGAAAACTATCAGCCGTTGGATGGCGCGAAACACAATCCTAAGAAGTCTGCACAAATTTAGTAAAGTTGTCTGTTACTGAGCTACGCTGCGGCACGCTGCGGCAACGATCATCGTCCCACCTCCCCCCACCTGCTAAACTAGAAACTTGTCAGGTGCCGGGCTCCGTGCAACAGGCGGCTGCAAACCCCGCCAGGTCCGGAAGGGAGCAACGGTAGTGGCTTACCCTGTGTGCCGCGGATAACCCGGTGCTTGACATGAGTAACTATCTGGACCAGGCTCGCGAACGATTGCGTGAGCCAGGTGCCAGTCTTCAACCGAGAATCCCTCCTCATCATGTATCAAGTTATCGCGAGGAAATACCGGCCGCAGACATTCGACGATGTCGTAAACCAGGACCACATCAAAACCACTCTCCGGAATGCGATCGCGCAGAACCGGATCGCCCACGGCTACATCTTCTCCGGCCAGCGTGGCACCGGCAAGACCACGACCGCCCGCATTATCGCGCGCTGCCTCAATTGCATCAACGGACCCACGGAGACGCCTTGCGGAGTATGTTCCAGTTGCCGTGAAGTTGCCGCCGGTGAGGCCGTGGACGTTGTCGAAATCGATGCTGCCTCAAATCGCGGCATCGACAACATGCGCGAGCTGCGCGAAAACGTCCGATACCAACCTCAGCGGGACCGCTTCAAAATCTTCATCATCGATGAGGCTCACCAGATTACCAGCGAAGCGTTCAATGCGCTTCTGAAGACTATCGAGGAACCGCCGGCCTGGGTTGTGTTCATCCTCTGCACCACGGAAAGCCACAAGATACCCGCGACCATCGCGTCACGCTGCCAGCATTTCAGCTTTCGCTCGGTCGATCTTAACGATCTGGTCGAGCGCATGCGCTGGATCTGCACGGAAGAAGGAATCGAGACTGACGACGAATCGTTGTTCGTGATCGCCCAATCCGGAGAGGGTTCGGTTCGCGACTCGCTATCTAATCTGGACCAGGCGATTGCGTGCTGCGGCAGCAAGCTCGATGTCGAGTCGGTGCGCGCCCTGCTCGGCGCTTACAGCATCAATTTGATGTCGCAGGTTACGACGGCCCTGGCGAGCGGCGATGGCGGGCGTATGCTCTCGATCGTCGATGAACTCGAACGTAACGGCCAAAATCTGCAACATTTCAGCCGCGAGTTGTCGCGCTACTTCCGCAACCTGGTGGTCGCCAGAATTGCCGGCCCGGATAGCCGCCTGATCGGCGCGTCTCCGCGCGAGCGGGAAGAGATGGTCAGTATCAGCAGTTCGTTCAGCGAGGAAGATCTGACGCGCTACTTGCAGATTTCACTGGATCTGTTCCGCGATCTGCAGTCTTCCCTGCAACCCAGATTTCACCTCGAGATCGGGCTGCTGAAGATGATCCAGGCGAGCCGATTGGTCGAGATTGAACAAGCGCTCGCCGACCTCAGACCTCAGCCGGAAGTGGCATCTTCCGCGCCGCGCGCTTCCGTTCCGCCGCGTGCCGCTCCCCCTCAACGCACCGGGCCTTCTCCTTTCGAGCTGGATACGCAGAAGAAGGGCGGCACGTACCAGCCGAATCGGCAGGCGAATCCGGAGGCAAATCCTCAGGCTGCGGCGGTTCCGGCGGCCGCGGCGGCATCTTTATCAGGCGACTGGCGTGAGCGACTTCATGGCGCGCTCACTGAACTCGGCATGCCGTACACAGCCGACGCTGTGGAGCACTCCCAAATCACGCAATCGGGACTTGAATTGTCGGTCGTTACGCCCAAGGAATTCTCCCTTTCGATGACCGCCGACGATCTGCAAAAAGCCATCGCGCATCTCGGCCTTCCACCTCAGCGGATCAAGATTACGCTCGGCGCGCCTGCTCAGGCCGGTCCGGCACTCGAAAAAAAAAGACTACAGATGAGGACGAAGTAACCACTCGCGCCCTATCCAATCCCGAGGTTCAGCGTTTTCGCGAATTATTTGGCGGTGAAGTCCGCACGGTACGAAATCTGAAGGAGTGATTCATTTATGAAGATGCCAGGCAATATGCCAAACATGCAGAACATGATGAAGCAGGCGCAGCAAATGCAGGAGAAACTGCAGAAGGAAATTGCGCTGATCCGCGTGGAAGGCTCGGCGGGCGGCGGGATGGTGACGATCAAGATGGATGGCCAGAAGAACGTTTTGGGTGTGAAGATCGATCCCGAAGCTGCGGGAGATGTGGAAATGCTGCAGGACATGGTCACCGCGGCGTGCAATGAAGCTGCGCGCAAAGTCGATGAAGAGAGCCAGAGGAAAACCAGCGGCCTCCTCGGCGGCATGGGCCTGCCTCCGGGCTTATTCTAGAACATGCCCGACTTCGCGGAGCCGCTCGCCAGGCTCATCACGGAATTCAAACGGCTCCCAGGCATTGGCCAAAAATCCGCACAGCGCATCGCGTTCTATCTGATGCGCGCCAGCCGCGAGGATGCCGAACGTCTTTCGCAGGCTGTCCTCGATGTAAAGGATAAGCTCGGTCTCTGCGAGATCTGCAATAACATCAGCGACTCGACGCAATGCCAGTACTGCCGCGATCCGAATCGCGACCGCAAGCTTATCTGCGTCGTCGAAGAAGCCCAGACCATCGTCGGTATCGAGGTGACGCGCCAGTTCAACGGACTGTATCATGTCCTGCACGGTGCTTTGTCTCCGCTGCGTGGAATCGGTCCCGAGCAACTACGGATCAAAAGCCTGGTGCAGAGACTCGGCTCGGGTGAAGTAACTGAGCTGATTATGGCAACCAACCCGACCGTTGAAGGTGAAGCTACAGCCGCATACTTATCGAAATTACTGAAGCCGCTAGGACTTAAAGTAACCAGAATCGCCATGGGCATCCCGGTAGGCAGCGACTTAGAATTCGCCGACGAAGTTACTATGTGGAAAGCGCTCGAAGGCCGCCGCGAGATATAAGAACCGGTCGCGGAACGGCTTACGGCTGCACCGGCGGCAGAGTCTTGGAGCCGCCAGTATTGAGGCAGGTTGGGTGGCCGAACCCGCTGGCACTATTCCCGGAACTGCCATTGGAACTGGTAACGATGTCGAAGATAATGTTATCCGGATGCGAGGCATCTCCTGAAACTCCACCCACCCCAGATAGATGATCCAGGCCCAGGAGATTGCGAACTCGCCATGCGATGTTGTGATCCGCACACGAGGTATCGCCGCTCACGCCAACCGCTCCGATAATTCTTCTGCCCGTGGCATACAATGCAAGACCTCCGCCGAACACGTTAACGCCGCCGATCTTGTTTCCAACCATCGGGTCCTGGGCCGTGCCGTAACTGGATGATGGTCCAGCATAGGCAACTCCGGTATCGACTGGGTTACTCGCCTGCAGACCGTAAAGGCTTCCCCCCGGCTGCACAGCGGCATACAGATTGGCAGTCGAAAGCGCGAGACCGCTTGCCTGTCCCGAGCCATTGCTGTTAGACGAAGAATCGAGGCTGAATGCATTTGCGGTATTGGCCTTTTGCGCCGAAATAATACGGCTCCCAGGCCACTGCGCCCCGCGATCTGCCCCCGAGAATGCGACCGCGCAAACGATGCCGTCGCGGTCGACGATAGTCCCCCACATCTGGTTGTTCAGACCGCTCGACTCGGCAGCGGTCGCCGCGACCAGAGCGTTTAAGAGCGCGGCCTGATTAGGCAGATTCGCGCAGTTGTTGGCGGGCACATCGTCCGCTCGGACTAAGATAGGTGAAAAGGCCAAGGCTACGGCCAACACGGCTGAATTACATACGTATCGTTGCAATAACATTATTCCTCCACGGCAGTGACGATTATACGCAACGTCTGGGCCGGAGAACCAGCGATCAAGCAAAATGACAAAATGAGGGTACTTGCGATGTGCGAATCGACACCAGCTCAAGCTGTCTTATCCGGAGCGTAACACAGAGAGTTCAAATTGCACTCAGCGCATTTTGGATTACGAGCAACGCAGAGCGCGCGTCCGTGAAGAATCAATTGATGGGAGAACAATATCCATCGTTCGTTGGGGATGATCTTTATCAGATCCTGCTCAATCTTGATCGGATCCGTGTTGCGGGTCAAATCGAGGCGCGCCGATATGCGTTGAACGTGCGTATCGACGACAATTCCACTTGCGATGCCATACGCGGTGCCGAGGACCACGTTGGCGGTTTTGCGCGCGGCTCCCGGAATCGTAAGCATCTCTTCCATGGTCCGGGGCACGCTGCCGCCGAATTCGTTCACCACTTTCTTAGCGGCGCCGATAACCGATTTGGCTTTGTTGTTAAAGAAGCCGGTAGAGCGGATATCGTTCGCTAAAACCTCCTGACGCGCGGCGGCGAAATCGATAGGGGTTGGGTACTTTTTGAACAATCCGGGCGTGACTTCGTTTACGCGTTTATCGGTGCACTGAGCTGAGAGGATGGTGGAGACCAGGAGTTCCCAAGGGCTCTTATGGTAGAGCGCACAGGTCGCGCCCGGATACATGCGATCAAGCCGGTCCAATATCTCCGCAATTCGGGCCTTGCGGGCGGCGGCTGTCCTCGGCCGGGGTATCTTCACAAGCGGTTATTATAGCCGCAAGCGGCAGAAAGGCTTACACTTGCACGAAGATAAGTTTGATGATCAAAAAACAAATTGAGGCTACGAAGGCGGCACAGGGAATAGTCAGCACCCAAGCCCATACGATCTCTCTAGCCACGCCCCACCGGACTGCCTTCACGCGATTCACCGATCCGACGCCCGTAATCGCACCAGCGATGGCGTGAGTCGTCGAAACCGGCAGTCCCAGAAACGTCGGAAAGAAGATGGACAGGGCCGCACCGGTTTCTGCGGCGAAGCCGCTGCGCGGTTTGAGCCGTGTCAACCGCGACCCCATGGTCTTAACGATGCGCCAGCCTCCGCTGAGTGTTCCGAAGCAGATCGCGGTGCTGGCGAGAGCGATCACCCACCACCGGACGTGATTATCGGTCTGATATCCGGTGGAGATCAGCAGCGCGGTAATGATCCCCATGGTTTTTTGCGCGTCGTTGGTGCCGTGGGCGCAACTGAATAATGCGGACGAGACGAGTTGAAGAGAGCGGAAGTAACGGTCGGCGCGCGAGGGCGGCGTACGGCGGAAAATCCAGTGTACGGCCACCATCAGAAGGTACGCGAGAATCATGCCAATCAGCGGCGATAACACAATGAAGCAAATGGTGGTGAGCCATTTTCCGGGGACCAGGCCCCCAAGGCCGGCTTTGGCGATCGCGGCTCCCGCATAGCCGCCGATAAGCGCGTGCGAGGAACTGGTCGGCAAGCCCAACCACCAGGTGATCAGATCCCAAATGATCGCGCCAAGCAGCCCGGCCAGCACCACGTAAGGCGTGACGATGTGCGTATCGACATAGTCTTTACTGATACTCGATGCGACACCGGTACCAAGAAAAAAAGCCGCGACGAGATTGAAGAACGCTGCCCAGAACACAGCCTGAATCGGCCGCAGCACCCGCGTGGCAACGACGGTGGCGATGGAATTCGCCGAATCATGGAAGCCGTTGATGAAATCGAACAGCAGCGCAATCGCCATGACTGCAATCGCTAGAGAAGTCATGCGGATTTAGCTGTTCTTTACAACAATTGTCTGTAGGACATCGGCCACGTCCTCGCACATATCGGTGGCCGATTCGAGCACCTCGTAGATCTCCTTGTGTTTCAGGAGCACGATGGCGTCGTTTTCCTCGTTGAACAGTTTCATTACCAGCCTTCGCACCAATTCATCGGCCACGTTTTCCAGCCGATTGATTTCTATGCAGTCCTCCAGCATGTTCTGGTTGGTTTTCAGCTTGCCGACCGCGGATTGCAGGCGAAGACAACAGGCGTGAATGGTGTCGGTCAGTTCGGCGACACCGGAAGGAACGGGATCGACTCGATAGGCGCTCAACCGGAAGGCCGCATCCTCAATGTAATCGACAACATTATCGAGCGCGGACCCGAGGTTGTGCAGGTCCTCCGGATCGAGCGGCGTCACGAAAGTCTGATTCAGGCGTGTAAAAAGTTGGTGAGTAACGCGATCGGCCGCGTGCTCGATTTGCTTTATCTCGCCGGCGATCCGGGCCATGCTCGCTGGATCGGACCGGACACCTTCCTGCAGCAGGCGCGAAGCCTCCACGCTGTGGTTGACCTGTTCTTCGAGGAGGTCGAAAAACTTCTCTTCACGGGGAAATAGTCTCACAATGTATCAATCAGTTTGTAACACTAAGCCGACTAGGGGTGTTTGCAGAAGGGTTGCGGATCAGCGTTCTACGATTCGCCATGCGGTTGCATGGCATTTGGGACATTCGATTTTGACCAGGACAAAATTGTCGCTTTGGGCGCGCTCAATCGGTTGGACATCGGCCATCCGGCCGTCGCACCCTCGCTTTGGGCACTCCGTCCCTTCGGACTGTCGTTCAGGACTCTTTGATTCGGTCATGTTGTGGGGCCGGGATGTCGATTTGGAATGTGCAGCCTGGTCCATCATGCGCTGCCAGAGTGATCTTTCCGCCATGCGCCTGGATTGCCCATTGCGCGATTGACAGACCGAGGCCCGCGCCTCCGGCTCCACTGGACCTTGACCTATCGACACGATAGAATCGCTGAAACACTTTGGCGCGTTCCGCCTCCGCGATGCCTGGGCCGCTGTCGGCGATGCCGATGCGCACGCGTCCATCGTTCCTCGATGCGGAAATGCGGATACGGCCGTTCGGAGGCGAAAACTTGATGGCATTGTGAAGAATATTTACGAGAGCCTGCCGCAGAATGAGTGGGTCGCCGATTACTGTGGCACGTTCATCGCCTTCGATCAGAAGATGCTGCGATTTCTCATCGACCAGCACTTCGAGCAACGTGGCTGACTCGCGGGCCAGATCCATTACTGAAACAGGATCGTGCCTCATGCGGAACTGTCCGGCGTCGGCGCGAGAAATCGACAGCAGATTCTCGACTAACCGGGTGAGGCGGTTGACCTCCTCCAGCATACTGCCGATGGTCTCGCGATATTCGTCGCGGCTCAAATTGCGCTGGAGACTTACTTCACCGACGCTTCGAATGGCGGTAAGCGGGGTGCGCAGTTCGTGCGACGCATCCGCGGTGAAACGGCGCATTTGCTCGAAGGCGCTTTCGAGGCGCTCCAGGGTATCATTGAAGACGCGCCCGAGTTGTCCCAATTCGTCGTCGGGGTTGTCCACAGGCAGGCGCTCATCCAGGCGATCCGGAGTAATCTGCTCGGCGCGCCGCGTCATCCTGGCCAACGGCTCAAGTGCCCGGCGGGCCAATAGAAAACCGGCAAATCCGGCGCACGCGAGCGCGATGGGAAGCGCCGCCAGAAACGCCAATAGAAGCTGCTGGAGTTGCACGCCGACTGGTCCGAGACTGTAGGCGAGGCGAATAAGAATGGGGCGGCCTTCGGTCGTGTGGCGGCGGCTGACCAAAACCACCCGTGTTCCATCGGCGAGCCGATCGGATCTTTCCGAGTAGCCGCCACGGCCCTCGCTCGCAAAAACAGCTCCGCCGAGCGAAAGATTGCCAAGGCGGTCATTGCGGAAGAGCACCCGGCCATCCGGAGAGAGAACTTCCAGATACCGTTCCTGAATTTCCTTCGATTCCGGATGATTGTGATAGTCGTCGTGAAAGTGAAGGATGCCATCGGGATCGAAGTAGAGGAGTCCTTCCACAGTTTCAATATCTTCGATAGCATGGCGCGTCAACTCGGCGCGGAGATCCCAGGAGAGGAGAACCGCGGTGCCCACCGCGTAAAGGCAGAGAACGCCGGCAAGCATTAGGACATACCAGAGTGTCAGGCGGGTTCGAATGTGGCGGGGAGAGCGGAATACTGCCATCCGATCTACTCCCGAAGCGTGAAACCGACGCCGCGTACGGTCTGCACCAGTTTCTTTTCGAAGGGCTCATCGATCTTGCGCCGCAGGCGGGCCATGTGCACATCGATCACGTTGTCCAGAGGCGTGTGGCGTGTGGTCTCTTTCCAGATGTCCCGCGCCAGCATCTCGCGCGAGACCACGCGGCCCTGGTTACGCGTCAGGTATTCGAGCAGATCGAATTCGCGAGGAGTGAGATCAAGTTTAATGCCGCTGCGAGAGACGGTGCGGCTGGAAGGGTCGATCTCCAGGTCGGCGACTTTGATTGCCGAGGGCAGGTCGGGTTTTCCGCGGCGAAGCAGGGCTCGGATGCGCGCCAACAGTTCAGGAAAAGCGAAGGGCTTGACCAGATAATCGTCGGCGCCGGAATCGAGACCACGCACGCGGTCGTCTACGGTGTCGCGCGCGGTGAGAAGCAGCGAGGGAGTTTGGATGCCGCGATGCCGCAGGTTTTTGAGTATCTCGAGACCATCGCGGCCCGGCAGCATGACATCGAAAACGATCAGATCGAATGGTTCGGTGTTTGCGAGATAGAACCCTTCTTCACCGGTAGAAGCCGTAGTGACAGCATAGTGCTCCGCTTGCAGGCCCGCTTGCAGAGCTGCCGCGACTTTCGGTTCGTCTTCAACTACCAGGATACGCACTCGACTTCCACTGTTATAGAAGCATTCACGCCGGAAATGCCACTGACGGAATCGTGAAGATTCTCTGAACGCAGCTTCAGAATTCAATCTTCAGAAACTCTTCAGTGGCAATTGACGCGCCGGGCCGGAAAAATGTAAACATATGTTGCGACTTTCCCATGCCAGACTCTTCATGATAAGCACAACACTTCTGACTCTGACCGCGGCGGGTAAGGACGCGCCCAAACGCCAGAACGATGCGCCGCAGGACCGGATCGACGTGTTGGCCAAGGTGCGGATGACGGATGGGCCTGTCACGCGGTTCACGATGACGAAGCATTATGGCCGCAGCTATCTTTATGTGGAGCACGCGTCGCATAAGCTGACGCTTGTGGATGTTACCGATGGACAGCATCCCGCTGTCGTAGCAAATCTGGATCTGCACGCGGCGGAAGCGGGCTCGGTTTTGGCGGCCGCCGGAGACACGGCTCTGATGAGCTCGGAGGCTGCGTCCGCCATGCCTCAAAAGACGGCAACGATGACGATCGTGAGCTTTGCGGATCACGATCATCCGCAGACGGTCCGGCACTTTGCTAATGTGACCTGTTCGGCCGTTGATGATCGCCGGGGGTTGGTGTTTATTGCGAATGACGAGGGAGTTTGGATTCTGCATCGGAATCCGGCGGACGATCCGGAGATGCAGGAGCGGTATGCGAATGAAGTTTTGTACAACCACTAAGCCGGTTGGCGATTGAGCCGATGCTGAAACTTGGACCGGCTAAGAAAGTCACAATCTATTTGAACGAGGACACCACTTCGACCCGGGATTTTCTTTATCGTGAGATATTCGAATTCCTGCTGGAGCGCGGAGTCGCGGGCGCTGCGCTCATTCGGCCCGATGCGGGATTCGGCTCGCATCGGCGAATTCACTCGCAGCATAGCGACGGAGTAGTGGGGGAACATTTGCCGGTCCGCATCGAGTTCATTGAATCGGTGGAGCGATTCGAAGCTATCGCCGCGGAACTGTGCAGGCTGGTAACGGACGGACTCATCGAAGCGCACGATACGCTGATTCTCAAGCTGGCGACGGAGTTGAATCCGTCTTGAAGCTCGCGGTTGTGGTATCGATTGCCAGTCTCGCGGCGTGCGATCGTGCGGCATGTACGCAGGACACCGCAACCAAGACGCTTACACTTGCGGAAGCCGAACAAATTGCATTCCGGAATAATCCGAGGATCGGGTCGGCGAGTCTCACGGCCCAAGCGGCGGGTCAGCGAATCACTCAGGCGCGCTCGGCATTGCGTCCCGCGCTCAACGGGTTCCTGACCGGCACGGGCGCTGAGATCGGGACCTCAATCGGCGCGGGCGCGTTGACCACATCCAGCCTCTCGAACCGGGTTGCATCGGGCCTGGCTCTCAGTCAGATGGTGACCGATTTCGGACGGACATCGAATCTGACGCAGACTGCCAAATTGCGGGCCGCGGCGGAGGGGAAGAATACCGTTACCACTCGCGCTCAGATTTCGCTGGAGGTCAGGGAGTCCTATTTCCAGGCGCTCGGCGCGGACGCGGTGCTGAAAGTGGCGCAGGCCGCGGTGGATGCGAGGACGTTAACATTGCGGCAGATCCGGGCCCTCAATCAGGCGCAGTTGAATTCCACTCTCGATGTCAGTTTCGCGGAAGTAGCGGTATCCGAAGTGGAACTCGAGTTTTACCAGGCTGAGAACAATGCACACGAATCGCGGGCGCGATTGTCGGCCGCCATGGGCTATAGCGACGAACAGGCGTACACGCTTGTGGATGAGGGAGTGGCGACTCCGCTCGACGCCGATCCTGGGATATTCATAGGCGCGGCATTGCGGCAGCGGCCGGATCTGCAGAGTCTCACATTGAATCGGGACGCGTCGCAGCGTTTCGCCGAAGCGGAGAGGCGGCTGCGATATCCTTCGATCACCGCGCTCGCAACGGGCGGAGTGATTCCAGCGCACGATCATACGTTGCATGACAGCTATGCGGCGGCCGGGGTTAATGTGAGTCTTCCATTCCTGAACGGCGGTTTGTACTCGTCGCGATATGCGGAGGCCGAACTGCGCGCGCAGGCCGCGGACAAGGATGTACAGGATCTGAGTGTGCAAATCACGCGCGACGTGCGGATTGCTTGGCTGGAGGCGAATAACGCATTTCATGTCTTAGCGGTGAAGGATCGTTTGCTGGCGCAAGCGAGTGAAGCGAACCGGCTGGCGCAGGCTCGCTACGATGCGGGGCTCGGCAGCATCGTGGAACTGACGCAGGCGCAGTATACGCAGACCGCCGCGCAGATTGGAGCCGCCAGCGCGAAGTACGACTACTTGAGCCGCAGGGCACTTCTCGATTACACGACGGGAGCATTACAGTGATGAGATTCGGATTGTTCTTGGGGCTGCTCGGGTTAGCGGGACTTTGCTCCTGCAATAAGCAGCCGGATGTCGTAAACGCGGCGCCGTCGATTACCGTCGTGCCGGTGGTGAAGGCTGAGCGCGCGGACCTCAGCGGGGATATCAAGCTCACGGCGGAGTTCGAACCCTATCAGGAAGTCGATGTGATGGCGAAGGTTTCGGGTTACGTCAGTTCCATCCGGGTGGATATAGGGGATCGCGTGCGCGAGGGCGAGTTGCTGGCGACGCTCGAGATCCCCGAGATGAAGAATGATATGACGAAAGCGGCGGCGAGCGTGGATGCTGCCGAGGCGGACGTGGCGGCTGCGAAGGATGAACTGAGGCGGGTGGAATCGGCCCACGAGATCGCGCATGTTTCGTTTACCCGCATTACCGAAGTGGCAAATCGTGAGAAGGGACTGGTGCCCCAGCAGCAGCTTGATGAAGTGCATTCCCGCGATCTGATGGCGGAAGCGCAAGCGGCCGGAGCGAAATCGCAACTCGCGGCAGCGCAACAGCGCACTGCCGTGGCACGCGCGGAAGAAGCGCGGGTGAAGACGATGTTCGAATACGCGAGCATAACTGCGCCTTTCAGCGGAGTGGTTACCAAACGATATGCCAACAAGGGCTCGATGATCCAGGCCGGCACGGCGTCACAAAGTCAGGCCATGCCGCTCGTTCGTCTCTCACAGGACAACGTGCTGCGGCTTGTGCTTCCCGTTCCCGAGTCGGCTGTGGGGCGAATTCATCCCGGAGAAACGCTCAACGTGACGGTCACTTCGCTGCACAAAACGCTTCCCGGACGCGTCGCCCGGTCGTCCCGGAATGTCCAGATGTCGACGCGCACGATGGACACGCAGGTTGATGTTGCGAATTCCGATTTCAAGCTGGTGCCGGGGATGTACGCCGAAGTTAATTTGAGACTCGAGGAGCGTAAGAATGTGCTCACTGTGCCCGTAGACGCGGTGGACGGTAGCGGCGACTCCGCGCACGCGTACACGGTGCGCGCGGATGGCAGTCTGCATAGCACCGTGGTTTCAACAGGACTCGAGACGGCGCAGCGGGTAGAGATCCGGTCGGGTCTGGAAGACGGTGATGTGGTGGTCGTGGGGCGGCAGGCAGGACTCAAGGACGGCCAACACGTGCAGACCAAGCTGGTCGACCTGGCACCGGGGCACTAGACAATGTCGCGATTTGCTATCAAAACGCCGTACCTGATTGTAGTGATCTGCCTGATCACGGTGCTCGTGGGAATAGTCAGTATCGCGCGCATGCCGGTAGATCTTTTCCCTGCGATGAATATTCCGGTTGTCGCGGTGGCAACGTTTTATCCAGGCATGCCCCCGGAACAGATCGAAGGCAACATCACCTATCACCTGGAGCGATTCTTCACGCTGGCCAGCGGAATCGATCACATGGAATCGCGCTCGTTATCGGGCGTGAGCATGATCAAAGTCTATTTCCAGCCGGGAACGAATGCGGATTCGGCAGTCACCACGATCGCGAGCCTGGCGATGGCGGAGATCAGCCATCTTCCGCCGGGCACGCTGCCGCCATTCGTCCTCAAGATGGATTCTTCGAGCTTGCCCGTATGCCTGGTAACTCTTAAGGGCGGCGGCCTATCCGAGACGCAGTTGAAGGATACCGCTCAGAATGTCATCCGCAATCAAATGGCGGGAGTTCCGGGAGCGGCGATCACACAGCCGTTCGGAGGAAGATGGCGGCAGATCATGCTGTACCTCGATCCTCTCAAGTTGGAAGCGCGCCAGATGAGTCTGATGGACGTGGTGCGCGCGATGGGGGAATCGAACGTGGTTCTTCCCGCGGGCGATGTGCAGATCGGACGCTTCGATTACCAGATCTACGCGAACAATCAGATCACCAAAATCGACGATCTCAACCAGACGCCGATTAAGATGAACGGCGAATCCCCGGTACGCATCTCCGACGTGGGCGTTGCCAAGGATGCCTATACGCTGCAATATAACGCCGTCCGCGTAGATGGTCAGCGATCCGTTTACCTCCCGATTCTGAAGCAGGGCGGCGATTCGAATACTATCGCGGTGGTGGACGGCGTCCGGGAGAAGCTCAAGCATCTGGTGGACGCTCCTTCGACGCTTGCGAGTGAAGTGGTGTTCGATCAATCTCAGTTCGTCAAAACTGCCATCTCGACGCTGATCCATGAAGGCGGCCTCGGGCTGTTGCTCACCTGCGTGATGATCCTGATCTTTCTCGGCAGCATGCGGGCGACGATTGCGGTGTCGTTCTCGATTCCGATTTCAGCCTGCGCCACGTTTGTCGCGCTGCAATTGGGCGGCAGTTCCATCAACACGATGGTGCTGGGCGGACTGGCGCTGGCATTTTCGCGGCTCATCGATAACTCGGTAGTGGTACTCGAAAATATCCATCGGCATATGGAACTCGGTGAACCGCCGCTCGTGGCCGCGGAGAAAGGCGGTCGCGAAGTTGCGCTGCCCGTGTTGGCGGCTACGCTTACGACCATCGTCGTATTCTTCCCGGTAACTCTTCTATACGGCGTCAGCAAGTATCTCTTCTCGTCGTTGGCCCTCGCGGTCGTGCTGTCATTGATCGCGTCCTATCTGGTCGCGATGACCCTGGTCCCGCTATTCTGCGCGCGGTTCATTAAGCCTCACGCGCATTCCCGTGGCTTCAACGCGTGGTTCCAGCGGCGCTTTGACGGATTGCTTCGCGTCTACCATGCCCTCGTGCTACGCATACTAGCGTTCCCGATTCTGACTATGACCGTGTTCGCGGTAGGTTTCGCTGCCAGCCTGCTCCTGTTTCCTTTGCTCGGTCTTTCGTTTTTCCCGCAGACCGATGCGGGTCAGTTCGTCATCAATGTGAAGGCGCCATCCGGAACGAAGCTGGTGGATACGGAGCGCGAGATTGCCAAACTCGAAGATCTGATCCGTCAGACGATCCCGCCGAGCGATTTGAAGATCATTGTGTCGAATATCGGCGTCGATCCTGGCTTCTCGGCTATCTACACCACCAACTCCGCCATGCACACTTCATTTGTGCAGGTCGGGCTAAAACCGGGGCATCAAACGCCGAGCGGCGTGTACGTAGCGCGCGTGAAAGAGCGCATGGAGCGGGAATTGCCGGAACTAGCTGCGTTCTTTTCGTCGGGCAGTCTGATCGATGCGATTCTCAACATGGGGAAGATCGCGCCGATCGACGTGCAGATCGTGGGCACCGACATGAAGGCATCTTACAAAGCGGCGCTTGAACTGGCGGGTCAATTTCGCGCGATCCCCGGGGTAGCCGACGTTTATATTCCGCAGGATCTCGATTATCCGGCGCTCAAGCTGGACATCGACCGGATGCGCGCGGCGGAACTCGGATTGAGCGAGAAAGAGGTGGTTGCGAACGTAATCACGGCGCTTACGTCGAACCAGATGGTCGCACCAAACGTGTGGATCGATCCGCGCAACGGGAACAACTACTTCCTCGCTGTCCAGTATCCGGAGCGCCAAGTCGAGACGCTGCTCGATTTGCGATCGATTCCGTTACACGGCACTGGCAGGACAGCGTCGACGCGCCTCGACATGGTAAGCACGATGACCCGTACTCTTGCGCCTACCGAAGTCGACCATTATCAGATCCGGCGTGCGATCGACATCTACGTCCGCCCGCTGAGCGAGGATCTCGGGCGGGTTGCAAGCCGCATCTCGGAGTTGACCGCGGCTGCGAAGCTACCGAAAGGACTCGATATCGGAATGCGCGGGATTGTTGAGTCCATGCGCGCGTCGTTCAAGAGTTTTGCAATCGGGTTGACGCTATCGCTAATGTTGCTGTACCTGATTCTCGTAGCGCAATTCCGGTCGTTTACGGACCCGTTTCTTATCCTGCTGGCGTTCCCTCCAGGATTGACCGGGGTGATGCTCACACTTTATTTCACGGGTACGACGATCAACGTCATGTCTCTAATGGGGATCGTGATGCTGGCGGGTATTACGATGTCCGACAGCATCCTGATCGTGGAATTCGCGCACCACCTTCTCGACGAAGGGATGCCGGTGCGCGACGCTGTTATTACAGCGTGCCGGGTCCGGTTGCGGCCGATCTTGATGACCACGCTCGCGACGATTATCGGGCTATTCCCCATGGCGCTAAAGATGGGCGAAGGTAGTGAGGCTTATGCTCCTCTGGCGCGAGCCCTGGTAGGGGGACTCAGTGTTTCGGGAATTTGTACGGTGCTGGTCGTGCCGGCGGGATTCTTTCTGGCCTACCGGACATCGCATGCTCGAACTTAAAGCTACGCGGCTTAACGGGCCCTCTTCAATGCGAAGCACAGCCCGCTCCACGTCTCGTTAATCGAGCATACTTTGTAGTCCACCAAACCACCCTCGATTGCCAGATCCCGCACGATATTCTCATTGAGAAGCGAGTCTTTGCGAGCGGCCTTCTTCGGCCAGGCGATCCATAGCTTGGATTTCGCGGCTGCCCGCCGAAGCTTCGGCAAAGCCGCGATCAGCGCTTCCGGTTCCTCGACGAACCACACCGTCACCGCGCATTCATCCCACGACTCTTCGTCGAACTCTACGTCATCCGGAAGCGTTCCGATCGCTTTCGCATAGTCCCGCGGCGCGTCGATCACCGCCACCTTTGCGCCCGCCGCAATGCCCAGTTTTTGCGCGGTTGTCCGCGTGGCGTAGCGCTCCATCATCTGCATCGGGATAACCGGATTCTCAGGACGTTCCCGCATGCACCTGCGCACCGCCGCCACGATTCCGGAAGCCTGGCAATACGCCGCATCAGGCAGCTTCTCGCGCACCGCCGCAACCTTCTCCGCTGCGCCGCCAACAAAGAGAATGGGTATCTGGCGCGTATGTTTGTTCCCTCGCAACGCGATCGCTATCTCACGACCGTGCGATGGCAGCCGCGAAAGATCGATAACCACCGCATCGGGTTGGGACTGACGCAGCGCCCGAAAAACCTGCGGCGCAAACTTTTCATCGTAATCGACATCAATGCCCGCTCGACGCAGCATGTCCAATATGGGCGACGCCTCTTCAGGATTCCAATGAAACAGACGGACGCGCTTCATAAAAAGAGGCTAGCAAACAAGGAGACCTAAGCCCATGCAATTGCCGATCGGTGCTCACGTCCGGACAGTGCCGTTCGGAAAGTTTTTTGCTGCAGGCCGAGAATGATCCCGTGCACAACATGCCGTGGATCAATAGCAAAACATCACTACCGGTTGATCCACGGCTGAGTGGGTGGAAGGGAGAATTAGTCCGATCGGCAAGCGTCGGAGCAGCCAATTCCCCGATAAGCTCGCGCGATCGACTCGTCAAGGGTCATCGGGAATCTCCCACACGAACTCCTAACCTGCCCATAGCGCAATTGTTGCTGAAGCCGCTTTCGGGCATTTTCTGAGAGAACCGTGGAGCGGATCCCGGTTAGCAACGCAGGCGAGATGCTTCCGCTGACCGCAGGGCCCGCGCTTGTATCCTGGGATACGCGCCGTTCGCACCACAGCCATACGCACTTCGAGGACGATATCTCATTCCATCCCGTAACCGCTCTTGATACACTCTGAAGCAATGCGTAAAACGTGGATGATGGCCGCCGCGGGGCTCCTCGCATTCGGTATCTCTGGCCTTTGCCAGACAGTAACGGGAACCCTCGAGTGCCGCGTGACCGACGCTTCTGGCGGCGTGGTCGCCGGAGCGGATGTATCGGTTAAAAGTGACGAGATTGGTCTTAATCGCGCCACCACAACTAATCGCGAAGGCTACGCCCAGATCACCTTCCTGCCCGTCGGCTCCTACCATCTCACCGTCGCCGCCAAGGGCTTCGCCAGCCAGGTGCGCACCGCGCAAATCGAACTCAACACCGCCCGTAACTTCGACGTTCAACTCATTCCGGCGTCCGTCGGTTCGACGGTCACGGTAACCTCCGAGTCGCCGCTGATCGATACCAGCCGCGGCGAAATCGTCAACAACATCGACTCCAAAACGATCGAGGATCGCCCCCTCTCCTCGCGCAACATTCTCTCCCTCGTCGAAATGATTCCGGGTTTCCAATCAAGCGGCGGCTACAGCGGCGTTAATAATCCCACTCTCTCCAGCGGCAGTTATGTCTCCTTCAACGGAACAGGCACACGCTCCGCGTCCTTCCAGATCGATGGCGTCAACAACGACGACTCATCCGAGGGCCAGAACCGCCAGAACGTCAACATCAGCGCGATCAAGGAATTTCAGATGTTGACGAACACCTATGCGGCGGAATTCGGACGCGGCGCGGCGGTCATGCTGGTCCAGACCAAGTCCGGAACCAACCAGATCCACGGTGACGCCTACGAGTTCCTTCAAAACGAGAAACTGGACGCCAATACATTCTTTGGCAATGCCGCGGGAACCAAGCCGGACGGCACACTGGTCTCGCCCCGCGCGCCCATGCGGCGCAACCAGTTCGGTTACACCGTCGGCGGCCCGATCCTCAAAAACAAGCTGTTCCTCTTCCACTCCTTCGAGAACACCAAGCTGATCCAGTATTCCACCATCACGCGCTATCTCTTCTACACGAAGTACCCGCTGCAGATTGGCACTTGCATGCTTTGCGTGAATCCGGCGGACCACCCACAACTTCAGGCCGACATGGTTTTCCTGCAAAGTGTTCTCGACCGCTTCCCCAAGGTACAGCCCAACGCTCCCGCGATCTGCGATCTCTGCTACATCGAAGAAAAGAACTCTAAATTCCCCGACTCCGACTACAGCGGGCGTCTCGATTACATTCTCTCCTCGCGCGACAGCGCCACCGTGCGTTACCAGTACAGCCGTAATATCCGCTTGCCGGCGCAGATCATCGACGGCGAAGCGGCCAACCAGAATCATAAACAGCAGAACGTGGGAGCCACGGAAACCCACATGTTCAGCCCCGCGACCATTGGCGAGTTCCGCCTGGGCATCGGACTGCGCACGACGCTCGTCGACATCGCGGGCGGCGATCAGACGCCGATCGTCCGCATTAATAACCCGACGGCCTACACCATCACCACCCTGGGCAGCGCCGGATCGTTCCCGATCCACCGTTATCAAACCGACTATCAGTACGTCTACAACCTTTCTCACGTGCAAGGCCGCCAGACCTTCAAGATGGGTGTCGATATCCGCCGCCAACACCTTGATGACCTTGCCGACAATTACTCGCGCGGCTGGTGGACCTTCGCCGCGACTTCCGGCTATCAGGGCTACGAGAACTTCCTGCGCGGCTACGAGACGGATTTCCAGAAAGGTTACGGCAATTTCACCACTTATAACCGCATGGGAGAAGTCAATTCCTACTTAATGGACGATATTCGCGTGACGTCAAGTTTGACGCTCAATCTCGGCATTCGTTGGGAGCACGTCTTCACGCCCTATGAAGTCAGTGGCAAAGTCCAGTACGGATACTCGGATTTCGACGGTATTCAGCCGCGCTTCGGCCTTGCCTGGTCGCCGAAAGCGCAGAGTGGCATTCTCCGCAAGATCGCCGGCCCGCATGGAAAGACTGTGGTACGCCTGGGGTTCGGCACCTTCAACACCCGCATCTTCCAGTCCATCTTTTCGCAATCCAATATCAGCTTGCGGTCGCTGCCCCCATACGGAGCGTACCGGGATTTTGGAGCCACCTTCAACGTGGCGGACCCGTCTAACGGCTTTAGTTACGATCCCAACTCTTACAATCCCGGACAGATCACGTACACCAAGGTCGATCCTGGATTGAAGATGCCAACTATACAGCAGTACCACTTCACCATCGACCGTCAGCTCCCGGGGCAGATGGCGTTGAGCGTCGGCTACGCCCGCACACGCGGCATCGGATTGCTCCAAAACCAGATCCTGAATCGCGCCGAATTCCCGTTCTACGGTTCCAACGGCGTCGTTTATGACAAGATCGATCCCAATCCCACGAACACCAACCCGGCGGCCGGTTATATCTCCGAAACACAGCCGCGTATTAACCAGCGGCGTCCGGATTCCCGGTACACCAACGTTTATTACATCTCCAATAACTCCTGGAGTTACTACAACGCTCTGCGGGTGACTCTGGCCAAACGCCTCTCGAATAACTTTTCGGCCAACGTGGCTTATTCGTTCAGTAAGTCTATCGATACCGGATCGGATGTATCAGCCGGGTCGGCCAGCACCCCGCTCACCGAGACCTCATCCGCGGCCACCAACCGCGCTCTGAGCGATTTCGACCAGCGGCACCGCATCAATATCAATTTCACTTACCAGACGCCCTGGTTCCGGCATTCGAGCCAATTCTTGCGCCAGGCGCTCTGGGGATGGAACGTGAGCACCAACCAGACATTCGCCAGCGGCAACCCGTTCACCGTCACCGCGGGTTACGACTTCAACGCGGATGGCGTCGGCAACGATCGTCCCCTGCTCCTCAATCCGGCATACTACGGTGCGTCCGTGGACAACGGCCGCACCAACCCCCAGACCGGCGTGCAGCGTTCTGTGGAACAATTGCCGCTGGCTGTTTTCTATCCCATGGTGACCACAACAGCCGCTTCACGCCCGTTCGATCCGGGCGGCTCCGATGCCGGCTCGATCGGCCGCAATACCTTCTTGGGCCAAGGACTGCTCAACGTGGATGCCGCGCTGATCAAGTCGTTCCCTATACGAGAGCGGCAGAACCTGACCTTCCGCGCCGAAGTCTACGGACTCACCAACACGCCGCACTTCGCCTTTCCGACAGCCAGCGTTCTCAGCTCCGCCTTCGGCCGCATCACCGCGACTTACAGCCCGCTGAACTACGTCGGAGCCTCGCGCAGCGACGCTTCGTCGCGTATCGTTCAGTTGGCGCTGCGTTACGTCTTTTGAACGATTCGCGAAGTGCTTTAATGGCTGGACCGGGTAGCGGTCCAACCGAGTCAGCGCTTCTCGGCCCACGGTCGCACAGACAGGATGACGTGACCTTTGTCCTTCGACGGAGTGCCCAGCAGGTCGAAGAACGGTTTCTGGCTAAGTCCACGCCCAGAGACCACGACGCGATCGAAATCTGCCGCGAAGCAGGAAAGCACCGGCAGCGACACCAGTCCCACCGATGCCAGGCTACGAAGAAGGCTGGTATAGACGGGTAGGACAAGGCGGGTTGCGCACATCAAAGAACGTGCGGATAATGCCCTATGAACCTCTGGGCGTGAAAGTGAAGAGTGTCACCTGAGAGGGGGTCCCTCCGAGAGCCCGATAGAAGTCGAGCGCGTGGGGATCGTCATTTTCGGCGGGAACGAAGAGTACACGGATTCCACATGCAATCGCGCTCTCCAGCAGCTCGGTTATCAAGTGCCGGCCAACGCCCTTTCTTTGATAATCGCTTCGCACTGCAATATCGTAGATGAAGACTTCGGATGAAGCTGTTCTTGTCATTGGCAGAGTGTGAGCTGTTACTCCGCCTACGATTTGATCGTCGACCCAAGCTGCGATCGCCCAAAAGTCTTCCCGCGCAAGGAGCCTGTCAATGTAGGCATCGCTCAACTGCTCACAGCCTTCTTCAAAAACCTCCGCCATCATGGCGAACAGTTCCCGCGCAAAGTCCCGGTCACCCGGTTTCAGCCGCTTTGATCGCATATCCTTGGTGGTAGAGTTGTTTTCGTTGAGACCGGGAAACGGAACGGCTCATGCGCATCGGCCCGACTACTTCATGGACTATCTAGACGAAATCATCGACGAGATTACCACGGATGCGAACGGTGAGGCTGAGCAGCTTTGGGCTTTTCGACAGGCTTTCGAAGACGCGATCGCGGTTCCTTGCAACGCAACCGTTATAGGCGAACCGGTTCAAGTGTTGAAGTTCGATTTTGACGGTAACGAGCGGCGGGGGTTGACTGCTGTGTGCCGCCGGACGAATGGCACAAAGCACAAGGTGGCGGCATCGGACGTGGTGATTCCGCTAAGCGAGCAAGCGCGGCCGCTATCTGGCCGCCTATCGAAAGTGGATGGGGCTCGCGCCATTCCCAGCGGGCACTCGCAGGACGACCAAGCGGAAGGCCGGTTTCGGCTGTTGAAGGTACGATCGAGCTGGTAGTTCTGTCGATCAAGCGAGCAAGGTGGCGGGCGGGAGCCACTCATCGACGATGGCCCGCCGATGGCGTACCACAGCTGCGAAATCGCTATATTTCTTTCAACAGCCACTGCACGGCGCGGCGCTGAAGTTTGAGATAGTCCGGCTGCCAGAGCGCGTGGATGGTGTGGCCGGGTGAGGTGAAGACTACGCGGCCTTTGCCGTAGTCGTAGGCCCAGCCTGCTATCGATTTTGCGCCGAGGTTTTGAAAGTTGAGGCCGTCGACATTTTCGGCTTCGAGGAGAATGTACTTCTTGTCCTTGTCGTAGGACACGTAGTGTTGCTCATCATTTACTACAAAGTCTTTGATTCCCCGCGTGATCGGATGATTCGCATTCACGACGCGGACGCGGAAGGGCCGGAGCGTGGGATGACCGATATAGGCTCCGCCCTGGACGTCTCGATATGTCTTCGACGACAGCGAAACATGACTGTTGTTATGCAGGGAGTAGAAGCCGTTGCCTGCTTCCACGAAGTCTTTCAACGCTACCGCCTGTTCTTCCTTCAACCAGTTCTGAGACTTAGGATCGGGGAAGTCCTGCTTGTTTTCGAGACCCTGCTCGTATGCAGTATAGGCGTCAGGTCCTAAGTAGCCTTGAGGCCAGATCATGCCGTCGCGCAGGCAGACGAACAGTTGATAGTTCTTGAACAGGGCAGGGGAAAGGCTCTCAACGGCGATGGTGTAGTCGACCGTGACGCCCTGCCCTTCGAACATCTTCGCCAGCGCCACGCGAATGTAGTCGGCGTTGTGATAGCGGTCTCCGATCAACGCCAGGACGCGGCGCGAATTGCTCTGTCCAAAGGCCATGGTGACGAGTCCCGCCGCGGCAGTCTGCAGGACCATTCTTCGCGATATGTGATTGGTCGGCATTTATAAACCTCAGTTCAGATAGATGAATTCGTTGGTTGCGATTAGAATGTGGCAGAAACTTTGCCACGCTTTCAGGTGCGCATCCGGAGTCCCGAGTCTCTTCTCGAGGGTTGCGATGTAGCTGAGCGCCGAGTCCACTTCGCCCGCATCGGAGTCTCTGGTGAGCGCCATCAGATACGCCCGCTCGACACGCTGGCTGTCCGTAAGGCTTGGATCGTCGAGCAGGCGTTTGGCGAAACCTTCGGAGCGGTTCTGCACAAAGCGGCTGTTCATCATAAACAGCGCCTGTGGCGCAACGTTGGTACGCGCGCGACCATCGCTGGGGATGTGGCATCGCCGAAATCGAATGCCGAGAGCACGGCGGGAACGCTGCCGCGCCGCACCGGAATGTAGAGGGTCCTGCGGGTGAGTGTTTCCGGGTCAACTTTAGGGCGCTTCTCGCCGCTGGTTGGAAGCAGCGAACCGCCGAGCGCCGTGTCGAGGTTTCCGGAGAGCGCGAGGATACTGTCGCGGATCTGCTCGATGGACATGCGCGTGCGATTGAAGCGCCCGCACAGACGGTTGGCCGGATCTGCTTCACGCAATTCGGGAGTCGATTGGGCGCTTTCCTGGTAGGTGTTCGAGAGCAGAATCAGGCGGTGCATCGCCTTCACCGACCAGCCGCTCTCGATGAAGCGCTTCGCGAGGTAATCGAGCAGTTCGCCATGGACGGGAACATCGCCGGTTTTGCCCCAGTTATTGGGAGTGCGCATCAGGGCCTCGCCAAAGTGCCACTGCCAGATACGATTCACCATCACGCGCGCGGTGAGCGGATGAGCATCCGAGGCCATCCAGCGGGCAAGTTCCAAACGGCCGCTGCCTTTCGTGACGGGCTTTTGATTATCGCCCGCGAGGACGATGGGGAACACCTTCGCGACCGGGTCACCCAGGTTGTGATGATCGCCGTGCAGAAACACATGCTGATCGACGGGTGCGCTCTCGGTCACCGCGCTCGCCATGGGCGGTTCGGGCGGAAGTGTTTTGACGAGCGAATCCCACTCGCGCCGCAATTCGGCCACACGAGGGCTGTCGGGAAGGTCAAGCGGACCGCCGTTGAAAGTGACCGCATCGAAGAATGGATCGTCTTCGGCATCGGACTTAGGACGCGGCGGCAGGTCACGATCCTCCGCTACCTCGTTGGCGAAACTCCTGCGCCAGTTCTCTAGCTGTCCGTCCCACTTCTTGGCGGCCTTATTGTAGTCGTCGGCATAGCCTTGGCGACCTGCGAGATCGTGGCCGCGTCGGCGCGAAGCCACTTCGGCGTAGGTTTGCTTCGCGGAATCGTTCTCGAAGAGCTTGCGCCATTGTTCGATCTGTTTGGCGTCGAGGGTATCGTTGCAGACGGAGCGGCTGCGTGCGATCTCCAGGCGGCGATCACATAGTCTGCGATCTTCGTTCGCGCGAGCGCTGCGTCGCGTGCCACATCTTCGGCCGAGCGCCTCTTCCATCTCCAGCTGCTTGCCGTACATGCGCCAGCGATGCGCCTGATAACGGCCATAAGCCGCGCGGATCGAGCGGCGCGTAGTAGATGTAGGACACCGAACCCGGCCGTCCCAGATTGCGGAAGTCCAGCGTGCTGGCGAAAATCGCAGCCAGCGAGTAGTAATCCTTCGTCAGGATCGGATCGAACTTATGGTCGTGGCAGCGCGCGCAAGCAACCGTAGTGCCCATGAAGGCTTTCGATGTGGTGTCGATCTGCTCATCCACCACGTCGTAAATCATCTGCACGCGGTCCTGTTGCGCCAGAGGCTTCGGACCGAGCGCCAGGAAGCCCGTGGCGACGATTCCGCGCTCACGCTCACTATCGTCTTTCGCGGGTAGCAGATCGCCCGCCATTTGCTCCATCACGAAGCGGTCGTACGGCATGTCGTCGTTGAAAGCCTTCACGACGTAATCGCGATAGCGCCACGCGTACGGATAGATGTGATCTTCATCCATGCCGGTCGAATCGGCGTAGCGCGCCACATCCAGCCAGTGACGGCCCCAGCGTTCGCCGTACTGCGGCGACGCCAGCAGGCGGTCCACAACTTTGGCGAATGCGTCCGGCGACGTAGTCGGCGAGGAAACTTCGAAATTCGGCCAGGGGTGGGCGGAAGCCCGGTCAGGTCGTAGGTCACTCGCCGCAGCAGCGTCAGCTTCGATGCCGGCGGCGCCGGACTGCAGATTGCTTTTCCTCCAGCTTCGCGAGGATGAAGCGGTCGATCGGACTCTTTACCCACGCTGCGTTCTTGACCGCGGGCGGCGCGGGATCGCTGACCGGCTGAAAGGCCCAGTGCTGCCGGTCCTTATCCGTGATGCGTTTGCCGCCCGGGTGCCGGCGCGGGATGGCGTCATTCGGCCAGGGCGCGCCCATCTCGATCCAGGCTTTCGAGCTGCGATATCATCTGCCGGAAGCTTCCCGGAAGGCGGCATCTTGATCTCGCCCGCGTAGCTGACGGCGCGGTACAGGCGGCTTTGGGCGGCATCGCCCTTCACGACCAGGCCGGAGTCGGTACCCTTGCGAAGCCAGCGAGGGCGAGAATTCAAACCCGCCAGCTGCATCTTCGGCCGTGGCAGGCGTAGCATTTGGTAGCGAAGATCGGCCGGATCTTTTTTTCGAAGAAATCGACGCCGGACAGATTGTGCGCCAGCAGCGGCACGGCAACCAGCAGAGCGCGAACAGCAGATCCCGCATGTCAGGCAAGAATCCCTGCGCGACAGTTCCGGCCACATCGGTCAGCCGGAAATCGCGGCCGGCGTAGCGATAAGTCAGCTTCTAGATGATCAAGGCCCATGAGATGCAGAACCGTCGCGTGCAGGTCGTGAATATGCATGCGATTCTCACGCGCGTGATATCCGAATTCATCGGTCGCGCCATAGACGAAACCGGGCTTCACTCCCGCGCCGGCCATCCAGATCGTGTACCCGTACGGATTGTGATCGCGCCCGTCCGCGCCCTGCGCCCACGGCGTGCGGCCGAACTCGCCGCCCCAGATCACCAGCGTGTCTTTCAACAGCCCCCGCGCTCTTCAAATCTTTCAACAGACCCGCGATCGGCTTGTCCACTTCGGCCGCGTTCTTGGTATGCAGCTTGAAAAGATCGGTGTGCTGGTCCCATTTGTAGCTGTGCGAGCACTGCACAAAGCGCACGCCGCGTTCCGAAAGCCGGCGCGCCAGCAGGCACTGCCAGCCGAAATCGCGCGTGTTTTCGTTGTCCAGGCCATACAGCTTCTTCGGTGGCATCCGATTCGGTCGCGACATCGAACGCTTCCGGCGCTTTGATCTGCATGCGGAAGGCGAGTTCCAGCGCGCCGATGCGCGCTTCCAGATCGGGATCGTGATCGTTATTCCGCCGCGTGCACGCCGGTTCATCTTCTGCAGCATGTCCAGCTCGTAGCGTTGGTTCTCGCCCGTCAGTCCTTTCGGGATCAGGAACGGCATCGGCTCCTTCTCGATCTCCGTCGATCTTCATGTCGGAGTTGCCGATCGGCGTGCCCTGATACTCGCCCGGCAGGAAGCTGGAACTCCAGTTGTTCTGGCCGCCATGTCCCAGCGTCGGCTTGATGGTGATGAAGCCGGGCAGATTCTGGTTCTCGGTTCCCAGCCCGTAGAGCGCCCACGAACCCATGCTGGGGCGGCGGAACGAGAATACGCCGGTGTGCAGTTGCAGCAGCGCCGCGCCGTGATCCACGCCATCGCCCACCATCGAGCGGATCACGCACAGGTCGTCCACGCACGTTGCGACATTCGGAAACAGGTCGCTGACCGGAATCCCGCTCTGCCCGTATTGCTTGAACGCCCAGGGCGATTTCATCAGGCCGCGCACGCCAGTCTTCGCCGAAGGTCAGACCGCGCTTGAACGGGACCGGCTTGCCGTTGTCGACGATCGAGACGCGGTTTCGGATCGAATGTATCGATGCTCGAAGGGCCGCCGTGCATGAAGAGGAAGATGACGCGTTTGGCGCTGGGCGGGAAGTGCGGCGCTTTGGGAGCCAATGGATTGGCGGTTTCGGCGGCTATCAGACCGCGGAGGCCGAGGAGGCCAAATCCGGCGGCGGATTGACGCAAGAGCGCACGGCGGGAGGGACACGGGGGTCGCACAGTGTCCATATTATATGCCTGCTCCGCTGGGTATTAGTGGTGCACGGTCAGGATGAGGCAGAGATTCCAGACGGCCAGTGCGGCGTAACAACCGTTGACCCATTTGATGAGATTGGGACGGTTGGCCGCGATGCAGATGCCCGCGATCAGCACAGCCACCATCTTCGATGCAGCCAGACCCACGGCGGGACTCGAGTTCATCATCCACCGGATAAACGGGCTGGATTCCGCCAAGCCAACCTGGATTCCGATCATGGTCGTCAGAAAATCCAAAAGTTGCAGGTACAAGAAGGCCGCCAGATAGTTCATGGTCTCGCCTTGAATGAAACGATTCAAACCAATCATTGCTGTCGATCAAATAGTAGCCATAGCGTCGAAGTGTTCTCAGCATAATAATGTTAAAAGCGTGTTTTTACGGCGAGTTAGTACTAGTCCTTCTAGGTACTACTGGTTACTACAACTCTCTCCAATGGCGATTGTCGCGCTTTAAGAGGTCTTCGGCTTCTTTGGGACCCCATGCGCCGGCAGCATAGTTAGGAAATGTTCTGGGCGGGAGGGCTTTCCAGACATCGAGGATCGGTTGGACGACGGACCAGCCGGCTTCGACCATGTCGGCGCGCTGGAAGAGCGTGGCGTCGCCGATCATGCAGTCGTAGAGGAGGCGCTCGTAGCCTGTGCTGGGTTCGGTGCCGAAGTAGTCCGCGTAGTGGAAATCCATGTTGACCGCGCCGACTCTCACTTGCGGTCCCGGAACTTTGGCGCCGAAGCGAAGAGAGATTCCTTCATCGGGCTGGATGTGCATAACCAATAGATTGGGCGCGAGTTTCTCGACCGGCGTGTCGCGGAAGAGGACGAAGGGCGCGCGGCGGAATTGGATGGCGATTTCAGTCACGCGGCTGGGCAGCCGTTTGCCGGTGCGAATATAGAACGGGACGTCGGCCCAGCGCCAGTTATCGATGGAGAGCTTGAGCGCGACGAACGTTTCCGTAGTCGATTCGGGCGCAACCATGTGTTCCGTGCGATAGCCGGGAACGTGCTCGTTCCCGATCACGCCCGGGCCGTACTGACCGCGAACGGCGCGCGCGAGGACTTCTTCCGGGCTCATCGGCCTGGATGGCGTGCAGGCCTTGGCCTGTTCGTCTCGCACGGCATCGGCCTGGAAGGAGACGGGCGGCTCCATGGCCGTGAGCGAGATGAGCTGCATCACGTGGTTGGGCACCATGTCGCGCAACGCGCCGGCATGTTCGTAATATCCGCCGCGCCGTTCGACGCCCAATTCCTCGGCGGCGGTGATCTGCACATGGTCGATATAGCGGCGATTCCAGACAGGCTCGAAGATGCCGTTGGAGAAGCGGAACACCAAAATGTTCTGGACGGTTTCTTTGCCGAGATAGTGATCGATGCGATAGATCTGCTTTTCGGCGAGCACCTTCTGGATTTCGCGATTCAGGTTGCGCGCGGACTCAAGATCGCTGCCGAAAGGTTTCTCGATCACCACGCGACGCCAGTAATGGTCCTTCTCACAAGCCAGATCCTGGACGCGCCCAACTGTTTGACGATCTCGGCGAAGAAAGAGGGCGCGACGGCGAGATAGAAGAAGTAATTGCCAGGCGCGCCATAGGTCTTATCGAGTTCGGCCAGCTTGTTGCTTAGGTTCTGGTAAAGGTTAGGGTCGTGAAAATCGCCGCTTATATAGGACATGCGCTCGACGAGCGAATCGCATAGGGAGCAATCGACCGGGGCCTTCGCTTCCTCCTGCATGGCTTTGCGGGCGGAGTTCCGGAAATCCTCGTCGGATATCTGGTCTTTGGCGACGCCGACGATGGCAAATTCTTTGGGAAGCAGGTTGGCGTTCGCGAGATTATAGATTGCCGGAATCAGCTTGCGATTAGTGAGATCGCCCGATGCGCCAAAGATCACCATGACACATGGATCGGCCGGACGCGCTTGCTGCTGCTTTTCTATCGGATCGGTTTGACTTACCGGTACACCTGGTGGCATTGTGCGGCTATCCTCCGGACGGACGTTCGATATGCCCGCCGAACTGTTTGCGCATGGCCGAAAGCACCTTTTCGCCGAAGGTGTGGTCGCGGCGGGAGCGGAAGCGAGTGTAGAGCGATGAAGCCAAGACATCGGCCGGTACGGCCTCTTCAATAGCAGCCATGATGGTCCAGCGGCCTTCGCCGGAATCCTCGACGTGGCCGGTGAATTCGTGAAGATCGGGACTCTCGCATAGGGAGATGGCGAGGAGGTCGAGGAGCCAGGAAGCGACCACGCTGCCGCGCCGCCAGACTTCGGCGATCTCGGTGACATCGAGATCGTAACGATGTTCGGGAGGCAGTTCCTTGCTGTCCGCGTTCTTGAGAATATCGAAACCTTCCCCATAGGCTTGCATGAGGCCGTATTCGATGCCGTTGTGGACCATCTTCACGAAATGGCCCGCGCCATTCGGGCCGGCGAGGATATAGCCTTTTTCCGCGCGGGAAGGTACGCCAGTGCGGCCTTTGGTGCGTTCAATTGTGCCCGCCCCGGGCGCGAGAGTGGCGAAAATGGGTTCGAGATGAGCGAAAATTTCGGGTTCCGCTCCGACCATGAGACAGTAGCCTCGTTCGACGCCCCAGACTCCGCCGCTGGTGCCCGCGTCGACATAGTGGATGCCCTTTTCTTTGACTTTCTTAGCGCGGCGGACATCGTCCTTGTAATACGAATTCCCGCCATCGATGATGATGTCGCCGGGTTCCATTAGAGCCGCGAGTTCATCGACGGTCTTTTCGGTGGCCTCGCCCGAGGGGACCATGACCCAGATGGCTCGCGGCTTGTCCAGTTTCTGAACAAGTTCGGCGAGGGTGGCCGCGCCGCTGGTACCGGTGTCGGCACCTTCTTTTGCGACCTCCTGGACGCGTTTTTGATCGAGGTCGAAGACCACGCATTTGTGGCCTCCCCCCGCAAGGCGCTTGACCATGTTTGCGCCCATTCGGCCGAGACCGATCATTCCTAGTTGCATAGATTACCTTTCCGTTTCAGCGATTATTCAGAGTGCGGCAGCGAGGGTGGCTAACGCGCGGTTGACGTCTGACGGAATACGAATTCGCAGCGCGCGGCGGCCTCTTTGTGCAAGAACGTCGAAATCGCCGCGAGCTTGAGCGGCCTTGACGACGCCGAAGGTATAACGTTGATCGGGGACCTTGACGTCGTTTGCTTCGTCGCAGGTGATCTGCAGGAAAACTCCGCTATTGGGTCCGCCTTTGTAAGCCTGGCCGGTGGAGTGAAGGAATCGCGGTCCAAACCCGAGACAGGTTGCGACGTGTTTCCGGTCGCGAACTTTCAGGCGGATTTGCTGTAACGCCGATTCGTTCTCCTGGTTCATCTCGATGTAGGCGAGCAGTGCGAAGTAGTCGCCCGCGCCGAGGCGGTCGAGGTGGGCTTGCAGGTAGTCGCGAAGAGACTTGTGTCTTCCCAGAGCGCGCGCGTTCGCCGAATCGGTAAAGAGTTGGATGCCGTTCTCTTCAAAGATGGGCGTTTCGGGGGAAGCGCGCCGGTCTTCTCGTATTCGGTGGTGAGTTTACGCGTTTCGATTTTGCTGGCCTCAACGTCAGGTTGATTGAAGGCGTTGATGCCAAGGATAGAACCGGCCACCGCGGTGGCTATTTCCCATCGGAAGAATTCCTGGCCGAGATCGTAGCGATCGTCGACAGCGATGCGGACGACAGGGTGTCCTGCCGCTTCAAGTGCATCGATCGCAGCGTCCTGTGCGGGGTCGGGCTCCGGAGTGAAGCGCTCGTAGATGAAGACACGATCATTGCCGTAGACGGAAGGCGCAGCGACCGGTTCACGATCGACAGGGATGAGGCCTTTGCCATCCTTGCCGGTCGATTCAGCAAGCAATTGCTCAAGCCATGCGCCGAGATCGTAGATGGCTGGCGATGCGATGATGGTTACTTTGTCTTTGCCCTGCTTCGCCAAAGTGCCAAGTATAGTGCCCAGCACCACGCCGGGATTCTGTCGGTGGCGACGCAGGAGCTGCAGGCGTAGACCATTTCTTCGGTGCGGCTGAGGAACTTCTGCACGTCGATTCCCATGATGGCAGCGGGCACCATACCGAAATCAGAGAGCGCCGAATAACGGCCGCCGATAGTGGGCAGGCCGTAAAAGATCTTGCGGAACTTATCCTGTTCGGCGACCTGCTGCATTTTGGAACCAGGATCGGTGATGGCGATGAAGCGGCTGCCATCGCGTCCCGCGCGGTCGTAATAGTACTGCTTGAAGATGTTCGGTTCGAGAGTGCTTCCGGATTTGCTCGATACGATGAAGACGGGTCTTGTCGGGATCGATTTTGCGGTCAGTGGCCCTGACCTGGGCCGGGTCGGTGGAATCGAGCACATGCAATTCCGGATATCCGGCATTCTTGCCGAACGTGATGCTCAACACCTCAGGGCATAGACTCGACCCTCCCATTCCGAGCAGCAGCGCATGGGTGAATCCAGCGCTCTTGATTTCGCCGGCAATTTCGGTGAGATGATGCGCGTGGGCCAATTGATCGTCGGCGATATTAAGCCAGCCGAGCCACTGTCCTTCGTCCCTACCGGTCCACAGGGAGGGATCGTGAGCCCACAGGCGGCGCACCTTGCCGCTGGTGGACCACTCGGCGAGAGACTGCTTGACCGCGGCATCAGCTTCGGGCGACAACTTATAGGTTTGGCCGGTAACCTTCGGTTTAATGCCCACTTTGCAGCGCGTATCGAGACTGTTGAGGAGCGAATCGAAGGCGTCGGAGAAGAGCTTGACTCCTTCGACCAGAAGCTGGCCGGTGACCGCTTTCATGTCGATGCCGGCCTTGGCGATGCGGTCCATCGTGTCGTATGCGCCGTCGACGTCTTCTTCGAGGCAGGCGCGCGCATGCCCGTGATCGCGGAATGCGTCCATGGTGGCGGGCGGCATGGTGTTGACGGTCTCGGCACCGATCAACTCTTCGACGTACATTACGTCACTGTACTTGGGGTTCTTGGTGCCGGTGCTGGCCCAGAGAAGCCGCTGGCGTTGCGCTCCTTTATCCGCGAGGGCCTGCCAGCGAGGGGTTGAGAAGAGCTCTTTGAAGCGCTGATAAGTGATCTTGGCGTTCGCGATGGCGGCCTTGCCCATCAGCGCTTCATTGCCGGGTTTCGAGGCGAGTTGCTTATCGATGAGCACGTCGATACGGCTGATGAAAAAGCTAGCGACGCTCGCAACCTTGCCGGGGTCGCCACCGTTGGCGACGAGTTTCTCAATGCCGTTGATGTAAGCGTTGGCGACACGTTCGTAGTATTCAATGGCGAACAGCAGGGTGACATTTACGTTAATGCCTTCAGAGATGAGTTGCTCGAACGCCGGAATGCCCTCATCGGTGGCGGGCACCTTGATCATTACGTTCGGACGAGCGACCCACTTGAAGAGGCGGCGCGCTTCTTCAATAGTGGCCTGGGTGCTGCGGGCGTTATAAGGAGAGCATTCAAGGCTGATGTAGCCATCGTGCGCATTGCTCGAATCGTAGACTGGGCGGAGAATGTCGGCGGCGTCCTGAATATCGGGAACGGCGAGCTCTTCGTAGATGGCGCTGGGCGTCATGTTTCCGCGGCTCTGTAACTGTTCGAGGCGCGCTTTGTAATCGGAGCTGCCCGTCATGGCTTTTTCGAAGATGGACGGGTTGGATGTGACGCCGCGCAAACCGTCCTGCTCGACGTGGCGTTTGAGCTCACCACTGGTGATGAGACTGCGGCGGATATAGTCGAGCCAGGGCGACTGGCCGAATTTACCAAGTTCCTGCAACGGATTCATGCGTGGGACTCCTTTGTTGTGTTGCGTGACGCTTCACAGAACTTCTCTTCAAGCGCGCCGATTTTGCCGAGGCGGCGGACATGGCGTTCTTCGCGAGTAAATTGCGCTCCGAGAAAGGCATGAACGCACTCGCGCGCGATCTCGACTCCGATGATACGGGAGCCGAGCACCAGCACATTCATGTTGTCATGCTCGACGCCCTGGTGGGCGGAGTAAGTGTCATGACAGATGCCGGCGCGAATGCCGCGAATTTTGTTAGCGGCGACGCTGGCGCCGACGCCGCTGCCGCAGATGAGGATGCCGCGTTCGGCCTGGCCGTCGAGAACTGCGCACCCGACTTTTTCGGCGTAATCGGGATAGTCGGATGGCGCGGTCGAATATGCACCGACGTCGATTATCTGGTGACCCTGCTGTTTGAGATCTTCGATGCACGGAATGTTTGAGATCGTACCCTGCGTGGTCACTGCCAATGACGACGAGCATGAATAAGAGTGTAGCGTGAGTCGGAGACACCCGATAGATTACAGAAGACGGAATGCGCATCAGGCCGCTTTTGCAGGATCTGCTGGGCTTTCCGGCTTTGCGTCGGGTTCAAGGGTCAGTTTTATTGTCCTTTCTTTCTTTTGTCTCGACTTGGTGACGCAAATGGGGTGAATTTCAGCGAGCTTTTGACTTAATGCTCTCGCGGTCAGCTTCAAATTGAGCGCGGCAACCAGTTCGGTGGCTGTTCCTTTCCACTCTCCTCCTCCTTCGGTGGTGATTTTGATGAGGTCGGCTTGCAGTTTGTTTTCGGCTCGGGTGACGCAAACCAGCTCTTTTTGATCGAGGCCGGGGATTGCGGCGGTGGCCCATTGCACGGCTTCGGGGAATCTCGCTTTTTCCGGGAACGGCATGCCCGGGAGAGAGCGGAGGGCCTCCGCGAGGAGAAGCAGGATGCCTTCGACTATCGACTTGCGGTGCTCTTCGAAGCGGCGGTTGAGTTCGTCGTTGGGGAGTGGATCGGGTAATTCGGGGAGTTCGACGGGGAGAATGCGGCTCGACAGACGGTCGGCGGCATCGGGTTCGTTGGTGGTGATGATGATGGGGCGGGAGACGTTCTGCATCTCGCCGTGGAAGCTGGCGGGGAGTCCGGTGGAGAGGCGGGCGAGGACTTCGGCGGGGCTTCGGGCGAGGCGGGTGGCTCCGTCGATGAAGACGACGTGATTGTCGCGGGCGATGCGTCCGCCGGCGGCTTCGTTGGTGGGGGTGAAGTTGATGGGGGCGAGGCTCGGGTCGACGAGGGCGCGGAGCATGCGTGCGGCGGAGGTTTTGCCGGAGCCTGCCGGGCCTGAGATCTGGAGGATGGGATAGTCGCGCGGGTGTTGGTTGTCGTCGGCAGGGCGGAAGGCGGCGAGTAGCCAGACGACGACGCGGAGCCAGGCGGGGCGGTCGTTTTCGAGGCGGAGGAGATGGCGGAGTTTGTCGAGTTCGGCTATGGGGTCGATGTCGTGGAGGGGGTCGACGGCGGGTTGCGGGGCTACGGTTGGGGATGGGACGGTGTCGATGAGGTTGCGGCGAAGGCTCCAGCCGTCGCGGGTGATTTCGATGTGGCGGCCGCAGTTCCAGGCGGGGTCGAGGTGGATGGCGCCTTCGTCTTTGGAACCGGGCTCCAGCCCGGTGGCGCCGATGCGGAAGTGGACGTCGCGGGTGCTGCGGCTGGCTTGGGATTTGAAGATGAGGAAGGCGGCGCGGAGGGCGGAATCGCTGGGAGCTTTCTTGTGGCGCTGGTAGTATTCGCTGGCGGCGCGGAGGCGGACGCTTTTGTGAGAGAGGGGAGTGGAGACGCTGCAGCCGTCGCCAAAGCGGTAGCTGAGGAAGCGGATGCCTTGGGGGGTGATGAAGGGAATGCCCAGGTTGTTGAGGATTCCGATGAGCTCATGGGAGGCTTCGTAGGAATTTCGCTTGTAATACTCGGGATAGACATCTTCTGGAAATAGTTTGCGTTCGGGCATAGTTACCTCTTTCTGGTTTCAATATAATTTATGAGGGTGGGAAAAGCGGGTGGGCAGGGGTGTTGGGATTGTTAGTTAAATGGATTGGATTGAGGGGTATACGGGATATTTTTTGGTGTTGTGACTGGGTGGGGGGCGAATTGGGTTTGTTGAGGCGGTGTTTCTAACTCCAGGCGCGGAGAAAAACGCGGGTGAAGCGGCTCAGGCATTGAGGTGCTGTCACCGGACGATCGGTTGAGCATTGTACCCGCTTAGAACGCTCTGAACACAAGCGCGATAACTCGCGGCGCAAGCAGCAGGCCCGTTCTTGACACCGTAAGGCGAAGCCGCCGCATTCGGGCTGCTACCATCATAAAAATCGATTGCAATGGGACCAAGGTTTGCCTCCAGCAAAGCAGGACTGATCGGGTTTTGGCCCCAGAGATCCCCTCCGATGCATATCACGGCGGTCCAAACAAACGCGACAGACTTGAATTTCATTTCATCCTCCTCCGAGTAGATGTTGTACGAAATGGCGAGTCATCGTCCTGGCGCTGCATATATTTCCACGTAGTCGCTTCTTGTCCCCCCGATCCAAACATAAAGAAGCAGATCACTGGGAAATGACGGTAAGAGGTCGAGGCCAGGTAGCTTGAAATTAATTTGCGTTAACCCAAGGACCTGCCCCGGCGCATCGCTCGCGTATTCGACATCCAACGGATAGTCACCAGTGGTAACCGATATCGGAGAAGCCGCTACGCTGGGACCGTAATTAGGCAACTGAATGATCTGTCCATCCTCCGGCAGATACGCTGAAGAGGATCCATAGAGACCCGTCGCCCAGATCGTCACGATCGAACCAGGCTGCGCGGGATTCGCTTCGAATTGGCCGTACCGTCTTGATTCAGCGCATAAGCGAACGGGGCGCCAAAGTCCTGAGCAGTGGATACAACGTACGAAAACACCTGGGGGCGCGCCGGCGCGACATACACGAGCGGGAACACCGTCGCTCCTTGCGGACCGGTTACCTGGATCTGAGTGGCCTGATTTCCCGCGAGCGATTGCGGTGCGACGACATTGAACTGGTCCGGTCCGGCATAGAGCAGCGGCGCGGGCGTCCCATCGAACAGAATCTGATAGCCCCCTAGCGTTTTGGTAAACGCTCCATTCACCACCTGACCCGAAATCGCGGCCGACGGTCCGATGCCCGTCCCATACAGCGAGATCAGTTCCTCCGGGGCGATGGTTCCGGACGAGACGTTCGTTGCCGAACTCGCCACGGTCAGTAATGGCATCTGACTTCCCGTACTCGGGAGGAGAAAGGAATCGACCGTCCCGAGCACACCAAGGCCGCTCCTGGCAAATTCACGATCGCGCGCCCGGCATGTGGCGTCGGAGTCACGTCGAGCAAAGGCCGTTCCGTCGCTAGAGAGGCCACCGAAATACCCTGTTGAAAAAGCGGACGCGGAAGCTTGACCGGGTAACGCGTTCTGCTGGGAAACGCCGGTGAACCAGATATTACCTTGCGCGTCCGAAGTTACTCCCCACACTCCGTCCATCAGATCCTGGTTGGTCCCCACATGGGTCCCTGCTATCAAGTTCTTCAGAGCGGCATCGAACCGGGCAACGAACCCGTCGTGAAAAAACCGATTCTTGGGCTGGGGCGAGGTTGGAGGAAACGCGACACCGCTCCCGTCCAGACCCAGATCCAGTCCTCCGATGAGCACGTTTCCGGTGGAATCCAATGCTACCGAGTAAATATATGTTGAAGCGAGGTCGGTGGGATTACCAGAGGAGATAACCCGGTACGTTGCAAGCGTGGCGGACGCGCCCACCGAACTGCCGTCGTTGGAGAGTCGCGCAATCAGACCGGCATAAGCGGGAGTCTTGGGAAAAATTCCCGAGTTACTTGAACCAGCGACCGTCGCGGCGCCGGTGGAGTCCACTACAATCGAAGTGAGAGTCGTAGTCGCATATCCGAACGGCGGAGCGAGCGCGGACCCTGGATACGCCACTCTATCGTCGCCATAATAGGTCGAGTAAACGAGGTGGCTGAGGTCATTCGAATACTTGGAAACGAATCCGAGTTGGCCGATGCTGCAGTTAAATCCGGGGCTGGTGTTAGGCGGGCAGTTACCCATCGGAGGCGCGGTGCGATACGCTCCTGGAGTAACCGGAAGATCGCTTGCCGAAGTGCTACCCGCGACATACAAGTTCCCGGCCGAGTCTGTTGCCAGGGCATACGCTCGGGTGAGGTTATTGCTGCCAAACATCACGGTGGCTAGCACCTTCGTCAGCGCGCTGTTCACTTTGAGGATGTGAACTTTGAAGGAAATGTGCGAGCCTATGAAAACGTCTCCTTGTAAATCCACAGCCAATGTCGGCCTTGGCACAATGGCGTACCCTAACTGCTCCCCTTGCTCGAAGTCGAAAGACGCAATCACGTTTCCCTGCGGATCGGTCTTAACCAGCCGCAACTCGGGCAGGCCGAAGGCATCCGTAATCGTCGCCAGAATGATGATGTTGCCCAACGAATCCAGCACCATCGCGACCGCATGATCCTGCGGGCCGAGGCTAATGTAGTGGCTTTGAAAATTAGGCCCGGATGCGCCGAAGCACGCCGCAGCCGTGAACGCGGCCAGAAGAAGGGATCGCTTCAACGATTCGTGAGCCATGGCTTTCATCTCCACGAACTTGCCCTGCTCGGGGACTCCCTCCGAAAATGTCAAGCCGCCCTCCTCGTTAATATTAAACAAAAAAAGCCGCCCGGAGCTTGCTGCTCAAGGCGGCGGAGGTTTGTGATGATCGGAGGAGAGGAAAAGTCTATTCTTCGGCTGGTTCCTGCCCGGTCTGCTGCGATTTGAGGCGCTCTTCTTTGCGCTTAGCCCGTTCGGCGGCTCGTTTGACGAGCTCGATTCCGACGAGTTCCAGTTTACAAAGCTCGGCACCGTCGCCCTTCCGGAAGGCAAGCCGCGTGATGCGGGTATAACCGCCGTGGCGTTGCGCGAACTTTGGGCCTATGGTGTCGAACAGCTTCTTCACCGAGGCCGGAGTCTCGAGGAACGAAGCAGCCTGGCGGCGCGCGTGCAACGTGTCGCGCTTGGCCAGAGTGACCATGTTGTCCACCAGCGGCTTGGCGGCCTTGGCTTTCGGCACGGTCGTGATGATGAAATCATTCAGAACGACACTAGTGACGAGGTTCTTCAAAAGCGAGTTGCGCGCTCCAACGTCGCGCTTCAGTTTGGCCGTTCCGACGCGGTGTCTCATTCGAACTGGTTCCCTTCTTCATCGCCGATCTCCGGCAACGAGCCGGGAGGCGGCGGCGGCGGAGCTACAAGGCGGCCGTGGGCGTCGGGCTTCATGCCGAGCGCGAGGCCCATGCTGGACAGGATTTCCTTGATTTCGTTCAGCGATTTGCGGCCGAAATTCTTAGTCCGAAGCATTTCCGCTTCGGTCTTCTGGACGAGTTCGCCGATGGTCTGGATGTTGGCGTTCTTCAGGCAGTTGTAGGAGCGAACCGAGAGCTCGAGCTCTTCGACGGAGCGGTTGAGCTGGTCGCTGACCCGATCGAGACCGCGATCCGAGGGCTCTTCGGTCGCTTCCGGCAGCTCTTCGAAGTTGATAAAGATCGTCATGTGATCTTTAAGGAGTTTGGCAGCATAGCCGATCGAGTCTTGCGGCGAGATTGCGCCGTTGGTCCAGACTTCTATGGTGAGCTTGTCGTAATCGGTGATCTGGCCCAGACGGGCCGCTTCAACCGTGAAATTGACTTTACGGACAGGCGAGTGCACCGAATCGATCGGGATGTAACCGATGGCCAGATCTTCGTCGAAGTTCTTATCGGCGCTGACATAGCCGCGTCCGGTCTTGAGCCGCATCTCGATGTTGAGCTTGCCGCCTTCGCTTACGGTTGCGATGTGCAGATTCCGGTCGAGAACCTCGATATCCTGATCGGTCTCGATCTGGCCGGAGAAAACTTCCCCCGCCTGATTCGAGACGATGCGGACGGTTTTGGTCCCCTCGCTCATGATCTTGAACGGGACCTGCTTGAGATTGAGGATGATGTCGGTAGCGTCCTCGACAACGCCGGGGATCGGGCTGAATTCGTGCTCGACGCCTTCGATGCGGACGGCGGTAATCGCGGCTCCCTCGATAGAGCTGAGGAGCACGCGGCGGAGCGAGTTGCCGATGGTTGTGCCGAATCCGCGCTGGAAGGGCTGCGCGGTGAACTGGCCGAAGCGGTCGGTCAGCGTCTCCGTGTTGGCGACAAGACGCTTGGGTTTCTGGAAGCCTTTGAACATATTATGGGTTACCTCTCTATAGACGCGCGCCGACTCGCAAAAAGAGTCATCGCGCCGGTCCGGCTGCTACTTCGAGTAGAGCTCGACGATCAGTTGCTCGTTAATCGGGATTTGCACCAGCTCGTCGCGGCGGGGCATTCCGATGATTCTACCCTTGAGATTGTCCCGGTCCACATCCATCCAACTCGGGCTGGGGGCATGGGCCGTGGCATCGCGGGACGACAAAATAGACGGATGATTCTTGCTCGATTCGCGGACGGAGACTTCGTCGCCCTGCTTAACGAGAAACGATGGGATGTTGACCTTGCGGTCGTTCACCTGGATATGGCCGTGGCGGACGACTTGGCGGGACTGGGCGCGGCTGGTGCCAAAGCCCATGCGATATATAACGCTGTCGAGACGGCGCTCAAGGGCGCTCAGCATGTTTTCGCCGGTGATGCCTTTGGCGTGCGCCGCCTTTTCGAACCCGTTGCGGAATTGGGTTTCGAGTAAACCATAGACGCGCTTGGTCTTCTGCTTTTCGCGGAGCTGCACTCCGTAGCCGACCAGCTTCTGTTTGCGGTCTTTTCCATGCTGTCCGGGCACGAAGTTGCGGCGTTCGATCGCGCACTTCGCGCTATGGCAGCGCTCTCCCTTCAGGAATAGCTTCATGCCCTCGCGCCGGCACAGCCGGCAAACGGGCCCTAGATAACGTGCCAAGTTGCTTCAGTCTCCTTCGTTTGTACACGTGCGGTTTACGGCAATGCCTTCGTCCCGCTTCAAAAACTCTTCTCTGCCCTACAGGCCGTGAACACCGCTTGCTTACGCGCGCGGCTCAGCAGCTAAACTCTTCTCTTTTTCGGCGGCCGGCAACCGTTGTGCGGCATGGGGTCGTGTCCCGGATGGTGCGGACATCGAGGCCGGCGGTGGCCAGTGCGCGGACGGCGGACTCGCGGCCCGATCCTGGCCCGCTTACCCGAACTTCAACGCTGCGGAGCCCGCTTTCCGTCGCTTTGTTGGCGGCGGTGAGAGCGGCCTGCTGCGCTCCGAATGGAGTTCCTTTGCGCGAGCCCCTAAACCCGAGCGAACCGGCGCTCGACCAGGAGATCACGTGACCTTCGTTATCCGCGATGGTGACAATGGTGTTGTTAAACGTCGCCTGGATGTGAACCACGCCGTTATGAACGACGCGTTTCTCCTTCTTTTTGAACGTCTTCTTCTTGCCGCCCTTAGCGGCCGGCTTACCCGCTGTCTTCGTCGCGGCCTTCGCTGCTTTAGCCATTAAGTCTTACCCGTCGCTTTCTTCTTGTTGGCTACTGTACCCTTACGCGGACCCTTACGGGTGCGGGAGTTAGTGTGGGTCCGCTGGCCGCGCACCGGCAGACTCCGGCGGTGACGCAAACCGCGATAAGATCCCATCTCGATGTGACGCTTGATGTTCATCGAGACTTCCTTACGCAGATCGCCTTCGACCGCGCCTTCTTCTTCGAGGATCTGGCGGACGTGGTTGATTTCTTCTTCGGTCAGGTCCCCGATCTTTTTATCGAAATTGATATTTGCACGGTGCAATAGCGAACGCGACCGGGTACGGCCGATGCCGTAGATGTAGGTCAGTCCGATTTCGGCTCTCTTTTTAGGCGGCAGATCCACGCCGGCGATACGTGCCATAGTTCCCTCTTTAACCTATCCTTGACGCTGCTTGTGTTTGGGATTCGTGCAGATCACTCGCACCACGCCCTCGCGGTTGATGACCTTGCATTTGTCGCACATTTTCTTTACTGACGCTCGAACTTTCATAAGAACCCTTTATTCGCTGTGCATTGTTGTGCACCTTTGTGCACGTCTCGGGCTAGATTTTTCTAACAATCCTACCCCTGGTCGGATCGCCCGGGCTTAACTCAACCTCGACGCGATCTCCTTCTACCAAACGGACCCAATTTCTCTCAGCAGCCCCTGCTCCAGTTGCCAGCAGTTTCTGCCGATTCTCGAGCTCCAGCCGGAACAACAGACTCGGCAGCTCCTCGATTACCCTGGCGGTAATCTTTACGGGCGCGTCAGAACCCACGGCCCATTCTTCGTGACGGCTACACAGTGCTCAAAATGAGCCGAATACGATCCATCCTGTGTTACCGCCGTAAACTTATCCCGAAGTACCTTCGAATCCGGTTTGCCCGAGTTGACCATCGGCTCGATCGCCAGCACCATGCCTTCGCGCAACCGCGGATTTTCGTTCTTCCGCTCTACATAGTTGGGAACCTGCGGCTCCTCATGAAGCTGGGTTCCGATTCCATGCCCGACAAACTCCCGTACGATGAAAAGCCATTCTTTACTACGTACTGTTCGACCGTGCCGCAAATATCGAAAAGCCGGTTTCCTTCCCGAACCTTATCGATAGCCAGTTCCAGCGACTCGCGAGTTACCTGCATCAGCCGTTTGGCAACCTCGCTGATTATCCCACACCGACAGTTATTGCCGAATCTCCAAAGTACCCGTTCAACTGAACGCCCGTATCGAGCGAGACGATATCGCCAGATCTCAAAACTCTCTTCGGATTCGGCATCCCATGCACGATCTCCTCATTCAAAGAGACACACAATGCAAAACGATACTTTTCTCCGGCTGCCGGCACATAATAATTCTTGAATGCCGGTTTCGCTCCCGCATCCGACATCATCTTCAGCGCGGCGATCTCGAGGTCCATCGTACTCGCGCCCTCTACACACATATCGCCGAGCCGATTCAGGATTTCCCATACGAGAAGTCCACTGCGCCGCATCTTCTCCAGTTCGGCGGCGGTTTTTCTGACTATCATGGCCGCCCGATCATGCCGGATACTGCAACAATTCTAACAACCTTACCGAAAACCGTGTCCGGCGTCCCGTGGCTTGCGTCTACGTCGTACAGCCGGCTGCCCTGCTCCCGAAAAAAATCAATTAACGGCCGGGTCTGGTGCTCGTAAGCCTCCAAGCCGCTCCCGCACCACCGACTCGCGATCATCCTCTCGAATAACCAGCGCTTCGCCATCAAGGTCACAGATTCCGGAAATACGCGGCGGCAGAGAACTTGAGTTGTACAGTGTTCCACATTTGGGACACACGCGTCTTCCCGAGATTCGGGCAATAATTATATTGTAATCGACAACGAGATGAATCACCACCGCGTCCTTTCCCAACTCGCGCAACAGACTCAGAAGGAATTCGGCCTGCTGCTGTGTCCGCGGATAGCCGTCCAGGATAAAGCCGTTGTTGCAATCCGGCTCCGACAAACGCGCCCGAACCAACTCATTCACTAAATCGTCGGATACGAGCGATCCCGCCTTCATACGGGATTCGATTGCCGTGCCGATCGTATCGCCGCGTTCGATATGGTCCCGCAGCATGTCCCCGGTCGAGATCTGCGGGATACCGAAATGCGTCACCAGCAACTTCGACTGCGTTCCCTTGCCCGATCCCGGAGGGCCGAACAAGACCACCGCCTTATTGGCAAGCGGTCCCGGATTAATTGACGAAGCCGCAGCCATGACTGACTTGGTCCTGGCGAGCACTAAGCTGATCCCCCGGTCATTATGAAGAGCAAGCCTGCAATCAAACCGAACTCCGCCTTCCGCGGATTCGACCGGCGCGCGGCGTGAATCCCTCGTAGTGACGCATGATTAGCTGGGCTTCAATCTGGTTGATGGTATCCATGGCGACGCCAACCACGATCAGCAGCGACGTACCACCGAAGTAGAACTGCACGTTCAAGCCTTCCAGAATAAACCGCGGGAAGTGAGCATCGATAAAGTCGCCGATCAGCGGCAAGTGCTGCAGGTGGATTCCGGAAATCATGATGTCCGGAATCAAGCACAGGATGCTCAGATACAATCCGCCCACCACCGTAATCTTGGTGAGAATGTTGTTCATGTAGTCGGCGGTATTGCGTCCCGGCCGGATGCCGGGGATGAAGCCGCCGTACTTACGCATATTGTCCGCCGCTTCATTCGGGTTGAAGATGATCGACACGTAGAAGAAGCAGAAGAAAATGATTCCGGCGACGAAGAGCAGCACGTACATGGGCTCGCCATGCCGGATCGAAGCCAGCATTTTGGTAAGCCATGCGTTGGCTCTTGACAATCGGCAGATTGGCGGCAGTCTGCGGGAATGCCAGGATCGAGGAGGCAAAGATAACAGGGATCACGCCGCCCGCATTGACTTTGAGCGGCATGTGAGTGGATTGGCCGCCCATAACCCGACGCCCTACTACGCGCTTGGCGTACTGCACCGGAATGCGGCGCTCGCCGCGTTCTACGAGAACGATAAAGGCGACCACCGCGACCATCATGACGAGGATGACCAGCAGCGTCAGGAAATTCCATTCGTGCGTGATAAAGACATTCTGATAAAGGTTGGCAATAGCGCCCGGCAATCCGACCACGATGCCGGTGAAGATGATCAGCGACATACCGTTGCCGATGCCGCGTTCGCTGATCTGCTCGCCGAGCCACATGATGAACGCCGTACCTGTGGTGAGCGAAAGAATCGTCAGAGTCGTGAAGCCGAATCCCGGATTCATGACGATGTTGTCCTGCATCGCCTGCAGACCCGTGGCGATACCGAACGATTGCATCAACGCAAGGATAACAGTCAGATAGCGGGTCCACTGGGTGATCTTGCGCCGCCCGAGTTCGCCTTCTTTCTGCAACTTCTCGAGCGTCGGCACGACCACCGTCAGCAATTGCAGGATGATCGACGCCGTGATGTACGGCATGATGCCCAGCGCAAAGATCGTCAGCCGGCGGATATTGCCGCCCGCGAACAGGTCGAAAAATCCGAAGATGCTGCCCGAGTTGCTGCTGAGAAGAACTCATTCCAGCGATCGAGGTTAATGCCCGGCGTGGGGATGTGACCGCCCAGGCGGTACACGGCCAGCAGCCCGAGCGTGAACAGCACACGCTTCCGGAGGTCCGGGATGCGGAAGACGTTGGCGATGGCTTCAAACAACTTCACGTGAGTTCGCTCTTGTCTGGCGGGACATTGGATCGTCGCTCAGCTTCTTCAGAGCGCCAGACTTCGCTGCCGCTCCGCCGATCACTTCGACTTTACCGCCCGCGGCTTCAATTTTCTGCCTGGCCGATGCCGAAAACAGGTGCGCCTGAACCGTGATGGCGCGCGTCAATTCGCCCGAACGCCAGAACCTTCAAGCCGTCGCCCAGCTTCTTGATTATCCCAGATGCCATCAGGCTATCGGCGGTGAAGCTGTCGCCTTCCATCTTGTCGAGCCGGCCGAGGTTGACGAGCGCATACTGCTTCTTAAAAATGTTGGTAAAACCGCGCTTCGGCAGACGGCGATGCAGCGGCATCTGGCCGCCTTCGAAACCGCGCATGATGCTGTAGCCTGCAATGGAACGCGCGCCCTTATGGCCGCGCCCCGAGGTCTTACCGAGACCGTTGCCCATGCCGCGTCCGACGCGCTTGCGCTTCTGCTTCTGGCCGGCGGGGGTTTCAGATTGCTGAGATTCATGTCGTTATTCCTCTGCTCGATGCTCAGTATGCTCAACCACCGCAAGCAGATGCGGGATTTTCTTCACCATGCCGCGGAAACCCGGCGTATCGGGCCGCTCGACAACCTGATTGATCTTCTTCAGGCCGAGGCTGCGCACAATCACCTTATGCTTCTCCGGCGTGCAGATCGGACTGCGCACCAGCTTGATCTTGATTTTCGTTTCCATAAGTCTCAGTTCTTCAGATCGTCTTACATCTTCATCCGACTGGTCGAAGCCCGCGCATCTCGGCGACCGCATTCTTGTCGCGAAGCTGTTCGAGCGCATTGATGGTCGCCTTCACCACGTTATGCGGATTGTGCGAACCGATCGATTTGGTCAGAACGTTCGCAATCCCAGTAGCCTGAATGACCGCGCGCACCGGACCGCCGGCGATCACGCCAGTTCCTTCCGGCGCGGGTTTCAACAAGACCAGGCCGGCGCCAAATTTGCCGAGCACCATGTGCGGAATGGTGGATTCGAGCAGATGGATCTTGCGCAGATTCTTCTTCGCCGCTTCAATGCCTTTGCGAATCGCCGACGGAACTTCCTTCGCCTTGCCGACGCCGAAGCCGACAACTTTGGCCGACTGAATCGCCGACGACAACCAGAGCCGAAAAGCTCATGTTCTTACCGCCCTTGACGACTTTCGTCACGCGGTTGATCGCGACAACCTGCTCTTTCAGATTCAGATTCTGCGGATCGACCCGCTTGATGGTTGCTGTTGCCATTTAAAACTCCAGTCCTGCTTCGCGAGCGGCATCGGCGAGCGCCTTAACGCGCCCGTGATACAGATAACCGCCGCGATCGAAAACTACCTTGCTGACTCCCTTTTCCTTCGCCCGCTGGGCGACCAGTTTGCCGATCCGCTTGGCTCCCGCGACATTGCCGCCGGTGATCTTGCGATCCTTGCCGGTGGAAGCCGCAGACACATGGTGACGCCCTTGCGTATCGTCGATGACCTGCGCGTAAATGTGCGCCACGCTGCGGAATACGGCGAGCCGCGGCCGCTCCGGCAGTGCCCGTCATCCTGCCGCGGATGCGCTCGTGAATGCGCATGCGGATTTCGTCTTTGGAGATCTTGCGTGATCATTACTTCTTACCTCCACTCGCGCCGGTCTTGCCGACCTTCTTGCGCAGAACTTCGCCAGTGTAACGGACGCCCTTGTTCTTATACGGATCGGGCTTGCGCAGCGACCGGATGTTGGCCGCGACCTGGCCCAGCAACTGGCGATCGAAGCCGGTAAGAACGAGGTGCGTCTGTTTGTCGATCTTCAGATCGACGCCATCGGGCAGCAGAACCTCGATAGGATGCGAATAACCCAGCGTGAAGACGGCGACTTCGGCCCTTAATGTCCGCGCGATAACCGATCCCCACGATATCGAGCTCGCGTGACAACCCGGTGGAAACGCCCTGAATCGCATTCGCGGCGAGAGCGCGCGTCAGACCGTGAAGGGCGGCATGATCGTCGCTCTCACGCTTGATGTTGAGCGTGCCATCGGCCTGCTCGAAAGCGAAATTCCCTGCGGAATCGGAACCGTGAGTTTCCCCTTCGGTCCTTCTACCTGTAACTCGTCGCCGACTGCGATTTTGACGCCCTTCGGCAGCGGGATCGGTTTTTTTCCAACTCTGGACATATTGAATTGAGCCCTTTACCAGATCCGGCAGAGCACTTCTCCGCCGACTCCTTCTTTATGCGCGTGACGGCCCGTCATGACTCCGCGCGGCGTGGTCAGGATATTGATCCCGAGTCCGCCCTGCACACGCGGAATGTCGCTTTGCCCGACATAAACCCGGCAGCCCGGACGCGAAATGCGTTCGATCTTGGTGATCACGGGCGAATTATTGGCGCCGTACTTCAAGTAGATCTTGATGACCTTCTTCACGCCCTCTTCGGCTACCTTGAAGTTCGCGATGTAGCCTTCCTCTTTGAGGATGCGCGCGATTTCGGCCTTCAGCTTGCGACGCTGGCACATCAACCTTCGGGTGACGCGCGACGATCGCGTTGCGCACGCGCGTCAGCATGTCGGCGATTGGATCACTGGTCATGCGTATACTTTATCCTTTCCTTGAGCCCTACCAGCTCGCCTTGATAACGCCCGGAATCTCGCCATTCAGGGCGAGTTGCCGGAAGCACAATCGGCAGATGCCGAACTTGCGCAGGAAGCCGCGAGGACGTCCGCAACGCCAGCAGCGGTTGCGATGACGGCAGCGCAGCTTCGGCGTTTTCTTCAGTTTCGCCTTGGCAGTTTCACATCTTTGGCGATTTTGGCGGTTGTGGCCATATCTTATCTTTTTTTCTCTCCTACCGCCGCTGAACTTCTTGCAAGCCCGGTCTCGCGGCCGTTTGCATCTCTCCCTGTCTGAACGGCATCCCCATGCGCGCAGCAACGACACAGCCTTCCGCATCGGTTCGCGCCGTGGTGGTAATCGAGATGTTCATACCCTTGGTCTTTTCAACCTTCGAGTAATCGATCTCAGGGAAAATCAACTGGTCCTTGATGCCGAGCGTGTAATTGCCGCGTCCATCGAAGGATTTAGTGGACACGCCGCGAAAGTCGCGGACGCGGGGCAGCGCGACATTCAGCAGGCGATCCAGGAACTCATACATACGGTCGCCGCGCAACGTCACCATGGTACCGATCGGCATACCTTCGCGGAGCTTGAACGCGGCAATCGATTTCCTAGCCTTGGTGATGACTGGCTTCTGTCCGGCGATAGCGCCGAGTTCATTCACCGCGCCATCCATCAACTTGGCGTTCTGCGTGGCTTCTCCCAACCCGATATTCACCGAGACCTTATCGATCTTCGGTACGGCCATTACGTTCTTGTAGCCGAACTCCTTGGTCAGGGCCGGAATGGCTTTCTTGATGTAATGCTCTCTCAGTCTTGCTGCCATGATTATGATCCTACTTACGCGGGCTCGCTAACGCTTCCCCGGTCTTACGGGCAATCCGCGTCCGGCGATCCTTGCCGCCTATGTGCTCCACCTTCATACCGATACGCGTCGTCTTGCCGTCGGAATCAAGCAGCATCACATTCGAAACGTGAATCGGCGCCTCGCGCTCGGCCACGCCGCCTTTGATTTGCTTAGCGGGATTCGGCCGCGTATGGCGCTTGACCATGGCGACGTGCTCGACGAGAACCTGTCCGCGTTCCTGAATTACATCAAGCACCCGTCCGACTTTGCCCTTGTCCTTACCCGTGATGACTTTAACGGTATCGTTCTTGCGAATCAGAATACGGCGAGGCGCGCCGTTCTTTTGGGCTCCAGTCATTTTGCGCGGCATTAGATAACCTCCGGAGCGAGCGAAACAATCTTCATGAACCGCTTGTCGCGAAGTTCGCGGGCAACGGGCCCGAACACGCGCGTTCCCATGGGCTCGCCCACTTCATTAATGAGGACGGCGGCGTTCGAATCGAAACGGATATAGGAGCCGTCCTTACGCCGGGTTTCCTTACGCATCCGCACGATCACGCAGCGGACCACTTTACCCTTCTTGATCGCCGAATCCGGCGCGGCTTCCTTCACCGCGGCCGTTACTACGTCTCCGAGTCCGGCCCGGAGCCCGAGGTCGCCGCCGCGAGGCAGAATGCAGGAAAGCCTGCGGGCCCCGCTGTTATCAGCTACCTCGAGAATTGTACGCATCCCAATCATAAATTTGTCCTTAAACGAAAGCCGCCCGCAAAACGAAAGCCGCCCGCAAAATTCGGCGCTACCCACAGCTCAGCAACGCTATTCAAACCACGCACTGTTCCGTACCGCTCCCTTAACGGGTCACGGCTCGGAAAGGCGGTAAGTACCTCTAAACGTTATCCAGATCCTTCGGCTGCGCGGCAACCTGCGCCGCGCGGCGAACCACCTCGCCGAGTCTCCAGTGCTTCAACCTGCTCAACGGCCGGCATTCGATAATCCGCACCATATCGCCCATTTTGGCCGTGCCCTGCTCATCGTGCGCATAGAATTTCTTGCGCTTGCCGATGATTCGTTTGTACTTCGGATGCTGCACCCGGCGGCTGACTTCAACCACGATGGTCTTGCTCATCTTGGTGGAAACGACTTCGCCGACTTTCTCGTTCTTGTGGCCTGGCGTCTCCAGGTTGGCCTTGCTCAGTTTCTCCATGCTACTTCGCCGCTCCCGCCAATTCTTTTTCCCTCAGCCACGTCATGATGCGCGCGCGATCCTTCCGGATGGCGCGAATCTTCTTCAGGCCGTCGGTCTGACCCATTCGCAATTGGAACTTCAACCGGAAGAGCTGGTCGTCCATTTCGCGCAATTGTGTGCGCATTTCGTTATCGTCGAGATTCCGGAGTTTGTGTTTCTTCATGGCTAACTCGCTTACTCCGTCACATCCCGCTGAATGAATTTTGTCTTCATGGGGATCTTGTGGGCCGCGAGGCGCATCGCCGCTTCCGCGATGTCCGGCGTTACCCCTTCCATTTCAAATAAGAATTTTGCCCGGCCGCACGACGGCCACCCATTGCTCAGGCGCGCCTTTTCCTTTACCCATACGGGTTTCAGCCGGCTTCTTGGTGATCGGCTTATCGGGAAACAACCGGATCCAAACCTTACCACCGCGCTTGATGAATCGAGTCATGGCAATGCGCGCCGCCTCGATCTGGCGATCGGTGACCCAACCGCACGACATGGCCTTCAGCCCGTATTCGCCGAAGGAGATCGACGAACCGCGCCACGCTTTGCCTTTCATGCGGCCGCGCTGTTGCTTGCGGTATTTAACTTTCTTAGGCATCAACATAGTTGTTGTCCTTTAACTCGTGTAACTCGTGCTCTAGCTCTCGCTTCCGCTGTCCGGAGGCGGCTCCGGACCTGGCGTCGGCTCGGGTTTGGGCTCTGGTATCGGCGTCTCGGCGGCTGTCTCCGGCTTCGTGGGCTCCGGCTTCGCCGCATGAGGTTCCGGCGCAGGTTCAGCCGCGACTTCAGCCTTCCAATGCGGTTGCGACGGCGACATGAGGGGCGGCATCAAAGGTCCACCTCCACGCCGGCCTTCCGAAGGTGGCTGCTGCTGGATCGCGCCGCTCTCCTGCTGGGAATGAAATGCCTGCGGAGGCGGGGCTTGAGTTGCGGGGCCGGTGGGAACCGCGGATCCTCCACCACCTACGTGCGGACCACGCGGTCCGCGGCGATCCCGATCCCGGTCTCTGTCGCGATCCCGGTCGCCACGGCGTTCCTGACGGCGCGGCTCGGGCTCGCTCGAAAGCGTGCGCCGGGCGCCGGACAGAATCTCGCCCTTGTATAACCAGCACTTGATGCCAATCACGCCATAAGTCGTATTGGCTTCCGTGAATCCATAATCGATGTCGGCGCGGAGCGTATGCAAAGGAAGTTGCCCCTGCAGATACCACTCGCTACGCGCGATCTCGGCTCCGTTGAGGCGTCCCGAGACTCGAACCTTGATCCCTTTGCAACCGAAGCGCAGCGCGCTATCGACGGCCTTGCGCATCGCGCGGCGGAATGCCACGCGCTTTTCGAGCTGCAATGCGATTGACTCTGAAACAAGTTGCGCATCGAGCTCCGGCTTGTGCACTTCCTGAATGTCGATGAAAACTTCGCGCTTGGTGCGCTTGGCGAGATCCTGCTTCAGCTTCTCGATCTCGGCGCCCTTGCGGCCGATAATGATTCCGGGGCGCGAGGTGCGGATGGTTACGCGCAGCTTATTACCCGGACGATCAACCTCAATCGAGCTGATACCCGCCGACTTCAGACGATCGCGCAGACCTTCCTTCAATTCAAGGTCTTCGCGCAGCAGGGTAGCGTAACCCTGCTTGGCGAACCATCGCGACCGCCACGGCTTATTGAATCCCAGCCGAAATCCGTAGGGATGAACTTTCTGACCCATGTGTTACCTGCTCCCCGCTTCCGTTATCATTCTTGGACGGCTCCCTCGCGGTTCGCCACCGTCACTACGATGTGCGACATCCGGCGTTGATAGCGGTAGGCGCGTCCCATAGGGGCGGGACGAATCCGCTTCATGCGCGGCCCTTCATTCACATACGCTTCGGAGACGAACAAGCTCGTCGACATCGACGTCTTCATCTTTGTTTCGCGCGTTGGCGATAGCCGAATTCAGGACCTTCTCGACTGTGGGGGCGATGCGCTTGTTGGTGCCGCGCAGGGTGATGATCGCCTGTCCCGCCTGCTTGCCGCGAATAAGGTCCACGACGAGCCGCGCTTTCTGCGCGGAGATCCGAATATATCTGGCTTCTGCTCTTGCTTCCATCTTGTTGTTGCAAGCGCCCGTTTTAGGACGGCTTGCCCCCTTTCTCGGTGGCCGCTTTCACCGAGTGCCCTCTAAAGGTGCGGGTCGGCGAAAATTCGCCCAGCTTATGCCCGACCATATTCTCGGTCACGTAGACCGGAATGAACTTCTTGCCGTTGTGCACCGCGATCGTGTGACCCACGAATTCGGGCAGAATCGTCGAGCGGCGCGACCATGTTCGAATGACCTTCTTCTCGTTCGCCGCGTTGAGTACGTCGAGTTTCTTTTCGAGATGATCGTCGGTAAACGGCCCTTTTTTAACGCTGCGTCCCATTGTCTTTATCTCGCTCTCTTAGCGCGCCAATTACCGCTTCTTGGCTTTCCGGCTCACGATAAACCGGTCGGTCCGCTTGTTGTTCCGGGTTTTGAAACCACGAGTCGGTTGTCCCCAAGGCGTAACCGGATGGCGTCCGCCCGAGGTCTTACCTTCACCGCCACCGTGCGGGTGATCGACCGGGTTCATGGACACGCCGCGATTGTGCGGCATTTTGCCCAACCAGCGCGATCGTCCGGCTTTGCCGAGCGATACATTCTCGTGCTCCGCATTGCCCACCTGGCCAATGGTCGCCATGCATTCCGTCGCGACCTTGCGCGTCTCGCCCGAGGGCAGTTTCAGCAGCGCCACGCCGCCTTCGCGCGATACAAGCTGCGCCTGTGTGCCGGCGGAACGCGCCATCTGCGCGCCCTTGCCCGGCCGCAATTCAATGTTATGAACGATTGTTCCGGGAGGAATATTCTTTAGGGGGAGCGCGTTGCCAATCAGAATGTCGGCTTCGGGACCCGAACTGATCTTCATCCCGACCTTCAGGCCATCAGGCTGCAGGATATAACGCTTCTCGCCGTCCGCATAGTTCAAGAGCGCGATACGCGCCGAGCGGTTGGGATCGTATTCGATCGCCGCGACCGTGGCCAGAACACCCGTCTTGTCCCGCTTGAAATCGATGATGCGATACGCTTTCTTGTGACCGCCGCCGATGAAGCGGCTGGTGACACGCCCAGTGTTATTACGTCCGCCGCTGCGCCGGATCGGTTCGACCAGCGACTTCTCGGGGCGATTCTTGGTGATGTCCTCACGCGAGACCACCGTCATGTAACGGCGGCTGGGAGTTGTCGGAGTATATGATTTGATCGGCATCTGTATCGTCCTAAAGGTCCGCGAACTCCGGCATTTTCTGACCCGGCTGGAGCTTTACATAAGCCTTCTTCCAGTCCGAGCGATAACCGGCGAAACGTCCGCGGCGCCGCAGTTTACCATCGAAATTCGCCGTGCGAACCACTTCCACCCGCACATTGAAAAGCTTCTCGACCGCCTTGGCGATCTGGATCTTGTTGGCATGAGAGGAGACTTCGAACGCCATGGTGCGCTCGGTTTCCTTCTTGTTGACGACCTTCTCGGTCACGAGCGGCCGCCGGATAATTTCATGGAAGGTAATCATTGCGCCTCCTTCTTCAACTTGGGTCCGAGCGATTCGGAAAGCTTCGAAGCGGCAGCCTGCGAGACCAGCACGCGGTCGTAACCGAGCACGTCGTAGACGTTCACCTCGCGGCTGAGCACCAGTTTCACGCCCGGAATGTTACGCGTACCGAGCGACAGATTCCGGTTCTCGCCGTTATCGACTAACAGCACCTTGCGAGTGCACTCTAGCGTTCCGAGCGCAGCCTTGAAGTGCTTGGTTTTGTGGTCGGCCAGCGTGAATCCTTCGATCACTTTCAACTCGCCGTCGCGCAGTTTGGCGGACAGCGCCGAACGTAGCGCGCCGAGTTCCATCTTCTTCGGAAGCTTGTAGCTGTAATCGCGCGGTTGCGGTCCGTGCACCGTGCCGCCATGACGCCAGATCGGCGAACGTACCGAACCCATACGGGCGCGTCCCGTACCCTTCTGCTTCCACAACTTCTTGCCCGACCCGGCGACTTCACCGCGTACTTTCGTCGAGTGAGTGCCGGCGCGCGTACCCGCCAGGTGATGCCGGACGGCTTCATAAAGCAGCGCCTCGTTTACTTCCGCGTCAAAAACCGCGTCCGCCAGATCGACTTCGCCGACCTTGGCATTCGATAGATCGAAAACGTCAACCTTAGGCATTAGCGCTTCGACCTCCGTACCAGAACATAAGCTCCATTCGGACCGGGCACCGCGCCCTTGATCACCAGCACGTTGTCTTCGAGATCGACATCCACAACTTCGAGGTTGCGCACGGTTACCTGCGCATCGCCCATATGACCGGCCATACGCATACCCGGCACCACCCGCGACGGGAAACTCGATGCGCCGATCGAACCAGGCGCGCGGTGATGCATCGATCCGTGCGAGCCATCGCCGCCCCCGAAATGATGACGCTTTACCACGCCCGCAAAGCCGCGGCCTTTGCTAACGCCCACCACATCCACCATGTCTTTGGGCTTGAACTCGTCAACCAGCACTTTGTCGCCTGGCTTAAAATCGTTATCGCCAGGCCGCAGCCGGAATTCCCGCACGAATTTTGCGCCTTCGACGCCGGCCTTTTTCAAGTGTCCGGTCTGAGGCTTGTTGATTCGCGCCGGTTTGATGAACTCGACCAGGCCGAGCTGGACCGCATCATAACCGTCCGTGGTCGGCGTCTTGCGCTGCACCACCATGCAAGGTCCGGCCTTTAATAGCGTGACGGGAACCACTTGCCCGTCCGGCCGAAAGACCTGCGTCATACCGATTTTTTTGCCAAGTATTCCTGGACTCATTGAAAAAACCTCGGAGTCAGGAGTGAGAAGCCTGAAGACAGAAGAAGAAAAGTACCTTCCTTCTGATTCCCGGCTCGTAGCTCCTGGCTTCTTCTTTACCTATGATCTTTTCCGAACGCTTTGATCTCGACATCCACCCCAGCGGGCAGATCGAGCTTCATAAGGGCGTCCACCGTCTGCTGCGTCGGCTCGAGAATATCGAGCAGACGCTTGTGCGTCCGGATTTCAAACTGTTCCCGCGACTTCTTATCCACGTGGGGCGACCGCAAAACGGTCGTCCGGCTCGTCGTCGTCGGGAGAGGAATCGGACCGGCTACGGTAGCTCCGGTCCGCTTCGCTGTATCGACAATCTCGGTCGTGGACTGGTCGAGTATCCGGTGGTCGTAAGCCTTCAACCGGATCCGAATACGTTCTCTAAGAGAGGCCATTTATTAACCTATCAGCCTTAACTCAAAATCTCGGTAACCGTACCGGCGCCGACGGTGCGTCCGCCTTCGCGAATCGCAAACCGCAGACCCTTATCCATGGCGATCGGCGTGATCAATTCCACTTCCAGGCTCACGTTGTCGCCCGGCATCACCATCTCCGTGCCTTCCGGCAACTGCGCCACTCCCGTCACGTCCGTCGTGCGGAAGTAGAACTGCGGCCGGTAGCCCTTGAAAAATGGTGTATGACGTCCGCCTTCTTCCTTCGACAGAATGTAAACTTCGCCCTTGAATTTGGTGTGCGGCTTGATCGAATTTGGCTTCGCGATCACCTGTCCGCGCTCCACGTCATCCTTTTCAATGCCGCGCAGCAGCAACCCGACGTTGTCGCCCGCGCGACCCTCATCGAGCAGCTTCTTGAACATTTCGACGCCCGTCACCACCGTCTTGCGCGTCGGCTTGAACCCGACGATTTCCATTTCCTCGCCGACCTTGCAGATACCCTGTTCGATGCGGCCCGTGACTACCGTACCGCGGCCCTGGATCGAGAAGATATCTTCGATCGGCATCAGGAATGGCTTGTCAACCACCCGCTCCGGCATCGGGATGTAGTTGTCGACCTGATCCATCAACTCATCGACAGTCTTTTCCCACTGCGGCTCGCCGTTCAACGCGCCGAGCGCGGAGACACGCACCACCGGGAGATCGTCGCCGGGGAACTGATAGCTGGTCAGCAGTTCGCGAACTTCAAGCTCCACCAGATCGAGAAGCTCCGGATCGTCCACCATATCCACTTTATTCATCGCCACGACGATATAGGGAACACCCACCTGGCGAGCCAGCAGAATGTGCTCGCGCGTTTGCGGCATTGGACCGTCGGTAGCCGCGACCACCAGGATTGCGCCGTCCATCTGCGCCGCTCCCGTGATCATGTTCTTGATGTAATCCGCGTGGCCGGGGCAATCTACGTGCGCGTAGTGACGCTTCGCGGTTTCGTACTCCACGTGCGCCACGGCGATCGTGATACCACGAGCCTTTTCTTCCGGCGCGTTATCGATCGAATCGAACGAACGGAATATGTTCTTCGGGTTGTGCTTGGATAGCGTCTTGGTAATAGCTGCCGTCAGCGTAGTCTTGCCGTGATCGATATGTCCGATCGTGCCGATATTGACGTGCGGCTTGTTGCGATTAAATTTTTCTTTTGCCATTTTTTGCGCTGTCTCCTATCTCTATCCCGCTATTTCAATCCACGCAGACCGAAGCCTGCGTCTCGCTTATTTGGTTACTTTCCCCTGGATCCGGCTGACGATTTCCTCGGCCAGGCTCTTCGGCACTTCTTCGTACCGGGCAAAATGCATTGTGAAACTACCGCGGCCCTGCGTACGCGATCGCAGATCGGTTGCGTAACCGAACATTTCGCTCAGCGGCACGCTGGCTTTGATGATCTGTGTCGTCCCCTGGATCGCCGTGCCTTCGAGACGTCCCCGGCGCGAAATCAGATCGCCGTTCACCGGTCCCATGTACTCCTCCGGCACCACAACCTCGACGGCCATGATGGGTTCAAGCAGCACTGCTTTCGCTTTTCTGCAGGCGTCCTTGACGCAGATCGAACCGCAGATTTTAAACGCCATTTCCGACGAGTCGACTTCGTGGTATGCGCCGTCAAGAACGCTCACTTTCACGTCGACCATCGCATAGCCCGCGATAATTCCGCCTTCGAGCGCTTCGATCACACCCTTCTGGATCGCCGGAATGAACTCCTTCGGAATCGCGCCGCCCCGGATCTCGTTTTCGAACACGAAATTCTGACCGGGCGCAGGCTCGACGCGCAGTTTGCAGCGCGCATACTGGCCGCTGCCACCGGTCTGCTTCTTGTGCGTGTAATCGTATTCCGCCACCTGCCGGATGGTTTCGCGATACGCCACCTGCGGCTTGCCGACGTTGGCCGCGACACCGAATTCGCGCATCATACGGTCGACGATAATCTCCAGGTGCAACTCACCCATTCCCGACAGAATGGTCTGTCCGGTTTCGGGGTCGGTATTCACGCGGAACGTAGGATCTTCCTGGGCCAGTTTCTGGATCGCCATGCCCAGCTTTTCCTGATCGGCCTTCGTCTTCGGCTCGACCGCAAGCTGAATCACCGGCGTCGGGAACGTGATTCTCTCGAGAACGATCGGCGAATGGTTGTCACAAATGGTGTCGCCGGTTGAGACAGTCTTCAAACCGACAGCCGCGGCGATATCGCCCGCCAGGATCTCGTTGATTTCTTCCCGTTTATTCGCGTGCATGCGAAGCAGGCGGCCAACGCGTTCGTTGCGGCCTTTTGCCACGTTGTAAATCGATTCGCCCGCGGTCATCTTTCCTGAGTAGACCCGGAAGAACGCGAGTTGACCGACATAAGGATCGGTCATGATCTTGAAGACCAGCGCGGAGAATGGTTCATCGTCCGCCGCCCGGCGCGTCAGAATCTTTTCATGGTCGTCGACATCGGTGCCTTCGACAGCCGGAACGTCGAGCGGGGAAGGAAGGTAATCCACCACCGCGTCGAGCATCGTCTGGACGCCCTTGTTTTTGAATGCCGTCCCGCAGATCACCGGGAAAATTTTGAGCCCGATCGTCGCTTTGCGGATGCCGGCCATGATCTCGGCTTCGGTCAGTTCGCTGCCTTCGACGAACTTCTCAAATAGGGCATCATCGAATTCCGACACGGCCTCGATCATGTGAGCGCGATATTCCTTGGCCTTTTCAACCAAGTCCGCAGGGATGTCGACAACGTCGAACTTCGCGCCAAGCGTCTCGTCGAGCCAGATGATCGCTTTCATCTTCACCAGGTCGATGACACCTTTGAACTGGTCTTCAGCGCCAATCGGAATCTGGATCGGAACCGGTCTCGCCTTCAGACGATCGACAATCGTATCGATAGAGTGATAAAAATCGGCGCCCACGCGATCCATCTTATTGATGAAGCAAATGCGCGGAACCCGATACTTGTCAGCCTGCCGCCAGACTGTTTCGGATTGGGGTTGAACGCCCGCGACAGCGTCGAAAACCGCAACTGCGCCATCGAGCACGCGTAAACTGCGCTCGACCTCGGCGGTGAAATCGACGTGGCCCGGAGTATCGATAATATTGATCTGGATATCGCGCCAGAAGCACGTGGTGGCAGCCGACGTGATCGTGATGCCGCGCTCCTGCTCCTGCTCCATCCAATCCATGATGGCGGTGCCTTCGTGCACTTCACCGATCTTGTGCGTGCGGCCCGTGTAATACAGAATCCGCTCGGTCGTGGTTGTCTTACCGGCATCGATATGCGCGGCAATGCCGATATTTCTCATCCTTTCGAGCGGTGTAGTGCGTGCCATAACTTGCGTTGAAACCTATTTCCCTTTTTGACTGTTTTGTTTCCGTCTAAACCTACCAGCGGTAATGAGCGAATGCCTTATTCGCTTCCGCCATGCGATGTACGTCGTCGCGCTTCTTGATCGCTCCGCCGCGCATGTTGGCCGCATCGTTCAACTCATTCGCCAAACGGTCCGGCATGCCTTTTTCGGCACGCCCTCGCGCGTTGGTGATGATCCAGCGGATCGCAAGCGACGTACGCCGATTCTGCGGGACTTCGATCGGCACCTGATAGTTCGCGCCGCCGACCCGTCTCGTCTTGACTTCGAGCAGCGGCTTGGCGTTCTCGACAGCCTTCTTGAAGAGCTTGAGCGCGTCATCGCTGCCGCGTTCGGCAAGCTTATTCATCGATTCGTAGAAGACACCCTGCGCGGTGCTTTTCTTGCCGTCCCACATCATCGAGCAGATGAATTTCTCGACCAGAGTCGAGTTATACACCGGATCGGGGAGCGGCTCGCGAGTTTCAATCCTTCGTCTGCGTGGCATCTGTTAGCAAAATCCTGTCTACTTGGTGGCTGCCTTGGGCCGTTTGGCGCCATACTTCGAACGCGACTGTTTGCGGTTGGCAACGCCGGCGGTGTCGAGCGCGCCGCGAACGACGTGGTACCGAACGCCGGGAAGGTCCTTAACGCGGCCTCCGCGAATCAGCACGATCGAGTGTTCCTGCAAGTTATGTCCGACGCCTGGAATATAGGTTGTCACTTCGATCCCGTTGGTCAACCGGACGCGCGCCACCTTACGGAGCGCGGAATTGGGCTTCTTGGGCGTCGAGGTATATACGCGCGTACAAACACCGCGGCGTTGCGGGCAACTCTGCAACGCGGGACTAGCCGTCTTCCAACGTGGCGGTCTCCGCCCATTGCGGACAAGTTGATTAAAAGTTGGCACGAACCTTCCTTACAGGGCTAATTAAGATATCGAAAAAACAAATTGATGCTTGGCCAATTCGAAAAAACGAACTACTTCATCACGGAAAGCAACACCTGCGATGTTTTAACTGATGGCCAAGAACGCGAGAACTCCGGACAGGCCCATGCTCGCAATCGGGCATTTTCAGCAGTTTGGCTGCAAACGCCGAGTGAAAACCTCGGGGCCGGCTCCCAGCCGGACCTTCACAATGAAGGCGGTAGCACAGGAGCAGAAGAACTAACGCAAACCTTCTAATCTTAGACCAGAATTTTTACACTGTCAACAAAGTATATGCATCCGAAAATGCATCTAAGTCGACGCTCAACTCCAGCCAGATTCTATATTAGCAGGATTATAGCGGGAGGATCGATGCGGCGTTATGGGGCAACGCGGCCGATATACTCCTCTCGCGAAGCCGGGTGAAATGATTTTCAGGAGAGTGAGAGGCCGAAACTGGCAATATCGCCGGGCTGGCGGAGTTGGCCTCGAATGACCTTTTGCCCGATTTTTCTGGCGCACAACGGGTTCGTTGAAGATATCGACTTTCGTGCGGCGCGGGGCTTGGATATACAGGTAGTCCGATCGCTGACTCGATAGCCAGCCGGATGGAAGCCCTGATTCTCTCCAGTCAGATCTTAAGCGGACCGGTTGCGTACACCTGTAGGGGGCCGGGAAACGAAACGGATTCTACGGAGGGACCTTAATTGGATGGCAGACGTTTTATTTCCGCTTATTCGCCCCAGGGGCGCCTTGGACGCGAACGCGATCCGTTGACTTTCAATAACGCCCCTCTCATCGGCAGATTTCGCTGCATCTTTTCCTTGGTCAATTTGACGAGGGCCATGTTATATCGCGCTAAAGATTACAGGCATTGCAAAGCACAGTTGCAATCCAGGACGAAAGGGACTGCCGTTAGCTCCTCGAATTATTGCGCTCGAAGCTCCAACGCGGCATCATCGAACCATGCCTTTACACGCCGGATCGATCCTTCCAAATCGTCGCGGATCTCATACACCCAGAAGCGCATAATGTCCCAGCCGAGGTCGCTCAGGCGTCGAGAGCGAAGCTGGTCCCGCCGGCATAACTCTCCATCCCAATTGCGATGATAGTTTTCGCCGTCTATCTCAATGTCCAGCTTGCGCTCCGCGCCGGAGAATAGCGCGAAATCGAGGGTATAAGGCGCTTCCTCATATTGCGGCACCGGACGAACGCCCGCGCGATACATCGCGGAATAAAACATTCTTTCCCAGGATGAAACCTGCCCGGGATGCTCCACCGGCGGATACTCCGGGCCCAACTCCTGGAACGACGGTACGCGAGCGTCATCGGCCGCGAGGCCGCGCCAGTACTCGGCGAAGCTCGCGAGATAGCTGACTTCCGAATCCAGTGCTGCACGCAAGTCCCCCACCACCACCAGTTCGGAACGCGCACGCGTGATGGCCACATTGAAAAGATTCCCGTGGCCTTTCAGGAAGCGCAGCATATTGTCAGTCGCTCCCGCCGATACCACCGGAGAGAAAAAAATCACGTCCCGCTCATCGCCCTGAAACCCGTGGACGGTATCGACCACGAATTGCAATTCGGCAAGCTGCTGCGTCAGCTCGGAATCCTGATGGATGAGCGTGCGGATGCGGTTGGCTTGCGCGCGGAACGGAGTCACCACGCCGATCGCCCCTTTGTATCCACGTTCAATCACCAGGCGCCGCACTTCCACCACCAACGCCCCCGCTTCCGGCGAGTTGAGCGCGCCACCCGCGGAAGGCCGGACTACTTTACCTTTCACGTCGACCCAGCGGACCGCGGGACCCACGGCGGACCCCAGCGCGGATCCCGCTGAAGCACCAGCGGCGACAGGACGTTTCAGGCTCTCATGATCCGTTGCGATACGCAGTCTGCCTCGATAGAAATGCCGGTTCGAGAACCCGATGATGTCGCGGTGCGAGCGATGATGATCGCGCAGATTGACGATATCCTCGTGGCGGCATAGGCTGCGGGCGAGATCGAACAGCGAGTTCACGGAGTAGGCCCACGCCGCTTGTCCCTCCGCCAGACCGTGAGCCGACTAGGATCAGACGATCCTGCTGCGGCGCGAGAGTGCTGACATGTTTCAGTTGCAGCGGATCGCCGATAATGACGGCGCGGCGCGCGCGAAACAGCAGCGGCAGCGCGGAAGCGATGTCGCACTGGCTGGCTTCGTCGATCACCACCAGATCGAAAAGCGCAGGCTCAAACGGCAGCCGTCCGCGCGCCGAAAGAGCCGTGACCGCCCAACACGGCAGTATTTTCGACACCTGGGGAAACAGGCTGTAATAACGGCGAAATACTTTCCGTCCCGCGCCTTCATCGTAACGGTCGCCGCCGGCGATCATCTGCAGCAGCGACAGATATTCGCTCAGCAGCTTACGTTGTTCGGGAAGTCAAGCGGCTCGGCCACAGACGGAGCCAGCATTGCCACAGTTCCCGTGAATCCCGCGACGGATTCGTCCGCGATCCGTGTGAGATCGCGCGCCAGTTCTTCGAGCGGCCGCGCGGCGCGCAAATGATCGAGACTCTGCCAGTAATTTCGCACGCGGGCGGCCAATTCCAGCCGGTCGCTCAAGGCGATCCGGAAATGTTCCCACGCGGCGGAATCGATCTCCACCGTCTGGCCGTCGCCAACCGAAAGCGAAGGAGAGGTGACGCCCAGCAGGTCCGCGTCGGCGCGCAATTCGCGGTCCGCCTCGGCGATTCGCTGAAAGCGCCGGCTGCCGACTGAATCGCGGATCAATCGCATCATCGCCGATTGGCCGGATTCCTGTGCCGCCTCGATCGCAGCCGCGAGCAGTTTAATGCGGCGGCGAATCGCATCCGCATCCAGCGTTCGGAATGCGGCGAAGCGCTCCGCGCTGAACAAAGCCCGCGCCGGTTCCGCCAACCGCTCCTGCTCATCCACAAAATTACGCAGCGCAACCACCGAAGCTATCTCCTGCTGGACTGCGGTATAACGGGCGCGATCCTGCTCGTGCGACTGGCAAAAGACGCGCATATCGCTGCGGAATCTTCGAGACTCGCCGACTCCGCCAACGCGAGGTAAGGTCCTGCGCAATGCGCGTCATGATGCTCCTCTTTTCCCAAACGCAACAGCAGCGGATAGGGCCCAAGTTCATTGACGCGATTCTCCACCACGTCGACCGCGTGATTATTCTTGCTGGCGAACAATACGCTCCCTCCTTGCCATGCCATGTTGGCGAGAAGCGACGTGACCACCTGCGATTTGCCTGTGCCCGGCGGACCGGTGACGACCGTCAGGGGAGCATTCAACCCGCGGACTACCGCCTCGCGCTGTTCGGAGTTGAGCGGCAGAACCTCGAGTATCGGCCGGTCCTCAGGCTCCGGAGCGGCTTCGCTTGCCCCGGATGCGGCGCGCAGCCAGTAGCCGAGCGCGGTGCCCGCATTTTCTACCTCGGCAACAGCCATCAACTTGCGCAGCTCGACTTCAAGTCCGTACGTGAACGGCGATCGCGCTCCGGCGAACAGTACGGCGCGGTTGTAGATGCCGGGACGGCTCACCTCATCAAGGAGCGGCCCTTGAGAGAGCGCCCAGGGATTGAGGTCCTCTTGCCATGTCCACTCTGGCCGCCGGCGCTGGAGGCGCAGGATAATCTCGTCCCATTGCGGCAGATCGTCGTCCGTGATTGGCGAGGCCAAGTTCTTCCGAGAGTTGGATCGCCTCATCGATCAAATTGCCGCTATCCGCCGAAGGCAGGTTCTTCAGGACTTCGAGATTGAAGAGAGGAATTCCGCTCACAGGCCGGAGCGGTTCGCCGCCCTCGTCCGAAATCTCTTCCAAGGGATAAAGTAACAGCGGCTCAATCCGCATTTCTTCTTCCTGGCGTTGGCGGACGACGCGCATGCGCAGCGCGTAACCGACAAAAAGCGCGAGTTGTCCGCGCTCCCGCCGCACTCTTTGGACCAGCTTCTTTATCGCGCGCGTGTTTGCGGCTGACTCCTCGCCCTGGAGAGCGAAGGGCTGAGGAGCGAAGGGCAATTCGTTGAGAACGACGTAGTTGCTTTTGTCCGCTGCAAGAAGGCTGATTGCCGGACCGCTCTCGCGGGACAGGCACTCCAGATAATAGCGGCAGAGATTGGCCAGAAAGGTTCGGCGGGTCGCAGGAGCGCCTGACTGTGGGCCGCGTGCTTTCGGCCACCAGCGATACGCATTGTCCTGCGCTACCGTCGTCAGGTCGTGAAGCGCGGCGATGACCTGCGATCTTTCGAGCCCCAATTCGCCGGCAATCTGCTGTGCTTTTAGTCCCGGCTTGTGGGAGAGGAGCTGCTGAATTCTATCTGAAGGGCTCATACCGAGCGGCGGGCAATCTCTACAGTACCGCAGTCGTATGTCGTGACTACAGGGCTCGCACTTCATCCCGCTTCCGGCCCGATCTGGATTTCGGACCCCCGCCGCTTCGATTCGATGATTTAGAATCCAAACTGAAAGGATCAAAGGGCTGCCTCTGGACGATTGACCGCTCTGTTTTTCTTATCTGGCCAATTGCAGCCGAATCTCGGTCTCCTTAGCCAACTGCCTCGGCATCCAACTTCCGGATAGGCGACGATCCACTCGAAGCTAACCAAGCCACATCTAGGGGGAGCCGGATAACAAGCTGGAAGCTATACCTGCAAGGACTGGCGGACGACTCGGGATGGCTCTCACGGTTTGCGACTAGCCGCCGGGAAGGAGCAAGTGGAACAAGATCGAGCACCGGCTGTTTTCGTTTGTGCGCACTTCGCGGATCAGATCCTCGAAGCTCGAGTAGCGAAAACGGTTAAACAGCATCATTCGCAGGATGATCTCACCCGTAGTCCTGGGGAAGCTGTATCCTGTCCCTCCGAGTTCTTAACTTACTTAATACAAGGTTTACAGCCGTCATCTGGACCATTAAGCACGGCTCAGCGTATCGTAGAAATACGGCGGAATGAATATATCGAAGAACAATCGCGACGCGGCGCTATCCTGGCTTTTCGTAGGCGGACTGCTTTGCGCTCTGCGGAATCTTGGGCGTGCTGCAATACCGCTGGATCGGAGAAGTTAGTGTCGCCGATCGGGAGCGGAGATTGCGCGACCTGCAGGCCGATCTCAATCGCCTTAGTCAGGACTTTAACTCCGAACTTACTAACGCCTGCCGGGCCCTCCTGCCCGCCAGTCCCGTAACAGCGGAAGACCTGGCGGCTCGTTATTCATCATGGCTAAAGGCAGGCCGCAATACTCAGCTCTTCAGTTCGATCGCTCTGGCCATTGTTCATAATGGTGAACTGAGTCTGAACCGGCTCGATCTCCGGTCGGGAGCGGTCCGGGAGAGCAACTGGCCGCCGGAGTGGAACTCCATTCACGAGCGGATCGAATCACGGCTCTCATCCGGTGGACGGCGGCAGCGCGGCGGCCCCGGCCGTTTCAATGGAGACGAAGCGTTTCTTTCGAGATACCCATATTTGGCGCGCGCGCTCCGAGGGAAATAGACCCGGTCCATTCGGACGCCGCGAATCCGGCTGGCTAATCCTCGATCTGAACCCGCGCTATTTGAAGGATGTCATGCTGCCGGAACTTGTGCGGCGCCACCTCGGGAATGCCGGCGGTCTCGATTATAACGTCGCCGTTGTGACGAGAAGTAATCCTGCTTCGGTCATCTACCAATCCGGCACCGCACGGGCTTGAAGCGAACGCCGATGCATCGGTCGGATTATTTAATCCTCAGATAGATCAGTTCTTTTCGCAGGGTCAGCGGCCGGAACCGCCCGGAATGCGCAATCAGTTTTCGCCTGAGATGGGTCGTTGGCGCATGTACGTTCAGAACCGCGCCGGATCGCTCGAAGCGGCAGTCGCCGGCATAAGACGCCGCAACCTCGCTGTCACTGGGGGCGTCCTCTTATTACTCATGGCCAGCGTCGCCACGCTGATCCGATTTACCCGTCGCGCGCAGAGGCTCGCCAAACTGCAGATGGATTTCGTCGCAGGTATAAGTCATGAGCTGCGAACTCCTCTCGCAGTCATCTACGGAGGCGCTTATAACCTTCGCGGAGCTGTCGCGCGGAATCCCAGTCAGGTCGAACGGTATGGCGTTTTGCTCCAGCAGGAAAGCGGCCGGTTACGGGACTTGGTGGAACAGGTGCTGCGCTTCTCCGGCGCACAGGCGGGGAGCGTGATTCGCGAGCGCGTGCCCTTATCGATCGAAGACGTTATCGACCAAACCATGGAATCAAGCAAGGGCGTGATTCAGAGCGCGCATTGCGTCACCGAGAAGAAGGTCGATCCAGCGCTCCCCGCGGTATTAGGAGACCCGATCGCTCTGAAACACGCATTGCAGAACCTGGTCAGCAATGCCGCAAAATATGGCAAGAATGGCAATAACTGGATCGGCGTGTTCGCTTCCCGCGTAACCGGAAAAGATCAGGCGGTCGAAATCCGTGTCGCCGACCACGGCCCTGGCATTCCCGACGATGAGAAGGCTCATGTCTTCGAAGCGTTCTTCCGCGGCCGCCGGGCGATTCAGGATCAGATCAACGGCACCGGCCTTGGCCTCAACCTGGTAAAGAAAATAATCGAAGCACACGGCGGCAGTGTTCGAGTGGAAAGCGAACCGATGAAACGGACCGAGTTCATCATCCGGCTCCCCGCCACCGCCATTGCTGGAGCGTCGGAATGAGCGCGCGGATTCTGTTGGTCGAAGACGAGCCGGGTCTGGTGATCATCCTGACCGACCTTTTGAAGCCCGAGGGGTACATCGTAGATACGGCGAGCGACGGCGTAAGCGGCCTGGCGCGCGCGCTGAGTGAATCCTTCGACCTGATTCTCCTCGACGTAATGCTGCCGGGAAAGAACGGTCTCGATGTGTGCCGGGATCTGCGGCAGCAGGGCCGCGATATTCCGATCCTGATGCTGACGGCGAAAACTCAACTGATCGATCGTGTCGTTGGGCTGAAACTTGGAGCCGACGATTACATTACGAAGCCGTTCGAACCGCCTGAGTTACTGGCCAGAATAGAAGCCCCCGTGCAGCACTGGATGGGCCACAAGTCCTTGGAGACCACGATGCGCTACCTGGCGCCGGCCACCGATGTTCACGACGAGTTGGACCTGGTGACTATTCCGTCCGTCGGGAGGGCCGCCCCGGCGCCGCGAAAGTCTGCCGCGCGCGAGACCCGTTCCCTTCGGAAGGGAGCGCGATCGCATGCCCGCGCCGAAGGGCCGGTACCCGCCCGCGCGCTAAAACCCGGTACCTGAGCATACCGAGCCTTTGCGAATGGGCCAGTGCTGGATGCGCTGGCCCGAGTGGCCGAAGAGAGTTGCTCCTGAGACAATTGACAGGAGTGACGGGGCAACCATGCAGATTACGATAGAGCTGCCGGAGGACATCGCCGTGGGGCTTGAGTCGAAGTGGAAGGATCTGCCTCGTGCGACGCTCGAAAGCCTAGCACTCGAGGCATATCGGTGGCGTGCCCTCACCGCTGCACAGCTTGGGCGGCTCCTTGTTTTCGAGACGCGGATGCAGGTCGACGCCTTTCTAAAGGAGCACGAAATCTTCGACTACTCGGCCGCGGATTTCGAACAGGACCGTGAGACTCTTCGGGAACTCCGAATGAGAGAGGCTCGGCCCTGAGTTCGGATTCCGCAATGGTCGTCGGCGCGGACATAGAATCGTCAGCTCGTGGGAGTACGGAATCACGCCATGCGCCACTCGGCCAATTTGGCGGGCGCCTCACCGGCGCCGCGATCCGGATCGATGGTTAGTTCGAGAATCGAGACTCTCTTGAGATCGATTGCGTAGTCCTCCGACTCGGCGGTGGAACCATCTGGGCTGAAGTTCCACTGCTGCCGTACGACTTCCTTTAAAGGTTCGTCTGGGCCGCCGGACCATCGCACCGTGAATTCCTGAGTTCGCGCGACGTCGGACTCATTAAACTGGAGGCACATGCGACGGATCGACCGCGGCTGATCGAAGACCAGCCGGAACCGTTGTATGCCCGGCGAAGCGCGCGCCAGCCGGGTCCTGCTCCGAAATTGAAAACAGTTTCAATAGGGTAGCCGTCGGCTTCCGAAGTGACCTCAACTTCGGCAAGGTCCTGGAGCTTTAGCCACTCATGATCATCTGCTGCGTCGCGGGGAAGCGGAGTTGAACCGAGAACGCGTTTCCTCATGAATTCATTGTCGCGCCCCGTCAATAATGAATCTATCGAACGCGTCACGCCACAGCCTCACAAGCACTGGAGCCGAAGGGGAAACCGTGCCCGGCGGAGACAGGCCATTCGCATTCACCCAGGGGTGTAATATGGTGAACTATTAAAGGCCATATTGTGAAAACGACAAATGGAAACGGGACCAGCAAGAAGAGGCAGAGCCGGCACCGGTCGTCGATCAGTTTTCCGTCCGATATTTACCAGAGTCTCGAAGAGCTTGCGAAGCGGAAAAAAGTGTCCCTGGCCTGGGTCGTGCGTGATGCGGCGGAGAAATACGTTGGAGGCTGGACTGTCGAACTTGAAAAGCTTGTCTCAAAGGTTAAGCACGGGAAAGACCCGGAGGCTTGGGAGTTCGTCTTTGGAATCGGGCGGCATCCCTAGTCCCTTTGAGCCAAGGACGAAATTTCGGGGTGCAAAGGGGCAACGTGGCTCGTCGCAGTTCCAGTCGGGAGCATGCAATGAAGAATAAAGCGGCAGCGCGGAGGCGGTCCGAATCCTGCTCATCGAGGACAACGAAGCTGATGTGGACCTGATGAAGTATGCGCTGGACAAAGGGCACTTTCCATATGAGCTGAGAACGCTGCCGGATGGCGCGGAAGCATTGGCCTTTATCCGGAGAGAGGGCAAATACGCTGACGCGGCGGCAACCGGGCCTGATTGTGATGGACCTGCACTTGCCGAAGAACGATGGAATGGAGGTTCTGGAGGAGACTCGCGGGAACGCGGAATTCGCCGATCTCCCCGTCGCCGTTTTGAGTTCCTGCGTGTCGCCGGAGGAGAAAAGCAGTATTGCCGCGTTCAGGGCCACCTGCCTCATCCCGAAACCAAGCGACCTGGATGCGTTCTTAAACGTCGGAGAAATGATCAGGCAAATGGCGCTGGAGCGCAACGCGAGCGCAACTGCTCCGTTACCGCAATCATTCACAGGCGCCGCGCGACGAATGCGGCCGGATCGGCAATTGGAAGACACTCAAATGGCAAAGAAAGTCCGGAGGCGATCGAAACATCCTGCAAGGCCCGCCCGGACTGCGCCGCAAACGGTGGAACAGCTACAAGCCTCCGACGACGAAGCGTCCGGGCAATCCGCATCAGCCCAGACGCAGCAGCTTCTTCCCGATAGTCGGCGTGGGCGCATCGGCTGGCGGCCTGGAAGCGTTCACGACGTTTCTCAAGCATGTGCCGCCCGATTCCGGCATGGCGTTTGTGCTGATCCAGCACCTTGACCCGAAACAACACAGCCAACTGACGGATCTCCTCTCGAAGCGAGGAGGATGCCTGTCCAGGAGGTCGATGCCGACACCCCCGTAAAACCCAATCATGTGTACGTCATTGCGCCGGGTGTGAGTCTGAGCATGTCGGACGGGCACCTCCAGGCTGAGGAGCGGGCCTCCGGCCGGCATCTGCCCATCGATTATTTCCTCCGCTCGCTGGCCAGCGACAACACGAGCAAGGCCATCGGCATCATCCTGTCGGGCACCGCGTCGGATGGAACCCTGGGACTCAAAGCGGTAAAAGCAGAAGGGGGCATTACCTTCGCGCAGGAACCGTCATCGGCAAAGTTCGACGGCATGCCGCGCAGCGCGATTGCGGCCGGCGTCGCGGATTTCGTTCTGGCACCGGAGGAGATTGCCAAACGCCTGGTCCGGCTCGCGCAGCATCCTTACGCGGCGAAGGCCGAACAGGATAGCGCAGCGGAACAGGAAGCGGAGTCCGCGCTGAACAGAATCTTTCATCTCTTGCGATAGCATCACCGGGAATGATTTCACGCATTACAAGCACACCACGATCCGCAGGCGCATCCATCGCCGCATGGTTCTCCACGGCTCCGATAAGCCCGAGGACTACATCGCATATCTTCAGGAGCCCCCTCGCACCGTCCCACTCTTGTGTACCGAACCCCGCCGATCACTACTGCGGGAACATCAATGTCCAAACTCTTCAAGATTGCGCCGTGGGCTGCTAACTCCGTCCTTGACGCCCCTTCCGCTACCGCCGCTTCCACCGCGGCATAATCCACCGCCTTCCCCCCACCCAGTCGATCCACCGTTCGCTGCAGCATAGCCAAATGTTCGGCCATCGCTTTTCCCACTTCAACAAACTGATCCGGAACCTCAATCACCATCTTGGGCATCGCACCTCCGCGTTGGGCAACACTTCGACAGCTTGTTTTATCAGATTTTCGAAGATTTGTCCAGCATGAGAGCCACACCCCTGTTAGGGTTCATTTCTTAGAAGGTCCCGACAATGGAACTGAATCCGGAAGTACCTTCTGGCCCAATCGAACAAAGGTGGGGCCGCCACCGCTTCGAGATGAAGTTGGTCAATCCGTCCAACAAGCGCAAGCACACCGTCATCATGGTAGGCTCGGGCCTGGCTGGCGCGTCGGCTGCGGCTTCGCTTGCAGAATTGGGCTACCATGTTCTGTGCGTCTGCTATCACGACAGCCCGCGGCGAGCCCGCAGCATAGCCGCCCAGGGGGGTATAAACGCCCCCAAAAACTATCGCAACGATGGCGACAGTATCCATCGCCTCTTTAATGATACGGTGAAAGGCGGCGACTTTCGCTCACGCGAAGCAAACGTCTATCGGTTGGCACAGCTCAGCGTGAACATAATCGACCAATGCGCGGCGCAGGGCGTCCCGTTTGCGCGCGAGTACAGCGGACTATTGGATAACCGGTCGTTCGGTGGTGCACAGGTTTCGCGCACGTTCTACGCGCGCGGCCAGACGGGCCAGCAACTTCTGTTGGGCGCCTACCATGCTCTGGAGCATCAAATACAGGCCGGTCACGTCAAAATGTATCCCCGCACTGAAATGCTTGATCTCGTCGTCGTAGATCGCCAGGCGCGAGGCATCGTGGCTCGCAATCTACTGACTGGCAAAATTGAATCCTATGTAGCAGACGCCGTGGTACTCGCGACCGGCGGCTATGGCAACGTCTTCTATCTTTCAACCAATGCAAAAAACAGCAACGCCACGGCAATCTGGCGGGCCTACAAACGAGGCACGGCCTTCGCCAACCCCTGCTTTTCTCAGATCCATCCGACATGCATTCCGGTAACGGGCCATTATCAATCAAAACTCACGCTAATCAGCGAGTCGTTGCGGAACGATGGCCGCATCTGGGTGCCCGTGCAGAACAGAGACAAAAGGGCGCCGAATGATATTGCCAAAAACGAGCGTGATTATATCTAGAGCGACGCTATCCGAGTTTTGGCAATCTCGTGCCCTCGTGGTGTCGCGTCACGCGCCGCTAAGGAAGTCTGCGACGAAGGCCGTGGTGTCGGTGAACACGGTTTAGGCGTCTATCTGGATTTTGCTGAAGCGATAACGCGGTCAGGTGTTGCGATGATACGTGAGAAGTACGGCAACCTCTTCGAGATGTATGAGCGGATAACGGCCGAGCACCCCTATGAGGTTCCGATGCGCATCTACCTCGCGATGCACTACACCATGGGTGGCTTGTGGGTTGATTATAACCTGATGAGTACGATCACGGGCTTGTTCGTGATCGGTGAGGCAAATTTTTCGGATCACGGCGCGAATCGCCTTGGAGCGAGTGCTCTGATGCAGGGATTGGCCGACGGCTATTTCATTCTGCCGTATACGGTCAGCGGCTATCTTGCTACTGCCAAGGTTGACCAGGTATCTATCGATAGTCCGGCCTTTCAGGAGAGCGAAAGCCAACATGCGGACCGAGTGAAAAAGCTCCTCTCGATAAAAGGCAAACGCGCGGTTGATTCAATCCACCAGGAACTTGGCAAGCTGATGTGGAACAACTGCGGGATGGTCCGCAGCGAGCGTGGTTTACAGCACGCACTCGAACAGATTCCCGAGATCCGTAAATTTGAGAGTTACGGCAACGCCGGAAGCCATTATCGTAGAGGCGAATACCCGCCATGACCGTTCGGGAACGGATGGCGAGCTTCGCTTTTGCGAATTCAGCGAGAACAAACTGTGCCGACAATTCGGCCTCCCCTCGGAGATCGACGTCAACAAGGTTTCGGCGTCGCTGGACAAAGGTATCTTGGAAGTCGTCGCCGCAAAGTCTGCGGCTGGACCGGAATCATCCCGCGGTCCTTGCTAACGAACCTGTCGGATTAGCTGTCGCTCTTCTTATTCCGTTTTGACTGTGTTCCACAACGGCCGTGCGCGCGATGGCAGCGGAAACATCTTCCCGTAGCTGGGAGGCTTTTGGCGTTTTTGACACCGTTTTGACGAAGCTTCACTCACAATGAAGGCTAGTCGATTCTCGAGAAGACGTCTCGAGTTGCAAGCTCGAAATAAGAAGAAGCTTTCCTCGGAGACTGCCGATTGGTACACGACTTCAAAATAGGCGACCACGTTGAGTGGAATTCGGAAGCAGGACGGGTCCGAGGGACTATCAAGAAGAAGCACACCGCTGAAGTCATTTTCAAGGGGTACACGGTCCACGCTTCGAAGACCGCCATCTTCCATTTCATGACGCATGCCTTCTTCAAAGCGCTCCTGTTCCTTGCGGCCGGATTCGTCATCGACGCGTTGCATGACGAGCACAGCATTTTCCGCATGGACGGTTTGCGCACGCGGCTTCGAATCGCCTTCTGGACTTTTGCGATCGCCGGATGTTCGCTCTCCGGATTGCCGCTGATCACCGCGGGCGCATTCAGCAAGGACTGGATCATTTGGGGCGCATGGAGCGGCCCGAACGGAAGCGCAGGGCTCTGGATCGTCGCTCTGACGGGAGTCATGCTGACTACTCTCTACACTTTCCGGGTGATCTTCCTGATTTTCTTCGGGGAAGCGCAAAGCGAAGTGACCAAGAGGCCTGGCAAGGCGATGCTCATTCCATGCTTCATCCTGGCATTCTTATCGGTTGTGAGCGGATATGTCAAAACGCCGTTTGCAAGATTCCTGGAGACAGTCCTGCCGTGGACCGAAGGGATCAGATCGAGCATTTCGGTCATGTCGAGGGCGGCACAGGTATTCGCTTCTACAACGGCGCCCTCTATGCCAGCAATGCTTCAGGGGTTTACCGGTTTGGCTTCAAGGGCGACGGTTTGCTTCCGCGAAAGGATCCGGACCTCATCATCGATGGGATGCCGACGGATCATCCCGGATTGAATCGTATAAACCGTCAGCTGGCCTTGATGGAAGAGGAAATCTATTCATTGCTCTGGATGCGGCCGCCAATATGTGCAACGATCCGAATACGCCGAAAGGTGCTCCGGCGGTCGGGCTGAGGCCCTGCCCGGACCTCGGAAAACGAGCTGGCGTGTGGCGCTTCGATGCCACAAAAACAGGTCAGCGATTCCCGGACGACGGTGAACAACTGGTCACCGGAATTCGCGATTGGACTTGTCCCCTGAATTGAGGCAACCAGTTAAGAGTCAAAATTCAGTGAATGGAGAATTGACTCATGGGGTTGTCACGACGGAAGTTCACAAAAGAGGTAAAACTGGCTGCGGTTCAGCAGCTGGAAACGGGCTCGTCTGCGGCGGAGGTGGCGCGGGCCTTCGAAGTTAACCCGAATCTGCTGCACCGATGGCGGAAGGAATTTCGCCGCGGTCCCCGCAACGCCTTTCCGGGGTTGGGAAAGCGACGCTGGGATGAGACGAAAGTAGCCCAACTGGAGCGCAAGGTGGGTCAGCAGACTGTGGAGATCGATTTTTTGAAGGGGTGCTTGCAGAAACTCGAAGAGCAGCGGATGCTGCAGGCACTGACTGGAAGACCGCGGTCTATCGCCACATCCAAAGCCAGATCGAAAAGGAGAGCCAAATGAGCGTCTTACGGATGTGCGATCTGGGTCGTGTGAGCCGGGCGGGGCTGTACCGCTATGACCGGCAGGCCGAAACGCCGGACGACGATCTGGATCTTCGTGACGATATCCAGAAGATCGCCCTGGAGTTCCCCTGTTACGGACGCCCGCGGATCACCGCCGAACTGAAGCGCCGCGGGTGGGAAATAAACCATAAACGGGTAGGCCGCATCATGCGCGAGGACAATTTGCTTTGCCTCCGGCGGAGGAAGTTTGTGGTGACCACCGATTCCAATCACAACTTCCGGATTTACCCCAATCTCGCCAGAGAGATGGAACTGACCGGCATCGATCAGCTCTGGCGGGCCGATATCACTTATATAAGGCTGGAAACGGAGTTCGTTTATCTGGCGGTGGTGCTCGACGCCTACTCGCGCCGGGTGATCGGATGGGCGCTGGACCGCAATCTTGAGGACGATCTGGCGATCGCGGCTCTGGAAATAGCGTTGAGGCGCGGAATCTGTCGGAAGGGCTGACCCATCACTCCGATCGGGGCGTTCAGTACGCATCGAACGATTACACGGGTCTGCTCAAAGACAATGGCATCCGGATCAGCATGAGCCGCAGCGGCAATCCTTATGACAACGCCGCCTGCGAATCCTTTATGAAGACGCTCAAATACGAGGAGGTTTACCGACAAGAGTACCGCGACCTGGCCGAGGCCGGATCGTCCATCGAACAGTTCATCGAGAAAATCTATAACGGCAGGCGCCTTCACTCGGCCCTCGGCTACCGGCCGCCGGTCGAGTTCGAACGTTCGCTTCTTATTCCTCCTCCTTCAACCGATCCGCCGCAGGTGACTGCATGACTGCCATACGAAAAATGAGGGCGCCCTCGGGATGCGTTTTCAAGGCATGGCGGAATCTATCGGTCCGATGTGTCGTCACATCTTTTTACCCCCGGGCCCTTCCCGCTTTCCGGTCGGGCGGGTGCCGGGGTATAGAACACGTCGGAAAGAACGTGCTCTGCCCATCGTCCGCGATGAGTTCCGGCCGGCTATTCCTCGACAGGGCGCTCGCCAGCGTTGCCCGTCTCCGCTTCACCGGCATATTCAGCGTAAAGCCCTTGCCCGGATCCGGGAAGCGATTTACCATCGAATGGTAACTTTTTTTAAAGCCTCTTAACTGGTTGCCTCACGCTAAGGGACAAGCGCAGCTGGCCTCGAACTCGCCACAACGGCTGGTTTGCTTCAGTTCGGCCGGTTGCGGATACCGACGAGTAATGTACCGAAGGATACACTGGGCTAAGACCAATTGTGCTGAAACGCTACACTCTTCAACACGTCTTATTCGTGCGGCGCGGTAACCTGCCGACTTCCATGTCGTTCGAATGGGTTTTTGTTGGATCATGATGTGATTTGTTTTTCCCTTCGTCCGGGGATGCCCTTCCGGCTGGATGCGACTGCGTGGGCCTTGCGGCGTCGCGCCCTGAATGCTGTAGATGTTTGGAACGGCGAGACATATCGCCGAGTCCTGGCAGTTGGCGACAAACCTGTTCTCGTTGCGGTGACGCAGAATGCGATGATCCTGGACGTCACAGTGGCGGCCGACAATCTTTCTCCTGCGGTTGAGCAGGTGGTCACAGTTGCATTGGAGCGCCTGCTGGGGATCGACGTGGACGTTTCTGAGTTTTACGAGTTCGCCTCACGGCATGCCCGCCTGGACCAGTTGGTTGAACGGTTTCGCGGGTTGAAGCCTCCGCGTTTTGCTACCGTTTTTGAATGTCTGGTAAACGGAATTACATGTCAGCAGCTAAGTCTGACAGTCGGGATCGTTTTCCTCAATCGACTTTCCGAACGCTGCGGTTTAAAATTCAGCCAGGGGATGCACGCGTTCCCTCGTCCGGAAGATTTGGCCCACCTGCAGGCCGCAGACCTTCGACCGCTGGGGTATAGCGGCAACAAAGCTCGATCGATGATTGGCGTGGCACAGGCTATCGTCGAGGGACGACTCGATCTGGAAGAGCTCACTCAGTTGGACAATATAGAATACTTCGAGCGTCTCGTCGCAATACCCGGAGTAGGACGCTGGACTGCAGAATATGTGCTGCTCCGTGGTTTAGGAAGAACGAATATATTTCCGGGTGATGACGTGGGAGCCCGAAACAACCTAGAACGTTGGCTGCGTCTAAGGAGGAAACTCGATTACGAACGTGTGCAGCAAGTTCTGAAGAAGTGGAAGGGCTATGGCGGTCTTATCTTTCTACACTTGCTTCTCAAGAGCCTCGACGAGGCCGGATGCCTGGACCAAGGTGGCCCATGATATCTCCACGCTACTTTGTGGATCGCATCGCGGCGTGAGCGCCGTGTTTGTAGCTCTTGTTCGCGGCGGCTATGGTGTCTCTTTTTCAACTGAAGGCGCTTAGAGTCATCGCGGATGATCTTTAGAATCAATTTGGCAATGTTGCTGGGGTAGAATCTGG
>CAVYEV010000040.1:0-21414 GCA_963767545.1 Terriglobia bacterium
CTAGATCTCGATAAGGGCGATCAACAGGCCGCAGACTCAGCGCCGGAAATCGACGAGGCCTTGGAGAGGCCGACACCAGGGCGCGAAGAGCTAGAAAGAGGGCCGAAGATGCATGCGCACATCGGGGAACGCGATTCAGGAGATGCCGATCATCCAACGAACGCCCGCCACAAACGGGGTCGGTCACGGGCGCGCCGTTGCGAAGGATGAAACTCATATAGCTCTTCGGGACAGCCGCCAACCGGTTTATCGTCATCGACGCCGTGGCCATCGGTCGTGAAGTGCGAATCGGGCAGCGGATGTCGCTGCAGTTCAGCCGAGGCCGTGCTGTCCCCGACAACGGCCACGATCGCGGAAAGTAACGAATGTGCCTGTCGTCAACTCGCGCACAGGTCGGCACTCACTGCGTCGTGGGCGGCGAGTGCCGCGAGGGCAATTCTTCGGTTCTGTCCTGGTGCTCCAGGCCGGCGGGATTCTTCAGTTTTCGGTGTCCCGTTTTAAGCCCTTCTCTGCAAGGCTTCGCTCGCGTCAAAACTCTGCGCCCTGGCGGGGCTGCCGAACTCTGCTTTGTCGACTGATTTGGAACGAGAATTTGTTGAGGGACTCGCGGCTATGGGGTGTGGATCCCATGCTGGACAAATCTTCGAGAATCTGATAGAACAAGCTGTCGAAGGCTGTCCAAACAAGGAGGTGGGATGCCCAAGATGGTGATTGAGGTTCCGGATGAGTTTGCTGAGGTGGGAAAGGCGATGGCCGAACATTTGTCTATGCTGCAGCGGACTTGGATCGGCTGGGTGGAGGGAAGGCGGTGGATTATGCAGCCGTGGAAGAGGCGATCGCAAAGGGGGCGGCCAGGACAGAATTAGCAGCCCACGGCGCAATCCTGAACAATCTGGACATTGATGTTCCAGCAGTGGTGATTGGTGGGGTGCGGTACACGCGAGTGGGACGGTGTGAGGGGGCTTATCACACGATGGTGGGTTCGGTATCGGTGGAGCGATCATTATCCGGCAATCGGGAGAGCGAGGTGGACAGCCAGGGGGCAGGGTGGTGGACGCGGTCAGCTTGCGCGCGGGAGTGGTGGGGGACGGGTGGTTGCCGCAGACCGCGCGGGCGATGAGCTATGCCGTGCAGCAAGGCACCTCGCGGGAAGCGGAGAAGATGGCGCAAGAGTTTAGACGGCTGCCATATTCGCGTGCCAGTTTCGAGCGGGTGACGCACATGGTGGGCGCACTGGCGGTAGCAGATCACCAAGATATCGAGGACGCTCTGATCGAGGCCGTGGAAGTGCCTGAGGGGGCATCTTTGGTGAGTGTGTCGCTAGATCGGGTGAGTGTGCCGATGGAAGAACCGCGGCCGCGACCCGTAGGGCGACCGAAAAAGGGAGCGGCCAAGAGGCCGGTGGAACGTAATTTCCGAATGGCCTATTGCGGCACGGTGACACTGCATGACCAAGACGGCCACGGCCGATATACCATCCGTTATGGATGCATGCCGGAGGGAGATATCGTGGGCTTGCGCGACCGCATGGTGGCGGATGTGGCGACGCTACGGAGTAAGCGGCCGGACCTGAAAATTGAGCTGCTGTGCGACGAAGCCCCGGAGATGTGGAATCTGCTGGAGGCAGGCTTCCGGCCAAAATTTGGAGACGAACTCCACCATCTTGTAGATTTCTATCACACGACGGAAAAACTCAGCGCTGCCACGCATGCGCTGGAGGATTCGGCGGCTGCGGCTGGCGAACGGCTGGGGGGCTGGAAGCAAGCCCTACTCCACCGCAGCCGCGCGGCGGCCGACATTCTCAAGGAACTGATCGACTCGGGGCGCGATGAAGGTGTAGGCATAGACCACCCAGTCCATGAAGCGATCACGTATCTACAAAACCATGGTTGCGAAACGGATCGCATGAATTACGCCCGAGCGCGCCGACTTGGATTGGCGCTTGGTACCGGCAATGTCGAGGCAACCTGTAAGAGTTTGTTTGAAATGCGGATGAAGCGATGTGGGGCGCGCTGGAAGGAGGACACAGGCCAACACATCGTGCAGCTCCGAGCTTTCGCACTCAGTGACCGTTGGGAGCCTGCTATAGAATTGACACTTCGTCCGCTACGGATGGCTGTTCGCGCAGCTTAATGTCCAGGATGAGAGCCACACCCTGCGAAAGAATATCCAGTATCTGGATCGCGTTCGGCCGAGGGATAGCTATTGGGAAACAACGGTGTCTCGGACCAACGGTCTTGAACAGTTACCGACTATCAGAGACGCGACAAGTCTACTTGAGGTACTCGGAACATATTGGGAGATGCAGAATTGATCGAAACCTGTCCAAGTTGCTGCCGTATCTTTTGGCGTTAAGGGTGGAGATTTCCGCGTCCCTTTCGGCCGACGATGAGCGTGAAACGCCGAGGGTGTAAAAAGGATTGTGTAAACGTTCTTCTCAAGATATGTTTTTTAGAGGAGAACGGAGAATGGAGGCTCGATAACAAGCTGATAGACGAATTGCTGAAGGAGTACCGTAAGCCGGAAGACATCATAGGTGAGAACGGACTGCTGAGAAAGCTGACAAAGGCGCTGATCGAACGGGCGATGAATGCCGAGCTGACGCACCAGTTGGGATACGAGAAACACGATCCCAAGGGGTACGGGAGCGGCAACTCGCGGAACGGCACGAGTTCGAAGACGGTGAAGGGAGATTTCGGCGAGATCGAAATCGAGGTGCCGCGAGACCGGAACGCGAGCTTCGAGCCGCAGATCGTGCCCAAGCATCAAACCCGGTTTGCAGGTTTCGACGACAAGATCCTATCGATGTACGCGCGGGGCATGACGACGCGGGATATCGAGGGACACCTGAAGCAGATGTATGGAGTGGAGGTCAGCCCGGGGTTGATCTCACAGGTTACTGACGCGGTAATCGAAGAGGTGAAGGTCTGGCAGAACCGGGCCCTGGAAGCAATCTACGGGATCGTGTACCTGGATGCGCTTTATATAAAGATGCGGCACGAGTGGAGGGTAGAGAACCGAGCGGTGTACGTGGCCATCGGAGTGGACATGGAGGGCCGCAAAGATGTGCTGGGGCTGTGGGCGAGCGGCAACGAGGGAGCCAAGTTCTGGCTGGGGGTGCTGACGGAGCTGAGGAATCGCGGGGTGAAGGACATGCTGATCGTATGCGTAGACGGACTCAAAGGATTTCCGCAGGCGATCGAGGCGGTGTTTCCGCTGGCGCAGATTCAGTTGTGCGTCGTGCATATGGTGCGCGCCAGTTTGAATTACGTGAACTGGAAAGAACGTAAGCAGGTAGTGGCGGATCTGAAGCCGATCTACCGGGCGGCGACGGCGGAGGAAGCGAAGATGCAACTGGATAGCTTCATCGGGCAATGGGGCGGCAAATACAAAGCGGTCGGCAAGCTGTGGCAGGAGAACTGGGAGCGGGTGATTCCGTTTTTCGCGTTTCCGCCCGAAGTGCGGAAAGTGATCTACACAACCAATGCCGTGGAAGCGCTGCATCGGAGCTTGCGGAAGATCACTAAGAACCGGGGAGCGTTTCCGAGCGAGGAGGCGGCGCTGAAGTTGTTATATCTGGCGCTGCGGAATGTGATCGGGAAATGGGAGACGGTACAGCATTGGCGGGAGGCCCTCAATCAGTTCGAGATTCTCTGGAGCGAACGAATCCGGGCGGCGAAAGGGGGAGCGTGAGGCCATGACGAAGTGGGTGAATTTTGCCGAAATCAAAAGCCGGGTAGCACTGGGTCGGTTGCTGAGGCATTACCGGGTAGAGGGTTTGCGGGTCAGCGGCCGGCAGCAGGTTCGTGGCGCTGCCCGCTTCATCAGGGTCAAGGCAGCGAAGCGTTTCATGCGAATCTGGAGCGGAACGTGTTTCACTGTTTTGCCTGCGGAGCCGGGGGAAACGTACTGGATTTCGTCGCGGCGATGGAGGAATGTTCAATCCGCGAAGCGGCGTTGCGGGTGCAGGAGAAGTGGATGGGGGGTGTTCAGCCGGGTCCGCCGTTCCGGTCGGCAGAAGCAAAACTGGTTACGAAAAAAAGAGAAGCGGGCAATCCGCCGCTGGGCTTTTCTCTCGCGCTGGACGGCGGCTATCCCTACTTGGTTCAGCGGGGCATCGATTGCGCAACGGCGGACGAATTCGGCGTTGGGTTCTTCCGCGGCAGCGGACTGATGAGAGGGCGGGTGGCGATTCCAATCCACGATGAGGGAGGCCGCTTAGTTGCCTATTGCGGACGTGCGGTCGATGGTAGCGAGCCGCGCTACCGATTCCCCGCCGGATTTCAGAAATCGCGGGTACTGTTCAACTATCATCGCGCGCTCGGTAGGGGGTCAGGCCAAGCGGTTTTGGTGGAAGGATTCTTCGATTGTATGCGAGTTCATCAAGCGGGTTTTGCGTGTGTGGCGCTTATGGGAGTCCAGCTTTCTGATAGGCAGAAGGAACAACTGGTTCGGGGTTTTCACCGTGTGGTGGTGTTGATGGACGGGGATGACGCAGGGCGGGCAGCCAACGAGCGCATAGCGCGGGCATTGACGCCGGTCACCCAGGTAACGCAAGTGCACTTGGATGCGGGCGTCCAGCCGGATCAGATGGCGGTCCATCAAATTCGGCATTTGCTGGCAGAAGCGGAAGGGAGGTCACGGATCGGCAGCAACTGACGTCAACCAAGTCGATGTCTGTCCGACCCTCACCGCCAGGCGGTCGGGGACAGGGGGTTACTATGCCCAAAACTCAGCAGAGGTCAAAATGACCCACTGCTCAAGAATTCGGAGAATCGTTTACACAAAAGACTTGACAGAACCGAAACGCCTCCTGTCGAATTCGTATATCCACTGTTTTAGTTCTTGCTTCCCGCTCAGCGTCGGGCAATCCCGAGCAGAGGATCACGCCTCTTCGAAGCCCTGATTCTCAAATTTCAGCGTCCTGCAATTCTCTGTCACCGTGCGGATGACGTTTTCCGGAGCGCCAGACGGGATCTCCGCCTGCTTCTGACGAGCAGAGTGACTCTCCGTGCCAGGTGCCCGCGAGATCCGATGCTTCCGCCCAGGCCAGCCGCTCATTGAGCATACCCACGGTGCCGAGTATTAGAGTGGCGGAACGTTTCATCTCCGACATATTCCCATGTTGTAGCATCTCACATTTAAAGTTTACCGCCGCTAACTTGATTTCTGATGTTCTTGGGGTTCATGCGTGATCGCGGGCGGCCGCCTTTTTCACCAGTTTAAATCTGGTACTGGCCAAACCAAAAAACACTACAGACTCCACCCGCGGAAACGCTACAGTTGTTTATCTAGCGAGAACAAAGCCGATTTTATGATGCCTTGTCAGGTCAGAAATAGCGCCCGGAAACCCCGTCCTGGGAGGCGGGGTTTTCTTTTAGGGTAAACGACTATGAAGCTATTCCTATTTGAGCGCCTCCGAGATCCAGGCCATCTACAACGCCGGCAGCGCGGGCAAGTGCAAGGGCACGGGCGGCGGCACGGGCAGCGCTACGATCACTCCGACTTCGATCGACTTGGCTCAGACTGAAGGCGCTGGTGCTCGACAGCATTTCCTCGCCGATTACGCGGCGCGTCTACAAGGCCTCACAGGCTAACTTTCGGCTGGGCTTCGATAATTCCAGCCAGATGCCATTTCAAAAGACGGTCTCCGGGAGAATCAAACAATTTCTGGTACATCATCCAGGCGCCATAGCCGACACTGTTAACCAAAAGCCCATCCACTGTTGAGACGCTGAGAGTTTCGCCCTGAAAAGGGGCAGCCCATGCCCACCAATCCGCAGCCGTTTGGGGCGATCTGGCCTTCCTGAGAGATCCCTCAACGCGCCGTGTCGCATTTTCGCTAGCAAAATGCGGTGCTCCAACTCTCGGTTAACCAGAAGAGCGGGGAGAATTTCGCAGTCGGGATAAGTTTGGCTCCCCAAATGTGGGGAAGTTCGAGGCATCTCTCCGGAGAGTCGGAAAGGTTGGCAGATGGTAGGCTGGGCGCGATTTTTGGTGGGTGCCTGCCGGGGCCAAATGGCTATGGCAATCATCATGGCATTTTGCGTTAGAATAACGCAAATCTAACGCAAAACCCCACGGCCACCGGACGGTATTTGGGGCTTATTTCACGTACAATCAGCGGCTTATGAACCCATCGGGAATTCCGTCGGAAAAAATCTAACGCTACGATTTGCGTTATTGTTCGCGCTTCCCGCGAAAGAAATACAGCGTTTTGGTTCAGTTTACCCCTTCGATTCATCGGTTTGCGAGAACAGGTGCGCCGCCCGGCGGAGATCAAACATTCAGGTTACCGGGCTTCGCTCGGCGCAACCTCGGCCACCTGTCCGACAACGATGGCTGCCACTTCGAGTTTCGCCGCCGTCGTTGTACCATCCTGGGCGTGCATGCGGAGGCAAGTGTTTTAGAATCATAACCGATACTTTGGTGACAGCGGTATGAATGGAAATTGGCGCTCGCTTAGGCTCGGCCACAGGAGGGGATGAAAACGGTTTTAAGTGGCGCGATAGTGGGAAATGCCGCGGATGATGGAGGCCGGCAACGGTCTGGTTGTTGGAAACCGTTTGTGAATGTGGTCCGGAACGCGTTTTGGGAACAGAAGAGTGAGGCTCCTGCCGCAAGGAAGGAAGCCCGATAAGGAAAGACCGATTATCGTTTCAGCGTTCTTCGTCCTGCGGCAAGGAGACACCGATGAACGAAGTATACCGCCGCTCATGCGGCATGGATATTCACAAGGACACTGTGGTGGTTTGTATGTTGCCGCCGGTCGGTAAGCCGGGAGAGGTTTGTCGCAAGATCTACCGTACTTTTCGCAACGATCTGATCCGGCTGAGAGTCTGGCTCAAGCAGCTCAAAGTAACGGAAATTGCAATGGAGTCGACAGGGGTCTATTGGCGACCCGTCTGGAACGTTCTGGAAGGCCAGGGATTTCGCCTGTTACTGGTAAATCCGGCACAGGTAAAGGCGTTGGCAGGTCGCAAGAGCGATGGGCGTGACGCACAGAGGATCGCCGAATACTTGTAGGACGGGCGTCTAGACGGGAGTTTCGTGCCGCCGGCGGAGATTCGCGAATTGCGTATGTTGTTGCGCCACCGCGTCTCTCTGCTGGAGCAGCGCAACCAGGTACACAACCAGATCCGCGACCTTTTTGAGACCGCCAGCTTAAAGCTCAGTTCGGTTGCCAGCGACCTGATGGGAGTTACCGGGCGGCGGATTATCGAAGCCATGATAGCTGGCGAGAACTCGCCAGCGATTCTGAGCTGGAAGGTGAAAGGAAAGCTGCGGGAGAAGGAAGAGCTCGTAAAGGAGTCGCTGAAAGGATATTTCACCGAATTCCACCGCGTTATGTTCAATCCTACTACAGGCAATACCAGTTTCTGACAAGCGAGGTTGCTGGATTTGAGCAACGCATTGCTGAAAGAATGAAGCCGTATGCCAGCCAGTGGACTTGCTGATGTCTATCCCGGGAGTGGAACAGCTAGTGGCATGGCATTTGATCGCCGAGTTAGGGGTCGCCCTGAGCGTGTTTTCCGATGCCGAGCACTGCGCCAGTTGGGCTGGACTAGTGCCAGGAGAGAATGAGAGCGCAGGCAAGAAAAAGAGCACACGGTGCCGGAAGGGGAACAAAGCGTTCCGGCAAGTACTTACGCAGGCCGCATGGGCAGCCTCCCATTGCAGCCGAGGCTACCTTCCAGCATTCTTCCCGGCGGGTCAAGTCGCGGCAGGGATGGTCTAAGGCGATTATTGCCACCGCTCACAAGATCCTGGTCATCGCATTCCACATGCTCCAATCCGATTCACCCTACAAGGACCTTGGCAGCGACTATTTTGATCGCATCAATCCTGCCACACCACTCGAAAACTCGTCGCCCGACTAGAGGCACTCGGACATCAAGTGCAACTATCGACACCGGAGGTCTCAACTGCGTAAACCTAAGAAAAACAGAGGGCAGTCTGTGCCCGTTTCTAAGGAAGGAAGGATTGACATGGGGCTCGTACCGGTGCGCGGGAAGTAGAGGAGCATAATTCTTGTTGCCGTGCGCCATTGCGTCCCGGAGAGATTTATGCCTGATTTCCAACGATTGATATGACTGAGTGGCCCTTGCCGCCAGGCGCCGGTTTAGACGGCTCAACTCCGTGAGCCCCAGCAGAAATCACGGGCGGCAAGTGCTGTCGTGTATGGGCTGCCAAGAACACGTTTTATTTGATCGGAAGTCCACCAAGCGGTCTCCCACTTAGCAGAATTTGGGCCTCGAGACAATGGCGCAGAAGGTAATCGAATCACTCGGCAACAAGACGGTTCCGACCTTGAGGCCGTGCTTGGAACTGCTCAACATCCTTCCTTTTCCGAATTTCCTCGATCCAGCCGGATGCTTGCGAGCGGAATTCTCGAATTTCGAGACCGGGAATTCTAAATGTGATGCCTGAAAAGAAAGCGTGGACCATGTAGATCCACGCCTGTCAAAGGAGAGATAACTGAGGTCTAACTTTTGCGATGCCGAAGAATGCCAATCAGCGTCTCGCCGAGTCCAACAGAGCCCACGTAGCGGCTCCGGCGTGGCCGATACGGCGTTTCCGGTGACCGACCCTTCCAGACGCACTGCTTCCAGGAATTGGTCGTCGCTGGTAATAGTAATCGTCAACGAATTCACAACTTGGTTGAAAGTTGCGCCCGGCGGTGGAAAAAGGCGTCAGTGCTCCCCACTGCCCGCCGCCCAACGTGGAAATAACGGTCCCGTTCAACGATGCCGTGCCCGAATCGTCGATTGACCACATCCCGCCGGTGATAGCAACCGAATTGAGATCGTAGCCTGTCGAGTTGAGTGTCGTTGTAAAGCTGTACGGCGCAGGGCCGCTGTTGGTGACTTCCGGATTGGGTGAGATCCAGGATGAATTCGGCCCATTCGCCAGCCACCCGCCGTACCAATCGGCGTTGTTAGGCGCGACGACTTTGGCGCTTCCGGTAGCGGGAGTATAAAAAGAGTCGTTGTATGTCCAGTTGGCGTCTATCGAGTCGCCGGTTGTCTGTAGCGTTCCGGAACTGTTGAGGCCTGTGGCGAGATTGGCGATAGTCGACGCGGACGCGCCGCCTCACCAAACCCAAGCAGGGCAATGGTGGCGGGACGTCGTTGCTCCTCTTGCAGGGAGATCGAATTTGATCAGAGAAGCGCGAAGCGGTACGCCGCGGCAGGCGACAAACTAATACTCGAGGCCCGTGCTGAGGGACAGGCCGAGATCCGCCTGATACGCAAGAAGCTCGGCCTCAGTCAGGCCAAGGCAGCCGAACTGACTGGCGGCGGCCACAACGCGTTTTCGCGGTATGAGCGTGGAGAATCGGTTCCTTTGCCTGCGTCATGAACCTATTTCGACTCCTCACCCCGACCTTCTGAAAGAGGTGACCGGGAATCGGCAGCGCACAATGTAGCCGTTTCCGTCGAGGTCCCACTGGGTAAGGGAACGGAGACGCTTCTCCCGATAGACCGACGGTTACATCTTTGTCGTGTTGGGTAAACGCTGTGGCGTTAGGGGAAGACCTACCCAGAAGAGCCAACTCTCTGATAACCCAATTTTTTGAGGAACTATGGTAACTCTAATTCGCAGCCTAAAAATCGACTACGTGCCAAGAATTTCAAGCCTAGCCAAGGGAGCAAGGGCGTGCCTCAGTACGTGAAGACCCGCCGTCCCCTCGTATTGATGTAGGCGTATCTCGCACTTCGCGAAGCCGGATCGGACGCATGAAGACGGACATGGGCCAGTCTCTTAAAGAACGTACTGGCGACCGAATAATCTCCGTCAAATGCTCGCCGCCCGTGTTGGTCGATATACCAATACTTGTTGCTACCGTCGCCCACTGGTGCGAGGCCGTCACCGAAGTTGTCGGCGTCCTTGAACTGGGGAGAAATCACGATGCTGCCGGATTTATCCGCGTACCCGTACAACCCTTTCACCTTAATTCTGGCGAGGCCTTCGTGGAAGACCTCGGCGTCTTCGAACCTCGGCGCAATCGCTATTGCACCTTGCTTGTCGATGAAGCCCCAGGAATCGCCTATCCTAACCGGCGCGATGTCCTCCGAAAAGTCGCGTGCATAATCAAAACGTTGTGGGAGAGCACGTCCTGCCCGGTCTGTGAAGGTGAACTTACATGGCGGGTAACTGCGGCGCGTCTGACCGAGGGGGTCGTATTCCGCTCGCGGCTCGGCACCTGGGAAAACGGGATTGGCGAATCCGCATCCGCCTTCAGGGTTGTAGGAGCACGGCCCTTCCATGACGACGCGAGCCATGCCGTCAGCGAAACTGACGCCATCGAGGAATTGCGGCGAGATTGCGAATTTCCCAGACTTATCGATGTAGCCGAATCGCCCCTTGACCACTATCATGGCGAGCCCGCCGGAGAAGGAGAAGACGTAACCATTCGGATATGTTTCGAACCTAGGGGGAATCACGAACTCGCCGGTCGTGTTGATGTAGCCCCACAATTCGTCGCCTCTGCGCATCGCTACCGCCAGGCCTTCGGAGAAGTCCCAGCCACGGAAGAGCTTTTTATCGAGCACAACATTTCCGGTACTATCCACGTAGACCCCGTCACTGACACCAATTTCCAGCAGCCCATCGTGGAATTCGGACGCGTAATTCCCGAGTAGCGGCAACTTCGGAGGGATCACGATATGGCCAGTAGCATCGATATATCCAGCCTTTCCGTGTTTGTCGAACCTGTACAGGGGATCGGCGGAGCGGTCGTGTGGAATCCAGATCGGATAATCCCACGAGCACGCGAAGGCACTGACGGCAATTACGGCAAGTGCCAAGCATCTGAACATAGTCCGATGATAACTCTCGCACCATTGAGGGAAACCCCAGAAACCGGCTTGCTGGAAAGCGTGAGCTGTCGGTCCTCTCTTGTCGGCCGCGTTCAGGGAATCACGTGGAAGGCAAGCCGGTGACGCTCGACAGTGACTTGTGCCAGGGCGCGACGGTATTTCCTCCAAAGTAGCGTTACCGGAACTTGCCTGGGCCGAGTTATACGCACACCGGTTGCAGTGAACGCCCTATGCGCAGGCTCAACTTCCGGTTAGCTCAACTAGTGATGACCTTCGGGCAGATGACTCTCATGTGGGATCCTGCTCTGGTCTGCCTTCTCGCCTTGAGCCCCAGCATTTTGAAGAGGGGCTGCAGTGCAATACTTCACAGATCGATTGCGTGCGGGTGCGCCTCGATCTTCTGAAAGGGCATACTTGCCTGAGTGCACGGCGGACCGCCTATGGCCGAGAGCCCTCAATTCTTCGCCTTGCTGCCAGGCGGCGTTTCCTGGACCCGCATGATCTCCGCGTGCACGGCGGCCCGATCCGGCTTTCCGTTCTGGCGGTAGGCGCGAATCAGCAGATAGTGGATCGCCGCGTCGGTGACCACGCCGTCCGATAAGCTGAGCGCGGATTCACCTTCTGTGGCCGCCTGCGCAGGATCGCCCTTCTTCAGCAGCAGCCGTGCAAATTCGAAGTGCACGTCGCGGGATTTTGGGGATAGCTTTAGGGCATCATCCGTCCAGCGCTCGCATTCCTCCAGACGGCCCATGAGAAGCAGGAGTCTGATGCCAGGCAACAGAGTCTCCGCATGCAAGTCGCTCGCCGAGCGTTCCAGGCGAACAGCCTCTTCGTAGAGAGACAGTGCCTGCTCCGTTTGTCCCAGGCTCTCGACCGTGAGGCCGAGATACAGGGCCGCGCGCGGATCGGCGGGACTCAGTTGACGAGCTTTTTCGAAGCGCGGCAAGGCCTGTTTCAAGTCGTTTCCCATATACGCCTCCATCCCATAAAGGAATTGGGCATATGACGCCCGAGGGTCGAGAGCCAGCGCTTGCTCCAGGCATTGCCGCGCTACCTCGAAGTGGTAGGCGGCCATGGCCAATTTGGCTTTCAACGTCAGCGCCGGCACGAGTTTCGGGTCGAGGCGAAGAGCTTCGTCCGCTGCCGCCAACGCTTCGGGAAGCTTTTTAGCCACGAGCAGACTATTGGCTTTTTCGTAGGCGGCCTGGCCCGGGGAGGCAGGCGGCGCGCCGGACACGCTGAACCCGACTAGTAATAAAAGGACGGAGTACTTCCATGCAATCATGGCTTGACTTCTTCTGCCACATCGACGATGTGGCCGGCCGGGACATTGGCCATCCTTTGGACGCCTCCACCCGGCCAGTGTATCTCAACACTCTCCGCGACCCGGTTCGTGCCCAGTCCGAACCGGACCAAGGCTTCGCTCGAAGATGCGTATCCGACGGCAGTGGTGGCGTGATTGTATAGGTCGCGGCCATCGGGCAAATGCACATGTACGGTTGCTCCCAACCCCTGTCGATTGGCGCGCCGGCCGCGCAGCCGAATCGCCAGCCAATGCGCATCGCCGCCGGTGACGTTGTGGAAAAGTTTGGCGGGACCGTTCACCACCGTGACAACAGCATCGATGCGCCCGTCATTGTCAAAATCGGCGAACGCCACGCCGCGATGCATGGCGGCCTGTTGAAACTCCGGCCCGGCCCCGGCGGAGACGTCTTCAAACCGCTTGCCGCCGTCATTGCGAAACACACGATTCGGGAGCGCCGAATCGCTCCCCAGGTAACGCTCCAATTGCGATAGATGCGAAAGGGCGAAGAACAGGTCTTTCCATCCATCATTGTCGAAGTCGTACATGCCGAGGCTCCAGCCGGTGAACTGGCGCGTGGCCATCGTCAGGCCGGTGCGCTGCCCATAATCTTCGAAGCCGGCGTAACCCAATCCAATGCCGCCGCCGAGATTACGGAACAGCATAAACGAGTCATGGAGGATTCCGGACACTACCAGGTCCGGCTTGCCGTCATTATCGAAGTCACGCAAGTCAGCCCCCATTCCCGCGATCGCGAAGCCATCCTCGCGCAGCGCCACGCCGGCTTCGAGACCGATCTCCTGGAACGTCCCGTCACCCTGGTTGCGGAACAGAAAATTGCGCACCGAATCGTTAGCCACAAAGATGTCGGTGAGCCCATCGCCATCGATATCGGCGAAGGCGACGCCCATACCTTTGCCGATATGGCGTCCGATTCCGGATGATTGCGAGACATCGGTAAAAGTGCCGTCGCGATTGTTGTGGAAGAGTTGGCCGGGCAGGCCCTCATAGACCTTGGGATGACAGTAGAACTTCTGTTGCGGCGTACCGCAGCGCGGCGCCGTAGCGGCGTCCCAAGCGACATAATTCGAGACGAACAGGTCCAGCCAGCCGTCGTTATCGTAATCCAGCCAGCCGGCAGATACGGCCCACATGTTGCCGAACTTCGAGTCCTTTCCAGCTAGGCCCGCTTTCGCAGTAATGTCGGCGAAGCGGCCGTTTCCAAGATTGCGATAGAGGATGTTACGCTTCACGCCTGCGACGAAAATGTCTTGAAAGCCGTCATTGTCGAAATCGCCGATGGAGACCGCGATGGAATAGCCCTCGCCGGCGAGGCCCGCCTCGGCAGTAACGTCGGTAAAAGTCATGTCGCAATTGTTGCGAAACAGGCGGTTGTAGTATTCCGGGCCCGTCTTGCGGAGGCTTGGAATGGCCGCGCCGTTGGTGAAGAAAATGTCCATGCAGCCGTCGTTGTTGTAATCGAGAACGGCGACCCCGCCGGCCGTCAACTCGATCTGGTTGAACTGGCCCGTTGCGCCGTTGCGCAATTCGAATCGCAAGCCTGATTTAGCGGCGACTTCCTCAAAGCGAATGGAAGGCGACGTGACGGCGGATCCCGCATAGGCGTTAAAATACGCCGAGTTCAAAAGAGAAGTCCACCCGAGAGCTGTGGAAAGCGTCAGTATAAACGCTAGCGACAAGGTCATATGTCGCAAAGCAGGGTGTCGAGATGCGCTATCGGCTCTTGGATGGAAGAGCTGTTCTCGCCCGCTATTGTTCGCAAGGTCAGCCAAGTATCCGAACCATCGACCAACTTGGATAGGCGAGGTTTAATTCACATGTTAGGGACACTGGCGACACCCATCCTTTTTGAACATGATTAGGTATTTTATCGTGTTTATAAGTTCAAGCCCATCTTTCGTGCGGTCAGATAACAGAGATTGACAATCTTCGTTATCCAGTCTACCCTCAAATTGAAACGACCACGGAGCATTACCGCATGAACGTCTCTCTCACACCGCAACTGGAAAAATTCGTCAGTGCCAAAGTGGAATCTGGCCGCTACAACTCGGCGAGCGAGGTGGTTCGGGAAGCCCTGCGGCTCCTGGAGGAGCACGATTCAGCCCGCGCGGCCCAACTGGCGGAATTCAACGAGGAGCTCGGACGGCGTCTAGCCGCTCTCGACCGCGGTGAAGCTGTAGATCCGTCCGCGGTTCGCGCCCGATTGCAACGCAAATCCGAGCAGCACCGGAAGCCACGCGGGTGAGCGATTACATCCTCAGTACCGCTGCCGAGTTCGATCTCGACGAGATTTGGGAATACATCGTCTCGGAAATATCGACGCCGCCGATCGCTGGATCGCAAAACTGTTTGATGCGTTTGAAGCCCTCGGGCAAATGCCGGTCTTCGTCCCAACATTACGTGTTTTTTTAGCCACTCACCCAACGAGCATTTCATGTTCCAGATCTCAATGCTTGTCCGCGTGAGCGTTGTGGATGAAGGAAGCCTTGCTCTAATGCGAACCTGGCACTATCTTGCCGAATTTTGGCATCAGCACCTGGTTAGTGTAGTCGTCGTGCTTTTTCAGATCTTCCATTGCTTCCCGCAGGCGCATTTGCTTGACAATGGCGATGATCTGGGCCTTCCCCTGTTTGCCCCATTCCTCGCGCTCAGCTTCGCCAGCGGGCAAAGGCGGCTCCCTTCCACTGCCGTGGGCCATTACATCCGGCACCCACGATCCCAGGTAAAGGCTGCCGGAATAGCCTAACTTTCCCAGGCCGGCAAGCCCGGTGTTCTCGGGGATCGGTCCCGCAGCTTTCGATTCAGCCTCGCCGTAGTCGCCCTTTACCGGCAAATCGATCAATCTGCCGGTGATGTAATGGGCGCCATACAATGCCTTGCTTCTGGCGTCCGGCGCAAGTTTCAACTTCGGCAGATAGTTGTCCATGTCGATGTACAGAATGGGGACATGCTCGGTGTCGTAGAATTCCCGAACCAGCGTACCGGCGGTCAAGGGCGCCGGTCCCTGGCCGGAGGAAAGGTACACCTGACGCCGGAAGCCCTGGCGCAGCAGCGATCGCGCCACCCCTCTCAAGAACTCGAGTCCCTCGGTTGGTGAAATGTTCACGGTTGCCTGCGCGATCATCGTAGTTCCCGGGTAGGACCATATCAGTCCCGGCATGTAAAGCGCGTCCAACTCGTCGGCCATAGTCATGGCATAGGCAAGCGGCGAAACATAGTCGCGATCGCTCGGCATGATTCCGTTGGTCTCGACTGCGCCGACCGGGATGAAAATGATGTCGCTGCGCTTCAGGTAATCAGCCACCTGGACCTGGCTCAGCCGCGTCAGATCGCGAGTATGGAGCTTGCGAACCTGTCCAGCCAGGGGCATTACGAGCGACACCAGACAGATCGCACTCATTATCAGGCGAATTCGCATGTGTTGCTCCTGTCCATCATGGCTGGATCTGCAACCTCTCGACCGTGATGGTATTCTCTTTCGTCGTGCCGGCGATCGTCACTTTCTGCGCGTACGTATCCGTTTCAATCTTGTCAGGGTTGGCGATCTGATAAATCTTGCCCCTCTTCCGTGACCAGCACAACCTTATCGCCTTCCCTGACGCATCTGGCGACGCAGGCGGCGTTGGTCCACATTCCCTTGCCACGAGCTGCGCATTGCTGGTCGACAATATATCCGCTCACTCCACCGCCTGGCGGCACAGATGCAACGCTCCGTGCACCGCGCGCGCCGCGGCCGGCGCCTGGCGGTTCCAGCGCTGGGAGTGTCTCTACTTTGTAGATACGGGCCAAGTTGTTCAGCTCGGTTCGTATCTGATCCCAGTCGCTCTGCAGCGCCGACGGGAACCTCTGGACACTCATCGCCTGGTTCACTTGCGTCGCGAGGGCAACAGATCTCGCAACCTCACTGCGAAATTCCCCATTCGTCAGAATGTCCTTGGCGTTGCTCAGCACGCCGAGCCGCAGGATGGTATCGCGTAGATCGCCGGCCCCGGACTTGGCGCCTTCCGAAAGTCTCGCGGCTTCGACAGGCGGCCTCATCAAGGCGGCGTTGTAATCATGCGGGAACGAACGGGTCCACTGATCGAGCTGCAGAACCAGAAACTGAACATAGTCCCTGGCCGAGGCTGCGCGATCGTATTCGCCCTGCGGAGCGGCGGCCGCTACCAGCGCAAAAAGGAGTGTGGCGCAAGCCGGCAGGCGGAGTCTTTCGAACGTCACCCGAAGAGCTCCGTCAGCACGCGCGCCGGAGACACACCTACCAGAGACTCGTCGCGACCTTCGTAGCGAAACGTGTTCTTCTGGTAATCGACCCCGAGCAGATGCTGCACAGTCGCGTGGATATCGGCATGCCCGCACTTCAGGCCGCTAACCGCCGCATATCCTAGCTCGTCTGTCTGCCCGAAATCGAATCCGGGCTTCAGACCGGCTCCGGCCATCCACATGCTGAACCCGTACGGATTGTGGTCCCGGCCGGGCTTCGAGTTCTTGGCTTCGATGGTCGGCAGACGGCCAAACTCGCCAGACCACACCACCAGCGTGTCTTTCAGCATCCCCCGCTGTTCGAGATCAATCAGCAGCGCCGACATGCCCTGATCGATGTATTCGCACAAGCCCGGAAGCTGCCCCTCGATGTTATTGTGAGTGTCCCAGTTGCCGCCGCCTCCGCCATATATCTGGACGAAGCGAACGCCGCTTTCCGACAGGCGTCGGGCCATCAGGCATAGCCGGCCAAACGGGCCCGCGATTTTCTGGTCGATGCCATAGAGCTTTTTGGTGGCCTCGCTCTCCTGGTCGAGATCCGCCACCTTGAGCGCCTCGATCTGCATCTTCGCGGCGAGTTCATAATTTGCGATGCGCGATTCCAGTTCCTGGTCGAGAGGATAGATTGACGGCCTTTTGCTGCCGATCCAACTCCTGCACCATGTTCAGCAGGCGCCGCTGCTGGTCCTCGCTCATATTATCCGGCCGCTTGATATCGTAGATCGGCGATTTCGGATCGGCGCGCATCGAGGTTCCGTTGTAGATCGGCGGAAGCCAGGCGGAGGAATGCGCACGGTCGCCAATGGTCGCGCCGGAGCCCAGGGCAATGTAGCCCGGCAGGTTCTGGTTCTCGGTTCCGAGCGCATAATTGACCCACGAACCAATGGCGGGGAATCCCGTGAAGCCCCGCCCCGTGACAAACGTAAACTGCGCGGTTGAATGGTCGATCCGGTCGGTAGTCATCGAACGCACGAACGTCACTTTGTCGACGACCCTCTGGAAATACGGCAGCAGGTCGGATACCTGACGGCCGCTCTGGCCGCACTTCTTGAATTTCCAGGGACTGGCCATGATCTGCTGCGAGCCGTTCAAGGCGCGACCCTTGATCTCGAAGGGCGCCGGCTTGCCATCGTACTTCAGGAGAGCGGGTTTGGGGTCGAACATATCGATCGTGCTCGGGCCTCCGCCAATATAGATGAAGATGACGTTCTTGGCTTGGCCGGGAAAAGCGGGCGGCCTAGGTGTCAGATCATAAATTCGTCGTTTGCCCGGCGGCGTTCGCGGCAAACGCGGTGTCCATCTGGAGGATGGAATTGAACGCCATCGCTCCGAACCCAACTGCCGCATCCTGCAACACCGATCTCCGCGTCAGATATCTCTTCATGCTGACTTTCTCCCTTATGGTCTAATTCGTCAATAACTGTACAAGAAAGAATTGGCTCCAAACATCGCCTGGATGAAAAGGCGTAGACCATCCTTCGGATCCGATTCCGCTGCGATCGACTTCATAGCTATCTCGCGCTCTCTGGCGGCGGGTGGCCGGTTATAAGCCTCATCGAAGGCCAGGTTGATCGCCTGGTCATAGTTGTTGTTCGCCTTCTCCAGCACGCGTTCGGTGAACGCTTTCGGGTTGAGCGCATGACCAAGGGATTGTTCAACAGCGCCAGCGATTGCGTCGGCAGCGAGGCGCGAAAGCGCTCCGCCTGGTTGTCCGATGTCATGTCCGGACAGTCAAACACATGCAGGAACGCGACCGACCGGGTACGCGTTTGCGCCAGATACAGGCTGCGGCGATTGAATCCCGAGCTCTTTTCATCTTCCAGCCATTGCCCGTCCGGTCCGCGCTTGACGCCACCTGGGGCCCGAACATCCGTTCATTCATGAGCCCGCTGATTTTCAGCATGGAATCGCGGATGGTCTCCGCCTCCAGCCGCACGGGAGCCTTTCTCCATAACAGCTTGTTCGACGGATCTGCCGCCAGGCACTCCGGAACCTCGGCGGACCTTTGGCGATAAACGTGAGAGATCATGATTTCCCTAGTGAGCCATTTCAGGTCCCAGTTATGCTCCTGGAAAGTTACCGCCAGATAGTCCAGCAACTCGGGGTTCGCGGGCGGAGACCCGGTCACGCCGAAATCGTCCACGGAGCGAACGATTCCCTCTCCGAAGTGCCATTGCCATACCCGGTTGACGAACACCCTAGACACGAGCGGATTGTCGCGGGCGACCATCCACTTCGCAAGGATGAGGCGGCGATTGGTGCCGTTCCATTCGGGTGCTGCGTCGCGTCCGGAAACTCCAGAGGATGCTGGGGATTATCGAAGACGAGCGGGAGTCCGGGCTTCACTTCCGAACCGGGCGCGAGATAGTTCCCGCGCGCCAGAATGTAAGTGGGCGAGGGCGTCTTCGAAATATCCCAGGCAGCTTCGACGTAATTCGGAGGCACCTTCGATTGATTGCGGCGTCCGTACCGCTTCATCTGGATCTCGTCTTTCCACTTCGCCAACTCAGCAAAGCGCTTTTCCAGTTCCTGGTCGGTGATAAAGTCCTTGGGAGCGTTCCGGTCGACTTCCAGGTCGGGATCGTTTTCGATGTCCTTGCGAATCTGCAGACGCGCTGGCGTCATCCGAAATATCCCTGCCAGACTTTAATTCGGCGCGATATCTCTGGTATGTCGCTTCCAGCAGATCGTCCATGCGGCGGATCGCTTTCGCGTCGTTGCTGGTTACGTCCTTGATCCAGTGTTGAGCGCCGGCGTCGTCCATATCCAGAACCATCCGGCTCGGCCAAGGTCCGTGATTGAGATCGGCGGGAAGCCAGTTTTCGGGATCCCAACGGGCTGATAGATCGCCATCAGCTTGTAGTAATCGCGTTGCAGGATCGGATCAAATTTGTGGTCGTGGCAGCGGGCGCACTGGACGGTGACGCCGAGTGGCGCCCGGAGGCTCGTCTCCATGGCCTTCTGTTGGGCGTCGAAATACTTATCCACTTCGTAGATGGTCTGGTTGTCGGTGATGTCCGCGGTGGTACGCAGGAATCCGGTCGCGGTCAGTGGCTCGATCTGGTCCGGCGTTGGAATGTGCCAGGTGCTTGTAATTGACCAATTGATCGCCGGCCATTTGCTCCAGGATGAACTGATTGATCGGTTTATTCCGGTTCATCGCGTGAATGACGTAATCGCGATACTTCCAGGAGACTTCGCGATCGCTGTCACCCGCATCGCCGCGGGAATCCGAGTAACCTGCCGCATCGAGCCAGTGCCGGCCCCACTGTTCTCCGTAATGAGGCGAGGCGAGGAGGTGGTCAACCACCTTCTCCCAGGCATCAGAAGATTTGTCTTCCACGAAGGCTTTGACGTCGGCGGGAGCCGGCGGCAGACCCGTCAGGTCGAAGTAGGCGCGCCGGATGAGGGTCACGCGATCGGCTTCCGGTTGCATTTTCCAGCCGGCGCTGGCAAGTCTGGCGAGAATGAACGCATCGATTCGGCGTCTCCACTTGTTCTTTGTGCTGCCACTGCCGGTACTGGCGGTTTCACAGGTTTCCGAAAAGACCACCAATTGCGATTCTCCGCGGTAATTCTGGCTGCCTCTTTGGCCAGTACGGCAGTCTCCGATTCCGCGGTGACCGCGGGGAAGCGCCCATATTGTATGTATGACTTGATTAGCTGCTTCTCGGCAACGGTCAGCTTTCCCCCTTGAGGCATCTGACCGGTTTCGATCAGCTTCCACATCAGGCTGCGCTCCGGCTTACCGGGCACGAGGACCGGGCCGCTGGAGCTGCCCTGCATCATGCCGGTGAACGAACTTAAGTCGAGCTTGGCCATGTTCTGCTGAGGGCCATGGCACTGGACACAATTCTTTTCAAGTACGGGCAGGATTTCGGTCTTGAAAAGGGGATCCCTCTGTGCGGCCGCCGGAATCGCAATCGCCGCGATCGCCAGGCCGATTCGCAACGCGCATGACGGAGCGCGCTTTCTTACGTCGGGCATTTATAATTTTCTCCTTCCTCCCTCAAGTTAACGATGATCAAGTCCGTGCATCGTTGTGGCCTGTACCCTCGGACGAAATAAAAAACACTGATCCTGTTGACACAAATTCTACCGCCGCCCGGAGAAGTTTACAAGGGACCTTGCGCTGGTGTGCGCTGCTGGCGCTGCTGTCAGCAAGCAGCTTAAAGGAGAGCTGCGCCGTCTTTGATAAATTACGAGCATAAATTGGGGTCCTTTCCGGATCAAAAAATCGACCTGTCAACGAGCCTCCACATCTATGATTTCGTTGGAGTTATTGGAATCCAGGTTCGTTTGGTAATTTTCGATTTCAGCGAAGAGGAACAGGTTTTGGAGGGCCCGCTGGTACATGTGATTCAGGCGGCTTTCGTCACGGTGGGCGAGATTGAGCTCGGGCTGCATGGCCAGGTCGCTGAACGCGCCGGCGATGCGGTCCAATTCGCCGGTTTCGGGACGATTGGCGACCGATTCGCGAGCAGACGGGTTTCGAAAGCCCAAAGCCGGCGCATACGCCAGATGGACGCAACCAGTTCCTCGATTGCGTCGGGCTCGACGCCATCGGCGGGGTCGAGTTTAGAAAGATATTGATTCAGGAGCGCTTCAAAAATTTGACGCGACTCGTTTGGAACAACGACGCAGTTAGACAGGAGCCCGTGGAGAAGCGAGTTGGTAGCAAAGCGCTGCTTGCCCTCTTCCGTGTTTGGGCCGCGAGAGCGAGCCCCGTTTGCGCGTGAAGCGATGGTTCGTTTAATTCTGTTTCCAGCTTACAAGCGCAGTCTTTATTTTTGCGTGGAACCGCAGGTAAGTCTTGTATTCTCAACAAAACATCCGTTGTGACCGGGTTTTCCGTTTGTCCCCGATTTTCTCGGTCACAACGGTTGCAGATTTTCGCCAATTGGGGTAAGTCACGGTGAGAGAGGCAGATAGACGTTTGAGGCGGCTCGCGACAAGGCTTGTGGAGAACGATCGACGGCAGCAATACGTAATGTCGAAAAGTAAGTTGGA
>CAVYEV010000041.1:0-191466 GCA_963767545.1 Terriglobia bacterium
GTTCTATCGCTCTTGAATTCAGTGCGTTAGGGTCGATGTCACTCCATTATACTGCAACTTTCTTCATTTCCGGGACCGCTGTCCCGCTTTTGTCACTTTGCCCCGTTGGTTTTCGCGGGCCGCGTGAGCCGCTGCACCGCCCGGCGCTTCGCGTCGTCGTTGGAATGAGCGTAGCGCATCGTCGTCTTCACGTCCGCATGCCCGAGCAGCTCCTTCACGGTCACGATGTCCACGCCGTCGCGCGTCATCCTCGGATATCTCCAGGGCGGATTTCACCTGGTGCATGACGGCGATCACCTGGGGCCACATCATCGAGCGACCGCCGAGCGCCTCATCGAGGAAAGCGCCAAGGCGCGCGAGAACGGCGAGCCTATGGCTCCTGACCGTGAAAACGCCGCCGCAGCGGTCGCGCGCCGCGAGCGCAGCCGGGCATAGCACCCTGCGACTGCTGCGTTGTACTACGTGATAACGGTGTGGTGCCGGAACAACGGCACTATCGCTCGGTAGTCGCTACCGTTGCGCCAACGGCTAGAGAAGCATAAGGTTCCAAACGAGTGTTGAGCTTTCGACCAAAACCCGATTCCGCGTGCTTTTCAGGGCCGGGCATGCCAGAAATCAGAGTGTTTACGAGCGCGACGTATGGCCAATGAAACCCATTTTGAAATCGCGAACTTTATCTGGAGCATCTGCAATCTGCTCCGTGGCCCGTACAAGCGGAACGAGTACCGCAAGGTCATCCTTCCCCTCACGGTCCTCCGCCGCTTCGACTGTCATCCTCGCGCCGACAAGGCCGCCGTGCTGAAAGAGCACGCCGCCATCAAGGCCAAGCCGGAGAACATCATTCGCACAAGCTCGCCCAGATCACCAGCCACCCGTTCTACAACCTCTCTAAGCTGGATTTCCCAGCGCTTGCTGGATGACCCCAACCAACTCGCGCCGAATCTGAACAGCTATATCAACGCCTTCTCCCCCAACGTCCGCGCGATCATGGAGCGGTTCGATTTCGGCGCAGCAGATCGCCAGGATGGCCGAGAAGGACCTCCTGTACCTGGTCATCAAGAGATTCGCCTCCATCGACCTCTCACCCGGGCGCGTGGATAACGTCCAGATGGGCTACGTCTTCGAGGAACTCATCCGGATCGGCGCGGAACAATCCAACGAAGAGGCCGGGGAGCACTTCACCCCGCGCGAGGTAATCCGGCTCATGGTCAATCTTCTCCTCTCGCCGGAGAAGGACCTCGCCCGCAGCCACGTCGTCAAGACCATCTACGACCCGGCCTGCGGGACCGGCGGAATGCTGTCCGTCGCCGAAAAGTACATCCGCGACCTCAATGCCGATGCCCAGCCGAAGCTTTTCGGCCAGGACTGGAACGATGAAGCCTGGGCCGTCTGCAAGTCGGACATGCTCATCAAGGGCGAGGACGCCGACAACATTCATCCTCGGCGATACATTCACCAAGGATGGCTTTGACCGCGACACCGACGGGAAGAAGTGGACCTTCGACTACATGCTGGCGAACCCGCCTTTCGGTGTGGAGTGGAAGCAGCAGCAGCGCTATATCGAGCAGGAACGCGACACCCTCGGCTTCGGTGGCCGGTTCGGGGCGGGTACGCCGCGCGTGAACGACGGCGCGCTCCTCTTTCTCCAGCACATGCTTGTCCAAGATGCGCGCTCCGCAAGATGGCGGCAGCCGCGTTGCAATCGTCTTTAATGGCTCGCCCCTGTTCACAGGCGACGCCGGAGGCGGGGAGAGCGAAATTCGCCGCTGGATCATCGAAAACGACTGGCTGGAGGCCATCGTCGCCCTTCCCGAGCAGCTCTTCTACAACACCGGCATTCCCACATACCTCTGGGTCCTCACCAACCGCAACAGAAGCCGCGCAAGGGCAAGGTCCAGCTCATTGATGCCCGCGCCTTCTGGGTGCAGATGGAGAAGAGCCTTGGGAACAAGCGCCGCCGTATCGGGGACCCTTCCGATGAGAAGACAAAAAGGACCCCGATCACATCGGGGAAATCACCAAAATCTTCGGCGACTTCCAGGATGGGGACACCCGCACGTTTACCGAGGAAGACCCCGTAACCCACCGGTCCAGCGCAAACGCGTCGTCTCCAAAGTTTTCGATAACGAAGACTTCGGTTATCACAAGATTACGGTTGAACGCCCTCTCCGGCTAAACTTTCAGGCCAGTGCCGAGCGCATCGCCCGCCTTGACGACGAGAGTCGGGTTTAAGTACCTTGCGAGCAGCGCGAAGAAAGACCCGGCAGTCCGTCTTAAGGAGATCGAGGCGGGACAACAGCGCCAGGAGGAAATCCGGTCGTTCCTCGGCTCCTTCGCCAAGACCAGCAAAGAGAAGCTGTATAAAGATCGCAAGGAATTCCTGACCGCCCTCCGCGATGTGGATCGCGCCAAGAGTGTCCGACTCAGTGCCCCGGAACTCAAGGCGGTGCTCACCGCCCTGAGTGAACGTGACGAGACCGCAGAACATCTGCCTGGACCGCGACGGCCAGCCCGAACCCGACGCCGAATTGCGCGACACCGAGACAGTTCCCCTTAGAGAGCATCGAGGCGTATTTCAAGCGGGAAGTGCTGCCGCATGTGCCGGACGCGTGGATTGACACCACAAAACCAAAGTCGGCTACGAAATCCCGCTAAACCGCCACTTCTACCGGTACGAGCCGCCGCGCCCGCTGGGAGTTATCGAGACGGACATAAAGTCCCTCGAGAGTGAAATCCTCGAGCTCCTTAGGGAGGTTACGGCGTGAAGCTCCCAGCCTACCAAGCCTATAAACCGAGCGGCATCGAATGGCTCGGTCAGCTACCGTTGCATTGGGAGATAGATTGGACTTGTCCCCTAAATTGAGACAATCTGTTAAGAGTCAAAATTCAGCGAATGGAGAATTGACTCATGGGGTTGTCACGACGGAAGTTCACGAAGGAAGTAAAACTGGCTGCGGTTCAACAGCTGGAGGCAGGCTCGTCGGCCGCCGAGGTGGCGCGAGCCTTTGAAGTAAACCCGAATCTGCTGCACCGCTGGCGGAAGGAATTCCGCCACGGTCCGCGCAACGCATTTCCCGGCGGGGGCAAGCGGCGCTGGGATGAAACGAAGATCGCCCATCTGGAGCGTAAGGTGGGTCAGCAGACTGTGGAGATCGATTTTTTGAAGGGGTGCTTGCAGAGACTCGAAGAGCAGCGGATACTGCAGGCACTGACTGGAAGACCGCGATCTACCGCCACATCCAAAACCAGATCGAAAAGGACAGCAAAATGACCGTTTTGCGAATGTGCGATCTGGGCCATGTGAGCCGGGCCGGTCTATACCGCTATAGCCCGCAGGTCGAAACGTCGGACGACGATCTGGATCTTCGTGACGATATTCAGAAGATTGCCCTGGAGTTCCCGTACTACGGACGCCCGCGGATCACCGCGGAACTGAAGCGCCGCGGCTGGGAAGTGAACCATAAAAGAGTGGGCCGCATCATGCGAGAGGACAACTTGCTTTGCCTGCGGCGACGGAAGTTCGTGGTGACCACGGATTCCAATCACAGCTTCCGGGTGTACCCCAATCTGGCCAGGGAAATGGAGCTGACCGGGATCGATCAGCTCTGGCGGGCCGACATCACTTATATAAGGCTGGAGACGGAGTTCGTTTATCTGGCGGTGGTGCTCGACGCCTACTCTCGCCGGGTGATCGGATGGGCGCTGAACCGCAATCTTGAAGACAATCTGGCGATTGCGGCTCTGAAAATGGCCTTGAAGCGCCGGAATCCTTCGGAAGGGCTCACCCATCACTCCGATCGCGGCGTTCAGTACGCATCGAATGACTACACGGGTCTGCTCAAAGAGAACGGCATCCGCATCAGTATGAGCCGCAGCGGCAATCCTTACGACAACGCCGCCTGCGAATCTTTCATGAAGACGCTCAAATATGAGGAGGTTTACCGGCAGGAATACCGCGACCTGGCCGAGGCCAGATCGTCAATCGAACAGTTCATCGAGAAAATCTATAACGGTAAGCGGCTTCACTCGGCTCTCGGCTACCGACCGCCGGTCGAGTTCGAACGTTCGCTTCTGATTCCTCCTCCTTCCCGATCCGCCGCAGGTGACCGCATGACTGCCATTCGAAAAATGAGGGCGCCCTCGGGAAGCGTTTTCAAGGCATGGCGGAATCTATCGCTCCGATGTGTCATCACATCTTTTTACCCCCGGGCCCGTCCCGCTTTCCGGTCGGGCGGGTGCCGGGGTATAGGACATGCCGGAAAGAACATGCCCTGCCCATCGTCCGCGATGAGTTCCGGCCGGCTATTCCTCGACGGGGCGCTCGCCAGCGTTGCCCGCCTCCGCTTCACCGGCACAATCAGCGTAAACCGATTGCCGGGATCGGGGAAAGGATTTACCATCGAATGGTACCTAGTCTCTTAACTGTTTGTCTCAGCCAAGGGGACAAGCGCAAGAGTATTTGCTACGGTACCTGAAAAAGCACAGCGAGAATCCCAAGCCGTTCACCTGGACGAAGGGGCCGGATCAACTAAAGCGAATCATCGAAGCGACCAAAGAACACCAGGCGGCCCATCTCAAACAGCCAAAACAACGGAAGAACAAAATCTCATAATAAAAAGAATTAACTGTACGATGTACTAGTTTCCAGTCCACCTCACAATCTATTGCTCGTCAGGAAGTTGGGATTCGATACGCAAGGCATGTCAGCACTGACCCAAAAAAGGCACCGCGTACCAGCAACCCCGATGAACCTCCAACTTTTTTCGATTACTATTTCTCCTTCATTTTCATTCAATTAGAGATAGAATCCGGCCCTCGGCCGGCCAAATCATGGGGATCCTTTCGCGCCTCTGGCGACTATCTATTTAGAACTATGAAAACGTCCAGTAGAACCTTCAAAGGAACATTTAAGAATGGCGCTAGCGGTAACCCAGCCGGACGGCCCCCCGGGAGCCGCAACAAAGCCACCCTGGCATGCGAGCAATTGCTCGAAGGCGAAGCCGAGCAGTTGACCAGAAAACTTGTGGCAATGGCCAAGAAAGGCGATATCCACGCCCTGCGCCTGTGCCTTGAGCGGATCATCCCGGCGCGCAAGGAGCGCTGCATCAATCTCGAGCTGCGTCCCGTTACCGGTCCCCAGGATTTGCCAGTCCTTTTCCAGGACATCACGTCGGCCATTGCAGAAGGCAGAATCACCCCTGGCGAAGGAGAGTCCATTTCGAATATCTTGACCAGCCACGCCCGAATCGCGGAAGTAGTGGAATTCGATCGGCGACTCGCGAACCTGGAAGGTCTTGGCCGGGATGTACAATCCTATCGGGTTGAGTTGAAGCGGTTTACCGACGAAAGCGGAAGCAAAGCTTATAGCCAGATGCTGCGCGAAAAGCCCCCGGCGGAGGAAGAATAACACCATGAAGAAATCACTCGAACAGCGGATTCAGCGCCTCGAAAACGTATATTTCCCAGGACCGAAACGTGGCCTTTACTTTCCAGAACTGTGCTTCCTCTTCGCATTCGGCCAGAAATGGCCTGACCCAGATACGGCGCCGAAGTTCCTTCTGGCGGAGTACAATCGGATCTCCCGCCGGGCGAAAACGCCCCGACCGATTTCTCCATAGCCCACCAACCCGGCTTCCCAATGGAGTCGACCGATAAGTGATCCGCTTACCGTGGGAACCAGCCGGCATGATGGGACTCTGGACCTGTTCTTCTCCTGTATTTTCAGGCGGCACCGCGCAAGCACTCCGGCTTGGAGCCACATGTTAAGACCTTCGACGAGAAAATGCGCTGGCCAAATCTTCGCCAAATACGGCACACTCGGCCTCTGGAAGCAGGCGCACCCTTTCCGGGTTTGGACTCGTTCTTGGGCGGCCACTTACGTCTCGAAAGCGGTCGATTTTGAGGGGAACGTCGGATGGGCGTTGCGACCGAGTTCTGCGCTTTTTTGAGGACCGTTTGGTTTCGACGGCGGCGAGGGTCGGCCATTTTCCATTGCGAATAGCCTTTTGGGGGCGGCTGATCGAACAACGTCAACACCATCTTTTCGGTGGCCTTGTCGTAGCGAGCAGGCTTGCCCGAACGCGGAATCGCCTGGCCGAAGCTTTGCCAGATGTTAGCCGGCATAAAATATCGCGCATTCTCCGCCGTCATGACATCTGCTTGCAGCGGCGGCGGAGCTGGTGCATCAGTACCGATCCCGAGTTCGACCCCAAGGCCGCCGATGTGGTTGGGCTGTATCTCAACCCACCTGAAAATGCGCTGGTGTTATCGGTCGATGAGAAGCCGTCATCTTCAGGCCCGCACTCCTGGTTGGCCCCCGCAACGAATTCCGTCTGGCGGAAAGGATCGCGACTAAGACGTTGGTTCCGCTTTCGCAATTCCTCCCGATTCGATTTCAGAAGAGCCTCATTACGAAAGCCGAAACTCTCGCGACGAGAATGCTGGCTGAGGGAAAGGCGGCTCCGGGGGAGTTCACGTCATTAAGGCAAAAGACATTTAGCCGATATCCTCGATCATGGACTTACGTTACCGCTCGCTAAACGATCACGGCTCAGAAGATTCGGAGATCGCGCTATTTGCGTCATCGCTATTGCGCCGGCCGGTGCGGAAGTATAGAATCTTTATCCACAAGGAGTAATAATTGCCATGAAGCAGATCAACACAAGTAAAGCTTTGCTAGGCGGCTTAGTCGCGGCTGGCATTATCGACATCATCGAAAGTGTCATGAACGGCGTGGTCCTCAAAGCGGATTGGGCAGCGGTCATGACCGCCATCGGAAAACCATCGGAGGTCACCGGCGGTGCAATCACAATCTACATGATCGGCGGTCTCCTCGAAGGTGTCATTGGGGTGTGGTTGTACGCGGCGCTCGTGAGCCGCTACGGAATGGGATCCGCCACGGCCGCGAAAGCCGGACTGGTCGTGTGGGTCCTCGTCTCGGCTATTCCGGGCATGATGGCGATGCCTTCAGGGATCTTTCCCGGACGTTTGATGACTATTGGTTCGATCACGGACTTCATCGCGATCCTTCTCGGAGTCATGATAGGCGCGCTGCTTTATCGTGAAGAGAATGCTCCCGTTGCGCAGCCGGCTCGCGCCTAGCCGCCGGCGCGTTATCTTGTTTGCGCTGAACTCGAACCGTCCGTAGCAGGTCAACGCTATGCGCAGGTTTTTTTCTGGTTAAATAGTCGAACGGTGCTCTATACATGAAAATCTGCGTTTCTTTGCTGCTGTTGGCCGGCGCCCTCCACGCGCAAACCACTACTGCCGAATTCGATCGCTGGATGAAAGAGCTCTCCAATTGGGGCCGGTGGGGCAAAGCCGATGAAATCGGCACACTCAATCTAATTACCCCGGCCAGCCGTCTGGCTGCCGCCAAACTTGTGCGCGAAGGCGTCGCTATTTCCCTCTCCCGCGATGCCGATAAAGAAAAAGCGCCCGATAACTCGCGACCCTTTATACACGAGATGCTCAGTTCCTCGGAGAAGCCCAATACCGAAATTTTCACCGACTCCTTCACTGTGGCTCATCACGGAATTGCGCACACTCACATGGACGCTCTATGCCACTTCTCATATAAAGGGCAGCTCTATAACGGCTTCTCGCCGAAGGAAGTCACCAGTAAAGGAGCCGCGCATCTGAATATCGAGATAGCTCGCACCGGCATCTTCGCCCGCGGCGTGCTGATCGATGTGCCGGAACTAAAGGGAGTTCCGTATCTCGAACCGGGAACCGCGATCTACCCGGCGGATCTCGATGCGTGGGAGAAGAAGACCGGCGTTCACATCAAGTCGGGCGACGTAGTCTTTGTGCGAACGGGGCGCTGGGCCCGGCGCGCAGATAAGGGACCGTGGAATATGGCCGAACGCGCAGGCCTGCACGCGAGTTGCGTGCGATGGTTCCATCAACGCGACATTGCGGTCCTGGGAAGCGACGCGTCATCAGACGTGCATCCATCACTGGTGGAAGGCGTCGATCAACCGGTCCATACACTGATCCTGGTCGCTCTGGGCACACCCATCCTGGATAACTGCGACCTGGAACAATTGAGCCGCGAGGCTCGCAAGCGGAGTCGCTGGGACTTTCTGCTCACCACATCGCCGCTGGCTGTGCCAGGAGCGACAGGTTCTCCGCTGAATCCCATCGCTATCTTCTGAGCCTTTAGCGAAGAAGCTAAAGTTTCAGATCGGCAAGAGCATCGCCGATTGCCTTTGCGATTTCGCAGACTCCGGCAATCATGGCGGGTTGCATCGCGGGTTGGAAACGGAGGAGAGGCGTCGAAAGACTGGTCGCGGCTACGACAGGTTTGCCTTTGGCGCGGATGGGCGCACCGATGCAGAACGCTCCTTCTGAGGATTCCTCGCGGTCGAACGCGTAGCCGCGCTCTCTGATATGCTCGAACTCGGACAAGAGCGCAGGACCATCGACGATGGTGTTGGGGGTGCGCTTGACCAGGCCATAGACTTCCAGAATGCGGTCGATTTTCTCGGGCGTCTGAAACGCTGCGATCGACTTGCCCATGGAGCTGCAGTGTGGAGGTAGAACGCGTCCAGGCCGGTTGGTGAGCCTCATGCTATGGAAGGTTTCCACCGTGTCCAACACCTGGATGCGATCTTCAAAAAGGTAGGAGAGGCTGGCGGTTTCGTTGAACCGCATGGCGAGTTGTTTGAGGTACGGCTTGGCAATATCGCGCAGCCGTTCGGCGCGTTCTCTCGACTTGCCGTAGAGAAGACGCGGAGTCAGGCGGTAAGTCCCGTCGTTCGCTTGCGCAAGATAGCCGCGCGATTCGAGCGTTTGCAAGATACGAAACAGCGAGGATTCCGGCAAGCTATTGCGGATGCCGAGGTCCCTTAAGCTGAGGGAAGTGTGCTCGTCGGGAAAAGACTCCAACACGTCGAGTGCCCGGCTGATGGCCTTCGAAAAGTAGGGATCGGCGGCGGGCGCAAGTCTTTCGCCTAGGTTCTTAGGCCTTCTTCGCCGCTGCATCTTTACTTCTTGCATTTTCTCCACAATCAATCTTTGAATACGATTCGCGCAATCAGAACGTCATGCGAGCGCCAAGTTGCATGGTGCGGAACGACATTCCTGTCACTTTGCCGAACGAAGCCGATGTGATTTCCGTTGTGATTCCTCCTGGGTTTCGATGATTGAAGGTATTGAAGGTGTCCGCTCGCAATTGGAAGCGGATTCTCTCCCGGACAACGACGTTCTTTGCCAACGTGAGATTCGTGGTCCACGCACCTGGATTATAAAGGGCGTTACGGCCGATATTACCGTCGTGCTGCGGGTTGCCGTTGGGCGCGGGAACCTGCACGAATGCCGCTTTGTTGAGGTAAAGCAGGGTGTTCACGGCGTTAGGGAGGATCGCCGGGCCGCCGATATAATCGGGTCGACTCGATGCGTAGCTAGAACTCTGAGTGATATTGAGCGGCGAACCTGTCTGAGCTGAGAAGATGTCGCTGAGCTGCCATCCACCCACGATGTTTTTGAGGGCGTCGCGCGAAATCCAGCGGGCAAAAGGCAGATCGTAAACGGCGGCAGCGACGAAGACATGACGCACGTCGAATGGCGTGGGACCGTAGTCCGATTTGAAATTATAGTTATCCTGCGGCGGCGTTTCCAGCCCTACGTCGGAGCTGCCATATCCCATGCTGCGGGACCAAGTGTAATTCAAGTCGAAAGATATACCGGCCGCGTAGCGCTTCTTGAGAGATACCTGAAGGCTGTTGTAATTACTGCTATTCGAAGAGTCGAAGTAGCGAAAGGTTCCAAACGCTGGATTCGGAACTATGTTGGTGATCCGGTCCGGATAGTTTTCCATGCGGACCATATTCAGATCCACTCCGCGGTTGCCAACGTAACCGGCCGATACAACGATGCTGTTGGTAAGCTGACGCTCCAGCAGCAGCGTGTACTGCAGGCTGAACGGATTCGGATAGTTCGGATTAATGGCGTTGGCGGTCCACGGCAGAAGCAATGCCCCGTTCTGTATTAAGGTTTGGACGGAACTCGTGATAATCGGGAATCTGATCCCGAGGCCCACGGCCTGGGGTCCGCTCAGAATGGCCCGCGACGGAATCAATGCGGAGTCCTGCTCGATGTTAATACCGGCGGCGAAAATGGAATGCGGACTGGTGAATTTGCCGAAGCCGCCGCGAAGGATGGTCTTTCCGGATGCGTCCAGCATGTAAGCGAAACCGAGACGCGGAGCTATATTGTTGTAGTCCGGGTTGTAGGTCGAGCCGGGCGGCAAGCAGCGGGCCGAACCCGTAGTTGGACCGGTTGAAGAGCTTGCCGCTCGCTTCGGTTTGTACGGGATAAAAATCGTACCGGACACCCAGATTGACGGTCAGCCGGCGGCTTACCTTGAAATCGTCCTGCACGAATCCGCCGATCACCGGATTGTAGAGCGCAAACGGATTCACGCCGAAATTGATCGTGACCTGGCTGGGAGTCCCGGTCAGCATGGCGGCGAAGTTCGCATAGGTGACAGTCGGGATGTCGTGATCGTTGCGGCTATCGACCGCGCGTTGGTAGAGAAACCCGAACTTCATGGAATGCCTGCCCCTGGTGAGCGCCAGTGTCTGCTCGATGCTCACGGTGTGGCCGTCCAATCCGAACGATTCGCCTGCCCCGCTCGAGAGTCCGACGCCGCCCAGGTTATTGAAGTTTTCGACGTTGTGGAAACCATCGAGTCGCAGCAGGGAGAGGTTGTTATAGCCGAACCGGGTGACTGCCACCGCGCTGCCGAAACTGTGTGTATAGGTAGCGGTGCCATCGTCGGCGTTCGTCGTGAAGATGCGGGTGTCGATGGTAATAATGCGCGGGATCACTTGGTGCGGCTGGGCGTGCGTATAGCGCAGGCTGATCTGGTCATTGCTGGTGGCTTGATAATCGACGCGGACGACGGCGTGATTGTCCGAAGAAGCGGTCGATCCCAGGGGCCAGGTAAGATGCAGTAAGCGCGGTCGCCGAGTAACCCTGATTGGGGGCAGGGTAGTATTTCAAGGTAGCGTTGAGCCCAGGGTTGGCGGCGAGCGCTTGCGAGAGGAACAGCGGCGTAGGTACGGTGCCGGAGACTACTGAATATGCACGCTCCTCGAGTCCCTCATAGGTTCCGAAGAAGAACAGTTTATCCCTGCGGATGGGACCGCCGAACGATCCGCCGTACTGGTTGAAAGTATCTCCCGTTTTGGCGGCGAGCAGCGAATTGCGGGCGTTATAGGCGGCCACTTGATTGTTTTCAAACAGGCTGCCATGGAACTGGTTGGTCCCGCCTTTGGTGATAACGTTGACATTGCCCGACATCGTCTGCGCGATTTCGGCCGGAGCGATTCCCTTGGTGACGGAGATCTCCTGTATAGCGTCCGGACTGATCACCTTGATTGTGTTGAAATTTGACGGCATGCTCAGGGCGTTGTACTCGGGATCTGCCGTCGCGTTAGTACCATCTACTGTTATGGTGAAGGCCGACGGCGCGAGTCCATTCATGGTAACTTCGCCGGACGAGTTGGGCGCGGCGCCGGTGTTCACATTCAGCAATTGAGTCCAGTCCATGCGCGAGGTAGGAAGTTCCTTCACTTCCAGGGCAGTCGTAGTGTGCTGCTGTTCGGCGTTGACCGCGTTTACCAATGGGCTTTCGGCCGACACAGTCACCGAATCGGCCTGCGCGCCGATCTGCAGAGGAACCTTGAGCCGCAGGTTTTGTCCAGCGGAAAAGAGCAGCCCTTCGCGAACTTCGGATCGAAACCCCTGTGCACTGATGGTCAGTTTGTAAGAGCCGGCGGCGACTACCGGGAAGCTGAACTCGCCAACTGAATTGGTGGTGCTGGTGAACTTCGCTCCGGTTGCGATATTCTCAAGATCCGCTTTGGCGCCGGCTACCGCCGCGCCCGACGGGTCCGTCACATCGCCGTACACAGTGGCGGTGTTGACTTGGGCGAAAGCCGCGGGTATGAGTGAGAGAAGAGCGAACCAATAGGAGAAACGGCAAAGTTTCATCGGACGACCTCTTTGAAGTTATGTTCTGTTTCTGAAAGTAATTCAAAAGTTTTCCCATGTCAACGATTGTGTTCGAAAATTATCCGTGGAACAATTTCTGTTGATGAAAGCACCGACCAACTTACTCCTCTACGAGATTTGCCTGGCACTCCGGCTGATAGCAGCCACTTCTCCCGAGTTTTCGCAGGACGGAAAATATCGCCCGTCAGCGTTGCCTGGAGTAGAAGAGGCGTACCTCGCTCCTCTATTTGCCTCTTCTCATGCGGCTAACCTGCTGGCGCTTAAGAACGGCGACCTGATGTGCACCTGGTTTTCGGGGACTTGGGAGGGTGATTCGGACGTTGCGATTGTGCTGGCGCGCCTTCCCAAGGGCTCGTCTGCGTGGGGCAAGCCGCAGGTGGTAGACCACCACCCGGGGCAGTCCTACCAAAACCCAGTGCTTTTCGAGGCGCCGGATGGCGTGCTTTGGATCTTTCACACCAGTCAACCGGCCAAAGAAGGTCAGGCAAACGCCAAGGTGCTAGTCACGCGCTCGACGGACAGAGGTACGCATTGGAGCGCGCCCGAGGTCCTGTTCGATACGCCAGGCGCGTTTGTCCGGCAGCCGATTTTGATTATGGCGAACGGCGACTGGCTGCTGCCCATGTATGTCACGCCCAGCCGCGGAATCACAACCGGCGCGGAGACCAATTACTCTCTCATCAAAATCTCCTCCGACCACGGCTCGCACTGGAAAGATTGCGCCGTACCGGATTCAAACGGTTACGTCCAGCCGGATGTGCTTCCAGTGGGCGGCGGATATCTTGCGTTCTTTCGCAGCCGCTTCGCCGATTTCATTTACCGGAGTTCGTCGGCAGATGGCTGCAAGTGGACTCCACCGCGTAAGACGGAGCTTCCGAATAACAATGCGTCCATTCAATTGGCGGAGCTCGCGAACGGCCACCTGGTACTGGCTTTCAACAACGTAGGCTCGGTGATGACCGATGGTAAGCCGAAAGCCGGCCCTCGCAAGCCGCTCTCAGTGGCTCTGTCCAAGGACAACGGCGCAACCTGGGGATGGGTGCGCGACTTGGAAACGGGCCTGGCCACGCCCGAGCCGGGGAAGGAACCCAATCGCAAGGAGCCGGGCCGCGAAGAGTATAGTTACCCCTCGGTAACGCAGTCGAGCGACGGAAAGATCGACGTGGCATACACGTACCGGCGGTACACCATCAAAGCTGTCCGTTTCGATGAGAAGTGGATTGAGGCGGGAGATACGACGGGAAGCTTCAGGCCGGTTCGGAAATAAAGCATCGGCGTTGGCCAGCCCAATACTCCCCTTGACAGTCTAGGAGAAACGGCGCATAATCCTAGTCTATCTAGGAGTGAAGTGAACACACTCGCCGATCTTCTGCCTGGGACACTGGATTTGCTGGTTCTGAAGGCCGTCTCGCTGGGCCCATTGCATGGTTACGGCATCCTTCAACGTATTCAGCAAATCTCAAAACAAATGCTGCACATTGAGCAGGGGTCGCTGAACCCCGCTCTGTACCGGCTGGAGCACGCCGGGTTAATTGCATCGCGGTGGGGTGTGTCGGATAATAACCGCCGCGCCAGGTTCTACCGGCTGACAAGAGCGGGGCAGTCGCGTCTTCGCAAAGAGTCCCAGCAGTGGACCTTGTTCTCGGCGGCAGTCGGCCATGTTCTCGGCGCACTGCCGGAGGAAACGTAGTGCCCGATTGGCTCAAATCATTCGGTTCGTCGCTCGTGCGCAGCGTGCGCCGGGATACAGACGCGGATGATGAGATGCGGTTCCACATGGAGCAATATCAGGGCGACCTTATGCGCAACGGAGTGCCGCCTGAGGAAGCCGCCAGACGGGCGCGCCGGGAGTTCGGAAATATTACTGCCGTCAAAGAAAAGTGCCGTGAAGCGGAAGGACTTCACATGTTCGATGAACTCGTTCGCAATGCCGGTTACGCGATCCGTCAACTGCGGCGCTCGCCTGGATTCGCCGCGGCGATCGCTCTGACGCTTGGGCTGTGCATCGGAGTGAACACGGCCGTGTTCAGCGTTGTTGACGCCGCGTTACTGCGCCCATTGCCCTATCCGGAACCTCATCGCCTCGCCGAAGTTCTGCGGGAAATGAGACGCGGCGGCGAGTCCTTCTCTACCCGGAGGCAGGATGGATACGCGTGGGAAGCTTTGAGAGGCGCGCAAAGCTTCCGGTTGGCCGCAGTGGGAAGCAGTATCGGAGTGAACCTCGGCGCGGGCAACCGCAGCGTGTATGTGCAGCAACAGCGTGTCAGCGCAGGATACTTCCGCGTGTTGGGGACGCCGTTAGCTTTGGGACGCGAATTCGACGAGAGCGAAGATCGCGTGGGCGGTCCCAATGCAGTGGTATTAAGCCATGCGATCTGGAGAAAGTTTTTCGATGGCGATCCCTCAATTGCAGGCCGCACGATTCTGCTGCGCGGTGAGCCTTATCTGGTCGCCGGTGTCGCGAGCGAGACGTTCAACCCGCGAGCCCGCGTCGATCTCTGGACGCCCCTTAGGCCATCCACGAAAGGGGAAGGGGGCGGATTGAACTACACTTTGATCGCGCGCCTGAATCCCGGCGCTACCTGGGCTCAAGCACAGACGGAATCGCAAACTCTTGGGGCAGCCGCCTTTGAAAACCGCAAGATTCCACCGACGATCACGGCACGTATGAGTCTCGCGCCTTTTGAGCAGTCGACTCAGACGGGTCTACGCGATCGGCTACTGATTTTGTGCGCGGCCGTCGGGGTCGTGCTTCTTATCGGCTGTGTAAACATTGCGTCGCTGATGCTGGCGCGCGGATCGGTCCGGCAGCGCGAGATCGGGACACGAATTGCGTTGGGCGGCGGTCCAGGTTCCTTGATACGTCAGCTTACTACCGAGTCCATGGTGCTCGGATCAATTGGCGGGACGGCCGGTCTGGCGCTGGGATACCTGGCGATCGGCGCGCTGCGATCGATTGTTTCCCGTTACGGAATCTGGCAGGAAATCAGACTGGACGGCAGTGTTCTTCTCGCGACGGCTCTGCTCTCGATCCTGGTGAGCTTTCTGTTTGGCCTGGCTCCGGCTCTGCAGGCGGTTCGGGTGGATGTACGAGAGGCGCTGGTTGAGGGCGGCGCCCGGGTGGTGGCAGGTGGCCGGTCGCATCGTCTGCGCCGCGCTTTGGTATTGATCGAGATCGCCTTATGTCAGGTGTTGTTGGTTGGCGCGGCGCTGCTGGTGCGGACGCTGCTTCATCTCCAGTATCTCGATCCAGGATTCGATGCGGCAAATGTTGTGACTGCGAGCGCGTCTCTTCAGGACGCCCGTTATAGCGAGAGCGGAAGTGTGAACCGCCTATTTCGCGACTCGCTTGCGGCAATTAGAAAGGTTCAAGGGGTTGAAGCGGCCGCTGTTGGCCTTCATGTGCCTTATCAACGATGGTTGAATGGCGGAATTCGTATCCGGGGAGGTTCGACGTCCCTGATAACGGAAAGAGGAACATCCATGAATTATGTGACGCCCGGCTATTTTGCGGTGCTACGCATTCCGGTGCGGGCCGGCCGGGTTTTCGAAGAGCGCGATAACGAATCCGGAACGCCGGTAGCGATTGTGAATGAGACGTTCGCACGCAAGTTCCTTGCGAATGAGAATGCCCTGGCCGCTTACATCGTGGAGGGCAATGGGATACGCCACATTATCGGCGTGGTGGGGGATCTGCAACAGCAGCCCGGACTCACAGCCCCGGGTCCGATCGCACAGGAGCCCGCCATGTACGTTCCGGCAGCGCAGTTTTCGAGCGCTGGTTTCCGGATGGCCCACACGTGGTATTCCCCGAACTGGATTGTCCGCGCCACCGGCCGCCGCGGCGAGATTACGCGGGGAATCGAGCGCGCTATCGGCAAAACCGATCCTTTGCTGCCCGTCGCCGGCGTGCACACGATGATCGAAGAGCGGGATTCGGCGCTGAAATCGCAACGCTTGAATGCCTGGCTGCTGGGCTCACTTGCAGGCCTCGCGTTGTTGCTGGCGCTGGTGGGGGTGTACGGCATTGTCGCGAATTCCGTGGTGGAGAGAACGCGTGAATTCGGCATCCGGATAGCATTGGGCAGTTCCATGAGAAGCATCATCTGGAATGCCGTCACGCCGGGCGTGCTACTTTCCGTAGCTGGCGCCGTAATAGGCGGAATGCTCGCGGCCGGCAGCGTCAGGATACTTGCGGGGCTGCTCTACGGCGTTAAGCCTCTGGACGCTCCGGCGTTTCTCGCAATGGGGTGCGGGTCGATCGCAATCGGCGCACTCGCGAGTCTGCTTCCCGCGCTGGGCCTTGTGCGGTTATCGCCTGCCGGCATCTTGCGGCAGGAATAGACGATGCCTGCTCAATGCTTGCGCCGCATCTAGCTTCTGCTGCCACTCGCTCGCTTTGTCCGGTTTCCCCCACAAGCCGTACAGGTCCACAAGGCCTTGCGCTGTAGACCCACTCTCCCAAAGTTTTTCGGATCGCGCCCTCGACCGCCGGCCGCGAGGGGAATTTCCCGTCGATATTTCCGCCGCGCGGTCGAGCGCCGTTCGCACGGTCATATCCCGTCCGCGCTTCATGTTCGCTGGTCCGTTCTGATCGTTGGCGTCGGCCTGCGAGAGCAGATCCTCTTGGAGAAACGAGGTGTCGATCGATTCTCGTATGGACTAGCTAGGGCTTCTCCGACGATTATGACGCCTTGCCGAACCATTTCAGTTTTCTCGCGCGTGCCGCCTCGACCAGATCAGTTTGCGACCGTGCGCTTCAGCGTTGTGCGGCCGGATCTGGGCTGGCCGGCGGCGCCATCGCAGAAAGTTTTTGGCGATCATCCAGCGTTCCGGCGCATCGCGTCAGGTTCGTTCGTGGAGGCGAGCCGGCTGTGTTTCGGTGAGCAGCTACGAGGTCGATTCGCTGGTAGGGTGCCCTCGCGTCGAACATTCATGGATCTACGAACGGATGTTCGGTTCTGGACAATTGACGGAACCCCGGCAGTACTTCGGCGAGGCACAAAGTCCATGGCCACCGCCCACAAGAATGCGTCTTCCCATCTTTTTCTCGGGGAAAGCGTTCGGATATCGCAGGTAAGCCGGACCGCCCTCCTGTAACCTATAGGCATGGTAATCGTCGGACGCCGGAAGTCGATTGCTTTCTTTATCGCACTCGGTGCATGCCTGATTTCCGTAATTCTGCTGCTGTATGTCGGTTGGGTGTTCCTCAGTTGGCGCTCCGGCATATTGCTCTTCCTCGGCGTGCTGCTGCTCGCGACGCTCATCGCCGGGGTCGTGCTCAACACCTTCTTCCTGGTCCGCGAGATCCGCCGCAACGAGCAGAAGGACGCCTTCATCAATGCGGTCACCCACGAACTGAAGACTCCGGTCGCGTCGATCCGCCTGTACCTCGAAACCCTTCAGTCACGGGCCGTGGACGATGCGAAGCGCAAAGACTTTTACCGGATCATGCTCGAGGACAGCGACCGGCTTCTCGAAGCGATCGAGCAGATTCTCCGCACCGGACGCATCGGACCCGCAAGCCGCAAACCCAATCTCTCCAGAGTCGATCTCGGGGCTGTGGTGGACGACTGCGTGGCACGGGCACGCGCGCTCTACCATCTGACTCCCGAGTCTTTGATCTGGCATGCCGGACCCGCAGTGACGGTTCTCGCCGATCTTGAAGAAGTCCGCGCGGCGGTCTCGAACCTCGTGGATAACGCGGTGAAATACTCCGGCAACGATGTGAAAGTAAAGGTGGAGACCATCGTGGCGGACGACAGGTACGCATCCGTGCGGGTGAGCGATCGGGGATCGGGCATTCCCAAGTTGCAACTCAAGGAGGTTTTCAAGCGTTTTCATCGCATACCTGGACCCGCCGCCGCGCGAGTGCCTGGCACCGGATTGGGCCTCTACATCGTTCGGTCCGTCGCTAAGCGGCATGGCGGCCGGGCTTGGGCGGAAAGTGAAGGAGTAGGGCACGGAAGCACGTTCGTTCTCCAATTGCCGATCGCCAGATGACCCGCGTGCTGATTGTCGAAGATGAGAGCCACCTTGCCGATGGTCTGCGCTTCAACCTGGAAGCCGAAGGGTATCAGGTGCGAGTGGTGGATACCGGAGAGGCTGCAATCGAGACTCTATCGGCGGACCCGGAGGGTTTCGATGTAATGGTCCTCGATGTCATGCTGCCCGGCAAGGATGGCTTTGCCGTCATGTCGGAGGTGCGGCGGACCGGACAGTTCGTGCCAACTCTGATGCTCACGGCGCGCGGCCACCCGCAGGACGTTCTGCAAGGCTTCGCCGCGGGCGCCGACGATTATCTGACTAAACCGTTCGACCTCGCCATTCTAATTGCCCGTATTCGCGGTCTGCTGCGCCGCCGGGACTGGCTGAGCGCGGGGCGTCCCGCACCCGGCGAACGTTCCAATGGGGGCACCAGCGCGGTCGCCGCGCCGGGGGACGTATTCACGTTCGGAGACAAGACGGTCGATTTCGACCGCCTCGAACTGCGCGTTCGAGATCAGGTGTTCCCGTTGACGTTGATGGAAGTGAACGTCCTGCGCTATCTCATCCAGCATGAGGGAAAACCGGTGTCGCGGAAGAAAATGCTGGAAGATGTCTGGGGCCTCAAGGAAGACACCGACACGCGCGCCATCGATAACTTCATTGTCCGGTTGCGCCGCTACATGGAAGACGACCCCACCCATCCCCGTCACGTGCTGACGGTGCGTGGAGTCGGCTATCGCTTCGTCGCCATTCCCTCGACCGCGAGTAATTGAATGGAGCATCAGGCAACATCGCATAGCGACACTGCTTGCGTGAGCCCTTGCAAGGGATCGCGCGTCGGAATAAACTCCTGGCCGACGTAGCCCTGGTAGCCGAGTTCAAGCAGAGTACGCATTACGGCGGGGTAGTGGATCTCTTGCCGGTCGTCCAGTTCTCCGCGGCCCGGATTGCCCGCAGTGTGTACGTGACCGACGATGCCATGATACTGGCGCAGGCGGCGGATCACATCACCGTTCATGATTCCGACGTGATAGATGTCGAAGAGAAGTTTCACGTTTGGCGAATTGACCTTGCGTACAATGTCCGCACAGTAGTCGAGATTGTCGCCCTGATAGCCGGGATGTCCTTTCATTGGATGGGAACTGTCACGTGTGTTGAGCTGCTCGAGGCACACAGTCACTTTCTTACTGGCTGCATAGCGCCCGAGTTCGGAAAGAGCCTTCACCGAATTCGCCGCGCCTTCGGCTAGCGGGATCTCGCCGCTCTTCGGATCTTCGGAATCGCGCCACTTGTAGCCGGTGAAGGCGATCACATTGGGAACGCCGAAATCGGCGGCCTGATCAATGGTGTGCTTGGTGCGGGCGATGACTTCATCGTGGTAGCGCGGGTTGTTCACGCCTCTGTGAAACGGCGGATCGGGCATGCCGTTTGACGCGATGGCGCTATGTAATCCGTGCTTGCGCAGCACCGGCCAAAGCTCGGGTGGAACCAGTTCGACACTCACGCACCCGAGATCTTTGGCAGTGCTACAGATGCGTTCGATATCCCATTTCCATTCCGTGCCATTCAAGCACCAGAATGTTAAAGATTGTTTGATTCGACCGTTCCTGACGGCTCGCGCCGCCGATAGGGAGGATGCCGCCGCTCCCGCGTATAAGATCGCCCGCCGGCTTATGGATTCCATTGGCTACATCTTATACCAGCGAGAGGAATGCATGAGGTGGAATACGGGAGACGGCACCCTAAAGCCGAGGTTACACTATTGCACATGGGTATACTCGCTGATGGCCCGGTCACGAACCTCAATGATTTGTACCTGACGCTTCGACCAGAACCGCTCATCTCCAAGAAAGACCTCGATCATTTCTACCGCGGCGAGGTCAACTTGGTTCGCGGCGATGATACAGTCGCCCGTCTCTCCCGAAAGCTGCAGCAAGCATATGAGGCCGTCCCGTTTAAGACGTTTGTAATGGGGCATCCTGGAGTCGGAAAGTCTACAGAGCTTTCGCGGTTGCTGGTTCGAGTGAAAGACCAGCACTGCGGAATTCGCCTAAGCATCGCGACGGAATTAAATCCGGCGAGCTTCAAAATCTTCGACGTACTTTTGTTGATGATGATTCGGCTGGTTGAGGAGACTCAAGAGATGGGTCCTCAGGTTCTTCGAGACTTGATTCCCGAATCGCTCTTCAATCAGATTCAGGGCTGGTTCTCTACTGAGATCCAAAAGCAGACTGCGAAACGTACGGTTGGAGGTGAGATCGAAGCCGGAGCGGGCGTAAAGGGCGGTTCGGTTGTGGGCGGTCTATTAGGCTTGTTTGCGTCGGTGAAGGGAGAGATCAAGTACGCTGGAGAGCGCAATTCCGAAACGGTCGAGTACAGGCTAAAGCGGGTTCCCGAACTCGTCGAACTATGTAACCATTTGGTAGATGTTTGCGGCAGGGCGTTGGAGCAGAAACAGGGAAAACAGTGGCTCCTGATCGTTGAAGATTTCGACAAAACTGGGATCTCCCCGCAACAGCTTCAAGATCTCTTTATTAACTACGGCACCGTATTTCAGGATCTTCGTGTAAGCATGATCTTCGTAATTCCAGTGTGGCTCGGGTACTCGACCGAGGCGAACCGGCTTCCATTTAACCGGTACCTGATACACGACACCCCAGTGTTCGACAAACGGCATGAGCCACACAAGCCTGGCAGGAACGCAATCCGAAGCGTGCTGGATGCCCGTATGTCATCGAGCCTGTTCGCGGAAGATCAGATGGACAGGCTAATCGTTGCGTCTGGAGGCAATATTCGCGACCTATTCTCACTGGCATCCGATGCGGGGGAGAATGCGTTAATGCGGGACCCCGTCGCGAGCTGCATAACTCAGGTGGATTGCACGGCAGCAATCAACTCGATGCGGCGCGAGTACCGGCGGAGATTGGGCGAGAGTCCGTACGACGCCCAGCCTATAACCTACGAACAGAAGCTACAAAAGCTACGCGCGAGTCTACTCTCAGGCGCTCAATGCCGATATTGCGGATCCAGTTCTCTATTCACTGCTCCGCGCCCGCGCGATCCAGGAGTTCAACGGCGAGGGATGGTTTGGAGTTCACCCTCTAGTCGTCGATATCTTGAGGCAACAGGGAAACTTGAAACCGCAAGACCCAGGTGGAACCGAATAAATGCACCAGGGTCTATCGCCGAGGTTGTTGCGCGGTTAAAATTGTGGTGCTCTAAGCGCCGCTCGGGGCTAGCTCGAGTTGAGTGGGATTCTGTTTACGCAAGGCAAGATGTTCTAGCTCAACTGAAGGCCGCACTTCCCGTGACGGAGCTTGAGGTTCCGTCCGAGAAATCGGCGTTTGAGAATGTGAATGCGCTGCTCGATCAGCTTGCCGCTTTGCCAGCAGGACAGGTGGTCTCCATAACCGGGATAGAAGGCATTTTCCCTGATTCACGTAAGCGCCTCGAAACTCTCGTCGCATTGAGTTTTCAGCGCGAACGGTTGACGTCCTTCGAGCTTAAGCAGATTTGGTGGATTCCTTCTCACCTTACAGAGCAATTGATCCTCGGCGTGCCTGATCTGGATTCGTGGTTCCAACTTCGGCTGCACCTGATTGACGTACCCCGGCCCAAGCCGGACCAACTCGAAACGTTTGAGGCGATATCGGCGGATTCGTTCGATTTGGGCGAAGCCCGCGCTTTGGAGGCGCGCTTCTGGGAACGGTTCGCCAGTGCCCGGAGTCAAGGAGTGCCGCCGATTCAGATTTGGAGTGACTTGGGCGAACCTGCTTATGAGGCATTGAGTCGCGCTGGCCTGATCGCTGAGGCTCGCGAGATCTTGACGGCACTGCGGGATCTCGTCACGGCGGAGGTCGTCGGGCAGTCACTGGACCTGAGTAGGCTGAGGCCAACGGCAGGCTTGGCTCTTGCTCTCCGTGAGACCGGCGACTATGCGCGGGCGCGACGGATACAGGAGCAGGTCGTGGAGGCAAGCCGTCGCCTGCTCGGCGAGGAGCACCCGGACACACTGACCGCGATGAGCGGACTCGCTGACAACGTTATATCTGCTGGCGATCTGGCGGGAGCGCGAAATCTTGAGGAGCAGGTCGTTGAGACGCGGCGGCGTCTGCTTGGCGCGAGCATCCGGACACCCTGATGGCAATGAACAATCTCGCGGAACGCTGAGCGCAGGGCGATCTGGCGGAAGCGCGGAAGATGCAGGAGCAGGTCATCGAGGCAAGCCGTCGTCTGCTGGGAGAGGAACATCCGGATACACTGAGCGGCGATGAACAATCTCGCTATAACGCTGTAAGCGAAGGGCGAACTGGCGGAAGCACGAGGGAATGAGGAGCAGGTCTTGGAGCGCGCCGTCGTCTCCTGGGCGAGGAACACCCGGACACGCTAAAGGCAATGAACAATCTCGCTGGGACGCTGTCCGCGCAGGGCGATTTGGAGCGAGCGCGGAGAATGCAAGAAGCAAGTACTCAAGACAAGCCGTCGTCTGTTGGGCGCGGACCATCCGGACACGCTTGCGGCGATGAACAATCTCGGTAGAACACTGTACTCGCAGGGCGATCTAGAGGGAGCGCGGAGGATCCAGGAGCAAGCCTTGGAGGCGCGACTTCGTATGCTGGGAGAGGAGCATCCAGACACGCTGAAAGCGAAGAGCAATCTCGCTCAAACGCTCAAAGCACAAAACGATCTGGCGCGCGCGACGCTAGGCTCCTTCACCCCCGATGAATCTTCACCACACTCCGGTCAATCGATTTCAGATTCACCTGTCCGCACATCGCCATATCGCGCGCAAGTTCGGTCTGCAGCAGTTCCAGTAATCGCTGCACGCCCTCGGCGCCATAAGATGTCAGCGCCCAGACCGGTGGACGCCCCAGCATCACGGCCCGCGCTCCGAGAGCGAGAGCCTTCAAAACATCGCTTCCGCGCCGGAATCCACCGTCGACCAGAATCTGCGCCTCACCGCCAACTGCCTCGGCAATTTCCGGCAACATTTCAATCGGCGCGGCTATGCCGCCGATCTCTGGCGTGGAATAATTCGAAACCACGAGTCCCTGTATACCGTGGCGTAACGCGGTCTTCGCCTCAACGGGGTTCGTGATCCCCTTCAAGATCAGGGGCACGGCGATGCTCGCGCGCAAACGGTCAATCGCGCTCCAATCGACGCGGCCTTCCGGCGACGCCCCCAGCGTCAAAAACACGGCCTTGCATCCGGCCTTCACGGCTTCTTGTGCGCGGCCGATCATGCCGGGCTCGGGAAACACCTGGTACCACAGCGTGGTCTTCGATTGAGCGGCAATTTGTTCAATCGAACAGCTTGAGCGGCTCGATATTACTATCGCGGCCTTCGCTGCCGACGCCCCCCGCATCATCGCCACTTCGCCGTCGGGATGAAATCGCTTCTGTTCCGATATGGGACCGACGACGATCGGAGCGAACAGACTTTGCCCGAACAACTCAACCGAAAGATCGAGCTTCGTCGTGTTGACCATCATGCGCGGCCGGAAGGTAATGCGATCGAAAGCCCTGCGATCGCTGCCAGTGATCTCAGCCAGCGCGGCTGGATCGAGCTTTCGTGCGGCGGCAGCTTCAAATTCAAACGCGTTAAGCAACTCGGCTAATGGCGGTGTGTGGCCGGCGCTCATGAAAAATTCGTCCTCAACAGAGTTCGATCAAGCGATTGGATGCTGGGCCGCCCCACTTCCACCATGGCCTGTTGCAGTTCGGCTTGCAGGATTTCCAACACTCGCTGCACGCCGGCCGGGCCGAAAGCGCCGAGCCCCCAAAGCGGCACGCGCCCGGTGCAGACTGCGCTTGCGCCCAACGAGAGGGCCTTCAGAATATCCGCGCCGCGGCGGATGCCGCTATCGAGAAGGACCGGCACGCGGCCCTGCACCGCATCGACAATTTCGGGCAGCACTTCGAGCGTGGAAGGCGCGTAGTCGAGACTTCGGCCTCCGTGGTTCGAAACGTAGACTGCGTCGAGCCCGTGTTCCAGACAAAGGCGCGCATCTTCAGCCGTCAGAATGCCCTTCGCGAGCAACGGCACTTTTACGAACGGGCGGATCTTGTCGAAGAAATTCCATTCGTACCACAACCTATAGTCTTCTACGCGATAGGGATTGCTGGTCGAGAGTCTTCTTGCCGGGCGGCGGACCGGCAAGCCGGACAGATTCCGATCGTGTTCCGTAATCTCAGAGAATTGCGCCTGCTGATCGATGGTGACCACGACGGCGCGGCATCCCGCTCCCTGAGCCGCGTCGAGGGCTTTGCGGTTCGCGTCCAACTCCTGCTTCGGATAAAGCTGAAACCAGAACGGACTGTCCGCGGCCGCGCCGATCTTTTCGATAGGAAAGCTGGAATTGTTGCTGACAATCATCGGAGTCGTGGACGCGGCAGCCGCGCCTTTGCGAGTCGCAATCTCTCCATCCGGATGAAACTGGCCGTGTCCCGCGGTCGGCGAAACCATCAACGGAAAGGCCATTTCCGTGCCGAGTATTTTGGCGGCAGTCAGTGGCTTGCGCCCATCGGTCACTCTCGCCGGAACGAACTCAACCCGATCGAAGGCTTCGCGATTTCGCCTCAGAGTAAATCCGCTATCGGTTCTGGACGCTGCATAATCGTACGCGGATCGCGGCAGTCTGGCGTAAGCGACAGCTTCGAAATCGAACGCCGTGAGCAGTTCGGCAAAGCCTGGGACACGATCCCGATAGCGCAGCGGATCGGTTTGGGACCGGAGCAGCGGCGATCCGGCGACGAAACAGGCAAACGCTCGAAGCGCGCGCCGTCGTGTAAGCTCGCGGCAATCTTTCGACATTGAGCAGCAGCATATTACACCCGGTCACCGGTGTCAAAGGCTCGAAAGAGTTCTACCTTGACAGCCACCGAATCAGCCTGATCAGCCTGTCCGAACCGGCCACCGAATCGGGTGAATCGGGTGAGGCGGGATAAACCGGCACGGCACGACTCCGTGTGGCGACAGCATTTCAGCGGGAGGGCGGTGCAGCGCATGCGAAGTTTCGCGCATCATCGATGCTGCCGCTACCTCGATATTTCGCGACCTGTGGATACGGGCAGAGGGGGCGCGTACGCACCGTTTTGCCGTCTACGACGCGGGCAGCGGTAATGACGTCCGGCGCCACACCCCGCTCCACCCAGGCGAGCAGAGGCGCGAGCTTGCCGAAGCTGCTGGTACCGATGCCGCCGAGACAATGAAACATGCCGGGAACCATGAAGAGGCGGAAAAAGTCCATTGTGGATGGTCCCATGCGCGCGGTCACTTTTTCGTAATATTCGATGCTCATGCGTGGATTGAGCGCCGGATCGGCCCATCCGTGATACATCAGCAGCTTACCGCCACGTTTTTGAAAACCGGAGAGATTGGTATCGGTGGCATTAACAATGGGGCGCACCCAAGCCATACGCGCGGGGTCTCGGTCCACGTCGAAATCGGCAAGATTGAACTTCGGGTTGGGCTCCTGGAAGGCCATGTAACGGAGAAAGCTCTCAGCGAGAGCGCTCTGGATGGATTGGCTGCCGTCCTGCTGGAACGAACCAGTGGTCCCAACCGTTGCTGCCGCCGGGAGGAGCGGAGACGCCGACCGGCCAACCCGGAAAAATGCGCTGGCCGTTGCTGACGATATCGCTTTCGATTTTCTCAAGCGCGCCGATTTGGGCAGGCGTGAAGCAGCCGGCATCGTCGGTGCCAGCGGCGCATTTCGGAAGATCGCGCGAGGGACGGAAATCGCAGCGGCGCGGATCGTCGATGAGTCCGTCCTTCAGTCCGTCCTTGCCGTCGCACTCATCATAAATCCGTTCTGCAAGTAGAGAGAGTTTGGCGTAGGGAATTGGACTGGCGGCTAAGGCGTCGGCGTTACAAGTGAACGAGATCATGGTTCCGGTAAAATCAAGCACGGGCGCGCCGGCTATGATGCCGTCAAAATCGTCGGGGAAACGCTGAGCCAGGATGAGGGCTTGGCGGCCACCCGTGGAGCAGCCCTGAAAGTAAGAACGTGTGGGTGGGACGCCGTAATAGGTGGACGCGATCTGCTTGGCGACCAGAGTGGTGACGTGGAGAGAGCGGAAGGAGTAGTCGAGGAGTTTTTGCCGGTCGGCGGCGAAGGTGGCGCCCGGATCTTGGATGGCGTCGTGGCCGGTATTGGTGTCGGCTGTCACAAAGCCTTGGCGGAGTCCGTGGTAGTGCGCGCCAGCGCGATCGGGCGAGTTGAGATCCTCACCGGCCCAACCGCCGTTGCCGAACATTGTAAAGCGGCGATTCCACGCGATGGGCAGATTGACCTGAAAACGAATCTCGGGAAGAACTTGGCCGGTGATGTGACAATATGCCGGCGCGTCGGTACTGGAGGGGACCAGCGTGGCGACGGCAACCGTGAACTCGAAGCCGGTAAGAGCGCGAAGATCAGGGCAGTCGAGCACGGGCTTGAGGACGGATTGGCCGGGCGGCGGCGGCAACTCCTCGGACGGCGGGCGCGGCTGGCACCACGCTGGTAAAGAGCAGATCAATGCAAGCAGAATGGGACGCATGGCTCAAATATTATCAATAACGACCGGCCGCGATTATGCGCCGCTTGTGGTCTTTTTCAGCGCGGTTCAACCGTGCTCCGGGATTAGACATACTGAACTCACAATAGAGCCGTTCGACGCCGGCAGCTCGCGCCAGTTTGGAGGGCTGTCTCGCAGCGCACCTGCGATCATGCCTCCGGGTGTCTAATTTGGTGACGTCATCGACCGGGTTGCTCTGATCATTTGTTTGTTCATAGATGGCTCGGAGCAGCAACAATGCTTTGGTCTGCGACGGCGTGATAAGGGGGTTCCAACAGTAGTTCAGTCCGGGCCTGCTCCAGCAATATCAATAACTATTAAGAGCATGGCCTGTTTCCCGCACATGGGGTCGACGCGCAGGGCCTTTTCCGTTGCTACTTGGCATGATCGTGCCAAGGCTTTTGAGCGCCTTCGGTTCAATGCACACCAAAGCTGAATAGTCCGCGCGGCGTATGCGGATAGTCTTGTGCAATTACCAAGTTGACGTCCGAATCGCCAGACTCCGTTAATAATAAAGCTTTAGACCCAACCGCACCGTCCGGTTGCCGCTTGCGCTCGTAATCACGCCGAACGTCCCGGGGGAGGCGAGGTTGCTTCCCGGTGCGGCCCAGGCCGGGGAGTTGGTGAAGTTGAACGACTCAGCGCGAAATTGAACCTGAATTCTTTCCGCCAGACGGAAGTTCTTAAATAGAGAGAAATCGAGGTTGTGCTGGCCGGGCTGACGAACGTTCGGCAGAAAGCGCCCGACATTGCCGAATGCGAAGTTCGGGGTCTGATGGAAATCCGACTGAACGAAATACTCGGTCAGCCGGTCCCCTATGGGGCCGCCCCGCCCGGGGTTCTGGCCGTTATCCGAGGCCCGGATTCCAGGGCTGTTCAGACCGGTGCTGTTACCGCCGTTACTGATCGCGAGCGGAATCCCTTTCTGGAACGTCATGATGCCGTTCATCTGCCAGCCACCAATGACAAAATCGGCCGCCCTCGGCATCCCGCCGAGAAACGTCTTGCCCTTGCCGACAGGAATCTCGTAGGTGGCGCTCGCCACCAGCCGTCTGGGGACGTCCTGCGAAGACACGGCTTTTTCGCACTTTCGGCAATAAAAATTCTGTTTCGTACCCACTTGCCCGATATAGGTGACTAGTTGTGAAGCATCGTCGAGCAGTTTCCCGCCCGTATAGCTGACCAGCACGGTCAGACCATCTCTGTAACGGTGTTCGGCCGATGCAATGAACGACTCGTAATTGGAATTTGCCTGCGGTTTGCGGAATGGGCTCACGCCGGAGTACTGCGGATACTGGTCGAGCAGCAGACTGGCTTTGATCGTAGGCTGCGCGTAAAGCGAAGTCGGGCTCTGGATAATACCGTAGAACGGATTCGGCACATTGGCGTTAAGCGCGGCTCCCTGGGAGAGGAACGAGGCCGGCAATTGATCGTAATTCATGGTGCTCTCGCCATCGGGAAGATGCTGGCCCTTGCTGCCGAGATAGCCCACCTGAATAAGCCAGTTACCCTTGACCTGCTGCTGGACGTTAAAGTTCCACTGTTGGATTACGGGATTCACATAGTCGATGAAGTAGCTGTCGCCGATAGTGGCGCCGATGTCGGTCAGCGCGCCGCTATAGGGCCCCGGAGTTTGCCCTTGTGGCTTCAGAAACCCGTTGGGAAAGGGATTGCTCAGAGTCGTCACGAAGGTCTGGCCGTTGTCGAAGGTGATATTCAGCGGAGTGTTGCTTTGAAAGCCTTCGGTCCCGGAGTTTCCGGAAGTGCCCGCAGCCTGGAGCATAGAGGGAGCGTACAGAATTCCGTATGCACCCCGGATCACCGTGTTTTTGAAGATATTATAAGCGAAGCCGACGCGGGGCGCCCAGTTGTTGAGATCGGTGGGGGTCTGGTGGCGTCCGTATGGGTCGCCCTGTGTTCCAACAAACTCCATCGCGCCTCTGAGATTGCCGCAGTTTGGGCAGGCCGCGCTCGATTCTACCATCCCCTGCAGCGGCGAAGTAGCGTTGATGTTGAAGTAGCTCAGCCGGTTGTAACGTTCGGTTCTAGGCGTGTCCACGTCGTAACGAACGCCCAGATTCAGGGTCAGCTTCGCAGTTACCTTCCAGTCGTCCTGAAAGTACGCCCCCGTATAGGTGCTTGCGGTGGCGGTGGAGTATGTGAAATTCATATCGAGGCTGTTATTGTTGGGAAGCCCAAGCAGAAACGTCGCCAGTCCGTCGCCCTGCACCGTCGAGTTATTGCCGTTCACCATCTGCTGCGTGTATCCGTTTGAGAAGCTGTACTGCCCGTCCGGGCTGCCAAGCTGGCTGAAATTCACGAACATCTTTTCCCACGTCCCGCCCATCTTGAATGTGTGCCGGCCGACGATTTTTGTCAAATCGCCCCGCAGGATATGCGAGTACGGCCGGTCGTTCAACGACGAGTAGGCTACCTGACCCAGGCTATATCCAGCGTTGTTACCGCTGATCGCTATTTGCGGAAACTCGAAATTGTCCACCACGGAATTGTAGGATGCGGGAAAACCGAGATCCGATGGTTTCGTGCCTTGGGAAAACGGAGTGTGTATCAAAACATCGCGGGCGAAGCCGTAGTTGAAATTCAGGATAGTGGTGGGGTTGAAAGTGTAAATGGCGTTGATCGTCACATTCCGGTTATAGCCCGACGAGGGGCCGGATCCCTGCGAACTGCCTACATTTCCGAAGCCATTGAAATCCGAACTGTGGGTATTCGCATTCGAGCCGCGGGCGAACATCCGGAAGCGCTCCGAAAAATTTTGGTCCAGACGGGCGTCGATCTGATCCACTGGATTGTTCGCAGTCCCCTGCCTCGTCCAGTTGTTCTGCTGCAGGAAGGCGTTGGTGGGAACGTTATTCGGCTGAGGAAAGTATTTGAGCAAACCCTGGGCAACCGGATTGATCATGCTGGCGGAGATGATGTTGCCCGGGAAGGGTGCGCGGTAGCAAACCGGCTGCGAAGCCGGACAGGCGGAATTCGCGGACACGTTAAATGGGTTGTAAATCGTGATCGGCTGGCCCACTCCGTTCACATCGCCGGCGAAATCGCCGGTCTCCCGGCCGGCGAGTGGCACGCTGGTTTCCGGGGCTTGCGATGATGGCGTTCTCACGCTCTGCTCACTGACAAAGAAAAATGTCTTGTTCTTTCCGTTATAGTGGGGAAGCACCACTGGGCCGCCGAATGTTCCGCCGAACTGGTTGTAGCGGACGATCCCGCGTTTTACGCCATTCCGGTTGTTTTGCCAGGAGTTTGCATTTAGCACGTTGTTCTGGAAAAACTCGAAAAGATCCAGATGATATTCGTTCGTTCCGGATTTGGTGGCTATGTTGATGGTGCCCCCGCCGGTCCGGCCGTATTCTGGTTCCAGGGCGTTCGTGACCACGGCGATTTCAGCCACGCTGTCCTCGAGCGGCGTGTATCCGACCTGAAGATGGCTCACAGCATTCTCTGGGACAATCACCGAAGTGCCGTCGATCGTCACATCGTTATAATCGTTTCTGCCGCCGCTGATCCACGGCGTCGATCCGCTGCCGCCGGTCGGCACCACGCCGGGAACGAGGGTCGTCAGCGATAACGGGTTGCGGTTCCCGCCCAGAGGCAGATCCAGGATGGCCCTGGTGCCGACCACGCTCGTCAGCGTTGATGTTTCAGTTGCTAGTTGCGCGGTATTGGCGGTAACTTCGACAGTTGTCGCGACATCTCCCACCCGCAGCGCGATATTCAGACTGATGGTCTGTGCCACGTCCAGGGTGATGTCGTTCTGCACGTATTTTTGAAATCCCGCTTTCTCCACGGTGACCCGGTAAGAACCCGGCAGCAGGTATCGCTGATAAAATCGGCCTTCCGCATTGGTCGGAATCGTCTGCTTCACATTGGTGGCTTGATTTTCGATGCTGATCGTCGCGGCTGGAACCGCCGATCCGGAACTGTCGTCGACGTGGCCGTCGATCACGCCGGTTGCATTCTGGCCGAACACGCAGGATGCGCAAGCGAGGGTGGCCGTAATGATGAACAATGACCGTAACATAGTAGTTCTCCTTGCCAGAAAATGATGGTAGCAGTGAAGGCCGGATTCGTGAGAACGAATATATACCGATTAGCTGGTGCGGTCAAGCCACCGAATCAGTTTGTTCGAAAGAGGCTCGAAAGAGTGCTCGAAAAAACGAACTGCCGTTCCGATCTACGACAGCGAGGCCGAAGTTCGTCACGAAAGACCGCTCACTCGCGCGGCCCAGTAACTATCGAAAAAACGAACTCCCGATGGTTGTGACGAACTTCGGTTACTCAGTTCTTACTTAGCGGGATAGCGCAGGATAGTATAGTTCTGCAAAGCGACGTTGTCGGTTCCCGACGCCTTCATGTATGCCTGGAAAGTGACATTTATGTCGGCGTTGAGGGGATCGGATGCGGTGGCTACACGCGAATCGAGCTGCAAGACCCGTCCCCAGGTTTGCATGTCCAGTTCGGTTGCGGAAGGTCCGGCCGCGGCATCACCGTGACCGATGACGACCGAGTCGAACGCCGAAGCCGAACGCTGCACCATCGTCGTGGCTCCCCAGTTCACTATAAAAGTGAATCCATTCGTGGTCCCGAGATGAGAAAGGGAAAATCGGACTTCCAAACGATCGCCGACTGAGATGGTCTTAGCTGGGATCGTGCAAGTTCCCAAGACCACGCTCGTGACGCTTGTGGTGCTGGTGCCCGAACTGCTGCACAATACCTGGGCCACGGTTCCGGGCGCCTGGAGTCCGTTCGGAATAACGACCGGTGCAACCCGATAACTCGCCAGCAAAATGTCGCCTGGCAAGGGAATTGCCGCGGGCACAAACAGGATGGAACCGTCGGTCTGGATATTGTAGTCCGATCCGGCCTGCTGCAGGAGCCCATTGCGATAGAGTGACAGACTGATTGCCGGACTGGGAGTCCCGGTTAAGGTAAAAGATGCATTCGTGCCATCGATTGTGCCGGCGGGAGTCTCACTGTCATTGAACGTGGGAAGCTGACTGGCATCGCCGCACGTTCCGGCGGTTCCGTCGACGTGCACGCAATCGGATAGATTGCCCTCGACCGTGTCTACCGCGCCACTATCGTTGATCATGGCGGTTCTTCCAGTTCCGAAGGCGGAGCCCTTGAGAGGCCGTAGGGAAAGGTCAGTGAGCAGCCCAATGACATTGGATTCCGCGACGGGAGTCTGCGACGGCGGTTGTACTACGCCTCCGCCGGTCGTTCCGCTGGAGACGCGGACAGTCCTGATCTGAAGCGGTGTCGCGCTTGGCGGCACGGACCAGGATTCGGTGAACTGCTGCTTGCCATCACTGCTGTACTGCACGGTGTAGTTGTTGACTGGAGTTCCATCGCTGTTAGGGACCAGTTGAACATAGAATGCGCCGTTCGAAATTGGAACGGTCAGGCTCTGCAGCGCAATTTTAGAATTGTCGCTCGCATCGAATGGGAACCACGTGATGAGCGCCGTTCCGTTGAATTTCGTTCCATCGGCTTTGTAGATCGTATCCTGAATAGTTGTAAGATTGGGCGCGGCAAGCAGCGAAATTGCCGCGCACATGATAATGGCCGCTTGGCGGACCAGTGACATTTGTGTAACCTCCTAGAGCAGGAGAATTCCTGCTGCCCTGAGAATAGCTTTTCACGTTGAGAAATCGGATTGGCGCTATACGGCTTATTGGCTGTAAGTTGCAGAAGATAATAGCGTTACCCATATTAGAAGGCGTTGTGACCGAGTTTGATGGCTGGGGACTAATTAGCCGGAATGTTTAAGCGATCGGACTGTGTGCCTGTCAACGAACGCCGAAGTGCAGAAGTTGAATCACGCTTTTAGACGATCAGACGACCTGTCGCGAACTCGTGGCGGGCTACTGGATGGAAGGGCTGTTATCGAGGAATTGTAAGTACCGTTGTCTAGCTATTTCTCAAGGCGGAAAATCCAATTTCAATACGGGAAAGCCGGGCTTCGTGCCGACGCCGATTCTCATGGGGAAGGCCATGCCGCATCTGAGGTCGCCCGAACTACGGGTACTGGCCTATCTTAAAACGCTGCAGCCAGTATTTCATCTGCTATCCGACTCTCGAAGAGATCGCCCACGATCTCGACTTGTAGCGAATACCGTGTGTCCCGCCCTCCCCAATTCGAGTGCAGTCGCGAGTCCGATACCGGAACTGGAGCCGGTCATCAATACGTTTGCCATGTCACTTTCCTTGAAAATGAGTTAAGCTTGGCACGACAAACGCTGTACACAATCGTTTCCAGGCCAGACTAAACAGGAACGGGTCGTCCGGCCGGCCTTCGCCAAACCGGTGAATGCGAATCAATGGCTGCGAGAGTTTTCAGCCTCGGGTTCTTGACGATTATTTTGGTTCAATCTCACGCAGTTCCGCGGCTTTATTCTCGGCGATCGTGTCGTTGAGGAAAGTCCCCGCTCCCGTCTCGACGCCCGCCAGATACTTGAACTTTGTCGCGCTGCGCTGGATCGGCATAAAATTCGACGTGCAGCATGAAAATACGGATGGTCGCCTTTCGCGGGCCGCTGCCGAACCACCATCATCAGCGGCATGGAAAAGCCGCAGAGATTGTCATATTTCATGCGCACGATCTTGATCAGCGCGGCGAGGGCGTCCTTCTCGGATCCGGCCAAGGTCCATCAATTTGGTCCGCAGTGCCGCCGGGCATAGATCTGCATCTCGGCCGGAAAACGCGCGGCAAACGGCACGAACGCTACGAAATCGTCCGATTGGAGGCCACGCGAACCCGCCGGCCATCCTTCAATTCTTCATCGAGCAGTCGGCAATAGAGATTCTCGTCCGTCGCTTCGAAATGCTCGCGTGCGCCGTCGAGTTCTCGCTGGACGAGCGGCGGAATGAACGGAAACGAATAGATCTGCCCATGCGGATGCGGCATGGTGACGCCGATCGCGACGCCGGTATTCTCGAAAACATAAACGTAGCTGGATTCCGGATCGTTGGCGAACAGTTCGGCGGTGCGCGCCGTCCACAGATCGACTAATCTTGCGCCAGTGTTCTCGCCGATAGTTGCGACGGAATCAGCGTGTGATCGGGTGATAGAGCACTACATCGCAAAAGCCCTGCGCGCCGGTCTTGCAGAAAGATCCCGGTTTCGGGCGAAAAGGCGGATTGTCGGTGGCTCAACGCGGCGAAATCGTTGGGATACAGGTAGCACATCATACTGGTCGGGCACGCGGCCCGAACCCGGGACAGAACGGACACCAGGTCTGCGGCAACTGCGGCCGGTTCTGCCGCGACGCTTGCCACTCCAACCCACTCGCGAAGTAAAGGATGCCAGCGAAGTTCACTCACGATTCCATTGTGGCAAAGCCCGATCGTCAGCTCAGAACGATCTCACAGGCAACTGTGCAATGTCGTCGACGCGCATCGTTTCTTTCACCACAAATGCCTCGCCATATTTCACGCCGATCAGATTTCCGTAACAGCGCGCAATCGCGGCTAATCGCTCGCGAATCTCGGTTTCGTCCGGGAACAAATCGCTGGCCTTCGATCGGATGCCCCGTACTGCGAACGGTAGGCAAGCAGCGATTCCATCCGCCGCTCGAACTGCGCTGAGATGTCGACGACAAATGACGGCGTCACATTGGCGTACTGCGATGCGTAGATGATCTTATAGGGCCGGTGCGGTTCAGTGTACTGATCGAACTTGCGCAGCCCGGCGAGAAAGCACGCCTCGAACGCCATACCGCTCGCCTGGTAGTGGTCCGGATGACGCGCTTCCCAATAAGGCAGGATCACAGTTCGCGGACGCAGTTCGCGAATCTTTGCCGCCAGCGTCATGCGGCCGGCCATGGTGTTTTCGAGGCGCGCGTCGGGGAAGCGCATATTCTCGCGATGCCGCGCTTGCAGAATGCGCGGCGGCATCCCTCGCCTCCGCCATGCGGATTTCGGGCGTTCCGCGCGTTCCCATCTCGCCCGCAGTGAGATCGAGAATGCCGGTGCGATAACCCGATTCGGCCATGCGCAGCAGCGTTCCGCCGCAGGTCTGTTCCACATCGTCAGGATGTGCCGCAATGGCTAAAACGTCGAGACCATCATTATGGTTCATTACCAATAGATGTCGCGCTGCCGGTAATAGCGCGTTTGTATGCCGAGCATATTCACGAGCGCCATGCCGGCGAGGAATCCGCCGATGTGCGCGAAGAACGCTGTGCCGCCCTGCGAGATGTGCGAGTATCCGATGCTACCCCAACTGGCGAACAACTGCGTCAGGAACCAGTAGCCCAGGATCACCACCGCCGGAATCTCTATTCTGGTGATGAAAACGATGACGACCACCAGCGTTAGAATCCGCGCGCGCGGGAATTTGAGCAGATAAGCCCCCATCACTCCGGCGATCGCGCCGCTCGCTCCCACCATGGGAGCGCGCGAACCCCAGGTGAGAAACGATTGCGTGAACGCCGCGGCCACCCCGCACAGCAGATAGAAAACGAGAAATTTGCCCGATCCCATGGCATCCTCGAGACTCCGCCCGAAGCACCACAGAAAGATCATATTGCCGATGATGTGCATCCAGCCGCCATGGATAAACATCGACGTCACGATGTCCGCCAGATGGAACCGGGAGGGCGTCGCGGTGAGGCCCCAATGCGCGATGAAAGCGTTCAGCGAATAATCGTCGAGCTGAATCTCATAAAAGAAAACGAGCACATTGATCGCGATGATCGCGATGGTGGCGATAGAGACGGAGTGCAGCGGTTGGTCGTCGCGTAAGCGGGAACATTCAGCGGACTCTCGACGCTCTTGCTGCGATTGCGGGATCGGACCGCTTCTCGCCGTGCGCCATCAAACGCCGGACTTCTTCAAGACCGCCAATGTGGCCGCGGGCACCGAGGCCCAGACAGTTCAGCGCTGCCATTGCGTTGGAAAACTCAAGCGCCTCGTCTATCGCCATGCCTTGCAGAACAGCATAGCAGAACGCCCCGTGGAACACGTCCCCCGCGCCCGTGGTATCGATGCAATTGATAACGAAAGCCGGCGCGTAGATGAACTCACCGCCGGCACGGGCGAGAGCCCCATGCGCGCCAAGCGTCATCGCCGCAACCTTCATCCCGAAATCTTTTTGCAGCTTTTCGAGCGCGCGGAACGGGTCTTCAATGCGCGTCCAGCGGCCGGGAAATTCGGAACTCGCCACCAGATAATCGATATTCGACAGTACATCCTCGAAGCCCGGGTATATGGCGTCAACATCGACAGTCACCGGTATTCCATGGGCGCGCGCGATCCTGGCGGCGCGGGCAACAGCCGGCGTATCGTGCCCGTCAATGTGCAGCATCCGGGCGCAGGCGATCTGGTCCGGCGTGATCTCTTCGGGGCTAAAGGGCAGACAATCCGGCCGGCTCCAGAACACGGTTCGCTCGCCAGTCGATTGGTCGATGATGATGTACGCCGATTGATTGGTGCAGTTGGATCGGCGTTGCACATGCGTGAGGTCGATGCCGGAGCCGATGAGCGACTGCATCTGCACGCGGCCACGCTCATCGTCGCCAATGGTGCCGATGTACTTGGTTCGGAGCCCCAGACGCGCACAGGCGACCATGGCGCTCGCAACCTGTCCGCCTGGACTTAGAATTTCCTGGTGGAAGGGCACCTTGCCGCCATATGCCGGAAAATGCGACACCACGAGCAGCGTGTCGGTGGCGTTCAGTCCGACGCCAACAACGTCGAATAGAGGCGTGGATTCAATCACATTAAGGCGTGGCGAGCTGGACCTCGGCGGTCGCGTTCTGCCAGTCGGGAAGCTCGTAAATCTTGAGCTTGGTGCTGAACGGCGCGCTCATCTCCTTTGCGTCGAAGGCGCCGATTGAGTCGAGCTTGAAGGAAAAGGTGCCGACGGAATCTTCCTCCGATCGCGAGGTGCTGGCCCAGATGGTGACGTTGGCGGTCAGATCGTTCAGTTCCGCATTGGAGTGATTCACCACGACGAACTTGGCTATAGGGTGGCGCCTCGCGTCCTGCACCAGGCGGATACCGACGACTTCAATATATTTCTGAAGTGAACTGGACGGCTTGGCTCTCGCCGCTGCCGCGGGTTCGGTAATGCCCGCGCGTTCGGCCCGCGGTCCACGCCCGAAGTATTGATAGCCGAAAAAGATGGCCGCCCCGACGCCGATAAAGGCCAAAGCGAACAAGATGCTCAACGCCCAGGTCGGCAATCCGGCCTTCGGCGGCGGAGGATAACGACCCTGCGGATACGCGGACGGCGGATAGTAAGCGGGCTGCGTCGCACCCGGCGGCGGAGGGTAATATGGCTGCTGCTGCGGCGGCGGCGCGTAGGATTGCGGCTCAGGCCGTAGTTGCGGGTCGGGACGCGGTTGTGGCGGCTGCTGAGATAGCGCTTGAGGTGACGGAGGAGCGCTATAGGCGGGCGAAGGGTCCACAGGCGGAGCCGCGGCCGCAGCCGCTTTCTTTCGTTCGGCGCAATAAGGGCATTCCGTGGCGGACGGCGAAACGTCTCGCCCACACTCCGGGCAGATCCAGTTGAACATGCTATTTACAATCTAACCGATTACGGGTGAAGGACGTTCCTCGCATGGTTTCAGTTGCGCAGTCCGGGAGAATATCCGGTTGCTACAGCCCTTCCAGGAAGTGGCCCATCTTGACTCTCTTCGTATTCAGGTACACGTCGCGGGCCTTCGCCGCAGGAGCGATACACGGCACCCGCTCCACCACCTCGATCCCCGACCGTTCCATAGCCTGGACTTTATGCGGATTATTCGATAACAGGCGAACCTGGCTGACGCCGAAAAACTTCAGAATCGACGCCGGCAGTTCGTAATCGCGGAGATCCGATTCGAAGCCCAGTTTCTCGTTCGCCTCAACTGTATCCGCGCCCTCGTCCTGAAGCTGATAAGCGCGCAGCTTATTCATCAGACCGATACCGCGGCCTTCCTTTTTCTCGTAGATCAGTAATCCGCGGCCCTCGTCGGCGATCTGAATCAAGGAAAGGTCGAGTTGCGCCCGGCAATCGCAGCGCAGGCTGTGGAACACGTCGCCGGTCAGGCATTCGGAGTGAACCCGCACGAGCGGCGGCGGCCCGGTGACAGTATCGAGCTTCAGCACCACGGCCTCTTCGGGTTCGGACATTCCCGGGTCCCGGCGTTCGAAACCGTAGATGCGAAAATGCCCGTATTCCGAAGGGAAATCGGCTTCGGCAACTTTTGACAACATGGAGTTGGTGACTTGCGATGTAATACTTTCAGTATAAGTGGAACACGATTTCATCACGCTGCTCGTGCGCTTGGGAGTGGTGGCGAGCGTCGCCAGTATCGCGGTGCGATATGGTCCTTTCCGGCGCGCGTTGCTGCGCGAAACCCGAACTTTTAACGAGCAGTTCCGTTTCGCTCTCTGGTTCGCAGGAGTGTTTGGCGTACTCGCGGCTATTCGCGTAATCAGTAAGCACGGGTATGAAGCCGTCGATCTCGGCATGGAAGGGAGCTTCCTGGCCGGACTTCTCGGCGGCTATGCGCCGGGGTTGATTGCGGGCGTCCTGATTTCGACTCCCGGCATGGTGGCGAAGGAGTATCTGAGCCTCCCGCTTTTCGCGGGCATCGGAGTAGCGGGCGGGCTGCTGCGAGATTTCGCGCGCGATCCGGAGGATATCTGGCGGCTCTCCCCTTTCATCGACCTCAATCTTTGGCGGGCGCTGAAGGGTTTGAAATTGTTCCCGATGGCGTTCGCGCTGACCGTAATCTTCGCCGAATTTCTGCGCCAGCTTGTGAGCAGCAAGCTTCCGGGATGGGTCTTCTCGCTCGGGCCTCCGTGGGGAAGTCATCACATACTCAACATCCTGGCCCTTTACGGAACCACATTCTTCGCGATCACCCTGCCGCTGAAGGTTTGGAACAACATGCGCAATGAAACCAAGCTGGAGCAGCAGAAAAGTCTGCTGATGGAAGCGCGGCTGCAGGCACTTACCAATCAGATCAACCCGCATTTCCTATTCAATACGCTCAACTCCGTCTCGTCGTTGATCCGCACCAATCCGGAGCAGGCGCGCCTGATGGTGCTCAAGCTCTCCCGAATCCTGCGGCGGCTGCTTCGCCAGCACGAACATCTCAGCCCATTGCGCGATGAGCTCGATTTCATCGACGACTATCTCTCGATCGAGCAGGTCCGGTTCGGCGGCAAACTGCGTTTTGAGAAACAGATCGAGCCGCGCACGCTGGACATGTTGGTGCCGAGCATGCTGCTGCAGCCGCTCATCGAAAACTGCATTAAGCATGGATTGAGCGGCAAAGTGGAAGGCGGATCCATCGTGCTGCATGCGTGGCGGGAGAAGTCGATGCTGCATGTCACAGTGGTGGACGATGGCGCTGGAATGCCGGAGCATCGGCTTCCGAGTCCGAAGGGGAGCGGCATCGGAGTTACCAACGTCAGCGAGCGCCTGAGAGTGCTCTTCGGGGAAGAAGGCGTGTTGCGGATCGAGAGCGAATTTGGGAAAGGAACGCGGGTCGAAATTCAGATTCCCGAGAATCCCCAAGAAGCGCTGGCAGCGGTTTGATTGGTCGAGCAGTGTCCGGAAGATAGGAAGGCAAGCCGCTACAATTCCTTCATGCGCTCCTTTGCATTCGCCGCGTTGCTCGTCACGGGGTCATCGGCTGTTTTGGCCGACGGCTTCCCGTACCAAAAGCCTCCCAAAGAGATGCTGGAGGTCCTGAACGCGCCGCTCACGCCGGTTTTTTCGCTGAGCCCACGGCGCGATGCCGTCATCTTCATGCAACCGGTGCGTTATCCGCACATCGCCGAAGTTGCGCAGCCGATGCTTCGTCTCGCAGGCATACGCATCGACGCCAATACCAATGGGATGCATCTCGCGCCCAACTACTCGGCATTCACGATGAAGCGGCTGTCCTCGTCAGAAGAAGTTAATCTCGATGTGCCGTTATCGGCGAAATTCAGCGCACCTGCCTGGTCGCCCGATGGCAAGCATTTCGCATTCACCAACACCACCTCCGCGGCGATTGAACTTTGGATTGGCTCGACCGATACCGGTCAAATGCATCGAGTCTCGGGCGTGAAGCTAAACGGTGTTCGTGTGGGATTTGCAGGCCGCGGCGGAGCATCAATCGAGTGGTTGGCGGACAACAGGACAATGCTCGTACACTTAGTTCCGGCAAACCGCGGCAGTGTTCCAGCGGAGCCAAAAGTGCCGTCCGGGCCGCATGTGCAGGAGAGCCTGGGGCACGCCGGTCCCGCCCCGACGTTCGAGGATCTTCTCGCCACGCCACATGACGAAGATCTGTTCGACTACTACGCCACTTCACAACTCGCGTACGTCGACATAGCATCCGGCAAAGTGGCTCTGCTCGGCAAGCCCGCGATTTTTCTCAGCATCCTTCCTTCTCCAGATGCCAAGCACTTGCTGGTCTCACAGCTCCATCGGCCGTACTCGTATCAACTTCCGGCTACGCGATTTCCCGAAGAGATTGAAATCTGGGATTCGAAGGCGAGCGTCGAGCGCAAATTGGCGAGCTTGCCTCTCGCGGAACACATGGTACTCGGTGGTGTTCGAGTAGGGCCAAGGTCGTTTGAGTGGCTGCCGGACAGGTCTGCAACTCTGTGTTGGGCCGAGGCGCTGGACGGCGGGAATCCCGATCAGAAGGCTTCTCACCGCGACAAACTTGTGTCGCTTGCGGAACCTTTTCGCGGCGAGCCTCGCGAGATCTACTCGACCGAACATCGCTTTAATTCTTTTGAGCCGCTCGCGGACAGCAAAGCGCTGATCTCCGACTATGAACGGAATAAGCGCATTATCCGCACGCTTGAGATCGACATGGAAAAGCCCGGTATACCAGGGCGCGTGATCTTCAGCCGCAATGAGCGGGATGCCTACAGGAATCCCGGTACACCGCAATCCAGGATGCTGCCGAACGGCAAACGCATGATCGTTCAGCAAGGCGACGACATTTACCTGATAGGTGAGGGCGCAACGCCGTCGGGCGACAAACCGTTTCTAGATCGTTTCAACCTCGCCACCGGGAAAGCTGAAAGGCTTTTCCAGTCGAGCCATGGCTATGAGGCAGTCGAAGCGATGCTGGACAATCGCGGGGAGCGGTTGCTCGTCCGCCGCGAAAGTCCTACGGAACCGCCAAATTTTTTCATCCGCTCCGGTTCGGGGCTCAAACCACTGACGAACTTCCCCGATCCGGCTCCGCAAATTGACGGAATCAAGAAACAACTGGTGACTTATACACGGAAAGACGGCGTACCGCTGTCGTTCACGTTGTATCTGCCGCCGGATTATCGGGCAGGCACGAAGTTGCCCGCGCTGCTTTGGGCTTACCCGTACGAGTTCAGCGATGCCGATACGGCGGGGCAGGTCACCGGACACGCCGCCGATTCTTTTACGCAATTGACTTACCATCAATTGTTCGTGCTGCATGGGTACGCGATCATCGACAACGCGGCGATGCCGATTGTCGGCGACCCTCGTACGGTAAACAATACTTATGTCGATCAACTCCTGATGGACGCACAGGCCGCCGTCGACAAGGCAGTTGAGATGGGAGTTGCGGATCGCGATCGCATCGGCATCTTCGGACACAGCTATGGCGCCTTCATGACCGCCAATCTGCTGGCCCATTCAACGATGTTTCACGCGGGAGTCGCTGAGAGCGGGGCGTACAATCGCACGCTGACGCCCTTCGGTTTTCAATCGGAGCGGCGTACGTTCTGGCAGGCGCCGGAGGTCTATACCACGATGTCGCCGTTCTGGTACGCGAACCAGATCAAGACTCCGATTCTGCTGATTCATGGAGAAGCCGATGACAACACGGGAACGTTTCCCATCCAGTCGGAGAGGCTGTATGCGGCGATTCGCGGGAATGGCGGGACGGTACGTCTGGTAATGCTGCCGTCGGAAGCGCACGCGTATAGAGCGAGAGAGAGCATGGAGCATGTGCTGTACGAAGAGGCGGCGTGGTTCGATAAATTTCTGAAGACGCGGTAGCCGACAGCAGTAAATCTCGCGAAGAGGGCGAGGCCGATATGCCGAGCTTGGGTGGTGAGATCCGTAAGATCGCCAGAGAGGGACGCCGGCCCCGATTTTCCCCACATGGCCGATGGATCGCATACTGGAAGCAAGATCGCTTACCCGGCGGGTAAGGTTTTTGTGGTTCCCGCGGTTGCGGACCGGCGCGGGAAGTTAAGTTGCGGCCGATCTCGCATCTGCGCGAGACCCGTTGGCCAAGCGGCGCAAACTGGACAGCAACCGGCAGCACACGAAACGACCAGCCGGGCTGGCGGCTCTTAATTTCTTCGCGTAGAGGCGATTGCGCTGGTCGGGTTGAGTTGGGCGGACCTAGTCCGGCACCTTGTGCCCGCGCACTTCGTACTCTCTTGGATTATTCACATTTCCGTAGGTGAATATACTGTCCCACGTCAATGTTAGCTTCATATCGCTCCCATTAATCGTCGTCCCTTTGAAAATGAGCTTCGGGTATCCGCCTGCCTTGCCTTGCGGTCCGCTCGACCACCATGGAAGTTTGCCGATCACGGTGAACGATATCCGATCGCCTTCGATTTTGCCATCCGATATAGGGGCATCTCCCGGCCAGCTTCCGACATGCGCCATGCCGGTGAGTGTTGTTCCATCGGCCTTAAGATCAAAGATCATTTTAGAGACTGTTTTGGGCCATTCTTGCCACGATCCCACGAAGTTTGCGTTCCAGGTTCCGGTCACGTCCGCCGCCGTCGCGCAACATGCCAGAGCCGTTACCAGCAACGAGAGGCGAAGTAACTTCATCCCAGTATTCTCCTGCGATAATTCTACTCCCGGATATACGATTTTGGAATACCTCCCACGGAATTTCGCACAACGATGCGGGAGATTGCCGCGGAGGCATCGCACGGTTTGAATAGCCGCATCTCGGCGGCGGTCGAAATGAAATTGCGCTACTTCGGACCGAATCGCGCTTTATTAGAGGCGCTTGCGAGGCGCACCGATCCCGCCGATCCTCTTTCGCCGTTTAGAGAGCAGATGGGTAGAGAGCAGACGGGCTAGATCCGTGATACCGTTCGCGCTTCCATTCCTCGCGTTTTTCCGCCGCCGGATGGTCAAGATAATCGAGAGCCTGGGATAGTGGTGAGCGGCAAACATGGTTTGATAAAAGTTGGCCCAAATACTCGACGGGAATCAGATTCGCGATCAGATCAAAGCGGAGTGCCGTCCGCGGGTGCGGCATCTCGTGGAGACAAAGGGCAGACCGCCCGGACTCGCGGTGGTGCTGGTAGGAGAAAATCCCGCATCGCAGGTCTATGTTCGCAGTAAAACGCGCACGGGCGACGAACTCGGCATCTATAACGAAACTGTGACGCCCCCGGCAAGCTTGTCGACAGATGAACTGCTGGAAATCATCGAGAACCTCAATCGAAGAGCGGAGATCGATGGCATTCTGGTGCAGCTTCCGCTGCCTCCGCAAGTCGATACCGCTCGCGTGCTGCTCGCGGTCGCACCCGAAAAAGACGTCGATGGCTTTCATCCTTGCAATATCGGCAACCTTGCTACGGCGCGTCCGGGACCTCGCCCTTGCACTCCCGCGGGCATCATGGAAATGCTGCGGCGTTACCATATTCCGGTCGCGGGACGCCGGGCTGTGGTGGTCGGGCGCAGCGACATCGTCGGAAAGCCGATGGCTTTTCTGCTGCTTCATGAGAACGCGACCGTCACGATCTGCCATTCGAAAACGGCGGATCTTCCCGGGGTGTGCCGCGAGGCGCGACATTCTGGTGGCGGCGATCGGCCGGCCCGCGATGGTGACGCGCGACTTCATCAAGCCGGGGGCGACGGTGATCGATGTCGGTATTAATCGCATCGAAGATCGTCTCGAGGCGGAGCGCCTGTTCCGCGGCGATGCGGCGCGTCTCGCGCAATTCGACAAAGCAGGCCGCGTACTGGTCGGCGACGTGCACCCGCTAGACGTGGCCGAAGTTGCCGGCGCCTATACTCCTGTGCCTGGGGGAGTCGGGCCGCTCACCATCGCGATGCTGATGATGAATACGATCGCATCGGCGGAAAGGCGCCTGGGAATTGTGTGAGAGCCGGACTCACCGGCGGGTTGGCGTGCGGAAAATCCTTTGTAGCGAAGGTGCTCGAGGGATTAGGCGCGCACGTGATTCACGCCGACGATCTCGGTCATCGCGCGCTTGAGCCAGATGGCGAGGCGTATGAGCCGGTAATCCGCGAGTTCGGGCGCGAGATCCTGGATCACGATGGCCGTATCGACCGCCGCCGGCTCGGGGCAATGGTCTTCGGCGATCCGGAGAGGCTGGAGAAGTTGAATGCGATCGTTCATCCGGCCGTTCATCGCCTGCAGGAAGCCATGGAACGCGATTTCCTGGCCGCCGATCCGAACGGCATCATCGTGCTCGAAGCCGCGATCCTGATCGAGACCGGCACTTATAAGAACTACGATTGCATTATTCTGGTGACTTGCGGCGAAGAGCAGCAGATTGAGCGGGCGACGTCGCGGGACGGGGTTACCGCCGAGGACGTGCGAGCGCGGCTCAGCCGACAGTTGCCGCTGGAAGAAAAACGAAAGTTCGCTCATTACGTTATTGATACGTCGGGGCCGAAGGAAGAGACGATCCAGCAGACCCGCGCGGTGTACGAAGCTTTCAGGCGGAGTTGCCAAACTTCAATAACGTAAGACAATGTAGATATGAAGCCGCGCGCTCTACTTTTGACTGTAATCCTTGTGGGAGCATTTTCTTTCGTCATCTCGCAACCGGCATCCAGCCTGGCGCGGTTGCTGCGGCCGTTCGCCAGCGCGGCCGGCGCATGGTCTGGCCCGGTGACGGCCAGTACCTCGCCCGCCTACACGACGGACGAAGAGAATAACATCGAAATCTACAAGACGGCACGGCTCGCCACTGTCAACATTACCAGCACCGTCCTGCGAGAGACGTGGTTCTTTCAGGTGTACCCGTCGCAAGGCACGGGCTCAGGCTTCATTATCAACGACCAGGGCGAGATTCTCACCAATAATCACGTGGTCAGCGGATCGCGAGAGTTGAGCGTCACGCTTGCCGATCACAAAAAATATAAGGCCGTGATTAAGGGCGTTGATCCACGCAACGATCTGGCATTGATCAAGATTGACGCGAACCGCAAGTTGCCATTCCTGCATCTGGGTGAATCCGACAATCTGCTGGTCGGACAGAAGGTGCTCGCGATCGGCAATCCGTTCGGATTGGAAGGCACGCTTACCACCGGCATCGTCAGTTCGTTAGGCCGATCGTTGCAGGGAGAAGGCGGCAACATGCTGGAAGACATGATTCAGACGGACGCGGCGATCAACCCCGGAAACAGCGGCGGACCGCTGCTCGATTCACACGGTAACGTAATCGCGATCAATACCGCGATCTACGGCGCACAGACGTCGGGCGGCGAAGCGGGCAGTATCGGGATCGGGTTCGCAATGCCGATCAATCGCGCCAAAGCAATGCTCGATGAATACCATCGCAATGGACACATTTCGCGTCCGGTGCTGGGCATATCGGCTCCCGTGCTGGTGCAAGGCGATTTAGCGGAGGAACTGCACCTTCCGGCTGAGGGCGGACTGCTGCTGCAGGGAGTTGAGCCCGGTTCCGCCGCTGAGGAGGCTGGTTTGCGCGGCCCCACCAGCCGTGTAATCGTGGGCAATTATCCGCTAGGGATCGGCGGCGATCTGATTATTGCTATCGACGGCGAACCGGTTACGCAGGCCGAGGCATTGCAGCGCGCGCTCAATCGCAAGCACGGCGGCGACGTGATGGAGTTGACCATCTTGCGCAATGGCCGGACGATGAAGGTCAAAGTGACGCTGGGCTCGGCGCCGCAACGCTTCTAACACGACGCTTCTAACACGACACTACATGCTCAATCACGATCTGGCTGCCTGTGCGGTGGAACGCATTACAGCGACTTCGCCGCGAGTCGCACCACGTCTCGCGTTCTTCGATTTCGATGGCACCGTAGGACTAGTGCGCGCCGGCTGGATGCAGGTGATGATCCGGCAATCGCTCGACGCAATACGCGCGACCGGAACTTCGGAGAGCGAAGCCGAGTTGCGCCCCATGGTCGAGGAGTTCATCTTCCGCCTGACAGGGAAACCGACCATCTATCAAATGATGGAACTGGCCGACAATATCCGCCAACGGGGAGGCATTGCACTGCCGCCCGAGCAATACAAGCAGCAGTTCCTCGAATCGTTGCGCGAGGAGAGTGAGCGGCGGCTGAAGGATCTGCGAGGCGGCGAACTCCCTCCGGATATCCACATGGTTCCGGGCGCGCGGGCGGTGCTCGAAGACCTGCGCCGGAGGGGAGTGCGGCTCTACCTCGTCAGCGGCACGGACGACGCGCTGGTGCAGGAGGAAGCCAGGCTCTTCGATATCGCACGTTACTTCGATGGCGGTGTTTACGGCTCTCCCGGCGACGACTCGGACTTTTCTAAGCGCGGTCTGGTGGAGCATGTCGCGGCGAAAGGAGAAGCGAAAGGGCAGGAGATGCTCAGCTTCGGCGATGGGCACGTGGAACTCGAGGCAGTAAAGGCTGCGGGCGGCGTCGCCATTGGCCTTGCGACGCTCGAGCCCGAGTGCGACCGCATCGACGAATGGAAACGCGAACGGCTGATTGCGTCCGGTGCGGACTATATAATCCCGAATTTCCTATGCTGGGACGAACTGCGGCCACTGCTGTTTCCACGAAACGAACATGCCCAGTAAATATACGCAATTCGACCGTTCCCGTCTGATCGTCAAGCCGCTTGCCGAGAGGGTGAACGATCTGCCGCTGTCCCGCTGGCTTGCTCTCGACGACCCGACACCTCCGTTCGACTCAGCCGGGTTACCAATCCTCGCTGCACGGATCGTCGCGGCGCGCGAGACTGGCGCGGCCCGCATCCTGATGATGGGCGCTCACGTACTTCGCGCGGGAGTGAATCGCCACATCGTCGACCTCATGTCGCGTGGGCTGATCGATCATGTTGCGATGAACGGCGCGGGCGCTATCCATGACTACGAACTGGCGCGGATCGGCGCAACTACCGAAAGCGTCGTCCGCTACATTCGCAGCGGCGAGTTCGGACTGTGGAGCGAGACGGGAGAGTTGAACGATCTCATCCGGGAAGCGGCGGAGAATGAGTGTGGGCTCGGCGAATGGGTCGGCCAGCATATCGACGGAAGCGGCTACGCTCATCGCGACTTGAGCATTCTCGCGGCAGCGTGGCGGCTCAATGTGCCCGTTACGATTCACGTTGGCATCGGCTACGACATACTTCACGAGCATCCGAACTGCGACGGAGCGGCGCTCGGCGCGGCAAGCTATCGCGACTTCCTGATTTTTGCGTCGACGGTCGAGCGACTGGAAGGCGGTGTGCTGCTTTCGTTCGGCTCCGCGATTATGGCGCCGGAGGTTTACCTGAAGGCTCTCGCGATGTCGCGCAATGTGGCGAGGCAGGAAGGCCGTGAGATACGGAACTTCTGTACGGCCGTATTCGATCTGGTCCCGATCAGAGGCGATATCCACAAAGAATTGCCTAAGACGGATCCAGGGTATTATTTCCGTCCGCAGAAGACGATTCTGGTCCGTACGGTTGCCGAGGGAGGCGAGAGCCTCTACTTCTGTGGCGATCATCGCGCGACTCTGCCGGCTCTTTGGCGTGCTCTATGATATGGGTGTGGCGACCGGCACGACTCTCATTTCGGCTGAAGAGTACCTCAGGTCGAGTTATAAACCGGCTTGCGACTACATCGATGGTGTACTGCGGCCCAAACCAACGCCCACCTACAAGCACGGCAAAATGGAGTTCCGGGTCTGTTATCTGATTAATGGACTTGATCGAGGCTTTGAGGCGGTACCGGAACAGACCGTGAAAGTCAGGGAGGGCAAATACCTTGTGCCGGATGTTGCCGTCCAGCAAACCCGTAATCTGCAGCAGCCGTACCCGAAAGAGCCCGTCTATCTCTGCGTTGAAGTTTTATCTTCGGATGACCGTTTCAGCGACGTGGCTGCCAAATGCGAGGACTATCACGTGTGGGGCGTGCAGCATTGCTGGTTAATCGACCCGGAAAACAAGCAGTGCTGGGAATACGAGACTGGCGATCGCCCGCGGCAAGTCCCAACAAACGGTCAGATTACCGCCGGGGAAATCGTCTTAAGTCTTGATGCTCTTTGCCGGGTTCTGAGCCGTCGCGGCCATCGCACGGCCAGAGTGACTGGCAGGCGACTATACTGGCTCTTTGGAATCACTGCATCGCGGCTAGCTCGACTGCTCCCAGCACTCTTCCCAAACCGCGCTCCTGAACGAATACGATCACTCGCTCGTTCGTCAGCCCGGCGTCCCCGGCAATCGGTACCTGGGCGTCGAAACTCTTGTTGCGCGAAACGTCTCCTATCCGCTTGAGTGACTTCACAACCGCGACATGCGCAAGATTACGCCCGGAATTCTCTCTCTCGCAACCTTTGAAACATTCGGATCGTAAACCAGCGCCACGTACACCTCCGCACCTGTCGAACTGGCGGGCACGGTGACGTGGAGCGTCCCAGGCGCGGCGAATCCGGCTGTCACATCTAACTTCTGCCGGGAGGCGGCCTGCGTAATGGCGCGTTTGGCCTTTGCTGCATCGCTTCCCACGAACTCCTCGACACCATCGACGATCATCTGCGGAGTATAGGGACCTTGCGACCGGAATCTGGCCGCGTAGTTCTGCTGCCTGAACGTCATCTGCGCCGAGGAGAACGGATCGGCCCACCCCAGTTGATTCCAATAGTCCACATGCTCACTGAGCGCAATAACATGGGCTCCGGGAATGGGCTGGCTGCGATCGAGCGCGCGCAGCACGTTATCCGCGGGAGGACAACTTGAGCAGCCTTCAGAGGTAAACAGTTCCACCAGGACCGGAGCGGGCTGGGCAGCGCAAAATCCGGCGTACAGCAGGAAAGTACTCAGCACATTCAGACTTTTCATCGCGTTCCCCTAAAATTGCAGCGTCCCAACGATCTGACGCACATCTTCCACACCGGATTGATGCAAAAAACGACCCAATTCTTCCGCAATTTTCAATGGCGCCGCAGGATTCCAGAACGTGGCCGTCCCCACCTCCACCGCGCTCGCGCCGGCAATCAGGAACTCCGCTGCGTCCTCGCCGCAGGCAATGCCTCCCAAGCCGATCACCGGAATCTTCACGGACTTTGCCGCCTGATACACAAAGCGCAACGCAAGCGGTTTGATAGCTGGACCCGAGAGTCCTCCGAATCCAGCGCCGATCCGCGGTCTTCGCGTGCGCGCATCGATTGCCAGTGAGATGAACGTGTTGACCAACGAGATAGCATCCGCCCCTGCCGATTCCGCTGCCTGGGCCAGAGATTCGATCGCCGCCACATTCGGCGATAGCTTCACAATCAGCGGCCGCTTCGCCACAGTTTTTACCGCCGCGACTAACGATGCCAGGCACCCGGGATCGCTTGAAAAGAAGATCCCGCCGTGTTTGGTATTAGGACACGACACATTTAGCTCATATCCCGCAATCCCCTCGTGATCGTTGAGGACCCGCACCACTTCCACATAGTCCTCGATGGCGTAACCGAACACGTTTGCGAAAATCGACGTGCGATAGCGCCGCAATGCCGGAAGCTGGCCGGCAACGAACGCGCGCACTCCCACGTTTTGCAGTCCAATTGAGTTGATCATGCCGGCGTTCGTTTCCCACAACCGTGGCGCGGGATTGCCTTCGATTGGCTCGCGGGACAAGCCCTTCACTACGATCCCGCCCAGCTTATTCAGGTCGACATGCTTCTCAAACTCGACGCCATAGCCGAAAGTGCCTGACGCCGCAATCACCGGATTCTGAAGCGCAATTCCGCAAACTTCGACCGCAAGCCGCGTCAATAGAACCTCGCGGGCGAGAGAGCGCCATAGAGCACTCGTCCCGTGCTCGAGGACGGCAGGCCGATGCCGGCGGCGCGCGCCAGTGTGGGAACAATATCGATGGACTCCACCGTTTGCGGGAAAAGGCCTCGGCGGAATCCCGGCCCAAAGAACGCCGCCGGGACACAGATATCGTAGTTGTACAGCGATCCATAGCCGATGGCTTCGGTGTCGCCGAACTTTTCGAAAACCTGTGGCGGGTAGGAGATCATCAGGTCGCCGGAACGAACGGCGTTGAAGCTGTTCTGCATGCGAAATCGCCAATCGCCGGTGTGGGAGCTATCTCCATCGACGGTCAGGTAGGACCGGGCGACGCCCGCCGCCAGCAACGCGCGCGCCGCCGCCACACGCACGCGGCGCATATCGTTTTCCATCGGGCGGAGGTACAGAAACGGATAGAAGTAAGCCTCAACGGCTTTCTTCCCCAGCGCCGTGTTCACGATATCTACGATCTCCTGCCCGCTATGCGCCACGTACGATGCGGGCCGGTTCGCCAGTCCATGCGCACCCACGAACACCAACTGGTAGTTGCCCGCGCCGGCGCGCGAATCGAGAAGTTCGAAAAAGCTCTCCATCTGGCGATCCATGTGAGTGACCATTTCGCCGATCAGCGGAGAATCCGCGCCAGTCTGCTGTCCCAGATCGTTCAGCGAATCGAGATGAACGAGCAGCAAATCGCGGCCTGGGCCGCGCCCTAGCTTTTCCTGCGTAAGCAATTCGCGGAGAAGGGCGAACTGCATGGCCTGCCCTAGGGGTGAACTGCGAAACAGCGCAACATACTCGGCCGGACGCGCGGAATCGTACGCCAGCACCCGCAACGGCGGAGCGTCCTTGACCGCGCCAAGCGCGAACCATTTGGCATCTCGTGAACTCTCCGGATCGTAACTCTTGCGAAAGTTTTCCAGCCATTTGGGCGGTTCGGCAGCCGAGCGGAAGCGCCCCTCCTTATCGAGGAAGAAAACCTGCCCCGCTTGACCAGCGCTCAGCAGTTCGGCTGGGGGCGCGTCAAACGCGACGGAGAAGATGCGGTTACGGCTATCCTCGCTCCTGAACTCCGGGGATAGGGTACCGGCCAGAAGCGCGCCCTGAGACTCGGCGGGCTGCCTGGTTTGGCGATCGAACCAGCGCTCGGCAATGATCCCGTGGACCGCGGGTTGGGCGCCGGTTAGCAGCGTCGCGAGCGAACTGGCATTGAAGCTGGACGAGGTCAGACGGCAATCGGGATAGAAGGCGCTGTCACGTAATAAATGCCGGAATCCGCCCGTTCCAAAGCTCCAGTGGCGCTGCTCGAAATAGGTGGTCCGGAACTGCCCCGCGACCAGGAGGACCACGAGTCGAGGCTGCACAGGCTCCGCCGCTTGTAGCGTTGCCGCGCAGCACAAACCGGAGATGCTGGTGACGAATTGGCGTCTATCGATGATCACTCTTAAGAAATTTTAACCTAATGTCTGTATTTTTGGTTACCGGAGTGCTAAACTGCGATTTTAGTACCAGTAGTACCGCTCATCACTTACCAGGATGCGTAACATTAGTATTTTTCTAATTGCCGCTGCCAAGCGAAGGGAGAGAGGCATTTCTCTCGACCAGATTTCCCGCTCCACGAAGATCGGGGTCCGATCGCTCCAGGCGATCGAGGAAGGGGATTTCGGGAAACTCCCTGGCGGAATCTACAATACCAGCTATATTCGACAGTACGCGCGTGCGATTGAAGTGAATGAAAGTGAATTGGTCGCGGGGTATGAAGACTGCACTGCGACAGTTCCAGAGCACCCACCGGCGCGCAAAGGCCCGGTTGACCGGTTTATCCCGGCCATGCAGCAATAATTTGAGGGCTGCGTGTTTGACGCCACTCCACTGAAACCGCTACATTGGTAGAGACCTAACCTGTTCCGTCCCCATCGTCTAGCCGGCCCAGGACATCGCCCTTTCACGGCGGTAACGGGGGTTCGAATCCCCCTGGGGACGCCATTTATTCTCAGATCTTTTTCTATGGGAATATTCCAGGGTCGCAACTTGCGGAGTCACTTAGAATGGAGATATGTGTGGAATCGTAGGGTATGTCGGGGACCGCAAAGCGGTCCCGATCATTCTCGAGGGCCTGAAGCGACTTGAGTACCGCGGCTATGACTCGGCGGGAATTGCCGTCGTATTGTGACGATAAGACTTGGCCGTCCGCCGGGCTTCAGGCAAATTGCGCAATCTCGAAGAGGTCAATCCGCCTGGATCCGGTCGATGGAACCTTTGGCATCGGCCACACTCGCTGGGCCACCCACGGCCGTCCTACCGAAGAGAATGCGCATCCTCACCGCGACTGCACTGGCGAGATTGTCGTCGTGCACAACGGCATTGTGGAGAACTACCTGCCGTTGAAGAAGCGACTTCGAAGGAAGGCACATTTTCAAGACTGAAACTGATACCGAAGTGATCGCCCACCTGGTCGAGAAATGCACTTCAGCGGCAATCTTGGAGGATGCGGTCCGCGGAGGCTGTGAAAGAACTGACGCGGCGTCTTCGCGATGGCCGTGATTTCGCGCCACGATCCCAACAAGATCGTCGCGGCGCGCTACGGCCCGCCGGTGGTGATCGGACTTGGCAACGGCGAATATTTCGTCGCCTCCGACGTTCCCGCGATCCTGAGTCATACCCGCGATATGTTCTTTCTGGCCGACGGCGATATGGCCGTGCTCACGCCGGATGGCGTCCACTTAGCGATTTCCATGGTCGCCCGGTGAAGCGCCAGGTGCAGCACGTTCTTTGGGATCCGATCATGGCGGAAAAGGGCGGCTACAAGCATTTCATGCTCAAGGAGATTCACGAGCAGCCGCGCGCGGTCAGCGATACTACTCTCGGCCGCGTCGGCCAGGAGACCGGCCGCATCTTTCTCGACGAGATGGATATCATCGAGGAAGAAGTTCAAAGGTTCAGAGATCAGAATTGTAGCCTGCGGCACGAGTTGGCATGCTGCCCTAGCGGGCAAGTTCATGATCGAGAGATTGGCGCGCATTCCGGTAGAAGTCGATTACGGCAGCGAATTCCGGTATCGCGATCCGATTGTATCGCCGACGTTCTGACGCTGGTGATTTCGCAGTCGGGTGAAACTGCCGACACCATTGCCGCACAGCGGGAAGCCAAAACCAAAGGTTCGAAGACACTGGCGATCTGCAACGTGGTCGGTTCAATGATCACGCGCGAAGCTTCCGGCACCATTTATACTCACGCCGGACCTGAGATCGGCGTCGCTTCCACGAAAGCGTTCACCTGCCAGTTCACGGCGCTGTTCATCCTCGCCATGTATCTGGCACAGGTCCGCGGGAAATTGGACGAGGCGACTTCGCGCTGCCTCGTACAGGAACTGTTAGGGTTCCGGGCAAGCTCGAAACGGTACTTTCGCATGATGCTCACTATGAGGAACTGGCCCGCAAACTTTTCCGCGCGACCGATTTTCTTTTCCTCGGCCGCGGCATTCACTTCCCATCGCCCTCGAAGGCGCGTTGAAGCTGAAGGAGATCTCCTATATTCATGCGGAGGGATATCCGGCCGGCGAAATGAAGCACGGGCCCAACGCGCTGATTGACGAAAAGCTGCCGGTGGTCGTGCTGGCGACTCACGATGAATCGGAACCCAGACAGTCGCATTCTTTATGAAAAGACCATTTCCAACATTCAAGAAGTCCGGGCGCGCGAGGGAATCGTAATCGCGCTGGTCAATGAAGGCGATACGGAGGCCGCAACCATCGCCGACCACTGCATCGTGATTCCGCACACCAGCGAGCTGCTGCTGCCGATTCTCGAAATTGTTCCGCTACAGCTTCTGGCTTATCACATTGCGGTACGCCGCGGGTGCGACGTCGATCAGCCTCGCAATCTGGCCAAGAGCGTCACGGTCGAATGAAATGGGAGGCGTACCGGCAGAAGATGCGGTCTAAGCTATAGGGCTTTCATTACCCTCCTTCACAGTCGCGGCTCAGAAATGTACAGTGGCGGCTCAGAAATGGTGATCTCGAATGAAGCAGTCGATCCGCCACATAAGCGTCCAAACTCGTGACTAAGGGACTTTACAACTGCACCGGTCAGATCGCTAGCTGGATAACGTTCGCAAAGTATATCGACTGGTCTTCTGACCATCTTTATTCAGCATACGTCGGCGTCTCTCGCAATTCAAGAGAACGCCGACCCGGATGTGGTGCTCGATCTCAATGAGTTTTTCGAGCGGCTGGTTCGCGAGGATGAGCGCTGGTACCGGCACACACTCGAAGGCGCCGACGATATGACCTCTCATATCCGATCTGCTTTGACGCAGACGCAGCTCACGATTCCTGTCGAGAACCATCGAATGTTGCTTGGAACATGGCAGGGTATTTATGTATTTGAGCACCGGAAGGTTCCTCATAGCCGTACATTGGTTCTTCACCTCATCGGCGAGTGACTGTGACGTACCAAACGTCACTTTGCCGGAGCGTTGACTTAGTTATACTAAGAGCGCCGCGTCCTCGTCTCCACTTCAACTGAAGGCGGGATAATGTCTAACAACTTACGAGTAAAATTGATGCGCCGACTTAGTTCTAGTATCTATATTGTATGTTTCTGTACTGGCAGTCTTTTTGCCGCTCCGCAATTGCGGCTCAGTACTAACTCAATAGGCCCCATCGTTATCGAGAATGGGGCAAACCCCTCACCCGTGACGATCAACGCGTTCAATCTCGGCGACGGTTCGATGAGCCTTTCCGCTGCCGGTTCCGTGAGTTGGGTTAATGCAACTATTGGCGCGCTCACAACCTGCTCCGTGGGTCCCGCGCCCGCCTGCTTACCCATCCAAGTGTCGCTTAACACTGCTGGATTAGCTCTGGGAAGTTATACGGAGACATTGACCGTGATGGATCCGAACGCGATTGATTCGCCTCAAATTGTTACAGTGACTGTCCAGGTAATCGGCGCGCCGGCCAGCGCTCAGTTCTATGTCACGCCCAATCAGGGCGCGTCGACAGCCCAGTCGGATACCGCGGCTCTTCCTGTGTATACGGGCGCGCAGGTTATTTCTACTGTGAACACGTCGGATAACGGCCAATGGTTAACCTTTTCGTTATCGGGAAGCGGTCCTGTTCCTTCCAGTTATCCATATCAACTGCGTGTAACATCGCAGGTTGGACAAGCCGAAGGCACTTATACGGGAACGGTGATTCTCTCGGGCTCGCTTAATCCGGCCGACGATAAGACCATCAATGTGACTGCGCACGTAACTTCCCTTCCGATACTGCAGATCCCCGCCGTTCCAATTACCTTCAATCTTGGTACAGGGCGGCGCATCTCAGACTCGCAACATCGTGTTTCAGAACATCGGATTGGGCAACCTGACTATCACGGGCGCATCGGCTTCGTCGACCGGCAACTGGTTGAGCGCGTCCGTCGTCAATGGCACGACAGTAGCGCTAACTGCCAACACCTCGCCTGCTCCCGGCAGTTACTTCGGCACAGTTACGCTGGCGTCGAATGCCGTTAACACTTCTACGGCAATTCCCGTGCGCCTCAACATCGCGGCCCCAAGCAGTCCCACGGTATTTGCCGGCGGCGTGGTTGACGATGCGGCGTTTGCGAATGGTCAGACCGTGGCGTCGGGAAGCATTGCAGCCGTATTCGGCACGCAGTTATCTTCTTCCGGACCAGCCAGTGCCGGTTCATTTCCGTTGCCAGTTACACTCGGAGGGGTTCAGGTGCTGATGAATGGACTTGCCGTGCCTATCTTTTATGTCGATGCGAATCAGGTGAATGTTCAGGTTCCCTTCGAAATATCCGCCGGTCAGGTTACCGTGCAGGTAGTCCGCGATAACACTCCCGGGAATCGAGTTACGGCGGTGGTTGATTCCATGTCACCTCGACTCTTCCCATTAAGGCAATTGCCTTTGGCGCCGGACGGCTCACCCTACGGAGTCGTAATCAACAATTCCGATGGCACGCTCGCAGTGCCTTCCAATCTCGGTGTTGGGGGTCACCCCGCCAAGCCAGGCGATGTCATCATCATCTATGCCCTTGGGCTCGGACCAGTAACGCCCTTCGTCGCCACTGGCGCGGCTGCCCCCGCCAGGGAACCGCTGGCCCGCACCTCGAATCCGATACAGGTGAGCTTCGGCAGCCTCGCCTCCGGTATCCCGCCAGTAACTCCAACTTACGCGGGTCTGGCCCCCGGCTATGCCGGTCTCTATCAGATCAATGTCGCGATTCCGCTCAACGTGCCCACCGGCAGCCTACCGGTTAACGTTGCGATCCCGGGACATCCAAGCAACACCGTCGATCTGGTGATCGCTTCGCAATAAGGCTCAGGCCTCATTGCTGCATTGAGAGATACGGAGCGCCAATAGAGAGCTGAGGACAAGCTGGTCGCAGCCAACAGGACACCTTTCGAGGTGGCATCGCGATCCGGTGTCTTCACCAGCGTCCTTCTTTGCAATATGGCCGGCTCCACAAGGTTACGTGAATTAGAACGGTCTTCAGCCAGGCATCCTGCAGCTTTTGCAACTCATCGCCGCTGACACCCGCTTCTACGAAGAATTTACGCGTTGTGATCGCTACCACACCGGTGAATGCAACCAGATATCGCAGCGGCACCAGAGACGGAGTGCGGACGCCATCCGTGAGGTTCTTTTTCTCCGGCGTATGCCGAAGACCGATTTCCTCTTGATAGTCCAGCCACGCCTGATCGTGGGGGCGGGTACAAGCGTCGCGTACCCATTGCACAAACCGTTTCTTCACCCTCGCTTTGTACTCTTCGTCCGGATGGCCGTCCGGACCGAAGAACCATTTGGCGAGATGCGGTTGCGAACCGATGACTGCACGCCATGAATCGACCATCTCCTCGGCGCGATCCAGAAAGATCTGCCTGTGATTTCGTAGCACCGCGGCGTCGTCTTCATTCCAGCCCGCGCTAGCTTCCAGTTCATGCAACTCCTCCAAAGAGATAGGGGAGTGAGCACTGCTGGATTTGCCATAATCGTATCCCGCAATTCCGGTATGCAGGTCAGGGTTTCGAAGATTGTTTGAATCGGTCATACTCGTAGCTCCTGAACGTTCTTATCACGGAACCTGTCGCAGAAAAAAGCGATCCTCGACAATAATGCACCCCGACGCATCGGTCTGTTGCACATTCGCGACGGCCGACGGATCACTCATCAATGCGTCCCGATACTTCTCATATCTATTCAAATCCGGAAACCGAATCAGCGCCAGGGCCATGTTCGTCCGGCCAGCGAGTTTCGCGGTAGAAAATACCCAATCAGCTCGCCGCCGCACCGCTTGATCGGTTCAGGCGAGTTTCGGGCATATTGTTCAAACTCGGAAAGCTTCTGGGAGTCAATTTGATACTGAATGCAAAGCGTGATCATGGTGTTTCTCCAGATTGCTCCGCGAAAGATACGTTAACTCCGGCCGGGATCGAGCGGTGTCGATTTCAGGTTGATCCCGTACCGATATTCAAATTCCCGGATTCCCCGTTCGGTGATCCGAACGGCTCTGGTATTCGGAATTCGAACGATCCAGCGATTGGCAAAAAACAGATCGAGCAGTTGAGCGGCCAGGCGGCCGGCCAGACTTCCGCTTATGTCCCGAAGCCACTTTCGACCCTTGGCCGTGAGCGTATATTCCTTCTCGCTGGATTGAATCAAATATGCCGATTTCAGCAATGCGTCGTGGAGCAGCACACCGGCAACCCCGGCGAGAGGTCATGGCAAATCTGCGCCGACCGAAGCTGTTGCGATCGCTCAGAACTGGAACGATCTTTTACGTCTGTCCCTTGCACATGCGGTGGTGAAATCGCGGCCGAAGATCTGTCCGGAGCCGGAGCCCGAGAGCTGAGAAAGAGATAGCCATGCCGTAATTGCATTCGCCGGGAAAACCGAAACCGCCCACGGCTGCGTGTTATCTGAGCTTCGATGGCCAGAGTGGCCACCTGTGAAGGACTCCCATCGGCAGAAATGGCGTGCCCGTCGGATTCCGCATGGCGCTCGCGCATCCGAATCGCATCGAGGCCCTCATTATCCAGGACGGAGTGGCGCACAGCGCAGGGCTACAAAGCCGCGCGGCTTGTTCCTCCATACAGCTCGCGATATATTGCGGCATTTCGAATTACCGCCTGCACGTACTCCCGTGTTTCGTTGAACGGGATCGACTCGACGAACTCAGCGGGCTCGCGGTATTGGCCCCAGGTAATCCATGTCTCAACGTGTCCTTTTCCCGCGTTGTAGGATGCCAGTGTCTCCTCCAATTTCCCGCCCCATTCGTCGAGCAGCATCCGCAGGTAGGTAGTACCGAACTGGATATTGGTTTCGGGCTGCAGCAGGAGTCCGACAGTGAACGGCCCGATGCCGTTGATGCGGGCCAGTTGCCGCCCGGTCGCCGGAATGATCTGCGTTAGTCCGTAGGCATTGGCTGGCGACTCGCGGCGGGATCGAACTCCGATTCCTGCCGGATCAATCCCGCCACCATGAACGGATCGAGATTGCGCTGCCTGGCAAAATCGTCGAGCGCAGGGCGAATGGCAGCGGGAAGAGTAGCTGCCAAAAGCGCGAGGGTGCGGCGTCGAAGTCCATCGAAAGATAGTCCTGGATGGTGGATTTCATGAGCCGCAGACTCCGGCCGGGGAGTCGGCATTGGACGCGAGTTCCATGGCGATGAGGTGCGGCTCAGCTCCGTGACTAGAGCCAAATCGTAATTCGGCGGTCGGCCCAATCGTTGTAGCCAGCGGTGCGCAGCAGGTTCGCACGTTCGATGCGCGCGGAGGTGGAAGCATCCGGAACAGAAACGAATTTGCGCGGCAACGGGAATGAGATGGCGCTCAACCATCCGGAAATCTCCGCGGAGGAAGCAGCAGAGGCTATCGTCTTGTCCGATAACCGGCCCCGCGCCAGAACGGCGTAGTAATAATGAGGAAAGACCTGGTTGATCTTTTCGTACCAGGCGCGCGCCGCGGACGAAATCCTGCTTCTCTTCGGCCAGACGGCCTAAGAAATACATCGCGGAACTCGCCTTGCCGTCGGCGGGATAGCGGGAGACCTGCTCACGCATCAGCCGTGCGGCATCAGGTTGCCGCGAGATGTAGGCATCCCAGGCAATCCGCCAATGGCTCAGAGGGGTCGGAAGGATCTTGAGGGAAACTCTCGAATGCGGCGCGATATAGCGGTTCGTATTTATCCGGCTGATGGTCGACCAGATAGCTGATTGGCTGCGCTGAGCAGAGCTTTCAAGCGCCACGGGGACTTGGGATCGTGCTTCTCCAGATCGTTCAGTGCACTGGTCGACCGACGCTGTCGTCTTGCAGTCCGGCGCCCGCACTCCACGAGATATTCGTCGCGTTCGGCAGCAACATCGGAGCGCGCAGACGCAGTTCCTTCAGATAACGCAGCGCGCGATGCCGCGTTCCCGGAGCGCAGATCGGCGAGTCCGAGGCGAACTTGCGCGCGTTCGCGATCAAGTCCCGTCAGTTGCGGCAGCGCCGCGTTCAAATCCTGAGCGTGGCCTTTACATATTGATGAGCCTCGATCCAGCGGCTGGGCCGTTCCACCAGTTGCTGGGCGGAAGGCAGAGGAAAGTTCTTGCCAAGGAGCGGCTTCAGCCGGTCGAGCGCGGCGGCGGCCGTGGCTGCCGCGGGAGTTGCCGGATAACCGTAAAAGACGCGTTGGTAGAAAGCCGCTGCCTGAACGTTCTCGCCGCGGGCATCGTAAGCAGAAGCCAAAGCCAACGCGGCATCGGGTTGCGGGAGTTTCTTGTAAGCCGCGTGTAAGAGATCGGCGGCTTCACCGGCGTGTCCCGATTTGACGAGCGCGTCAGCCCGTAGCAGATCGGCGCGCGGCTTCAGCGGCGACAGCGGACGGTCCCAGGCGGGTTTCGCCAGTGTAGTGGCAGCGCTCGCTTCATCGCTGAGTTGCGCTTGCGCGGAGGCCTGGTAATAGGCGACGTAGTCGGCTATCTGCGGCAGACGCGTGAAGAGGCCATCAAGATCGCGCGCTGCGCCGGCAAAATCGCCGTGCTCGTATTCCACAAGACCAAGAGCCATCTGCGCGAGGGCTCCGTCCTGGGTCGCCGCATGAGATTGGGCGAACTCGGCTAGTTGAACGCGGGCAGCGAGAGGAGCAGCCGGAGCTCGCGCCGCCGATACCACGAGCGCAAGAGAATCCGCGGACTGAGTTACCTGCATTGCAGGCAGGGTCAGGAATAACAACGCGCGCAACGCAGTCTTCATTCTGACGGCCGGCTCCCGTATTCGATTTTAGATAAGTGGCCCAGGATAATCTGCTCCAAGCAAGCGGTCGTCATCATGTGCCAGGCTTCTCAGCAACTCTAGGTGGAGGTAGTCAACCATAGTCGCTACCGGGACAAAATCCTTCTGGAATTCTTTGCGTAATTCGTCAATATTGCTGCGAAGCGCGCCGTACAGGTCTGATTTGGCCCGGCCTTCACGAACCGCGTCGGCATGATATAGGCGAAGTTCGGCCACCTTAACCCGGGAAAATCGCTGAGCCTGCAAATGCGACCTTTGTGCTTCCGGGGATAAAGTATCCCAAGCGCCAGCCTCTCGCTTCGGCTCCTTCACGGCAGGGGCCTGCACGGGTGGCGGCGGAGGAGGCAGGAGAATCTCCAGTTTTATGGAGGCGGATTCGCAAAGACATTCTACAGCGCCGGCGCGCACTTCGCCAGCGGCGGCCAACGCCGCTACCACCCGGTTTCTTACTTTCAAAGGAAAGAGATAAGCTCGAGAATCCGGCGAAGCCAAGGCTTGGGCGAGGGAGGGAGACAGTTCTCCGGGTGTCGCTTCGGAGGTTACCGGCTCCCGGCTTTCGAGGAGAGAGGATAAGGCCGGAGCGGAGGCGATAGCGAAAGATTCACCGGAAAAACTCGTTCCTCTGGAAGCTGCCGCGCGCGCATGGCCGTCATCCTGGAGCGTCAAAATTGCGGCGACGGAGCAAAACGGTGAAGTTGAATCAACCAGGGCGGTCAACGCATCCGAGACATTAGAAGTGGTAGCGATTCGCCGAACCGCCTGATTGAGAGCTTCCGCAGTATCCCGCGAGGCCGAGCCGATCGCTTCCTCGATCGCAGCATTGATTACGACCGGGAGCCCTGCGATAATATCGTTCCACTTTACAGCCATTCTATCTTCAATATACGACTATGCGTAACTCTCTTACAGGCAAAACAGCAATCGTAACCGGCGGCACGCGCGGAATCGGACGCGCAATCGTTGAAAGACTGCTCCAGGAAGGATTGAAAGTAGCCTTTTGTGGACAGTCCGAAGAGAGCGTTCTTAAGGCGATGGGCGAACTGTCCAAAGAGTATCAGGTAAGAGCGTTCGGCAAATCGTGCAATGTGGCACAACACAGACAGGTTCAGGAATTCTTTGCATTCGCTGGGGAAAAATTAGGCGCAATCGACATACTTGTGAACAACGCAGGTGTCGGCACATTTGCGCCGGTCGAGGAACTGACGCCCGAACAGTGGCATCGAATGATCGACACCAATCTTTCAGGCGTGTACTACTGCTGCCGCGAGGCGATACCGCGAATGAAAGCCGCCGGGCGGCGGTTACATATTCAACATCAGCAGCCTCGCGGGAAAGAATGCATTCGCGGGAGGATCCGGTTACAACGCGTCGAAATTCGGCCTTAACGGCTTTACCGAGGCCATGATGCTGGATTACCGGAAGGACAACATCCGGGTCAGCTACATCATGCCCGGCAGTGTCGACACGGGATTCTCGCACGGCGCTCCTGCGGCATGGAAGATCGCGCCCGAAGATATAGCCGAAGTGGTGGTAGCGCTGGCCGCTTTGCCCCAGAGGACGCTGGTGAGCCGCGTGGAAATTCGCCCACTTAACCCGCCTAAATAGTGTGAGTGCGCGAGTTTTTCCTTTGGCACGATGCGTGCTATGAAGAGGTTGTGCGGCTGAATTGGGTGTCTAACGACAGACCTCCTTTATCGAGGGGCCGGTGGGAGAACAATTTTATGGTGCGGATGAATAAGCGTTTAGATCCTGGACAGTGCGGAAGCGAAGCTGACAAGCTCAACGCGAATCTGCACAAGAGAATCGTAGGACAAGACGAGGCGATCGATCAGATCGTCAATATCTATCAAACCTTTTTGGCCGGCATGAGCAGTCCCGGCCACCCGATCGGGAACTTTCTTTTTATGGGCCCGACGGGGACTGGAAAAACGCGGCTGGTGGAAGCATTGGCGGAGTCGATGGTGAGCGATGCCCGCGCGGTGATTAAGATTGATTGCGCGGAGTTTCAACACAGCCATGAAATCGCAAAATTGATCGGCTCACCTCCCGGATATTTGGGACACCGCGAGACTCATCCGCTTCTAAGCCAGGAAGTGCTCAATCAATATCACACTGAGCGATTCAAGGTCAGCTTTGTTTTGTTTGACGAAATCGAAAAGGCTTCAGACGCATTGTGGAATTTGCTTCTCGGAATCCTCGATAAGGCTACGCTAACCCTGGGTGACAACCGTCGCGTCGATTTCTCCCGTGCGATGATTTTCATGACAAGCAACTTGGGCGCGGCCGAAATGAGTTCCATAATCAGACCCAAACTGGGATTTGGCGCAGCCGAAGTGGAACGTCAGCGCGATAGTGGTGAGATCGAAGATGGCTTGCAGGACAAAATCAGCCGGGCCGGCCTCGAAGCCGCGCGGCGGAAGTTTACGCCGGAGTTCATGAATCGTCTCGACCGTGTCGTGGTATTCAAGCCGCTCGCGTCTGCTGATCTCAAGAAAATTTTGAGTATCGAATTGAATATGCTGCAACAGCGGATTTTCAATTCGGCACAAACCACGCCTTTCGTCTTCAATCTGACCGAGACTTCGAAGGACTTCCTGCTGAGGGAGGGGACGGATATCAAGTACGGCGCGCGTCACCTGAAGAGAACCATCGAACGTTCGCTCGTTCATCCGCTCTCGAATCTGATCGCCTCCGGACAGATTCACAACGGCGATCTCATCCAGGTGGATTTCGATAGCGCAATGGGAATCCTGACCTTTACTAAGGAAGCCGAGGATATTCCAGGCTATGTGATGGTTCAAATGACTGAGACGGCGGCCCCGGCAATGAATGCCGCGATTGCCTTGGGCGCTGAGCTTGACCTACCTCGTGCGGTCAACGCCAAGTCTACGCGACGTTCGTAATCGGTTCCGCCTTATCGTTTGTCATTCATTTCATCGATCCGCTCCGGGTACCGATGTGTGGTACTGTCTGGGTGTGGCACAAAAAGTTAGCGCTACACCTTGCACTCGGCATTTACACCTGATATCTTGTGTGAAATTGAACACTCTGATACAGGCCGGCAACGACAAGGCACGCGCTTGCTCCTCGGTAGATTACTGGATTGCGTTGTGAAGCACTTCTCACCTTTTATCCAGGAGTTTGGGGCAAAACACTGACTTCTCCGTTGTACTCCCTCAATAGCTTCGGCTCAGTTTGGGCGTCGGAAGGCCGACGCCGTTAGATGCTGCCCCTGGTTTATTTGCTCTACTCCCTACAGGTGATCGCCGGCCAAGCGGATATGGTGCGTCAGATACCCACAGCCACCCAGCTTCACATACGGCTAACCACCGCCGTGGCCTCGTATTCGAGCAAGGCAGGGGATCCGGTTAACGCGATTCTGATTTCGCCTGTCACGATGGACGGCAGCACCTTTCTGCCTGTGGGAACCAGCGTTTCGGGCAGGATTACGAAAGTTACGAGGGTCGGTTTCGGTATCTACCATGAACAGGCGGCGCTCAGCATGGATTTCGATCTGGTCAGGCTACCGGGCGGCCAACCGGTCCCGCTCAATACCCAAATTGCCCAGGTGGACAATGCACGCGAGCGTGTGACCTCGCGAGGTCTAATTCGTGGGGTGCGTGCAACCGGTAGCATTTCTTATCGGGTAAGCGGTTATGTCAGGACCGCGATATTGTGGGGCGTCCACGCGGAAATGGCTGAGTGGGCCGTCAAATCGCTGCTCGTGGCCTTGCCGGAACCGGAGATTTACTATCCGGCTGGTTCTGAACTCACGCTTCGGTTAACCCGGAAACTGACATTCATCGCGCCTGAGGAAACCGCCCCTCCCAAAGAGCAGCTTGCCCGCGAGGAGTTGGACGATCTTCGAAGCCTGGTTGCGTCTATGCCGGTGCGGACCCACGATCCGGAAACGGACCGGTCGTCAGACCTCACGAACGTGCTGTTGATCGGATCGCGGGATGAGATCGAAACTGCATTTCGGGCAGCCGGTTGGACGGAAGCGGGTCCGGATTCGGTCCGAGCGCGCATTGGATGCATTCGCGCAGCCGCGGAAATCCATAACTTCCGCGGCGCTCCGATGAGTCCACTGCTGCTCGAAGGAGCCGACGCGGACATGTCATGGCAGAAGAGCTTGAACGATGTCTCCAAGCGGCATCATATCCGCATCTGGAAACAGCCCGGCCTGTGGAACGGTCAGGAGTTGTGGATGGCGGCTGCGACACGTGATGTCGATTTTGCGTACCTTCGCCCAGGCCGGCCATTCACGCACAGGATCGACCCGCATATCGATGAGGAGCGCGATAAGGTGGCGGATGACCTTGCGTTTACCTCTTGCGCGCATCCGCTTGCATGGACCGAAAGGCAAGGCGCACCCCGCTTCACAAAAAATGCGACCGGAGATCCCATCGCGACCGATACACGGCTGGTAGTTGTTCAGATGAGCGGCTGCCCAACCGCGCAAGCCGCGGCTGGAACCTCTGGCGAGAACGTGGAGGCCAGGGGCGGCAAGTGGAAGCGTTTCGCGCGCCGGGAGATCATCATCACGCGCAGCGACCTTATTCGCGGGAATATTTACTGGCGCTCTTTCGAGATGTCGCGCTGGGCTGTAGATTATGTGCGGTATCGGAGAAAAAAGGCGTCCGAATTACGTACACTTCGTGCGGAATACGGCCCGGCGGGTTCGTCGCCGCCGGTGGTTCCGCGCATCTCCGGCCGGCCTGTGCAGGCTTTACGATAAAAGAGCTTTGCGATAAAGAGCTTCAATGAACGCCTTGGCAGCCGCGCGTGTCCTTGTCATCCTGCCGGTTATCCTGCCGCCAATGGCTGCGGAAAGCGCTGCTAGGGAGAGTCTGCCCCTAGAAGACATCCTTCGGCACATGACGGAACGCGATCAGGCGAATGTAGACTTGATCGCGGGATACACGTGCTTGCGCCGCTACGCCATGGAAAATCGGCGTTTCCATAAAAGAGCCGAAGTGACTGTGCGGATGACCTACTCTTTTCCAGGTCACAAGAAATTTGAAGTGCTATCCGAGAGTGGGCCTGCGGTGCTGCGGCAACGGGTATTGCTGCCTATGGTTGAGGCGGAGAAAGAGTCCAGCCGTGACGATATCAAACCGCTCACGCGGATGACCAGATCGAACTACGATTTTAAACTGATTTGTGAACAGGTGATCGAGGGACGCCGGGCATATCTGCTCGAAGTCGCGCCGAAGACAGGGAACAAGTTCCTAATCCGGGGCCGCGTGTGGATCGATGCCGTGAACTTCGGCATTATCCGCATAGAGGCGATACCCGCGCATAGTCCGTCGATGTTAATCCACAATACGCATGTGGTCCAGCAGGCGGTGAGATTCAACGATGTGTGGCTGCCGCTCTGCAATCGTTCGGATGCCGACTCGTTCTTCTTCGGCCATACGGATGTCACCATCGATTCATGGGATTACGAGTTTCAGTGGCGCACCGGCGGCAAAGAATAGGTGAAAGCTTCGCGCGAATAAAAAAATCCGCCAGCTTATTGGGCCGACGGATTACTTGGATCAAAGGGATTATTTAGTTAGCGGGCGGCCATTAGCGCGCGCAGGCGGCGAGCCCGTTCCGGAGCCCGCAACTGGCGCAGCGCCTTGGCTTCGATCTGCCGGATACGCTCGCGCGTGACGTCGAACTCCTGGCCGATCTCTTCGAGCGTATGCTCGCGCTCGCAGCCAATTCCAAAGCGCAGCCGGATCACTTTCTCTTCTTTCGGCGAAAGCGTCTTGAGAATGCCGGCCGTTTCGTCGCGAACGTTGGAATCGATGACGGCATCGACTGGCGAGCCCACCCAGCGATCTTCGATCAGATCGCCCAGCGCGGATTCGCCATCGCGCCCGACGGGGGTTTCGAGCGAAACGGGATCGCGCGAAATGGTCTTCAGTTTTTGGACTTTTTCCACCGGAATGTCCATGCGGCGGCTGATTTCTTCGTTGGTCGGGGTACGGCCGAGTTCCTTTTCGAGTTCACGGGAGGCGCGCAGGAACTTGTTCATGCTCTCGTTCATGTGAACGGGAATGCGAATGGTGCGCGACTGGTCGGCGATGGCGCGAGTAATCGCCTGACGGATCCACCACGTGGCGTAGGTCGAAAATTTGTAACCGCGCCGGTATTCGAACTTGTCGGCGGCGCGCATCAGGCCGATGTTGCCTTCCTGAATCAGGTCGAGCAGGTGCAATCCGCGGTTGACATACTTTTTGGCGACAGAGACGACCAGGCGGAGGTTAGCTTCCACCAGATCTTTCTTGGCGCGCTCGGCTTCCTGCTCGCCGTGGCGGATTACGGTCAGGGTGTGCTTGAGGTCGTCGAGAGGCGCTCCGGCGGTTGACTTCGCGCTTGCGGATTTCGCGCTTCAGTTCACGAACACGCGCCTGTGCGATCGGACCCGCCTTCGCTTCAGACTTCTTCAGTTCGCGGTCAAGTTGCGTTGAGTTCTTCGACAGCGCGCTCGATTTCCTTGCTGAAGTCGTTCCAGCGGCTGAGAATAAACGGCACGCGGCGGATGGCCAGCGAAGTTTCCACCTTAGCGCGCATCCACTTGCCCATCAGCTTCTTGCGGGCCTTTTTGTTAATGCAGCGGCGCGGCTTCCAGCTTCTCTTCGACAAGCTGCAGCTTCTTCTGATTATTGATGAGGTCGGCAAACTGCTGCCGCAATTCTTCCTGGCGCTTCGCCAGGGCAGCGCCGGCGCCCTCTTCGAATTCCGCCGACATCGACGACGTTGTCGAGCTCTTCCGGTGCCTTTTCGAATGTGCTCCGCGAGTTCCACGACGGCCAGCTGGACCAGCGCCGAGCGGCTGATCGCCTTCTGCATCCGGAGCTTGCCGCGTTCCATGCGGCGGGCAAGATCGACTTCGCCTTCGCGGGTCAGCAGCGGAACCGCGCCCATTTCGCGCAGATACACGCGAACCGGATCGTCGGTATAGATCGATTCTTCGACTTGCTGCTGAGGGTGGAGGAAATCCGCCTCCTGAGCAGCGTCCGCGTCGAAGAATTTCGCGTCTTCGTCGAAATTGATACCGAGGGGACTCTCGGCTAGAAACTGATCGTCAAAATGATCCATCTTAGACCCACCTCCCCCAAAACTCTACTTTTAACTGATTCATTTTTATGGATTTGAGGTGCCCAGATCGCTTCTCAGTGCCCCGAAAATCGTGCTGACGATTGAACGGCGTCCAGTGCTATCACTGGATCAATTGATCATACCACCAAATTTATAGAATGTTAAGCCCTACCATAAGAGATGTTTCGGGGCGCTTTTGGTTTCAACTTCACAACCCCGACCCCCGCAAAACTGTTCAAACCCGGCATGTAGCGCCTTGGAGCTTCGCTATGGCACTTTATGCCGCATCAGGTTCTTCAGTTCGTTAAAAAACGCCTCCTCATCCTGGAAGTCCCGGTACACGGACGCAAATCGTACGTAGGCGATCTTATCGAACTCCTTCAGACTGTCCATCAGGTACTCGCCAATCGCTGTCGTCGAAATTTCCCGGTCGGGAGAGTCCATCACCATGGCTTCTACCTGATTCACCAACTCTGACAGCCTACTCACACTTATCGGACGTTTCTCGCTCGCCTTGAGTAATCCCCCCAAAACTTTTTGCCGGTCGAACTTCTCGCGCCGTCCGTCCTTTTTGACGACCATGTACGGAACCTCATCGATCCTCTCGTAGGTGGTAAAGCGCTTCTCACATGACAGGCACTGGCGGCGCCGCCGGATGGAGTCTCCTTCCTTGCTTTCCCGCGAATCGATCACGCGGTCTTGCATGTGTCCACAAAATGGACAAGTCATGCTACGATCCTTTGCGGTGTCACAGTAACCGCGGAGCAGCGCGGCGAGGGGCATCCTCGACCGGGCGAACAGGCGAAGGGAAGACTAATCCACCTAAGCGCTCGTCTTACCATCGATATTTCGATGCAGCAAGTCATCTGCAATGAACTTATCATGAGAAAGCCTCGTTATTTCAAATGAGGCAACATGGCAACGGCGGTAATGGCGCCCGGTTCGGGCATTTCGAAGTCGCAGGAAGTCCCCGAATGGTCCATCGCGAAGGGGCACGTCAGGAACTGCTTGGATCCGGATAACAGTCTGGTTGAACGCTGCCTCAGCGGAGACGCCGGCGGCTGGGACGATTTGGTGCGTGTGCACACGCCGCCGTGTGTACGGCATTTGTTATCGGTTTATCGGACGGGATGGGGAGGCCCAGGATCTCACGCAGGAGGTGTTCCTGCGGGTGTTTCGAACTTTGAAGAGCTTCCGCGCGGCTGAGGGTTCATTTACAACGTGGTTGACACGTTTGACCCGGAATCTGTTGATCGATAATTACAGGCGAAGCCGTCAGGATCGTGTCACGGATTCCATTGAGAACCAGCTCCCGATGCTCGAACAATCGATTCCGTCGTCCAGCCGTCCCGAAGGTGCCGTGGTGATGCGGGAAACCGGCGAGATCCTCCAGGCGGCGCTCGAAAAGCTCTCGCCCGAGCTTCGGGAGACGGTCATTTTGCGCGATTTGCAGGAAATGGAGTACCGCGAGATCGCGCAGGTGTTAGATATTCCAGAGGGAACGGTCAAATCGCGTTTAAACCGCGGCCGGGCCGAGTTGGCAAGGCTGCTGAAGAAGCAGCGGGCAGCATTATGACTTGCGCGGATGTCGAAATCCGATTGTGCGATTACTTCGACGGCACCCTTGCGGCCGCCGAGCGATCCGAACTGGAGTTGCACCTTTCGAAATGCGCAATGTGCTCGGAGTTCGCCTTGGACGCCGGCGCCGGGCTGTCTAAACTGCAGCACGTTCCGGATGTGCATCCGCCGCAGGAACTGATTACGCGCATCATGCATCAGGCACCGGCCGGCGGTGTCTTCAAGAATCCGGGAGGCCTGCGCGCCGGCGGGTTCCGGAGCTGGCTGAACCGGGTTGCCGAGCCCATTCGCCAACCAAAATATGTGATGAGTGCAATGGTCACAATCCTGTCGCTCAGCATGATGACTCGCTGTGCCGGAGTGCCAGTGCGGGATCTGAAGGCTGAAGATTTAAGCCCGGAGCGAGTCTGGGTCAATCTCGAAACCAAGGTCGAGAGAATGTACGACCGCACCATAAAAACTTACGAGAGTATGCGCCTGGTGTACGAAGTTCGGCAGGAGTTGCGCCAATGGCGCGAGCAGCAGCAGGAAGCGGACGCGGCAGCGCCGGTGGAATCGCGTGAGGTTCCGGCGCGAAATCCAGAAAAGGTAAGCGCCGGGCATTCCGGAAGCACTGAAGCGGGCAGTACTGAGTCGGGGACGCACTGAATCGGGGAGGTAATGAACATGAGCACGACAACAACAATCACTTGCGCTAATCATCCGGATGTTCCGGTGGTTTCGTTTTGCAGGACTTGCGGAAAGCCACTCTGCGACGCCTGTCGCCGCACCGTGGCCGGAACGATTTTCTGTGAAGATCACGTGCCTGCCACCAGCTCATCCGCCCCCCCGCGATATACCACTCCCGTGAATGACAGCCCGTACACGGCGCCTCGCGCAGCGTCTTCTTCGTCCAGTGGCCCGTCAGTGGCGCATCGCCCGCGCTCGCCTTTCTCCTGGGTCTGATTCCTGGCGTGGGGGCGATCTACAACGGGCAGTATGCCAAGGGATTGGTCCACGCGGTGGTTTTCGGTTTGCTTGTCACGGCCATCAGTTCGCACACGCTACATGGTTTTGAGCCGCTTCTCGGAATCCTGATCGCGGTCTTTGTTTTCTATATGGCGATCGAGGCCTTCCACACAGCGCGTAAGCGAGATGCGGGCGAGCCGATCGAAGAGTTCTCGAGCCTGATGATCCCCGGCGATAACGGTTTTCCGACCGGGGCGGTGGTCCTGATCGGGCTTGGCTTCCTGCTCCTGCTGAATACGCTTAATTTGATTTCCATGGAGGCCGTGATGCGGTTCTGGCCCGCCGGTCTGATTCTGATCGGCGTGTACATGCTATACAGCCGCATGAGAGGAGGCACGCGATGAACCCTCAAAGCGCAATCTTCCTTCGCGCCGTGCGGGGTCCGGTAATGCTGATCACCGTAGGGACGCTGTTTGCCCTCCAGAATTTCACTCCTTTCAGCTTCGATCGAACGTGGCCGGTTTTGGTAATCGTGGCGGGAATACTCAACCTCGGCGGCAAGAGCGCGCCAGTGCGGACAAAGATACGGTATCAGGCGCAGTGGGGACCGCCGCGTCCTCCCGTTCCGCCGCCAACACCAGCACCGCCGAGACCTCCGTCATCCTCTGGCGAAGCGACCACCTCACCTGCGGGCACTTATCGCGGGAGCGCGTACGAAGCGACTCCAGGTGGATCGGCAGCGCGCAATTCGGAAAACCGCAACCCGGAAAATAAAGAGACGCGCGAACGGCCCTCAGATCCCAATAATCCCGGGGTTTACGGTTCTGGCTCCGGAGCGACTCAATGAGACGCTCCATCGGCGGACCCGTTGTGGTCATCGCGATCGGGGCGCTATTCCTCCTAAACAATTTCCGGCCCGATATCTTCACCTGGCGGGCTTTAGGTCAGTTTTGGCCGTTTCTTCTGATCGGATTTGGCATCATACGTTTGCTCGAAGTTCTTTCGGATGCCGCTCGCGCACGGCCATTGCAAGGCTCCTTTATGTCCGGCGGAGGAATCGTTCTATTCGTGCTCGCCTGCTTATTGCTGTGGTCGGTTTCGAAGACTACCCGCGGCCGGTGGCACGGTCCGCCGTTCATTCACGTGAATTCCATGGACATGTTCGGTGAGGAGTTCGACTTCGACGTCAAACAGGATCTTCCTGTGACCACCGGCGACGCCCGCCTAGTGCTCGACGGACTCCGCGGCAATATCACGGTAGCCGGCGACGATTCGAGCTCTGTTGCCGTAAGCGGACATAAATCGATTCACGCCTTCAGCCATAATTCCGCGGACGAGGCTAGCCATCGCACGCAGCTTGAAATCGTGCGTAATGGGAACGATATCGTGGTGCGCTCAACGGGCTTGGGCTCGACCGGCCATTCAGAGATTCGCGTCGCCTACGATATCGATATCAAAGTCCCGCGGCGTATGAGTCTTGCGACCCAGGGCGCAACTGAGAATGTAACAGTCGAGTCTCTCGACGGGAACGTCGATGTCTCCGGCGATAGTGGCAATATTATCCTGACCTCGATCGGCGGCAATGCCAGAGTCGAGACGAGCCGCCGCAAGGACCTAGTCCGCGCCGTTGGAGTCAAAGGCACCCTGGACCTTCGCGGTACTGGCACCGATCTGCAGATCGAAGACGTCACCGGCCCGGTTTCTATTCAGGGGACGTACTTCGGCACGCTCGATTTCCGCAATCTAGCCAAGCCGTTGCACTTTGAGAGCGAGCAGACCGATCTGCGGGTGGAGAAACTGCCGGGCTCTATTTCCATGGACTTAAGCGATTTCCGCGCCAATAATGTAACCGGCCCGCTGCATCTTCGCTGCCAGTCCCGCGATGTTCATATTTCCGATTCCTCGAATGAACTGGAAGTCATCGTCGATCGCGGTGATATTGAAATTAACCCACAGCGCACGCCCCTAGCCAAAATAGACGTGCGTGTGAAGGCCGGGGACATCGACTTGACGCTGCCCGGGAAGTCGCCGTTCGACCTCCACGCCCACACTGTCCAGGGCGATGTTGACAATCAGTTTGGCGATGGCATTTCAAGCACTGAGGAAGGCCGCTCCGCTTCACTGAAGAGCGATGCGAGCGTCGGGCCGGCTGTCACGGTAACCACCGATCGCGGCAGAATCACCGTCAAGAAATCGTAGGAATTGGCCATTCGGCTGAGAAGTTCAGCAGAATTACGCCTCCGATATACCGCCGGTAAGTTACCAGGCTACGAATCTCTCACCTGAGAGCGAGCGCAGCCTCCACATCGTCAGTTAGAACCGATTCTTCCGGCGAGTGGCTGATGCCCCCCGGACTACGTATAAAGAGCATCGCGGACGGAATATGAGGCGCAACGATCATGGCGTCATGGCCCGCGCCGCTGGTCATGTGATGGACAGGATAGCCTGCGGATTCGACGGCCCGAGCCAGACGTTCGCCTAACTCCTTATCCAGCGGAACGGCCGGTTGATCGAGACGTTGTTCGCAGCGTGTGCTGATACCGCGCTTTTCCGCGATCTCAGCCGCGGCGGCGATCAGCCCGCGGGTTGCATTCTCGCGCGTCACGTCGCAGCGATGGCGAACGTCGAGGCTCACGGTTACACGCCCGGGAATCACGTTGGTCGCGTTAGGTTCGGCTGTGATACGTCCGGCAGTAGCGACGAGCCCCTCGTGCGCCGCGGCTTGCTGTTCTACGTGCAATATCCATTCGGATGCGGCCGTCAATGCGTCGCGGCGGAGGGACATGGGCGTAGTCCCCGCGTGATTAGTTTGTCCTTCGAAGATAAATTCGAAGCGGCTTTGTCCGGCAATGGCATCGACGACTCCGAGAGGAAGTTGCAATGTTTCGAGCACCGGGCCTTGTTCAATGTGGAATTCGAGGTAGGCCGTTGTCTCCGGCGCGAATCGTGCGTTTGGGATGTGCGCGGGATCGAGCCCGAATTGCCGGATCGCCGGTTCGATTAGAGATCGAGTGGGGTCATCGAGAGTGCCCACCAGCGCGCGGCTGCCGATGAACGGCAGGGCGAAGCGTACGCCCTCTTCTTCGGAGAAGCCGATGACTTCAATAGTTGCGCGCTGCGATTTTTGCGCGGCGATCTCGGCGAGAGCGATGCCAAGAACCACTCCGAGGATACCGTCGAATGCGCCTGCGTTCGGAACGGTGTCGAGATGAGAGCCGATCAGCAGGCGTGGGCCATTGCCGGAGAGTAGACCGCGGAGACTGCCGGCCGCATCGACGGAGACTCGCATGCCGAAGCTGCGCATCCACTGTCCAAGCTTCCGGTGAACTTCGTGCATTGGCGGCGAAAGAAATGTGCGCGTGGTGCGGCCGGGCTCTTCGGATATCGCCGCCAGTGCGCGGCACCAGTCGATGACCTTTTGTGCGCGCGCGCTCATTATCTATGCAACGTGAGTCCGAGGCAGCCGTAAGGCGGCCTGGAATCGGTGTAGACGCCGAGGGATTCGCCTTGTTCCAGGATCGTATCCCAGGTACGATTAGTGGCTTCGAGATGGATCTCTTCGAGGACCGGAACGTCTTTAAGGATCTTCGCGCCGATCTGATAAATAATCTGTTGGATGCTGCCCGATTCGAATCCGTCGAAGATCTCGTGCACGATTCGGCGGACGCGGGCGCTGACTGAGCCTTTGCTGAACGCGGCCTCTGGGCTGGTGTAGGTCCAATCGAGATCGAGCCACATATGCAGAGGGCGGTTCTTGATTTCAGGCAGCGTGGTGTATTGGTCGCGGACGAAGCCATGGAACGCGCTTCCTCCCAGGCGAAGAAGTTTGAAGCCTTGAATGCCGGAGCGAATTTCAGTGATGCGCACGCCCGTGCCTTCACGGCCGAGCTCAATGCGGGCGTGGGCACGATCGGGTCCGGCGGGCGTAAATGCCACCTTGCTGTCCCCATCCGGCGCGTACGGAATTTCAGTCGCCGTCACCTGTGCCCCTTCCGCCTGCGAATAATGATTGAGGAATTTCTCGCCGATGAATTGGCTGTAAGATTCGAGGTCGCCTCCAGTGAAGTTCATGGTCTCGCGTTGGATGAAATTCTTCATCGAATCGGTTGCCACTAGATCCTTGTTGTCACCCGTCGTGTAAGTCGGCCAGAAGGCATCGCCATAGATGAGCAGAAGCACGTTGACGCCGAAGAATGGACTCTGTCCTTCGGGCTGGTTCCCCTCGCGATGTAACTGGTAGGCGGTAACATCGCCTTTGCCGTAGTAATGGCGCTTCGGACCGCTGGCGAATTGGTTCATAGCTATTCGAGGCTCTCTTCCAGGCGAAAGCGCGCGATACGATAGACCTGGCGCAGGGCTTCTTGAAACTCATGTTCCACGCTCGATTGGAGGCGCGCTTCGAGCGCGCTCATGATCAGGAGTTTACCGCTGCCTTTAACCGCCAACAAGAAAGGAAAGCCGAACTTCTGCTTGTAAGCTTCGTTGTATTGATTAAGCCTCGCAAATTCGACCGGCGTCATTTGATCCAGACCAGCGCCGGACTGCTCTCTGCTGGAGCTTGCGCTCATTCTGGCGCGAGAGCCAAGGTCCGGATGAGCGCGCAAGCAGCGTTAATTGCTCGTCCCTGGATGCGGCCGCAACTTCGGCGATCATGCGCGCGTGAAGATTATCGATGGATGCGAATGGCCGCTGTTGCCAGGCGCGGCGGGCCACCCATGGCGAGTGCTCGAATACCCAGCCGATCCGATCCACGAAATCGTCCGCGGGGAGTTTGTTCATATCGGCGATCGTCACGCGCGAGCGGCTCCCGTGGACGACGGGATCGACTCGCGGCAGCCGCGTCTTGGCGCGCTGTACCGCCCAGAAGATACGCTCGGGCGTTGCCGGACTATCGAGGGTAACTATGCCTCCATCGCCGAAAGCGGCGATAGCGTCGCGAATGGCTTCCCGCACGGAGATCGCGAGCATGAGCGGGGGCTCGCCCACCGCTTTGCTGCCGAAGATCACTCCCGGTTCCGCGGCGCGTTCAAGAAATGCCACGTTGAAAATTTCTGGCACTTCCGTCCAGGATGGCAGCTTGTACGTCGACGCACCCGCAGTTGCGAGGCGTCCCTCCGCATCCCATAGCAATTCTTCGAGCGTGAGCCAGCCGAGACCCTGGACGAAGCCTCCTTCGATCTGTCCGCGATCGATGAGCGGAGAGACGGAGTCGCCCACGTCCTCCAGAAGATCGGCGCGCAGAATGCGATGCTCGCCGGTAAAGCCGTCGATCTCGACTTCCGATACGGCGGCTCCATAGGCGAAATAATGAAACGGCCGGCCCGTAGCCATCTTGGTGTCGAAGTGGATTTCCGGAGTGCGGTAGTAGCCTTGCGCAAATAACGCGATGCGATTCCGATAGGCTTCTTCTACTACGCTTGAGAAACCGATATCGCTTTCCGTATTATTTGCGAAAACGCGGCCCGATTGAAACCGCACGGCGGATTCATCGCACTCCAGTAATCTGGCGGCCACAATAACGAGCCGAGCCTTAATTTGCGCGCAGGCGTCGAAAATCGCGGCTCCATTCAGGTCGGTGCTGGCCGATGCCGCGGAGGGAGAAGTGTTCGGGATTTTGTCGGTGCGCGTCGGCATCAGACGGATTGCGTCTGGCGTGACGCCGAGGCTGTCGGCCGCGACTTGCAGCATTTTGGTGAAGAGCCCCTGGCCCATCTCCGTGCCGCCATGATTAACCTGCACACTGCCGTCGCGGAAGACCAATACCAGCGCTCCGGCCTGATTCATCAAGGTCGCAGTGAAGGAGATGCCGAACTTCACGGGCGTGATCGCAAGACCGCGCTTCGAATGCGCGTGAGTGCGATTGAATTCGGCTATGGATTCCCGACGGGTCTCGAATTGACTCGATTCTTTCAATTGCCGCCAGATCAGATGAATGCGCGAGGCATCTTTCACGGGCTGGTTGTAGTGTGTGCGGTCGCCCTCGCGGTAGAAGTTTCTTTCGCGCACGATATGCGGAGGGAGATTCAGAGTGCGCGCGATGCGGTCGAGTATGTCCTCGATGACGAGCATGCCTTGCGGTCCGCCGAAACCGCGGAAGGCCGTTTGCGAGGTCTTGTGCGTTTTGCAGACCCAGCCCGCCGCGTCCAGAGCGGGGATGAGATAAGCGTTGTCGCAGTGGAAGAGCGCGCGCCACATGACGGGTTCGGAGAGATCAAGACTCCAGCCAGCATCGGAGTACAGCGAGAGTTCCACTCCAAGGACCGCGCCGTCATTGTCGAAGCCCGCGGAGAAGCGCGCGAAGAAAGGATGGCGCTTGCCAGTCAGCGCCATATCGAGATGACGCGGCAGGCGCACGATTACTGGACGCTTCGTTTTCCAAGCTCCGAGCGCCGCGATAGCCGCCCATGGATTCGCTTGCACTTCTTTACCGCCGAAGGCTCCGCCCATACGCAAACATTGGACAGAGACTTGATGGCAGGCAATGCCGAGCACGCGCGCGATGACGATCTGGGTCTCGGCAGGATGCTGAGTCGAGGAGTCGACCACGATGCCGCCAGTTTCATCGATTCTGGCGAGAGCGCACTGGGTTTCGAGATAGAAATGTTCCTGTCCGCCAATCGCCAATTCTCCGCTCAAGCGATTCGGGCTTAACGCGATGGCTGAGGCGGCATCGCCGCGGCGGATGCGCATCGGCCCGGAGTGAAAGCTGCTCGCGCCGATAGCTTCCTGAATCGTGAGAATGGGAGCGAGGGCGCGGTATTCAGTTCTCACGCGTGATGCGCCGAGTTTGGCAGCCTCAAGCGTCTCGCCAAGTACCCAGGCAACCGCCTGGCGGTGGTGCATGATTTCGAGTGGGAACAGCGGTTCGTCATGACGGTTCGCGCCGGAATCGCCTTCGCCGGGAACGTCGGCGGATGTCAGTGTGGTGACGACTCCAGGCTCTTCGAGAGCCGGCGTGGTATCCAAATGAAGCAGCAACGCGTGAGCGTGCGGGGCGAGTACGGGCCACGCGCGCAAAGTGCTGGGGTAACGTGCGAGCAAATCCTCGGTGTAGATCGCCTCGCCGGTGACGTGCCCGCGGGCGCTCTCGTGCGGGATGGCCTGTCCGGAGTATTTCATGCGGCCGCCTCCAGTTTCCGCTCATGCCAGTATTTCTCGATGACGCTCTGTGCAATGGCCACACGGTATTCCGCTGAGCCGCGATGATCGCTAATCGGTTTCAGCGAGTTGGCAATGGCTTCCTGCGCTCGTTCTATAGTGGATACATGCCACGGGCGGCCGAGTACCGCATTCTCCGCTTCCAACGCACGTACCGGAGCGGCAGCGACACCTCCATATGCGAATCGGGCACGGGCGACGTGGCCGAAACGATCGACTGTAACCGAGATAGCAGCAGCCACGGTGCTGATATCGTCCGTGCGGCGTTTCGCAATCTTATAAAAGCGCGTCTCCTGCGCGAAGGACTTGGGGATCCGGATAGACACTATCACGTCTCCGGGGGTGAGCGCAGTTTGCCGATACCCGTGAAAAAACGAACTGAGCGGGATGATGCGCTCGGCTTCAGGACCGGCATTGGGGCTGCTGGTAACCGAGAGCGTGGCATCGAGAGCGAGAAGCAAAGGCGCGGAATCTCCGATAGGCGACGCGGTAGCCAGATTGCCTCCGAGAGTGGCTCGATTGCGGATAAGCGGGGAAGCGAAGAGACGCAGCCATTCCGCGACGGCCGACGGCGCTCCAGTCCAGCGTTCACCAATTTCGCTTAGAGTCAGTCCAGCGCCCAACGTAACGGCATCCTCGGCATCTTCGAAGCGGCGAAGTTCGGCAAGCGCCTCGACGCTGATAAGAACGGGAAAGCGGCGATCGCGAAGGTTCGATTCGATGACGAGATCGGTACCGCCGGCGATGAGCCGCGCCGATGGATTATCCGAGAGCAGGCGCAAGCACTCGGACAGGATTGCGGGGCGGAGGAATTGCGCGCCGCCGTGTGCATAGACCACCGCACCGGGCTCGGGCGCCGACTCATTCAGGCGATCCTGGAACCGACCCGATGGCGCGGGCCCAAGCGACAGTGCCGCGTCTCGGATCGGGCGGTATCCAGTGCAGCGGCAGAGATTACCGGAGAGCGCGTGCGGGTCGCAGTGTCCGGTGCGTCCGCGCCGGTAGTGTTCGGCAAAGAGGCTGACTATGAAACCCGGAGTACAATAGCCGCATTGCGATCCGGCGTTATCTATCATGGCCTGCTGGGCTTCACACATGCGGCCATCGCGGGCGAGGGCTTCTACTGTGTAGATCTCCTGGCCCGCAGCCATGGGAAGGAGCATCAGGCAACTGTTGATCGGAACGTAACGGCTGCCCGCGCTATCGGGCTGGACCAACAGCACAGTGCAAGCGCCGCATTCACCTTCCGCGCAGCCTTCCTTCGAACCCGTCAATCCTTTTGAGCGCACGAAGTCGAGCAGTGTAGTGGCAGGAGGGAGGTCCTGTGCCACCACGGGTTGGCCGTTTAATACGAAACGGATTTGGTTATTGCCGGCACGGTCCTCTGGCATGATGGTTTCCCGGATGAAACACCCTCACGGCTGAGTGCGCCAACGGAAATCCTCTTTCAGGAATATTAGCACCGGATGACGATGGACTGCAGGCGCCGTGGCCAACATAACCGACATGGTACGCTGATACCATTCAATGAAGAACCCGTACGACGGGGGATTTAAGCTACTCGCAGAAGACCATCCGGAGTTGCTGCTACGCCTGTTAGGCATCGTCGGGCCGGGTGAGAAGGCTCAAATCACGAGCGTTCTCCGCGAACTGCAACTCGATCCGGTGCAGATCGACCACGCGTACATTCTTGACAAAGCCACCATCGTTCATTTTGAGGCGATCACCAGTTGGGACGCGAGGCGGATCGGACGTCTCGCTCTCTACCATTTCCTCTTACGCCAGAGATATGGTCTGCTCGTGATCAGCCACGTCGTACTGATGGCCGAAAAGTATTCTCCGAAAGATTTGCCGGAGCGTTTGGTGTACGAGGACGAAGATGGGCTACGCGTTGAGACTCCGTACAGGGTGATTCGGCTGTGGGAGATTGATCCCGCGTCGGCGTTTGAGCCGGAGGGAGAGCCGCTGCTGCCATGGGTGCCGTTGCTGAAAGGTGGAGCGGCGGAATTCGAGCGGGCGGCTCAAGCGATCGAATACCTGGTGGATAATCCAAAGCCACCGCATGAACCAAGGGTTCTGATGAGTCATCTTGCTACGATGGCGGCGCTTCGGTACGATAAGAAGGCGGTCAAGGAATTCCTTCGAGGGTTGGAGAGGAAGGTTATGTTTTCAATTGACGCGTTCAAAGTAAGTTGGCTCTATCAGGAAGGCCTGGAAGAGGGCAAAGCCGAGGGCAAAGCGGAAGGCGAGGCGAAAGGCAAAGCGGAAGGTTTGCTTGATGGTAAGCGATCCGCGCTGCGTCTTGCCTTAGCGAGGCGATTTCCGCTGGAACAGTTTCCGGAAATCGACCAGGTGCATCAGCCTGAGGCTCTCGACCGCCTCTTGTTGGCCGCGCTCGAAGCCAAGACTCTCGATCAAGTACGCGCTGAGATCTTGACGGTTGTCCGGCCTCATTGACCAAGACTGGGATACGTGATCTCAGCGCCTTCTGCTGACTGACGAAATCTGAGTCGGCCAATGGTTGCGTTCCGTCGCGGGCGTATTTCGCCCCGCTCGTATTGATGCGGAGAAAGTCCTGATATGCTAACTACAATTCCATTAGAGGTTTTGCCATGTTGCATTTCAAACGTATTATCGCCGCGCTTGCGTTTGCCGCCGTCTCGCCAGCCCAGACCTCGACCGGTGAAATCGATCTCACGGTCCACGATCCGTCGGGTGCCATCATTCCCAAAGCTTCCGTGACGATTGCCGGATCGGACACCGGAAATCTTGTCCGTACCCTGATTTCAAATCAGTCGGGCCTAGCGCAGGCACCACTGCTGCAGCCCGGCAATTACGATATTGCGGTCAGCGCTCCGGGCTTTGAAAAGCTGCTGCGGCAGAATTGGTTCTACACGTCGGCGATGTACTCAATCTGAATCTGACGTCTAACTCCAGGCAGTGCGAATCAATCTGTGACGATCACGGGCGAAACGCCGCAACTCGAAGAGAAGTCGGTGACGCTCGACCAGGTGATGGAATCGAAAGAGATGGTTCAACTGCCGCTCAACGGCCGCAACTATCTGGACTTGGGCCGCCTCGCGCCCGGCGCCATTCCGGGGCCTGGAGCTTCGCAGGGAAGCCGTGACGAAACCTTCTCAGCATACGGCAACACAGGTTTGCAGAACGCCTTTGTTATGGACGGCGCGCGCAACGAGAATTATCTGCGGGGTCTCGATAATCGTGCACGCGACATGCTTCGGCCGCCGCTCGATGCACTGGCTGAATTTCAGGTGCAGACCAGCAACTATTCCGCCGAGTTCGGAGCTTCCGCGGGTGCGGTGATCAGCGCAGTCACTAAGAGCGGCACTAACCAGATCCACGGCTCGGCCTACGATTTTCTGCGCAATGACCGGATGGACGCGGCGGACTTCTTCGCGCAGGCTGGCGTTAAGCCGCTGCTGGTGCAAAATCAGTACGGAGTCTCCGGCGGCGCACCCATTATCAAGGACCGGGTCTGGATTTTCAGTGCCTATGAAGGCACGCACATCCGCAGCGAGGGGACGTCGCTGTCGACGGTGCCCACGGCTGCCATGCGGCAGGGCAACTTCGGCTCGACGGCAGTATTCGATCCGCTCACCACCGCGCCAAATCCGAATGGATCGGGAAGCGTTAGAACGCAATTTCCCAACAATGTGATCCCAGCGACGCGCTTCAATCAGATCGGTCAACAGCTTCTCGGCTACTACCCCCTACCCAATCTTGGCGGGACGGTTAACAACTACGCGTCGGAGATCCCGCAAGGCCAGGACAATCACAATTTCGTAGTTCGCGGCGATGTGCAGATCAGTTCGAAGGATAGCCTGTTTGTGCGCGGCTCGGTGATCCGTTACACCACACAGGTCAACACGGCGCTGCCGCCTCCCGCGCAAGACCCTGTTAACCGGTTTATCCCATCACAGGGAATCGGCATTGGCTATACTCGCACGTTCAGCGCGACCTTAGTCGACGAACTGCGGTTTTCGTGGACGCGCATCACTGTAGGCAACGATGAAACCACGCCGCTCAACCCGATTATCAATGGACTGCTGGATACCAGAATCCAGCACGGCACGCCCACGATCAACGTTACAGGCATCGCATCGATTGGCTCACAGCCGGGATGCTGCGGGAACTCGCCGCTCGCCAAAAGCTCGGGCGTGTGGGATTTATCGGATAACGTATCGAAGTCTTTCGGCAAACATTTGCTGAAGTTTGGCGCGGATATTCAGGATATCCGCGCCTCCACCATGTCGGCCAATAACGGGCGGGGCTCCATCGGATTTAACGGTGTGTTTTCGCAGAATCCGCAGAGCCGGTCGAATACCGGCAGTCCAGTCGCCGATCTCCTGCTGGGCGACGCCAATAGCGTGACCACCGGGACCGATTCCGCCGCGGTTGAGCGCGGTAAATATGCGGGCTGGTACGCGCAGGACCAGTGGACCGTGACGCCTTCGTTCACGGTGAATCTCGGGATGCGATATGAGCTGTTTTTTCCTTACGTCGAACAATACAACCACATGGCGAATTTCATTGTGAATCCAAGCGACCCGAACTTCGGTCATCTGGTGTTCGCGGAGTTGAACGGACAATCGCGTTCACTCTTGATGCTGGACAAGAACAATATCGCTCCCCGGGCTGGGTTCGCGTGGCGCGTACCGGGAATCCAAGGCATGGTGATTCGCAGTTCGTATGGTGTTTTTTATGCTCAGGATCAGGGCGACGGCGTGAACGATCGCCTAGTCAGCAATCAGCCGTTCTATGGGTTTGGCGGCGTGTCGATAGCCAGCGATCAATTGAACCCGGCGACTGGTCTGGTGCTGAATTCGAACGCGTTGGCGCCTCGTCCCGCTCCCATCAGCGCTTCCCAGTTTGTACTGAGCCCGTCGTCGACGACCGGTTTGATTGCATGGAACCAACGCTACACCACGCCCTATGTACAGGAATGGAATTTCACCGTCGAGAAACAGCTTCCGTGGAATATGGTTTGGCAGACCAGCTATGTCGGTAACATTGGGATCCATTTGTGGGGCGATTCCCAGGGTAATCAACCGTTGACGAACGGACCGGGTGCGCCGGTGACGCGGCGCCCGTTGGCTCAGTACACGGTGGCGGGCGTGACGGTGTTCGCCCCGTGGGATCGCAGCACGTATGAAGGGATGTCGTCGCGGATCGAGAAGCGGTTTTCGCGAGGGTTCTCGTTAGTTACGAGCTTCACTTATGGGCGCTCTCTCGATCTGCAGAATCCGGCACTGGGGGTCTGTGACAGTTGCGAGTCGGGAAACGGAATCCAGAACGCGTACAACCGCGACGGGCAAAAGGGTCCGTCCGATCAGAATGTGCCACGGCGTTTTGTGGTGGCAGGCGTGTGGAACCTCCCCTTTGGTCCGGGACATGGAATTCTCGGACACGGTTGGGCGAGCCAGGTTGCCGGCGATTGGCAACTCAGTACGATTTACCAGGTACAGGATGGACTTCCCTTCACCGCGGTGCTTTCGTTTGACAACGCTAACGCGGGCAATACTTCGTGGCCGAACCGGATTTGCAAGGGGACCATTTCGAATCCTTCGGTCTCACGCTGGTACAACACGGACTGCTTCGTGGCACCCGCGCAGTATGTGTTCGGCAATGAGGGACGCAACGTGCTAACGGGTCCTGGCCGCAATAATATGGATTTCGCGCTGCACCGGATCTTTCCGCTGAAATTCCGGGAGGGGATGTCGCTCGAGTTTCGCGCGGAAGCGTACAACCTGCTCAATCATCCGCAATTCCAATTCCCCGGGGCGACGATTGGAGCGTCTAATGCGGGGATCATTAGCGCGACTGCGGTACCTAATCGCGAGTTGCAGATGGCGCTCCGGTTGATGTTCTGAGTGCGCGAAATTGGCGCCGACGAGGACTCGGATCTGCCTTCTGCCGCGGTTAAACTGAAGAGCAAAGGATCATGCGCCTGAACGTCGAATCACGCGGCCGCTAGCCGCTTTTTGGCTGCCTACAGTTCAGTGATGGTCTTCGATCCACTTCCGCGGTTCAATGTGTTCCGGATGGATTGCCTGCCTAAGAGCCTTCGATAATGTGGCGATCTCCGCGACTCGCCTGATCGCGGGCGGATTCGCGAGATTCGGGGAGTTTCGTTTATTGCCACCTCAATGCTCCCAGAGTGCTGGTAAGGCTGATCTCGTCGCGTTGGAGCATCAGTCTCCTCGTTACACAGTCAGGCCATGTCAATGTTGCCGGTTAGCAAAAACAATAGAGACGGTTTGCACTATACTGTCTAAGTCCTTGAACAGTTGAGGAGTGTGTCGCGAAATCAGTTTGTCCAGAGCCAGCCTGATGAGGAACCCATCCAGCAAGTGCCTGCTTGCATTCTATTTTCTTACTTTCGGCGATATCCGCGCACCGCTCGCACGCGCACAGACGCCAGGCGCCACCGTCACCGCGCCGCAAACGCCACCCGGACCAACTGGCGCAATCTCTCCTGCGAGCACCCCGCCAAGCACTCCCGCGCCTGTCCCGAAGCCCAGAATCACCGCAATCCTGCCAGCGGCCCCCGTTGCAGGTCCCAACCAACCGCTAACGCTTACTGGCGCCGATTTTCAGGACAAGCCTGCGGTCACCTTCACTAGCCCGCAAGGAAGCACCTACCCGGCAACCGTCTTATCCTCCGATCGAGACCGCCTGATAGTTCTCGGCACTCTCGGCACTGCGGGAAAATGGAAAGTCTCCGCCACCAACCCGGGCGGCCCCGTTTCGGACCCGCTTGAATTTCCGGTCGCCATCTCGCCATCGCTCGACTACACTTCTCCGTCGGTTCTGGGTTTTCTCGCCACGGCTTCCGTAGTGACCATTCTTATCGGAGCTCTCCTCGGGTTCATGCTTTACGATTTGCACAAAGCCCAGCAATCGGGCCAATGGTCGCTCGGCAACGCGCTCTCCGAGGAATCGAGCTTCCAACCTAAGGAGATCAACCAGAAAAGCGATGTCATCATGTTCGCCAGCACCAGCCGCCTCATCGCTCTCGTTGGTTTGATGGGCATTCTCGGTGTTGTCATCGCGATCGGCTACTCCATCGCGTGGAATCTATATGTTTATGGAAACGTACCCGATATCAGCCAGATCCGTTCCTTCCTCCTCGGTTCCGCGACTCTGTTCGCGCCTTACCTGGCGAATCAGTTAACCGGAATGTTCACGCCGTCCGCGAAGACCAAGCCCGCCGACACCCAGCCTTCGACCTCGTTAACCGGGGTTGCACCGGCGTCTCCCATCGCGGCTCCGGGCCCGCAGCCTCTACATCTGACCGGTCTCGGCTACCAGACTGGCCTGAGCTTGACCTTCACCGATCCTCTGGGAGGAACCCGCACTGCAGCCGGACCGGCCATCACTACAGTCACACCCACACTGACCTCCGCCAACGTCACACTCGACACACCGGGACTGTGGAAGGTAACGGTCGCTAATCCGGCCACCGATCCATCTGCTGCCTTCACGTTCACCGTCTTCGGGCCGCCGACCGTCACCGCAGTCGATCCGGCGCAGCCTGTCCACAATGCGAATGCCCAGAAGCTGACGTTCATTGGCACCGGTTTCATCTCTGGCTTAACTGTGCAATTTACACCGCCCCCACCCGCGGGAGGCGCAGCCGCGGCACCGACCGCTGTTCAACCCGACTCGGTGACCGCGACGCGCGTTGTCATAAGCGCGTCTCTCGTCAACGCTGGCAACGGGCAAGTCGTTATCACCAACCCCGGAAATTACGCCTCCGCGGCTTTCCCCATCACCGTTATTTAGCAGGAGAGCACTAAATGGCAGAATCACCACTTATTCCTAAAGCTTTGGAGACAATCGAGGACGCCCGCCACTATCTGAATAATCGCGCGAGCGGCACGCAAGACATCGAGGAACAAACCAGGATTCGAATCCTTCACGATGCCCTGGAGGAATGGACCGGAACACTCAGATTGAAAGCTGTGACGATCGTTCCCCGAGAGGAGCCGCCCGACGCGGAGCTCTCGAAAGAACTGAGCGAGACACAGCGGCAAATCAAGGAGTTGCACGAGTGGCTTCCGTTTGATAACGTCAACCGGGTCATGAGCACGCTGCTCAGGCAGGTTCAGATGCTGGCCGGCCCGCACGGTCCCGGCGGCGGAAAACCGCGTTAAATATGCCTATCAAAAAGAAAGCGACCAAAAAGGCTGTTCACAAAAAGTCTTCACCGAAGAGAAGCGCCGGCCCACACGGTCCCGGCGGCGGACGTCCCAAACGCAAGATTGTCAGCAAGAGTCGCAAGGTTGCCGCAAAGAAGAAGAAAGCCTAGCGAATGGAAGGGGGGTTCGAGGCCGCCAAGGGAGCAGCCGAAAAGGTACTCGGCGTCAAGTTCCCTACATTCATGCGCACCATTTTGCCGGGGCTGTTGGCGACGGCAGTTCTCTATCCGCTCATCGCGGCGATTCTGGGAAAGCTACCTGCTGACAAGGAATACTTGTGGCTGCGCATCGCCGCCTACGCCGTTCTGGTGCTCCTGCTCGGCGCGCTAATCTCAACTACGAACAGCGAAATCTACAAGATCTACGAAGGCAGAATCTTCTGGCCTCGCGGTCTGTTCGAGTGGGCGCGCCGGAGGGAGCAGGCCAGGGTCGAAAAGCTGCTCGACGCCGCGGAAGTGGCCGACGAGGATGGCTCGACCGCTGAATACGACGAGCTGTGGTACCAGTTGCGCATCTACCCTATGAACGATAAGGGCCAGCCGGAAGCAAGCCATCCCACGCGCATTGGCAACATCCTCGCCGGATACGAACAATATCCGAACACCCGCTATGGCATGGATTCCACCTTCTTTTGGCCGCGCATCTGGCTCCAGATAGAGAAGGATAAGAAGGAGGAAATCGACAGCCAGTGGTCCGTAGCGGACGGGTTTCTTACTCTCTCCGCTATCAGCTTCGTAGGTGGCGCTCTTTGGATACTGCAAGCGATCGTGGCACTCTTCGATGTCGGTTTGTCATGGCTGCCCTTCAATGCTCCCGGCCTGGCGGTTCTCGCGGGCATCGGATGGTTACTGCTCGGGGTCCTCTGGTACCGGCTCTGTCTGCCCTTCCATCGCGAAAATGGCGAAGTGTATAAATCGATCTTCGACGTCTATCGCGAAAAGGTCTGGGCCTTGACGACTCTCAAACCCAACGAAAAGGATACGTGGACCGCGGCCTGGGCATACCTTCAATATCTGGTACTCAAGTGCCCAAACTGCGGGAAGTGGACCTCGATGCAATCCGATACATGCGAGAACTGCGGCTTCGGTCTCGTGGAAGTGAAAAGAAGCTTGCGCGACTCCGGCAAGTTTCCAACCGCCTGAGCCGTTTGAGATAATCTAGTCGCAGAAGTCTCTACAACTCTCTCTTATATAACTCTATGGACCGCCGGAATTTCATCGGTAATATGGCCGCTGCGCCGCTCTTCCTGCAAACCGCCCGTAAGCCGTTCAACATCGTCTACCTCCACTCGCACGACACCGGACGCTATATCCAGCCCTATGGGCAGGCCGTGCCGACGCCGAATCTGCAAAAGCTGGCGGGCGAGAGTATCCTCTTCCGCAACGCGTTCAGCGGCGCGCCCACCTGCTCACCGAGCCGCGCCGCGCTGCTGACCGGACAATCGTCCCACGCGAGCGGGATGCTCGGGCCTCGCCCACCGCGGATTCACGCTGCACGACTATAACCAGCACCTCTTGCACACCCTGCGCCCGGCCGGCTACTACTCGGCGCTCTGCGGCGTCCAGCACATCGCGAAAGATCCCAAGACAATCGGCTATGACGAAGTAATTCCCGTAAAGAATATGCACTGCGCCAATGTCGCGCCGGCCGCGGTGAACTTCCTCAAGAACGCGCCCAAGCAGCCGTTCTATATCGAGATCGGGTTCCAGGAGACGCACCGTCCATACGCCGACCCTGGTCCGAAAGAAGACATCCGCTATTGTCAGCCGCCGCCCACAGTTCCCGATACCCCGGAGACGCGTCTCGATATCGCGTCCTTCAAAGCCACTGCGCGCCTGATGGACGATGCCGTTGGCGAGATTTTGAACCAACTCGGCTCGAGCGGGCTCGCCGATAACACCCTGGTCATCTCGACTACCGATCACGGCATCGCGTTCCCCGCGATGAAGTGCAACCTCACGGATCAGGGATGGGGCGTCATGCTCATGATGCGCGGTCCCGGCGGTTTCTCGGGCGGCAAGGTCTGTGACGCGATGGTTTCGCAACTCGACATTTTCCCAACGATTTGCGAGATGCTGAATCTTGAACGGCCGTCCTGGCTCACCGGAAAGTCGGTCATGCCGGTGATTCGCGGCGAAGAGAAGGAGATCAACGATCAGGTCTTCGGCGAAGTTACCTATCACGCCGCCTATGAGCCGAAGCGTGCTGTCCGCACTCACCGCTACAAGTACATCCGGCACTTTGGTGGACGCAAGACGCCGGTCCTGCCCAACTGCGACGATGGTCCCAGCAAGTCGCTCTGGCTTTCCTACGATTGGAAGGATCAGCCCGTGGCTGGCGAAGCGCTCTACGATCTGGTCTTCGATCCGCTGGAGCATAACAATCTCGCATCCGCTCTCAGCCTCAAATCGACGCTCGACGATATGCGCGGCCGCATGGACCGCTGGATGGAGTCGACCAAAGATCCGCTGCTGAAGGGTCCTGTGCCGTTGCCGCCTGGCGCGGTTGCAAATGATCCGAATGGTGTTTCGCCACAGGAGCGCCCCACCGCATGATGTCCCCGGCCGAACGTGAGGAACTTGATGAGCGCGGCTATGTCGTGTTACACAACTTCATCGCGCCCGAGCGCTTAGATCGGCTGCGCGATTGCGTCGAGCAGGTCTATGCGGCGGAAGGCGATGACGCGGGCCGTGAGTTTCGTCAAGAGGACCATGTCCGCAGGCTCGCGAATCTCGTGGCGAAAGGCGTCGAGTTTGAAGATGTCGTGATCGAGCCCGCGGTCCTTGCGCGGATCGCCTATGTGATAGGCGGCGATTTCAAGCTCAGCAGCTTGAATGCGCGATCCGCGAATCCATACGAGAACTGCCGCCAGCCGCTGCACATCGACGCTGGAGCCATCGCGGACGAGCGAGGCTTCTGGGTCTGCAACACCATCTGGCTGCTGGACGATTTCACACCGGAAAACGGCGCGACACGCTGCGTCCCGGGCTCCCACAAATGGGGCAAAAATCCGGTTACGGAGCTCGCTGATCCTCTGGCCCCGCATCCGGCGGAAGTGTTGGTGACCGCGCGAGCCGGGTCGGTGGTAGTGATGAACGCGCACATGTGGCACGGCGGAACAGAGAATCGAACGGCATTTCCAAGACGCGCTCTGCACGCATTCTACTGCCGCGCCGATAAGCCGCAGCAGCAGTATCAAAAGGCTCTGATACCGGATGCCGTGCAGCGCGCTCTTCGTCCCGAAGTTCGCCAGATTCTCGCGCTCGACGATGCTCTAAACGACGAGATCAGTTCGAAGGCAAGCGGAGCCAGCGGGTTTCTCAAATAGCAATCACCCGTTAGCGCTCAACTCAAAAGAGCCAACACTTTAAGCTGATAGCTCATGGCTCCGCTGAAAGCTTCTTCTACTGCACCGCCAGATCGTGAATCTCGAAGTGAAACCGGCTGGGCGGAAGATGCGCCGCCGCTCCCGCTCCCATATGAGACCACGTATGGTACGCGGTGTCTGCAAGAGGCGAGTTGAGATAGAAGAGGAACTGATTGGAGAAGCAGTCGATCGGCGGAGGCTGGCGGAAGGTCAGGCGCATGCCAACAGCCTTCTCGAGGCCGACGCCCTTCGTCTGAATCGCCTTATCCACCAGAAGATCGACAAAGCTGCTGCGTCCGGCATGAGGCCAGAGATCTTTCTTCAGCAGCGGACGAAGCATGTCGTGGGCATCGAAGGTGATCTCACACTGGCGAATCCACTCGAGTATCGAGTCGCCCCACTGCCAGTGAGATACCAACCGGAAATACTGATCAGCCAAATGGATAGCAAGGTTCAGCTTGCACTCCTCGGCCGACTCTGCTGACAAATCTTCAGCCAGCATATCCTCCGAATCCACTATCCCGGTCGCCAGTTCGACTAGCTGTTCCCTGGGCAGAGTACCGTCCGGTACGCCCCGCACAAGCAACGGCGGCAGTTCATGGGTGCTGACGCCGGGAATATCTACATAAGTCGCTTCGCCCATCGAATCTCTCCGATTGTAAGTACGTATAACGACTACAATACTGATTCATGATTAACATGAAAAATGATCCATGTGTGTAAAGAATAATTCATGGAGCCGATAAACAAGGAAATCGGTACTGGTAGTTTCAACTTGTGGCTCAGCTCGTCCCCTCGTGACCGTATATGATAGGCACGAGAAAACACCTATGCAGAGACGCAATTTACTCAAGTCCGCCGCTTCCACCGGCGCCGGCTGGATAATTCTCAAGAGCGGCATGTTGAAAGGGCAGACCGCGCCCAGCAACAGGCTGAATGTAGCCCTCATCGGCGTATGGGGCAGGGGAACCGCGCATTACAACGTCCTCCGCGGTGAGAACGTCGTGGCAGTCTGTGACGTGAACGATAACCGCACCAAAGAAGTTGCCGAAATTTTCCCCAACGCCAAACCCTACTGGGATTGGCGGCGTTGTCTCGACCAGAAGGACGTCGAAGCCGTCGTCATCTGCACGGCCGATCACCACCACGCCTTCATCGCCAATTGGGCGCTGAATCGCGGCATGCATGTCTACTGCGAAAAGCCGCTCGGCATCAGCGTCGAAGAAGTGCGGACGGTGCGCGCCAATTACCTCAAGAACAAGGTGAAGCTCGCTACCCAGCATGGCACTCAACGCCACGCCTACCCGAACTTCGAACGCCTCCGGGAACTCGTTCTGGACGGCGCAATCGGCGAACTGAAAACAGTCCACGGCTGGGATAGCCGCCAACTTCCCAGACCTGGATACCCGACCGCTGAAGGCACGGCGCCCTCCTTCATGCACTACGAGCAGTGGATCGGGCCATCACCCTACCATCCTTACAGTCCCCAGTACTTCGGCGGTTCCTCCGGCTTGAACTGCCTCTTCTGGAACATGTACCGGGACTTCGGCGTGGGCCAGATGGGCGACATGGGTGCCCATACCATGGATCTGCTTTGGAACTCTGTCGATGCCGGCGCTCCGATTGGCATTGAGATCGACCAGGAGGTCAGCGACAAGTTCGATCCGAATATCTGCCCGGTCAAGCTGAAGGCCAGCTTCGAACATCCCGCGAACGCGTGGCGCGGACCCATCACACTGGTCTGGTATCAGGGCGGCCTCAAGCCCGAGTCGCCCAAGAACTACATCGATGTTTCCAAAATCGCGAATGGCGCAATTTTCGAGGGCACCAAGGGCAGCATCCTCGCGGACTTCACAACGCGCGTGATCATTCCCAATAACGACGATGGCGATCTGACTTATTACAAGCGCCGCGGCAAGTCCGAACTTCTGCCGTTGATCGGTGGCACCGGACAGGTCACGCAAGCGCCGGCGCGCACGGCAGGTCCGTCTGCAGCTCGCACGGCCACCCGGCCAGGCCTTCCTCCGGGTTTCACGGCGCCGCCCAATGCGCAGCCGGGTTCCAATGGTTTCCCCACTGTCCAGATGCTGGACGGCAAAGTCCCAGCAGCGTTAGGGCTCCCCAACCCCGCCGTCGAATCCATCAAGCAGGCGGAGCAAAGCGGCCGTCCGGTAACTGGCGACGTTTTTCAACGTGAATGGATCGACGCCTGTAAGGGTAAGAGCAACGGCGTCACGCACGGTACCAGCAGCAAGACCCATTGTGACTTCGACTATTCCGGTTCGATGATCGAACAGATGTTACTGGGCCTGGTAGCGCATCAAATCGGCAAGAAACTTGAATACGATCCAGCGGCTGGCCGTGTCACCAATTCAGCCGAGGCCAACGATTTACTGAAGCGTACGTATCGCTCCGGCTGGACCCTGAACGGCTAGGCTTATTTAGGCGGCTGAATCAACCGATAGTCAATCTTCCGCAGCCCTCCGTCGGTTGCATACGAAGCGAACCCGAGCGGCGCGGAGAGCTTCATATCGCCGAACCGAAGGCCGATGGTTCGTCCCGCTATCGAAACATTGATGATGGGCTGATCGTCGATCCACGCCCTGATCCGCTCATCTGTTACTTGCAGCCGGAACGAGTACCAGCGCAGGAATTCGAAGTTGAAGTAAGTTCGGGTTTCGTTATCCGATGCGTCCCATCCATCGATGCTGGAGAGCCCGACGACATCGCCGCCCCACCCGCCAGTCACCCAGGTGCAAAACGAATCTTTGACCGGGAATGTCAGGCTGGCGAAAAAGTCGTCGCCGCGCAATCGCGCGCCCTCGAAACGGATCTCGTAATTCGATTTGGGAAACTCACCGTCCCAGGTGATGCCTGTCATTGGTCCGCCGGCAACCATCGTTATCACGCCGTTCTCGACACGCACGGGACCGTGCCGTGCGAAGGCCGCTTCATGCCACCCCTGCAGAGACTTTCCGTCGAACAAGGATTGCCACTCACCAATTTTCGGCGCCGCGTCGGCTTTGGCAAGGATGATAAGTAACGCAAATATTAGACGGGCGTCCATGTTCGTTCGGAATATAACACGTGTTGACCCGGCATCCGCGGGCACGGGCGATAAAGAGATCTCGTCTATACGTGTGCAATCTGCGATCGCGACCTCAGCACCAACAGCTCGCTTCAGGTGATCGTGCTGAGAAAATAGAGGCATGGCGAGTGTGCAGATCTCAAGAGTGCAGATCTTTGGCGTGAAAAGTTCGCAGGCGACGCGCGCCGCCGAGCGGTTCTTCAAAGAGCGATGCGTCGCGATTCAGCTAGTCGATTTGCAGCGCAAGCCCATGGCTCCGGGTGAGATCAAGAGATTCGTCGATCGCTTCGGGCTAATCGCGCTCATAGATAGCGAAGGCAAGGCCTATATCGATGCGGGCCTCAAGTATTTCAAGATGACCGATACCGAACTGCTTGGAAAAATTGAGCGGGACCCGAAACTGCTTCGGCTACCGCTCGTTCGTGGCGGCAATCGAGTGAGTATCGGTCATGATGAGGACTCCTGGAAGGCCATGCTGACGCCGCCACGGTGATCTCGAATCTTACCCGCAAAAATGCGTGCCACGGCTTGGCGCCCCTAATGCCAATACGGTTCAGCTAATGTCACCGCCTACAACCAGGTTACGTTAAATTCGTTGCGAGCCTCGTGGGACGGTTTGGTGGCTGCGGCGGCAATGGATCCGTCGCTCTACCGGTGGAGTGCTGTGCCGCAGGGGAAGGATGTGGTAACGAGCTATATCGACGCGGCTCTGACTTGGCGGGACGCCGGAACTGCTGTGCCTTTCGCGATCGTCCGTATGGAGGACGGCTGCGTCATTGGGTCGACCCGCTTCTGGAATCTGAGCGGTGGTTGTGGCCGCAGGGCCACCCGCGACGTGGCCGCAAATATCCGGACGTCTGCGAAATCGGCCATACCCGGCTGACCCGTTCGGCGGTTCGGACCGAATGCAACACGGAGAGCAAACTATCGATGCTCACGCACGCTTTTGAAAGTTGGCAGGTGCTCCGGGTCTGCTTCCATACGGACTCTCGCAACGACCGCTCACGCGCAGGGCTCGCCCGCATTGGCGCAAAATACGAGGGTGTTCTGCGAGCTCATCGAATGGCCGCTGATTATATTCCCCGCGAATCCGTGCGTTTTTCGATTCTAGAGACCGAATGGCCCGAGGTGAAACAACGGCTGCATCGCCTTCTGGATCGATCTTGACCCTACGCGAGTTACATCTCGAACAACGTTGCGACTCGCGTGGCGAAGCCAGGCAGCAGAGGTGATGTCAGATCGTCGTTCTCTTGCAAACTACCGGTAAGCTCAAGTCCGCCCTCTCTCCGCTTTCGATGAATTTCGACCGTCCGCGAATCGGGGTTGACGATCCAGTACTCATCGACGCCGCGAACGGAATAGAGATTCCGCTTGACTTGCCGGTCGCGGCGTTCGTTTGAAGCTCCAGGAGAAAGAATCTCAACGACAATTTCCGGTGCGCCGGAGAAGCGCTCGCCCTTCAGTATGCGTTTTCCCCGTTCATGGCTAAAGTACACGAGATCCGGTATCACGCCATTAAAATTGTCGAAAATGACGCCCACGCCAGTCGTGACCTTGCCGATCGGGTTGGAACGCAGGTAATCCGCAAAGGCCAAAAACACATTACCGAGTATATTTTGATGAAAGAAACTGGGCGATGTCGACACGTACAGCTCCCCTTCAATTAACTCGTAGCGATTTCCGTCATCCGGTGTGGCTTCGAGGTCGGCGATGGTGAGCGGGGGCTCTGTATAGACGCTCATAGGAGACCTTCCTCATATTATCGCGCTCTGGCTCTTCTCAGGGTGGAGACAATTGGAGCGTCAGCACACGATTCCGATAGGATACAAAAGCACCGGTAACATGACCAGTTCTGCAATCGGGCAGGGGTCTTTCGGCGTAGTAATTCAGCCCATAGCGCAACTCGCGCGGGACATCTTGAGCACAAACGGGTACGTGGATTGATTCGACCTGTCTGCCGACCGGCCGTGCAGTGGCTGCGATATCGATGAAGGGCAACGTCTCCACCTTGATCCAGAGATAGCCGGCGGCGGCCATAAGCGTCACCAGAGTCACAGAGCCCGCACGGTTACGAATGAAGCAGACTGCGGCGATCGCCAATAGCATGATAACCGCGAGCATCACCGGCATCCTCGGCGCGCCGGCCTGCGGATTCTTGCTCATCAATTCGGGAAGCTTCGTCACAAGCACAGGGAACGCGCAACAGACGAGCGCAGAAGATATGATTGCCACACGAGCCGCCAATTGCGCCTTCTCGATCGCCACTCCCATCAACACTGCAATCGGCGGGAACAGCGGCAGCAGGTACAGAGGAAGCTTGTTGAGAGACGCAGAAAAGAACACAAAGCCCCACACTGACGTGACCGCTAAAAATCGGACTCGCTTGTCTGAATAAAGATCGCGGCGGATGAGCAAAGCTAACACCGGCGTCCATGGAAACCATAACACGGGCAACCACGGGATATAGAACCACCATTTCTGGACATGCTGCAACCCCGCGGATACGAACCGGCTAACCTGATGAACCCAGAACAGCGTCCAGAGAAACGCGGTTCCATTTTGGAGGGTACAGGCGATGTACCAAGGCGTCGCGATAAGCAGAAACAAAAGGACTGGCGCCGGTCGAACCAGGTCGCGCCACCGGTCGCGTCCAAACCACAGCACGGGAAGCGACAGCACCAGCGGAGGCCCACTCTTCGCGAGAAAAGCCAGGCCCAGCATCGCGGCTGCGGCATTCAGCCAACGTCGATCGCCTGAGCGCAGCCACGGCAGTGTGAACAGCAAGGCAAGACCGAATGCCGCGGACATCGGAATATCCGTAATAGCGATGTCGCTAAGCGCGAGCCAACCTGCGGACGTGGCCAGAATCGCCGTTGAGTATGACGCCGCGATAGCGCCGAATTCGCGCCGCAGCATCCAAAAGAACACACCGAGAAACGCGAGGCTGAAGAGCGCGACCGGCACGCGCGGCGCGAGGTCGTTCGAGAGTCCGGCGCGGAAGCCGGCAGCGATCATCCAGTAAAGTAGCGCGGGTTTCTCGAACCATGCTTCGCCCCACAAGCGCGGCGTGATGTAGTCGCCGGAGCGCGCCATCTCCCGTCCGATCGAGGCGTAGCGTGGTTCATCTGTGCTGTAGAGGCCCATACGGTCGAGGCCGTAAAGGTACAGGATGAGTAACGACAACCCGCCGGCAATGGCGAGCAAGCGCCATTGCGCGGCACGCTGAAGCATTCGCTCAATTATCGCGCAGGGATCTGTCGAAGACCCGCGCCTGTGCCAGCGCTTATGTGACTAGAATGAAGTCGATCAGAGTGACACCCAGGGCCGTGAAAATGATGCCGCAGCCGGCCAGCAGCCGCAGCCAGGCTTCGTTGTCGGCCCCGACGGAGCCGGTCGTCAGCAGCGTTGTGGTGATCTGGATAGCGCCGAGCAGAGCCGGAATCAGCATCGGGTAAAAGATCACCGGCAACATCAGTTCGCGCAGGCGGATGTTAATGGTCAGCAGACTGAAGAAGACTCCCACCACGCTCATAGTCCAGGTGCCGAGCGCGATGATGCCGACCAGAGGAACGATTACGTGCATGATCCGCACGTCGTAGAAGTTCGCGAATATCGGCAGGCAAATCAGCTCAACACCGAATACCAGCAGGAAGGCCGCGATTGTTTTTCCGATGAAGAGCGCTGGTCCGGGAATTGGGGCCGCAATGAGAGCATCGAGACAGTCGTTGGGCACTTCGCGGGCGAAGCTGCGATTGAAGATGAGAACGCCGGCGAAGGCGAAGACGATCCAGAGCAGGCCACCGGCGAAGGTTTGGGTTTCGTCGGAACTGGGATCGAAGGCGAAAGTTGAGAATCAACAGCACGACGACAGAGAAGGCTAACGAGGCATTGATGGCTTCTTTGCCGCGGAGTTCAGAGCGGAGATCCTTGAGGGCAATGGTCAGGATCTGAACGAGCACCCTATTTGTCTCCGTAGTGGGCATACACCCAGCCGGGATCGGAGATCATTTCATCTGAACGTGGACCCTGGAAGACGAGTTGACCTCGCTCCAGCAGAATAATTCGGGTTGCCAGTTCCATAGCCTCGCGAAGCTGATGGGTTGACATGACGATGGATGCGCCTCGTTGCACCGCTTCGATCAACAAGGATTGGAGCACGGCAATGGCTCGGTCGTCCAGCGAAGTGAAAGGCTCATCGAGGAGAAGCACGGAAGGCTCGTGAATAAAGGCTCGAGCAATCGCGAGCCGCTGGCGCATGCCGCGGGAGAATTCGCGAACCAGACCGTCTTTCACGCGTCCAAGACCCACGCGTTCGAGTAGTTTACCGGCGCGGGACTCTGTGTCAGAGAGGCTGTACATGCGACCGAACAGGCGCAGGTTTTCCATAGCGCTCAATTCGTCGTAGATCGAGATGCCGTGGCCGATGATTCCGATGGTACGGCGAGTAGCTGTGTCGCGAGGACTCCCACCGTTGATTTTGACAGTGCCCTGTGCCGGGCGGGAGAAGCCGCCTAGCATGCGAAGAAGCGTGGTCTTCCCTGCCCCGTTACGGCCGATTAGCGCGAGGCATTCGGACTGGCCGAGATGGAACCCGACGTTTCGGATCGCGGCGTAATCGCCGAAGTACTTCCAGACGCCTTCAAGATTGATGGCGTCCATCCGGAGCCTTTCGATAGAGAAGCGTGAAGCCCAGGCCCAGAATGCCGAACGCGAGAAGCAGAATCCATTTGACGGATAGAACAGCGGCCGTGAAGCCGCCGGTAGGGTCCGAGCTCTGGTACAGTCGCGGGAGAATCTGCATCAGCGTTGGACCGCCGTCGTTCGAGCCTCCGCCGCTGTCGCCAGCTTCCTCGCGCCGCAGCGCGCCGGTGCCCTCCACTTGCAACGTTACGGCAGGCGCATCGATTCCGTAGATCGTGGCTTTCGTACGCGGCTCTTGACCCAGATTCTGCAGGCCCTCGGCCTTGAGCGTAACGCCTTGCGGCGCCACAAACTTGGTCGCGTTGCCCTTATAGAACGTCTTCATATCGAAGTCGCCGGGAGAAGTGAAGGGCATCGTGTAGCTGATGTCGACGCGCGACTCGCCGGGATGAACCGGGAAGTCGAGTTTCATGACGTCCTTCTCGCTAGTCTTCTGCGGAGCGCGGCGGACCGGCACGCTTCCGGGGCTGAGGACGTTCACCTCGGCCTTGCCATCAGCGGCCGGGGGAACAAAGAAGCGCAGCGTCCCGCGGTCGGGGTCGTTATAGGTGACCTTGCCATCGTTCTTGAACACGAAGCTCTCGCTGACATTGAGGTTCTTGCCGTCCGGTTCAAGCAGCACCATGTGTTGGTCGATGTGAGCCGCACCCGGCTTGTTCGAAGACTGGAAAACTTCGATTTTGACGTCCGACGCCGGGAATCCGGGCGGGAGCATGTGGTTGTACACCGCGCCTTCAAACGCAGCTTGCACCAGGCGTGGACCCTGGGCATCCGCCGTGATGAGGAATTTGCCGTCGGGTCCCGACTTTACGCTTTGGATGGATTCGGGCCCGTTGCCGCCAACCTTGTAGAGCGTAACGGTGGCGTTCGGTTGGGGCTTGCCCGTCGTGCCGTTGATGACGGTCCCGTCGATTGCCGCATGTGCGAGAGAAACAGAAAACAGAAAGCCAAGGACTTGATAACGAATCATGCCCGTACCCTCATGGGCTTGCCGCATTCTCCACAAAACTTCAGCGCTTGATTGAATTCGGCGCCACAGCTTGGACACGTATTGCGCGTTGTCTTGGCTTGCGCTGATCCGGGTGCCGCGGCTGCCTTCGACTTCTTGGGCTCCGCGTTTCTTGCCACCGCAGCTGACGAGGGAAGCGTCGCCTTTGATACGGTCGACTTCGGCCATAACCACCGCGAGTTCTTTTTGCAGTCCCAGTTTGGTCTGCTGATAATCGTCGTCGGACAGTTTGCCGAGTCGATATTCGAACTGCGCATCGCGGAGGCTATCGTAAATCGCGGCCTTTCGTTCGTCGAGGTGGGCGAATGGAGACACAGGCTCCGCTGCAGGAAGATCCTTGCTGCGCACTGTCAGGATGAAGCCAAACACGGCAAGTGCGAGGACAGAAGCAAGGACGATCGTCATTGGTCGAGCCTCGATGTTTCTTTTTCAGCCGCCTCCATGTAGCGCGGATCCACTTCGATCGCGGGCGCGGCGGCGGGAGCCGTCGACGTCGCGGGCGTCGCGCCTTTGGGATGAAACGACTGCCGCAGGAAGAAGAAGATGGCGAGAAGCCCTAAGCCGAGTGCGCCATATGGAATGACCCAAAAGAAACTATTAGGATCGGCGCGATAAATATCGTTGCCGTACTCCTTCTTGAAAGTATCAATGATCTCCTTGTCCTTGATGCCGGCCAACTGCATCTTGGCGATTTTGACCCGGGCGGGGTTGCAGAATCCGCAACCCTGTAGCGCCATCGGACACGCTACCGTATCCTTGCAGGAGCCGCACCTGCACGCGATGTGCGCGCCGACGCGCAGGACTTCTGAACTACCGATCTGAGCGACTTCGCCGTTTTGGGCCAGGGCGGTGACGGCGAGGAGGGCTGCAGCCGCGACACGGAGAATTGGGTTACTGTTCGACTGGGACATTTCTGGGCTTCATGCCTACAACTTGCGTGCGCGGATATTGCCGCGCCACCTTGGCGGGAACCAGAGCAACGAAGGTTCCGAATACCAGCACGAGGGCTCCAATCCAGAGCCAATCGACCAGCGGAAAAACATATGCCTGGAGCGTTGCTCTGCCGGTCGCCTGATCCATCGCAGCAAAATTGATGTATAGGTCCTCGTTCAAGGCGCGGCGAATACCGATCTCGGCGAGCGGTTGCTGGCTGGCCTTGTAGAAGCGCCGTTCGGGTTCGAGCGTCGTGATCTTATTACCGTTCTTATACACTTCGATCACCGCGCTGGCCGCCTGGTAGACGGGATTATCGTTCTGCCCGAAATCGACGATTTTCAAATCGTAATTGCCGATCTTCACCTGGTCGCCGGCCTTTACCTCGAAGGTAGCGTTATGGTCGAAGGCCGCGCCCGTGATTCCGATAAACGCCAGCACGATACCCATGTGGACCAGATATCCGCCGTAGCGGCGCGTGTTGCGATGCGTCAGTTCGACCACGGCCATTGCGAAGTTCATCTGCTGCTTCTGTGCGATGGCTCTCGCGCCCTTGAAAAACTCCATAACGATGGTCAGGGTGACGAACATGCACAAGCCGAAGGAGATCAGCGCGTAAACGTGACGGATGCCTAGCGCAAACAGCACGCCTGCGGTGAGGATGACCGGCGATGCCCGGTATGGTGAAGTTGCGCCGCAGACTGTCGATGGAAGTTCTGCGCCATGCGAACAGCGGTCCGACGCCAGTCAGAAAAAGCAGGAAAAGCCCGATCGGAATCATCAGACGATCGAACCAGGGTTTATCGAGGCTGATCTTCTCGTTGGTAATAGCTTCGGAGATGACCGGGAAGAGCGTACCCCAGAGGACCGCAAAGCAACTCGACAACAGAACCAGATTATTGAACAGGAAACTCGACTCGCGGGAGACTACGCTCTCGAGTTCCGATTCGCTCTTCAGGTACGGAAGCCGATCGAGAATGGCATAAATCGTGAGCGCGATACCGATCGATAGGAAGCCGACGAAGTAGGTCCCGATGGGCGATTGCGCGAAGGCGTGAACCGAACTCACCACCCCCGACCGCGTCAGGAATGTGCCGAAAATGCAGAGGAAGAACGAAGCTGAGACGAGGACGATATTCCAGACCTTCATCATGCCCTTCTTCTCCTGCATCATCACGGAGTGAAGAAAGGCCGTGCTGCTGAGCCAGGGAAGAAAAGACGCGTTCTCGACCGGATCCCAGGCCCAGTAACCGCCCCATCCGAGAGCGTGGTACGCCCAAGCGGCGCCGAGCACCACACCGCAACTTTGGAACAGCCAGGTGACCAGCGACCATCGTCGAGTAGTGTGGATCCACGCCTCACCGGGCTGACGCGTGAGCATCGACGCCATCGCAAAGGCGAAGGGAATCGTCATGCCGACATATCCGAGATAGAGCATCGGCGGGTGGATGGCCATCGCTGGATACTGCAGCGTCGGATTGAGTCCCATACCGTCGGGCACCGACGTGATCACCTTATCCACGGCCAGCATCTGGAACGGGCTGACGACGAATGCGTTCAGAGTCAGAAAAAAAGCCTGAACCGTGGAAATGATGGCGACCACATACGGCATCATGTCGCGATGGCGCCGCCGGTTAGTGAAGACGACGACCGCCGCATAAGTAGAGAGGAGGAAACTCCAGAAGAGAAGAGAGCCTTCCTGGCCGCCCCAGAGTGCCGCGAATTTGTACAGGCCCTGCATGTCGCGATTGCTGTGGGCTGCGACATAGGCAAAGCTGAAGTTGCTCGTCAGGAAATTGTAGACCAGAATCCCGGTAGCACAGGTGATCAAAAACCAGACCGCGTAAACGGCGCGCTCGCCGCTAATCACCAGGAAGGGCCGGCGCTTGAGACGTCCGATAACGGACGAGGCGATCGCGTAAACTGAAATGCAAAAGGCCAGCAGTACGGCCAGGGCGCCTACGTTTTCCATAATTGCTTTCGTGTATCCGGGTTCGGCATTGCGCTACAGATTGCAGACCGAAGTCTGCGCCGCCTCTACATAGACGACTTATAGGACGCTGAATTGGGCGCCTTCAAACCTTCGGGCGCTTGTCCGGGTTTAGCGGCGTATTTCGAGGCGCACTTGGCTTGGATCTTGGATGCGTGGAAAACGCCATCGGTGCCCATTCTCCCGTCGGCCAGTGCCTGCGCGCCGTCGCGGAAAGTATCGGGGAGCGGATCGCGGCCATCGTACGCCACCTTAAGATACAACGGTGCGGCCGCCGCGGCTGCATCCTTTTGAACCAGCGTGAAATCCACCATACGGCCGTTTCGCTGAATCGATCCCTTCTCGATGTCACCGCCCACTCGCACCCGGCTATCCATGGATTGCGAGCCCATCTTGCCGAGTTCGGCGATAGTCTTGTAGTACGTTTTCGTATCCTTCATGCTGGCGGTCGCGATCCAGATCAATGTGCCGAGGATCAGGACGACAAGGGCGGCGAACTTCCCGTATTTTTTCATACTTGGGTCTCTTGCTCTAGTATATGACGCGCTGGTCTGCGGTTTTGTTGCCTGTTTCGGGATGGGTCTGCGGCCCGCCGAAGTCGAAGGTCGTGATAGGCGTCAGCGCCTCCTCGTTACTGAGCGAGGTTAGTGAGCGAGCGGGACGTACGGAGGAGGAACTGCCGTGGCTGCCCTAGCCTCCTGCGCCGGTCCATGGTCGAGAGCGGCGGCAACGAGAAGGTGCTGTCCCGAACTGAGCCTGTCGACGCGGCAAACCTTACGCAAGCGTCGGGCCTCATTTCGAGGTGTAGAACTGGTAGGAAATCTTCCAGGTGAACGTTTCGCCAGGGGCGGCTTTGATATGGATATACGCCTCGGGGCATGGCGTCGAGCGAATCGACCAGTAGTTGATGCGAACGATGGGCCGGTCGCCCGTCTGGCGCACGCCGGCTCCGCTCTTCAGATTCTCGACCGCGATGTTGTAATCCTGTGCATTGTCGCTGTAGCCGGTCAAGTTGCTTTGGACGCTCTCGCGGCCGGTGAGTTCCTTGAGATATACGAGCTCTTTTCCTTTGGTTTCGGCCATACCGTGAAGATCCTGCGTCGCGTGAACGTCGAACGGAAACTTGACGACAATGTCAGGTCCGGTGGGTTGCTTGTCGAGCATATAGAAATTGTGCTCGTAGACGTCGGACTCGATCGGCTTCTTTCCAGTATTCTTGAAGCGGTGTTCGAGCACCATTACCGGTTTGTCCTTAACAAGCTGAACAACTTTCGTGTAACGATACGCGTAGCCTAACGAGGGATCGGCGACGGTTTGGGTGAACTCGACGGAACCGGCGCGCTTCTTGATGTCCCACTTGCCGTTATCCACGATTTCGTAGGTTTTGAATTGCTGGAACCGCGGTTCTTCCGGCTTGCGGATCACTCCCACGCCGATCTTGATAAATGTGCCGCCCGGTTTCGCTTCCGCGTAGCCAAGCCCCGTGCCGTCAGTAAGAAATTCTTCGACGGGGCCCATAATGGCGTCATGTAGCTTCGGTGTGTACGGGGCAGGATTCCATTGCCCGAAATAGGTGTGGCCCTTGTACTCGAGGGACGGAATCTGACCCGACCAGTCGAAGCGAGTGGCCTGATAGTAGCCGTCGTGGGCGTCGGGCAAATAGATCTTGGCCTTCAGGATACCGTTCGAGATATCGGCTTCGGGAAAACCCGCGGGCATCGCGGGTGAAAGGAATAAGAGGAAGAGCAGCGCTAGTCTCATGGCTAGGATTATTATGCCTTGCCTCGGCAGGGCTCGTGTTACTGGCGGCGATAAACGAGGCGTAGCGGGGATCGTTGCGGTATATTCAGCGTATCCCACCTATGAAATTCACTCACATTTATCGAGAGTTACGGTGCGTGTTTTGGCTCGCGCTTATTGCCGGTTGTTGCGTAGCGCAAGAGAGGGAATTGAAAGATGACGCGGGGAAGACGATCATCCGTTACGTTATCGAGACGCCTGCGGGCATTGCGCCCGCGGGTACAACCGACCCGGCACGGCAGGTTGGCCTGTTCCTCTGTTTCCCAGAACACGACCGGCCGACAGGCGATGAGATCCTGCCAGTCCGTGAGTCGCTGCGGCGGCAAGATCTGAGCGATGGTTATGTGCTGCTCGCCGGACATCCGCAGGCACAGAAATTCGGCCCGGCGGATCACGAACCCATCGCGAAGCTAATTGCGTGGGCGATGAAGAATTACCCGGTCAATCCGCGGCGCATTTACATGTATGGAAAAGGGGAGGGCGGGAAGATTTCCGGTGAGTTCGGCACCACGCATTCGGACCTGATCACCGCGGGAATTACGTATAGCTGGGGTTGGTGGACGATGCCATCGGAACTCGATGAGCCGCTCGATCCGCTGGGGAGCGCGCCGGAATTCTACATGGTGCTGGGGCTTCGCGATTTGCAGACCCATATCAATACGGTTCGCGACACGTACGGGCGAGTGAATGCCAAGGGCTATCACGTAATCTATCGCGAGTTCGACGATCTCGGCGCGCGCACTTACCATCCGGTCAGCAACGATGACGCGATCGCATGGGCTACTCGCCTGCGCAACAAGAATATCGCTCCATCTCAGGGAGAGGTGACGCTGCTGAGGCAATTCAGCGATGCAGCTGCCCCGGCCGCCGGCCCGCGCGGTTATTACGAGGCGTTGGCGCTGGTCGGAGGCGCGCCCGCGGGAGTGGTGGTACGGAAGCTGTTAGCCAGCAGAGATGCGGGTGTCCGGGCAGCCGCGGCTGAGACGTGCAGCCACGCCATTTTCAGCGAAGACACAATTGCCGCGCTTAGCTTGAGTGCCATGGACAGCGATGCGAAGGTGCGCAGAGCGGCAATCCGGGCGCTGGCGATAAACGCGCAATGGCGATCGGAAGCGGCACAGAAAGCGCTCATCGACCTCGCGACTGTTCCGGACAAAGCGGTTACTCAGGCCGATCGCGTCAGCGCCGTGGACGGATTGGGGCAGGCTGTACGGTTACAGGTGAAGGGCGTTCGACAGGATCCGCCGGTGTTCAAAGCGTTGGTCGCGCTGCTTACAGACAAAGACGAGGAGTTGCGCGTTATGGCGGCCAATATTCTGGCGCCGATTCGCGATCCGGATTTTCGCGGCGACGCTGGCAGAGCCGAACGGAAGGCACCGGAAGGCGGCTGGCAGAATTGGCTTGACGAGATTACCGCCAAGCAGGCGGGCTATCTGAAGGATTACGAAGTCTGCGCTTCGGGCGTAACGAACCCGCCTGTAGACCTCTATTGTTCGGGCGGCGCCTACCTACTCGGCCACAACCTCGCGACGGGCGACCCAGTGCGGAAGCAGCCTAGGTTGGCGTTCGAGAATACGCTGCGCGCCGCGGAGCAGGGCTACGTTCCAGCGGAAGCGGCTCTTGGGATGATGTACGCCAACGGTAAGGGCGTGCAGCAGAGTTACAGCGAAGCGGGCAAATGGTGGACGAAAGCGGCCCAAGGCGGCCATGTTCTGGCGGCGGCAAACGCGGCGAGGGTTCCGAAGGGTGGTCCGGCGGCGGCATCCACCCCACAGCCGACGCATCCCTAAGCGCGTTTCGTAGCCGTCCAGCGCCCTTGGCCATACTCCGCCATGGACACCGTCCCGCTCATCGAATCTCCCGCTGCCGTCCCGCGGAATTCGAAACTCAGCGAAGTGCCCTGAATCTTCTGCGAACTGCGGAAGTCGACCTCGTTGCCATACACCGTGCCCCGCAAGGGGCCTTTCAGCGTCTCGCCGTTGTGCACGCCGCTCAAACCCGATCCCGCCTGCTCGATCGAAAGATGGTGATTCGAACTGCCCAGCAGATAGTCGATCCGCACGTCCCACTGCCCTGCGATCTGCGCCGGAGTGCCCGAAGGCCGAACGGGATTCGTGAATTTCGGCGGTTTCGATAACAGCGAATACAGCGCCTCCGCCGCGATTTTATAATCGTCCGGCTGCATCATGTATGGCATGATCGTCACCGAACTCGCCATACCGTCGGGCCGGACTCCGCTCGAACCTCCCACAGCAATGCGAGGCCGTCCGTTCAGAAGCCGGTCTTCGACTTCCTTCCCCGTTATTCCAACCGCTGCCGCATCCCACTTGATGCGCAACTGCGGCGCGTGATTCGACAGATCCTCAGGCTGCAGAATCTGGGTGGTAACGCCCGCAACCGTAGTGACCCGCCCGCCGATGTAATTCAACCACGACTCCCATTGCGCCCATTCGGCTTTATGGTCGCGCTGCACCCACATCTCAACCGCCGCGAGCATCCCCATGATCTCTTCCTTCCCGGCCTTCAACGACCGGCCGAAGGCGTGATGCGGAGCGCTGTTCAGCCATGCCGCCTGTAGCAGATCCTTCTGACCCAGCAACAGTCCCGCGGCTTGTGGTCCGCGGATGCACTTGCCGCCGCTATAGGCCACCATGTTCGCTCCACGGAGCAGGTGTTTGTTGGGGATGGTGAGCGTCTCGGCGGCTGCATCTACAATCACCGGAATCTGCCGGGCGCGCGCGATCTTGCAGATGTTCTCCGTGCTCATAGGGCCGCTCTCCGATCGCGGCGACGACATGATCATGATCATCGCGGTCTTCGGATTGATGGCGGTTTCCAGCGCTTCCGGCGTCCCCACCTCCACAATATCCACGCCGGTCATCCGGACCGCATGGTCGTAAACGTTGCGCGAGTGCAGCGGAATGATCACCTGGTTCTTCATGCCGTCTAGCTTTGGCATACGCTGCATCTTCTCGGGATCCGCGCCGGCGATGCATGCGGATGTTGCGTGGGTCAAAGCCGCCGCGCATCCGGCGGTCACGATGCCCCACTCGGCGTGCGTCAATTCCGCGAGGCGTTGGCCGACGGCGTTCATCAATTCGTCGAGGTTGACGTAGTGACGCGACGCCTCGTCCATCGCGCGCTTCACTTCAGGAAGGGTCTGCGAGCCGCTGATGATGGTGAACGTGCCCCGGCAGTTCACCAGAGGCGCGACGCCGATCGACTCATAGAGACTGGGACCCAATTGCAACGCCTTCCCTGATGCCGCGGCGCCCAAGGCCCGGCGCGCCGGCAAATAGGTGCCAGCCAGCAGTCCGCCGCTCTGCAGCAGAGTGCGGCGTGTCAACTTAGAAAGCAATTTCGGTTTCATATATATGCAATCACATCCATCTCGACTAACGAATTACCTGGAACTCCGCCCGCGGGCGAAACAGTCGTGCGAACCGGCGGCTGATCGCCGAATCGCCCCAAATACACTTCGTTCATCGCGGTGTAATCCTTCAAATCGTTGAGAAACACGGTCACCTTCAGCACCTTGTCCATAGAGGACCCGGCGTTGGTGAGCTGTTTCTCGATTTCCTTCAGCACAATATCCGTGTGAACTTTGATGTCGCCCGGAACGTGCGCGCCGATTCCCGCGATGAACAGGAGGTTTCCATAAGATACGGCACTCGAAAACAACGGAGTTTTCGCAGGCTTGCCATTCATGTAATGTACTTTCTTGGTTGGGCCGGTTTGCGCTTGCGCCGCGCTCGCCCCTGCCATGGCGGCAACTGCCGTCTTCAAAACACTGCGCCGATTCTTCTGCATTGTTTCCGTCTCCTTACTTTCTGCCGCGCACGGTGGAATTGATGGTTCCGTCCCAGCGGTTATCGCCCTGCGGCTTGTACTTGGGTCCCAGCTTACTCCAATCTTCGCGCGAGATGCCATTCTGATCCCAAACCACCATCCCGTCGCGAATGGTCAGCTCGCTCACCAGGCGTTGATTGCCCTTCATCCGGGCTCCATAGGAATCGACGAAACCGAAGTCGCCGTGCTCAACGCGAAGCACCGCAACGTCGGCATCCGCGCCGACGTCCAGATTCCCCAACTCTTCCTTGTGAATTTCGCGGGCCGGGTGCCACGTGGACTGCGCAATCACCTGATCGAGCGGCTCGCCTATATTCAGCAGCTTGGACATAACATTGAGCATGCCTTTCATGCCGTTGTTCATGCTGCCGACGTGCAGGTCCGTCGAGATCGAATCCGGAATGAAGCCCTGGTGAATCGCCGGAACAGCCTGGCGGAACAGGAAACTGCCGCCGCCATGCCCCACATCGAAGATGATGCCGCGCTTGCGCGCCTCGAACAGATATGGCATCACTTTACCAGCAGGGTCGATCATCGGCACCGCGTCCAGATACATGTGCGTCGAGATATCGCCCGGACGCAGATGCTTCAATACTAGCTCCTGATAAGGACGCTCGGGACGAAACGAGCCGAAATCCACCATGACCGGCATCCCGCAAATCGTTCCCGCTTCGACCGCGCGATCGACCGCGACCCATTCCGGCCCCGAAAAGTGCGCCGTCTTGATTCCGATCACCGTACCTCGATACTTCTCAGCTTGCTCGGCGGTGGCCTTCGAATCCATGTCTTCGACGTTCTGCTCGACCCGGCCGCCACCCATTCCGTGCCCCACAATATTCAGAAACGCGAGTACACGGGTCTTGGCGCGGTCGATCACCCGCTCCTTGAAGTCGGGGAAGTTGCGCCATCCGGAGCTCCCCGCGTCCGCGACCGTAGTCACGCCATTGCGGAACGTGTATCCGTCGGGATAAAGGCTCAAGTCACCCGCGTACGCTCCGCGCATGCCCGTGCCCGCATACACGTGAACATGAATATCGACGAGGCCTGGAGTAACGTACAGACCTTTCGCATCGATTACCTTGAACGCCTGATCCGCCGGAATGTTCGCCGCGACCGCCGCGATCTTGTGGTTCTGTATCGCGACATCGCGGACAGCGTTGACATGATTCTTGGCATCGATCACGTGACCGCCCTTGATCAGCAGGTCATATTGCGTCTGTCCTGCCGCGACGGTGCTGAACACCGCGCTGAAGGCAACTACCGCGAACCATTTCATAGATATCCAGTTTATCCGTTCGAACGCTTGGAAATCCGGAGTAGCTCGCGAAGATAGCCGCTCCATGCTTCCGGATCGGAGTGGGTGCCGTGCCCCCGAGTCTTGGCCGATAACGGAATCAGGATGTAGCGTCCCTTACTGACCCGCGTTATCTCGCGCTCCACGATGCCGAGTTCCGGTGGATTTACTTCATCGTCCGCCGAGTTTATAGCGAATAGCGGCGCCTTGATCTTCTCTAGTTCCGGAGCCGGATCGTAGTCGGCCGACGATTCGAACTGATACAGAAAATCGTTGGCGTCCGTGTGCCGGCGCCGATCGGAGATCCAATCGTCAAAGTAGCGGTCGGCCTCGTCTCGCGTGGGCGCTTCCTTCTGCAGTTCGAATGGTGAGCTGAGCATTACAAACAGCGAGAAGAGCGCCGCATCGAGTCCGCGCGGCTGCGTGGTGTATTCGCCATCCTTCCACTCCGGGTCGCCGCGAATCGCATCGCTCATCATGTGGCGAAGCATGCGGTTGCGTCCGGCAATCTGAACGGGAGCGCTGGCCAGCGGCATCAAAGCGTCGACAAAATCGGCATAGCGTTCGCCCCAGAGCCACGTCTGCATGCCACCCATCGACGTTCCCATTACCAGCCGCAGATGATCGACGCCGAGTTTACCCGTCAACAGCCGGTATTGCGCCGCAAGCATATCGTGATAGCAGTAGCGGGGAAAGTGGGCATGCAAACCGTCGCTCGGTTTGCTTGAATCGCCATGTCCGATGCCGTCCGGCAGAATGATGAAGTAGCGCTTGGCGTCCAGCAGTTGGCCCTCTCCGAAGAGCTGCCCGGCAAAGCGGGAGGAGACGAAGCTGTCACCCGATCCGCTGGTCCCATGCAGTATGAGAACGGCATTGTCGGCCTTCCCGAAACGGTCGTGATGCAGCGCGCCGATGGTCCGGTAGTGAAGCCGCAGTGTAGGCAGCGACTCGCCGCTCTCGAATTGGAAGTCCGGGATAGTAACGTCGCCCGAGTCCGGATAGGGGTAATCTGCCGAAAAAGCTACGTGCGAGCCCAGTGCAAAGAGGATCGGAATCGCCGAATGCCGCCATCTGATCATACCGGCGGACAGCATACCACGGCTGCCCGCCCCTGCCGCCGCGCGACCAATTCTGCCGCCGCGGTGTTCCAGTTCGCGAATTCGAAGCCGAATCCCGCGTCGGTCAGCCGTCTCGGAACTACTCGCCGGCTCTTCAAAATTAATTCGGTCTCGGTGCGGATCACAAACGCGCCAATTTCGAGCATCCACCGTGTCGCCGGCAGGCCGATCGGCATTCCATATTCCTCGCGCAGGATGCGCATGAAGTCGCGCTGGGGCATGGGATTCGGCGAAGTGAGATTGACAACTCCCGCGAGATCCTCGCGAGCGATCAGGAATTCAATCGCATGGATGAAATCGATCTCGTGGATCCAGGAGACGAACTGAGCGCCGGAGGCGAGTGAACCGCCCAGCCCCAATCGCACCAAGCGCAGCAGCATGTCGAAGATTCCGCCGGCATCGGGACTCATCGTCATAGCGCTACGAATTGCCACCTTGCGGGTGCGAGGAACCACGGCGTCGAAAAAAGAACGTTCCCACTGCGTCGCAACGTCGATACTGAAGCGCCACGTCGAAGGAACGCGGGGCTCGGAACCGCCTAACTCGCCCGTAAGATCGTCCATCGGACGATCAAGGCTGTGACGGTAGATGGTCGCGGTGCTCGCGTTGATCCAGAGGCGCGGTGGCCGTTCCACCGAGGCGATTGCCTGTCCCATAACGCGAGTGGAATCGACGCGCGATCGCAGAATTTCTTTGCGGTTCGCAGCAGTGTAGCGACAATCCACGCTGCGCCCCGAGAGATTGATAACCACATCGGCATTGTTGATTTCGGAAATCCACGGACCGATATCCCGCCCGTTCCACCGGACCACTCGATACGGTTCGCTGCGGGACGAGCGCGAAAGGATCGTAACGTCATGACCACATGAATGAAAATGACGCGCCAGCAGCGTTCCGATCTGCCCGCTGCCTCCCGGCACGACGATCCGCATTGTCACTCTCCCGTCCGGAATTGAACGCATTCAATTCTGCAACAAGTATAGTGCCGCTGTTCTTTATCCCATGCCGCTCATTCCGAACCGGGTAAGCGAACTACCGCCATCGCAATGAAAAATTCCGCCGGTAATGTAAGCCGCGGCTGAAGAACAGAGAAACAGTGTCAGATCCGCCAATTCGTCTTTGGTCCCGAACCGCCCCAACGGCACGCTCCGCTCAATGCGGCGCTGGGCTTCCTCCGTAGGCGCCAGCCGCCGCATACCTTCCGTATCGGACGTCGGTCCGGGAACGATGCAATTGGCGCGAATCCCGTGTGGTCCCCATTCGATGGCCAGAGTCTTCATGAGGAGCTCCACGCCGGCTTTCGCCGCGCACACATGGGCCTGATACGGGATCGGCGTCTGAGCGTGCGCGGCCGATATGCTAACCACCGATGCGCCCGGATTTCGCAGGAATTCGAACGCGGCCCGGCAGGTGTTAAAGGTCCCGAGCAAGTCGATATCGACCACTGCCTTGAATCCATTGGCTGACATGCCGGTCACGGGCGCCGGGAAATTTCCCGCGGCGCCGCAGAGCAGTATGTCGATCTCTCCCCAGCCATCGCGCGTGCGGCGCAGGGCAGTCTCGAGTGCGGCATACTCACGAACATCAAGCGGCGCAGTGTCCGCGACGCCACCATTCGCGCGGATAGCGGAAGCAGCAGCGTCAAGCGTCTCCGCTCTTCGGCCCGCAAGGACGACCTTCGCGCCATGCTGCGCGAATCGTTCGGCGATTCTCCCGCCAATACCGCTGCCGCCGCCCGTGATGAAGGCGACTTTACCCTCGAGAAGGCGATCGCGAAAGATATCGGGCACGCCGGAAGAATATCACGGATGCCGGAAAGGTGACGCCATGCACATGAGTATGAAACGCCTGCTCTACACGCGCGAACAATTTTTCGATATCCTGTTCCTGTGGAATTTCTGTGGAAAGCTAAGGGTATCCATCGCGATCCGGTAAGAAACCGCGCCGCTGCAACCTTCGCCGCGTCCACAGAAAAATTGCGCGCCGCCGCTTGTCAATCGCGCGCTTCTCGCCTAACGTGAGGAATTGCCTATGATGTCGCCTTCCGCCATTGCGCTTGAAAAAGGTCTCCCCGCGAATGTCGACGCCGAGAAGTTTGTTCTCGGCTCGATCCTCCTCGACGATGCCGCGTTTATCGAGATTGCAGGCTCTCTGCAGGCCGGCGATTTCTGTCTCGAGAAGCATCAACGTATCTTCCGCCGCATGACGGAACTTCACGAGCGCAACGAGAAGATCGACCGCATCACGCTGGCCAATGAACTCCTGCGTCATAACGAACTCGAGTCCGTCGACGGCCTCAGTTACCTGGTGTCGCTCGACGACGGCCTGCCCAAAATCCCCAATCTGGACGGCTACATCAAAATCATCCGCGATAAGGCTTCCTTACGCCAGATGATCGCCGCGGCCCAGCAGATCATGAATCGCGCGCTGCTCGCCGAGGATACGCCGGAGTCGATCCTGGCCGGGGCGGAAGAGACGCTCCTGAAACTGGGTGAATCGCGCGTCACTACCGGCCTGATGAGCCCGCGCGAGATCATCGAGAACTATGAAGGCGGCATCAACGCCTTCCTCGATCCCAGCAAGCGGATAAAGGGCATCAGCACCGGCTTCACCAAACTGGACGAGATGACCGGCGGTTTGCATCGGGGCGACCTCATTATTCTCGCGGCGCGTCCCTCGATGGGTAAGACTGCGTTCGCATTGAACATCGCTAGCCACGTATCGTCCAAACTAGGCGAAACAGTTGCGGTCTTCTCGCTCGAAATGTCCAACGAGTCGCTGCTGACCCGTTTGCTGTGTGCCTCAGCCTACGTCGATAGCCAGCGATTCCGCGCCGGTTACCTGAATCAGGACGAACGCCGCAAGCTGCAGAAAGCTGCCATGGAAATGGTGGAAGCGCCTCTGTTCATCGACGACTCGGCAGGCGTGAACCTCATGGACATGCACGCCCGGTTGCGCCGTCTCCAGCAGCAGGGGCCGCCTCTCGGCCTGGTAATCGTCGATTACTTGCAGCTAATGTCCGGGCGCGGCCGCTTCGAAAATCGAAACGCCGAAGTCAGCGCGATCTCGCGAGGCATGAAGCTGCTCGCCAAGGAAATGAACGTGCCCATGCTCGTGCTATCGCAACTGAGCCGCGCTCCGGAAACGCGGCAAGGAGACCATCGGCCGCAGTTGAGCGATCTTCGCGAATCGGGTTCAATCGAGCAGGATGCCGACCTGGTGGGCTTTATCTTCCGTCCGGAAGTTTATAAACGGGACGACGAGTCGCTGAGAGGCCTTGCCGAACTGATCGTCGCTAAACAGCGTAACGGCCCCATCGGGAAGGTTGACCTGGTATTCCTGCACTCCATGACGAAATTCGAGAATAAAGCGGAAGATATCGGCGACTCACCCGAATAGCCTCACTTCGTGACGATCTGAATCGGCTCACTCCACAGTGCGAAATCCGGATTTACATCGGTATCCATCGCGACCAATGTGAGCGTGTGCAACCCGGCGGCAAGCTTCGTCGTATCGAGTATGTAAGTGAAGCCAACGTTAGGACAGCCTTGCCGGCCCGGAAAAGCTACGCAGACATCGGGACGAGCCGATCCATACGCGGCATTACCGATCGCATTACCATCCACCTTAACCTGAACGCTGTCTATCGCGGTCGCGTTGTCGATCGCCCATCCCGACACAGTCACGGAGCCGGAAATCGTCGCGTCCGGCGCTGGTGAATCGACGTAGATAATTGGCGCAGGCGCAATCACGGTCACACTCACCGGCGTCGATCCCGTGTCCGGATTCCCATCGCCGTCCATCGCAACCACACTAATAGTATGCGGCCCCACGCTCAATAAACCCGTATTCAACTGGTACGTGAACCCCACGTTCGGACATCCCGGCCGCGCAGGATAGGCCGCGCATACATCCGGACGCGCGCCGCCGTAAGTCGCGGTTCCCATGAGTACTCCATCCACATTCACTTGAACCCCGGCGATCGCGGTACCCGATGCCGATGAATCAATTGCCCAGCCCGCCACTGTCACCACGCCCGACAATACCGATCCTGGCGTCGGCGAATCGATATAGACGGCAGGCGGCGCATTGGAGACCGCGATCGCTATACTGGCATTGCCAACATCCGGAACGCCATCGCTGTCTGCAGCCGATACCGTGATGGTGTGAAGTCCCGTGGAGAGCGTTCGCGTGTCGAGAGAGTAACTGTACCCCACCCTGGGACAGTTCAGCCGCCCTGGGAAAACGGCGCACACATCCGGCCGGCTAATCCCGTAGGTAGCGGTGCCCGCTATTGTGCCGTCCACCTTCACTACGACACTCGCAATCGCCGTGCCTACGCTGCTCGTGTTATCGACCGCCCACCCGGAAATCGCAACCATCCCCGAAGCCACTACGGCGCCCGCAAGCGGTGCATCGATAAACACGCTCGGAGGCGAGGCCGCCACACTGTTCGATACCGTGATACCTATAGCCACAGATGAAGAGTCAGGCGTGCCGTCGCTATCGGTAACCGATACCGCGACGGTATGATTCCCGTTGCTTAACACAGCCGTATTGAGCAGGTAAGCGAAACCGACATTGGGACAACCTGGCCTCGCGGGGAAAACGGCGCAGACATCCGCGCGGACAATTCCATAACTCGCAGTTCCTGCGCTAAAGCCATCCACGCTCACCAGAACGCTTGAAATAGCGCTCCCGATAAGGCTCGTGTTGTCGATCGCCCAACCGGAAATCGTGACTGTGCCGGACGTGACGACCGCACCCGCCCCAGGCGTATCGATAAAGACGCTCGGCGGCCCAAGTATTCTGAACTGGTTGCTGGTGGCTGAAGGCAGCCCGCTTGTAGTCGCCGTTAACATATAGCTACCGGCGCTGTTGAACACCAGATTACTGAACGTCGCGAGGCCATTCACCGCGTTAATCGTGGCATTGACACCCGCTGGATTGGAGGTAACTGTAATCAAAGCCGTCGACCCCGCCACAACATTTCCATTCCCGTCCTGAACCTGCACCACCACTGGAAGCAGAACGCTACCCACAACGCCTACGGACGGCTGCCAGGGCAATGCCAATTTCGCCGGATTACCAACGATGGTCGTTCCATCGCTCGTGGCCGCCGCCACCGAACGTCCGCCCGTCACCGTCACCTTATTGATCACTTGAACCGGAGCATTGGAAGGGATATTAACGCTCACCGTAATTGGCGGATAGCTCGCTCCCCCGTTTAGCGCGTCGCTACGCGTGCACGTGTTGGCGGATAAAGGACAGTTCCATCCGATTCCCGATATCGCCTGCAACGTCAATCCCGCCGGAATGTTCTCGCTCACGGTCACTGCCCCGTTGGCCGGCCCCGCTCCGGACGCATTGCTTATCAGGATCGAGTAAGCAGCGCCGTTCTGCCCCGCCGTGAAGATGGCCGCATGTGACTCAGTTACGCTCAGCATCGGACTGCCACCCGACGGCGCAAGCATTCGGATCACGCCGTTGTTCGTGTCCGCGACATAGAGATTACCCGCGCTATCTGCCGTCACGCCTTGAGGGCTCGCAAGTTCGGCGTTCCCTGCGGGTCCTCCATCGCCCGAGTATCCACCGTTGCCATTTCCCGCCGCGGTAGTGATGATGCCTGTAGCCAGTGCAACCTGGCGGACCTGCCCGCTGCCACTATCGGCGATATAGAAGTTGGTCCGATCCACCCCCACACCGGCCGGGAACCCGAGTTGCGCGCTCAGCGCCGGACCTCCGTCGCCCGACGAGCAACACGTGCCGTCTCCCGCCACAGTCGTGATAATGCCTGTTGCCAGGACCACCTTCCGGATCAGGTTATTACTCGTATCCGCGATATAAAGGTTGCCCAAACCATCCGCCGCCACACCGCTCGGACCCGAAAGCTGTGCGCTTGTCGCCGGACCTCCGTCGCCTGAATAGCCGGACGTGCCGTTCCCAGCCACCGTCGTGATAATGCCTGTTGCCAGCGCCAGCTTACGAATGCGGTCGTTACTCGCGTCCGCGATGAACAGGTTGCCGGAGCCGTCAAGCGTCACGCTGCTCGGATCGGAGAGTTGTGCGCTGGTAGCTGGGCCGTCGTCGCCCGAATACCCGCGGGCTCCATCTCCGGCTACGGTCGTGATAACGCCGCTCGCAGCCGCCACCATGCGAATCCGGCAATTGTACGTGTCGGCGATGAAGAGGTTGCCCGATCCATCCACCGCGACACTGCCGGGATCTCCAAGTTGGGCGCTCGTGGCCGGACCTCCGTCGCCGGAGTATCCAAAAGCGCCATTGCCAACCGCGGTCGTAATAATGCCGGTCGCCATTGCCAGTTTGCGGATGCTCTGGTTGGAGAGATCCGCGATGTAGAGGTTACCCGATCTGTCGAGCGCCACACTGCTGGGAAAAGCGAGTTGCGCGATACTGGCTTGACTACCATCGCCCGAATAAGAAGCGGCGCCGCTTCCGGCAATTGTTGTGATAATACCCGTCGCTCCGCTCACTTTCCGGACTTGATGGGTGTCCGCGATGTACAGGTTACCCGGACCGTCTACCACCACTCCGGTGGGAAACGAGAGTTGGGCGTTTGTGGCAGCGCCGCCGTCGCCGGAATAGTTTCCAACGCCATCTCCCGATACGGTGCTGATAATGCCCGTCGCTGCTGTTACTTTTCGGACCCGGTAGTTACTCGTATCGGCGATGTAAAGGTTGCCCGCGCTGTCCGCTGTCAGGCCGAAGGCGATACCCATCTGCGCGCCAATCGCGGGCCCGTTTTCTCCCGAATAACCATTGGTGCCATTTCCCGCGACGGTCGTTATAATCCCGGTCGCCGCCGATACTTTGCGGATCCGGTACTGGTCAATAATGTAGATATTGCCGGCTCCATCGACCGCGAGATCGCCAGGATCGGAGAAACCGGCGCTGGTCGCGAGCCCGCCATCGCCCGAAAACTCATCGCTGCCATTCCCAGCGACTGTCGTAATAACTCCCGTTGCTGCCGCTACTTTTCTGATCCGAAAGTTACCACCGTCCATGATGAACAGGTTCCCGGCGCTATCTAGCGCAATACTATCGGCGTCAATCTGGGCGTTCACAGCGATGCCTCCGTCTCCGGAGTAGCCTTGAGTGCCATTCCCAGCCGCTGTGGTGACGACGCCGGTCGCAACTGAGATCTTGCGTATCCGGAAGTTGCCCGCGTCCGAGATGTAGATGTTACCGGTGCCGTCCGCCGCAATGCCGGTGAGATTGTTGAACTGGGCATCGATGGCCAGGCCTCCATCTCCGAGATAGCCTGCTTCCGTCGACCGTCCTGCCACGCGCGTAAGTACGCCCGCCGCATCCACTTTGAACACGCAGTTATACGCGGTAAGGTACAGGTTGCCATATCCGTCTACAGCTACGTTTTGTGGAGCGGAAGTCGGCTGTCCCAGCGGCACGCTCGTCGCCAGCGCCGGAGTGAGTGGCAATCCGCCTCCCGCCACGGTGGTAATGACGTATCCGGGCGACTGGCACAAAGCCGGCAAAGCCGCGGCAACAAGGCCGAGGAGACGGACCAGACTTCTCTGAACGCAATAATATCCCCTCATTTTCAAACCCGTAAACTACCCGCGGGCGAGTGCAACATCGAAAACTAACTGGAAAATAGATGATACATCGTATTCTTTAATGCGTCCATTTATTTGTTGGAATTCCAGAGTAACCGGAAAAATGATGTAATTTAGTTGGCCAGTCCGGGATCTTTCGCGGAAAAGAGCATGAAATGTTCGATCTGGCTCGCGGGCGGCTAGCGGCTCCTCTCAATAGCCCTTTGCATCATCATAAGATCGTGAAGTCACAAGATCATGGAGTCCCACATATTTCGCGTCGTGATTGAAGAAGTCCGTTTTGAAAACGGGTCTCTGACGTACGATGCGTTCTGCCCCGCCTTGCTGTCACACCTGGCGACGCTCGCCCGAAGAGGCATTAGCGAAAATTCGGGAAGCTGCCGAGTTTTACGTTGAGGATTGATCGAACGGCGATCCGATCCCAGGCGGTCCACAGGACGGGACTATCGTAATCCGGCTCCAGCCGTGGTCGTCATCCCAGAAGTTACAGATTCCGGTGCCCAACACAAGTGTTTTCTGAAGCGGCGATTGTTCAAGAGTCGGTTCGCACTCTCGCGTATAGGTAGCGAGCCTGAAAATGCGCCACGCAGCCACTGCCCATTAGCCACGCAACAATGCACACGGCGAGTTACTTCGCTTCATCAACCACTTCAAGCGCATTCAGGCACGCATAATTGCGTTGAGGCGTCAGTGCAATATTGAGTTTTCCCTGTGCGTCCGGCTCAAGATTATGTGCGGTTAACGTCAGGCTGCGTCCGCTACCATGCGCCTCTTTGAACACGTCGAAGCCGCGGCGCAAAGCCACGCCGTTGCATAGAATATCGAACACCCGGCTACCCACGCCTCCGCCGCCGGGCGTCTCGGAGCCGAACCACGCTTCGGCAAAATAGAACGTGACGCCATACCGGCCGGGCGGAACGGGAATAACATAACGGAGATTCCCGAAGCGCTCTCCGCGGAACAGCTCCGGATCGGCCTCGCCTTCCACAGGCTTGGTGCGCGCGACCAACTGCCCACCCCGCGAATAGCGGTCGGGTTCCCATACTCGGCCCTCTTTATCGACGTAAACGCGGTCCAGGGATAGGATTCGAATCGGACGAAGCTTGCCCTGTGTACCGGGCACGATCTCAATCGCGCTGAGCAGCGGTGGATTCGTCGACGGTTCGAATTTGAGGTGAAGCTTACCGTCGGTACCGGGGGAAACATCCTTGAAGGCTCTGATATCCGCGGTGCTCGGGCCGGCTTCCGCGAGCACGTCGAACTCTTTCAGCGCGAGCCTATCGTTGATCCAAACCGCGAAGATGCGGCTCGATTCACCTCCGCCCGCCACATTATTTTCACCATACAGCGTTTCTGCGAAATGCAGGCGGAGTTCGTAAACGCCCGCTGGGAGTGGGATGTCGTACTCAAAAGACCCTTCTCGCCCGGTCTGGTACATCCTGGGCTCGCGCGTGCCGAAAATCGGATGGTCGTGGACTTCGAAGACGTGCCCGCCGTGAAAATACCGGTCGCTCTGCCAGATCTTGCCGAGGCGATCGGCATAGTCGCCCGTCATATGCCCCGCCAGAATCCGCATCTCGAAGGGGTTAGCGGGGGCAACTGCACCCGGGGGTGGGGCAGGCTCGCGGAGGCTTTCGAGGCTTTTCCTTCCAGACCGCGCCAGAACGTGATCATCCCCAAGCTTGCCATTAGGAGAAGTACACCGGCTATCGGCAAATTTCGCCAATAGTTGCGAGCGTTGGCAGCGGCGAACGGCGACATCAATCCATGCGGCAGCGGAACAGGCTGGACCGGATGCGTATCTGGCGTCACCCCGCCATCGTGACTTGGAACCAGCGGCAGCAATTGCAACGCCGGTACAGTCTCGGCAGATACGGCATCGAGGCTCGGTAGTGTAACTCCGGAGGGGAGAAACCGCGGTGCGTACTGCCCCGGGGGGATCTCGATCCGGATCGCATGGCGCGCCCCATCCGCCTCGTAGTATTCGCGCAGCCGTTTCCGGAGTCTGTGGGCCTCTACACGAACAATCGAATCGCGCTTCTGGTCGAAATCCGCGGGTCGCCCGAGGGCTTCCACGGCAATGTTATATTCCTTGATCTGCTCCGCGGCGCCCTCGAAATATTGATTGCAAACATACGTGAGCACCTGCGCCAAATTGGGAGCGCGATTAAATATGCCGGACGCTAATAGCGCATCCAGCTCATTTCTTTCCTGCCGAAAATCGGCGGCCGTTTGCATATGCGTGCCCGGAAGGTGGCAGAAGCAGTATACACGCCGGGATGTAGACGTTTCAAGTACGTTAACGTGTCGTATCGTGCGTTAACATAGCGGATTCGATCATCGTTAACGCTATTGAAAAGCCAAGGGTTATGTAGGTAAAGCTTATTCAATCACCACTCGAGTACGCGAACTCGCCGCGGTTGCGCCCTGACGCGCGGTAGCAAGCACTTCGTAAATTCCGGAGGGAATCGAGGCTGCCGGTATCGTCATCAGATAAGGGATTTTTCCCTGCGCATCGGCTGCGGGAAGTTGCATGGGAACCTTGGTCAGGCTCTTGCCATTCTGCAGAAATTCGATCTCCACCGCAGGCGCCGCGGGAATGGATGAATCCTGATATACGGTGAAGAAGAGTCGCAGCACGGCGTTCGGTCCCTTCTTGACTGTCAGGTCCATGGTCGGCGTGACGCTGCCACCCTGGAATTGGAACGGCTCATTGGGATCGAGATCCTTCGCTTTGGGAACGTAGGACCGCATCGGCGTTAGCGACGAGATAGCCACTCCCGCGGTTTTCGCCGGCACGCTGAACTCCGTGCGTTGCGACCCTATCTTGCCGCCCTCGCGATCCATCACAGCGCTTTCCAGACTGTACGTTCCCGGAGACAAGGAAAGCGTCATCTTTTCGAGGAAGTTACCGAGTCTTAACTGATCCGGAGTCACTTGAAGCGACCGGTCGCGAGCTAATTTCTGCACCACATCGCCCTTCGAATCTTTCACCAGAGCCACCAGCGAGCAGTGAACATCGAATGCCGTCTTCCCAGGCTCGCCTTTGGACTGCAATTCACGCAGCGGCACTTCGATCAGAATCGCGATCCCGGTTCCTTGCGCTCTGGGTTGAAGCAGGACCGCACCCGCAAGAAATTTCACAGCGTCGGAGACTTTGGCCTCAGAGAGCATCTTCAGCAGAGGCGTCTCGAACGGTTGCATGCCACTCGCGCGGGACTCGGGCGGTAGCGCGAAGTAACCGTTGCGCGCGTGAATGACAAGATCTTTGCGCCTGGCATTGACCGCGACTTTGCGGAAGCCGCCATCGTAGGTTTGGATGCCTGGATTGTACGAGACTTCGTAGTAGCTTGAGATTTCTTCATTGACACGATGCAGCGGACCGCGCAGATCGTTGCTGTCGCCAATCAGGAAGCCGCCGGTGGATTCGGCTAGCTCGCGAACCGATTCCTGGACGTTCGATCGTGCTGCAACCTCAGCATTATCCCCGGCCATCACTTCATCCTTCGTAATCGCGCCGGACGTGCGGGTAGTCGTCGTCGCGATGGCACGCGTAGCGCCGTTCAACTGGTTGCGCGCTTCCAAAGTCTGTGCCCCCGTCATTACGCCTCGCGTATCAATCGAATAAAATGTGACGTTGCCGCGATTGGCCGTGCTCATCAGATTGCGAAATGGCACGTCCAATTCGGGCGTCAGGTACATGCCCCGGGTGAAGTAGATAACAGATTTCCGGCCCGGAATGGATCTCTGACCCTCGACGAGTGCGCGAAGCGCCGAAAGTGTCAGCCGCGAGCCCTGTCCCGTCGCCGCGGAATCCATCCGAAGCATATCCAGCATGATTGACGCAAGTTTCGCCTGCAAAGCGTCCGCGCCACTATGGACAGGTTGGCTCGCAGTCTGGCTGGCCGCGGCTAACAGATTGCCTTCCTGATCTGCGCCATTCTGGCCTGCCAGATTGCGTTTCAACTCCGCCTGTATGGCATCCGACTCCGAAGTTAGTCCAGGACCGCCCAGCCCCTCGGTAGCCCGATCGATTGCCGCCCTGAGCGCCGTTCTATCGCTCGTGAACTGTTGCAGAACAAGCAATCTCGTGTTGATCGCCACCACGGCATAGAAGACATTCGTTCCCTGATCGCCCGCGATCAGATCGAGGGCCGCCGTCCGAGCGAGTTTGCGTTGATCGGCCGCGGGCATCGACTCAAACGCAAGAGTAACCAGACGCACCTGCCGAAGCGGATCGAGACGCGTTCTCACGCCGCCCGAACTCACGGCTTCGGAGCCGCTCACCAGGCGAAAAGATGTGAGAGACTGATTGACGCCGTTATCGAAGACCCTGATATCGTCGGGCTTCAAATCGATTACGGGCTTGCCTTTCTTATCGCGAACGATGAGGTCGAGCACGACTTCATCGACAGCCGTTTTGACTGTGGGACCGGCTGCTTGTTGACCTGGCGCAGGACACGCAAGCCACGAAGCCGCCGTCATTGTAAGGAGTGGCGCGACCAGTGTAGACGCCAGAACACGTTGCATCGTAAAAACTCTCATTTCGCCTATTTCCCTAAGCCTTCCAGACGCTTGAATTCCGCGAGTTCTCTCGCCGAATCCTCCTTGCGCCCCAACCGAGTATAGGCGGACGCGAGGCTCAGGCGGGCATCCGGGCTGGACGGAGCCAACTTGACCGCTTGTTCCAATTGCGACGCGGCGCGGCCCGGATCTTCCTTGGCGAGCAAAGCGCGGCCTAAAGCGATATGCGCGGAGAAGTCGCCGGGGCTTGCTTTGACCGCTCTCTCGGCGTATTCGAGCGCGGCATCGAACTCTTCACGCTTCAGATAAATCGCAGTCAATCCGACCAGCGCGGGAACGTGGTCCGGCGCAAGCTCCACCGCTCTCTTAATCTCCTCAATGCCACGTTCCGAGCCTTGGATGTTAAGAAATGCGCCGTAGCGAAAATGTACGTTCGGCTCTTGCGAATATTGGCCGGCCACCGCTTCGAATTTCTGCATGGCTTCCTTACTGTCGTATTCCATCACGGCGGTCATCGCATCGCCGAGCTTGAAAACCAGATCGCGGCTCGACTCTGGCACCTCGAACGGCAGCCAAAATTGACGTAGTCCGGCAATACCTGCGGCCACAGTGATCTCCGGCGTCTTCGTATGTATACGTGTCAACTCCGTCAACACGGCGATCGCGCGCTCGAAACTGCCGGTCTTCGTCAGCACGAGAGCCAGATGCAGCCTCGCCGACCGGTCCAGCTCAGGCGGCTCGTTGAACTTGAGGCCCTCCGCATGGCTTAGGCTTTCGAGCGCGGCATCGTAGCGGCGTAGCCTGTATTCGCATAATCCCGACATGGTCCAGGCGGGCGCGCTCTCCTGTTTTAGTTTTGCCAGGCGGCGGAATGCCGGAGCGCACTCGGCGTATTGGTCGAGATCATAGGCGATGGAGCCCAGGTTCCAGAGACCTTCGTCCCAATCGGGCTTGAGCGTAAGGGCGCGCCGATATAAGGCCAGAGCTTTGTCGAGTTGTTTGGCATCGCGTGCCGCCTCGGCCTGTCGCGAGAGGCTCACGAAAGAGGGCTGCGCAGGCTGGCCGCACAGCCACATCGCGGAGATCGGGATCAATGTCAACAGCCCTCGCATCTCTGGTTCATGTTACCTCCGCAAAATAAAGGGCACCGGGATAGCCGGTTCGATAACGGTGGCATGCCCACGGCGGCTCCGTCCCGGGTGCCGCGAGAGCCACTTAACGCTCGGACAGATCTGGCCGAACCAATGTCAGCCTTTACATATCTCGCAAGATTCACCGCCGGCAAGGACGGCCCTATACACTGGTCGAGTTTGTAGATCTCCACGTGTCGGCACCGACGGCGAAAACCAACATGAGGCAATGGAAGAAGCCATAGATGCCCTCGGATCGGATCTTTCAATCCGCTTGTCCCGGCGCGAAGACATACCCGCGCCTTTCGGCCGCCAAATGTGGTCAGCGCCTGCTACCAGTGCCGTTGTGGCTCGCGCCGAAACTGGCGCTCTATCTCTCGATGCGCGACCATAGAGTTAACAACTCCGAGTTAGCGCGCCGCCTTGGAGTATACGAACGCGTGATCCGCCGTATGTTCGATCCGGAGCATGCTTCGAAAGCGGGAAAAATCCAGGCTGCCCTTATGGCATTTTAGCCAGTCATAAGTTTGTCATGGCACACGCAATCGGTAATAATAGTTTTTCCCCAGTTCGGTCGGCCCACCCCAAAGCTCGCCACGGTGGCCGCCAAGACACGCTAATATTAAAGATTAGCCAAAATCAGGTGAAGAGATGCAGAACGCGTTGTTGACGAAGTTTATCCAAAAGAACAAACGAACGGACATTCCCCCGTTCCGTCCCGGCGACACCATTAAGGTGCACGTCAAGATCAAGGAAGGCGACAAAGAGCGCCTGCAGGTATTCGAAGGTACCATGATCGCCCGCAATAACACAGGCATGGGCGAAACCATCACGGTACGCAAGGTCAGCTTCGGCCAGGGCGTCGAGCGAATTTTCCCCTTGCATGCGCGCCTAATCGACCACATCGACGTCGTGCGCACCGGCCGCGTGCGCCGCGCCAAGCTCTATTACCTGCGCGGTTTGAAAGGCAAGGCCGCCCGTCTTCGCGAACGCGAGACAGTAAAGGCCAAGAAGTAGATTTCGGCATCGGCTTTGGCATAGGAATTTCTAACCAAATGCGGAAGGACCGCGGGAATCCCGGCGATGCTCCTGAACAGGCTAAAGCCCTCAACCTCAAATGCGAGGGGACGCTCGAACGGGACCTAAGGTCGCGTGGCTACGCGAATATCGCCGGAGCCGACGAAGTAGGGCGCGGCTCGCTATTCGGCGCGGTGGTCGCCGGTGCAGTCATCCTTTCCCGGACCGTCCCATTCGCGGGTTGAACGATAGCAAACTCCTCGATCCGGAGCGGCGTGAGGAGCTTTCAGCGCGCATCCGCGAGCGCGCCGTAAGCTGGGCCGTTGCCGCCGTGGATGCCGCCGCCATCGATCGCATCAACATCTATCAAGCCTCCCGCCTCGCGATGAAAATGGCCATCGAACTCCTCTCGCCGACTCCCGACTTCGTTCTCATTGACGCTGTGCCGCTTGAAATCCCGCAACCACAGGAAGCGCTCATTCACGGCGACGCCCGCTGTCACGCCATCGCCGCCGCATCCATCGTGGCAAAAGTCTATCGCGACGAAATGATGCGCAAATGGGATGCCGTTTTTCCCGAATACGGTCTGGCGCGTAACAAGGGCTACATGGCGCCGGAACATATACGCGCTCTGCGCGAGTTCGGACCCGCGCCGCTTCATCGCATGAGCTTCGATCCGGTGCGCGAAAGCTGCCGCTTCCCCATCGATCCAGGACCTCAACAGTGCGATTTGTTCGCCTTTGCGAGGGCCATGTGAGCGATCCGGCGGTCCCGGTGGCCGAAATTCCAGGTGCCCCTCCTCACAAGGGCCGCGGACTCCGGATTACGATGGCATTGCTCGTCGTGATCGTGTGTCTTGAACTCGGGCTTTTCCTGGTGGTTTTTCCGTGGACCGATTACTGGGACAGCAATTACTTTGCAACCTTTATCCCGAGATATTTCTGGCTCTGGGATAATCCCTATTTCAAAGGCGCCATTAGCGGGCTCGGCGTAGTAAATCTTTGGATCTGCTTCAGTGAAATCTTCCGCCTCAGACGCTTCGCCCGATTCTCAGAACGTCCTGAACAAAATAGCGAGCAAACGTAACCAAACGCACACTGCTATAATGTAGCTGCATGAACTCCAAGCTCAAGGAGACCGTAAGGCAGTTTTTGCCGAAGCGGCTCAAAGGGCACCGGATCCGCAGAGGATTACTCAAGGGCCGGATCATTTACACTTCGTGGCGCGATTATCCCGGCGCTATCCGGGGCACCACGGAAGCCCAGCTCCTCGAGTGGTTCCGGAATCAAGTGCATCCGGGAGAGACCTGGGTCGATGTCGGAGCGCATTACGGCTACACAGCGCTGGCGCTCGCGCGCCTCGTCGGACCGGAAGGACATGTCGTAGCCTTTGAACCGGTGATCGCTTCAGCCGGTTCGATCGCTATTACGCGTCAGCTCAACCATTATCCGCAGATGCGAATCGTTCCGTTCGCGCTCGCGGCCAAACCTGGCATTCATAGCTTCGACCTGCCTGTCTATCGCGGCATGGCGGACAGCACACTGCGTGAAGGCGATTGGATTGAGCCGCTGCTGGTCACTTCTTTCGATCACATCTGGCCATCCCTGAGTGGCCCGGAAAGTCGGGTCGACGGAATTAAGATCGACGTGCAGGGAATGGAGATCGAGGCCCTCAAGGGCATGCGCAATACCCTGCTGCGGGATCGTCCCAAGCTGGTGATCGAGTTCCACAGAGGCGTGGATAGACAGGCGGCGTTGGATCTGCTGGCAAACGTCGGCTACGATACCCGTCCGCATCCCGTGGATGGCGGAAATTCCCTCGAAATCGCCGACGACAAAAGCTACGGGTTTGAGCCCATGAGCGGTGTTGCCGCCATCCCCGCTAATACTGAGCCGCGACTGTAAAGGAGCCGGCACGACCGGGCTCCCGCTCACTTGCGCTTCGCTACATCCATCTTCTTAGGTTCGTTATCCGTGAATTCAGTCCGGAACCTTGCCGCTTTGTCCGGCTGATGCAAGGCCTCATACACGCTGGCGAGATCTTCGCGGAGTTGTTGCAGCCTCCGCACATACGCCTTCCCAGGGGATCTAACCAGAATCGCGTACGCGGCGGTGAGTTGCTCTTCCGCTTCCCGATAGCGCATCTCCCGAAAGAGAACCCGGCCCAATAATCCCCGTGCAGCTCCCGCAGCCATGGTTCCCGTGAGTGGCGCGAATACCTTCACCGCATCACGAAGAAGGGGCTCCGCGCGTTCGTACTGCCCTCTCGCGATGAACACGTTGGCCAGGTGAGCTTTAACGGTCGCGGTCAGATGGTCTGCATCGCCCTTCACCGCCCTATCTATCATCACCGCACGTTCAATATGCGTCTGCGCCGCTGCCAGATCGCCGCGCCTGAGTTCCAGGTTTCCAAGCGTATCCAGAGCCACCGCTACATAGGGATGAACCTTCCCAAAGTTGTCTTCCAGGATCGACTCCGCTTGTTGCAGCAGCGTAACTGCTTCAGCATACTTGCCCTCCTGGGTCAACATCATGGCAAGTACCGTGGAGCAAAAGGCGGTATTGGGACTGCCTTGTCCGTACCAAGAAGTGTCAATCTTAAGAGTCTCGCGATACAACGCCTCCGCCTCCGGGAATCGCCCAAGGTTTGCCTCGGCCGATGCGATTTCCGACAGCAGAAAGCCGGTGCGCGGGTGCGAATTGCCTAACGTTTGCCGGGTCAGTACGAGCACGCGGTGATCGAGCGACTCCCCAATTTCGATATGCCCGGTGTTCATCTCACTGACCGCAAGCGCTGGCAAACTCTCGATGAGAATGTACCTACCCTCCTCTCCTGCCGGCACCCGTTTAACTAGCGGATCGAGCACCGTAATCGCTTTATCGAAGGCTCCGCTGTCCGCCAGCACTACTCCTAAACCCGACAGCGCTCGTAGCACCATAAGATCGTCAGGCGTCAGGCGGCGCGTGGAGATTTCCAGACCCTGCCGAATCAACCTCTCCGCGTCTTTGTATTTAGCCTCATCTGCTTTCGACAGGCCCATCTGGACAAGAATTTCCGCGGCCTTCGGACTATCGGGGCCAACCGCGATCTTCATCGCATCCAGACCTCGCTGCATCAACCCGTCCGCCTTCTGGAATTTTCCGAGCATCCGGTACATTCGTCCCAAGTTCACGTACAGCTCCGCTTGAGTCTCAGGATCGGAATTCAGGATTTTCGCTTCTTCAATACCGCGGTCGAGGAGCGCCACAACCCGGAAATCGTTGGACGGACCGGCTTCCTTATCCCCGGACCCGAACAAATTCACCATGAATCGCTGAATACGCCGCGTTCGAGCCGCTTCCGCGACTGCCGTATTGCGTCCTGTGTCAGCCGAAGCGTGAAAAACCCCACCAGCCCGACCACCAACGCAAATGCCAGCGACGCCGCCACGACCACCTGCCGATTGCGCTTCACAAACTTCCCGGCGCGGTAACTCAATCGATCCGGACGCGCTTCGAGCGGCTCTCCTTTCAGGTAATGATCGACATCCCTTATCAGCGCCTCAACCGAACGGTACCGCTCTCCCGGATCTCTGTGCATCGCCTTAAGGCACAGCACATCGAGATCGCTCCATGCTGCTTTGCTCAATCGCGGCACGGGACCCGCCGCGACGGAAGGCCTCTCCGCATGATCAGCGCGCTGTCGGGAAGCCGGCCCGCAAGCATCTCGTAGAGAATCACTCCGAGCGAGTAAACGTCGGTTTGAAATCCCACGGTGCCGTCGAGAGCCCACTCCGGCGCGGCATACTCGCGCGACATGAATCGCAGCGCCGGACGCGTGCGGTCGTCGATCTGATCGGACGCCTCATCCAGATTATGCAGTTCCTTTGCGATACCGAAATCGAGCAGCCGCGGCGTCCCGTCCGCCTCAACCAGAATGTTGGAAGGCTTCAGATCGCGATGAATGATTTCCTGACCATGCGCATATTGCACCGCGTCGCAGACCGAACGAAACAGCCGCAGACGCTCTTCGAAGGAGAACGCTTTTTCGCGAAGATACTGGGTGAGGGGAACGCCCTCCACATATTCCATCGCAAACCACGGCGTCCCGTCGAGAGTGCCCGCGTCATAAAATCGCGCAATAAAAGGATGTTTCAGTTTCCCGAGCGTCTTTATCTCACGTGCAAAGCGTTCTCTGCGCGCCGGAGACAGCCCCGCGTGCGGCAGAAACTTGATTGCAACCAGATTCCCCGCGTCCGCCCGTTCCGCCAGCCAGACGACGCCCATCCCGCCTTCACCCAGGATTCTCAGCAAGCGATACGGGCCAAATTCGGGAAAACCAGCCGCATCGCGCGGACTTTCGAGCATCTCATACGCCACGGCAGGCAGCCCGCGATCGAGCAGCGATGCGCTCCCGCTATCCGCCTTCAACATGATCCGGACTTCCTGTATCAGTCCCGCGTCGCCGCCGCACGCCGTCTCCAGAAAGCGTTGCCGTTCCGGCTCAGGCCGCTCGCGCGGCTTCGTGAAAGAGAGTCTGGATCTGTTCCCAACGCGAGCTATCCATACGGCGTTACTCCGGCATTACTCCACGTGTGGTCGAATTCTGCCGGCCAGCCAGGCTTTAGCCGCTCGCCAGTCCCGTTCCATTGCCGATTCCGACACTCCGAGTTCGGCCGCAGTTTCCGCAACGCTGAAGCCGCCGAAGAATCGGCTCTCCACCATCTGCGCCTGCCGCGGACTCACCAGCGCGAGTTCGTCCAGAGCGGCGTCGAGAGCAACCAGTTCTTCATCGCAGGAAACTAGCCTCTCCATCGAATCGGCAAAGGAACGAAACTGACTTCTCCGTCGCCGCCGCGCTTGCGCGCAATTTTTCGTCTGGCTTCATCGATCAGAACCTGTCGCATTGCCTTCGCCGCGACCGCTTTGAAATGGGGAAGAGATGTTGACGCCAAGATGCGGTGAATCCTTCAATTTCATCCACGCCTCATGGACCAGTGCCGTTGAGTTGATCGTGGGGTTTACCTGATTCTTCCGCACGAACGAGGCCAACCGGCGCAACTCCTCGTACGTCAGACTGAACAGGTCGTTGAGAGCGCGCCTTTCTTCAAAAGTAAGGCCCGATTCGTCATCTCGTGATTTTTGTGGCGCGGGCATGAAGGTTTCTCCCGATCATTTCCGTATTGTTTAGTGAAGTCGGCGCATAACGTTGTAGCTGTCCCGAAATCGTACCAATTGAGAAGGGGCAACGCAACTGCCGGAAATTAGCGTTTACAAATTAAGGAGATTACCAATGCACTTTGCACGAAGTCTGTATTCATGCGCGCCGCTGTGCGCGGCCAGCCACATTCATCATGATCGTTTCCGCTTTGGCGTCTGTTGCACTCGCCCAGACGCCCAAGCCACCTTACGCATTATTCGACCAGGCCACACTAACTGGTTCGGGTAACACGATCACCGCGACTCAGATTCCGGTAATTACTACGTCGGGCGCTGTTATTTATTTGAATGCCACTTTGCAGTTCAGCGTCGATGCACAATGGCAACTTGACACTCCCGGCCGTCATCCGCAGATTTCCCCCGCGCCGGCTTTAATAACCGGTGGCTTTAAGGCGGGCAGGTATGTTGGTCCAAGCAACGTCTTGAACGGCAAGGCAATTATAACCGTAGTGGTCCGGGAGTCACGGACGGCGGCGCCACGCAATGGACCCTGAGCGCGGCAACCGGTGCTGACCCGGCTACCTATCCAGAGCAGCGCGACCTGGTACGTTGGGCCACGAATCTCCAATAATCCTAACGCAGCGCGGCTAAACAAAGCCGGCATCACTTCAACAGCTCAGAGCTATGGTGTCGGCAGCTCCGAAGCCGATGGCATACAAGTGTCGGGCTACAATATTGGCAGGCAGACACTCTTATCGGCGCTAAGCAGGTCGGGAACACGATCACGTTCTACAGCTTCACGGCGATAACGATCGATTCAGCCACTCCCTCACGACCAAATAACCTACACCCTCGCGCCTACGCAGTAGGCAGCGACCCAATTTCCATCGTGGAGGAACTTATGAACAGGAATTGATCTGTCTTTTTGGACTCGCCATCTCCCCAGCCTTCTGCCAATCACACGGCTACTCCATCAACACCGTAGCCGGGGGAGCAAATCCCTACTATTACTCCGGCACAGGCGACGGAGGCGCAGCCACTAACGCAGCTCTCGGCAACCCCACTTACGATGTAACCGTCGACGGCGCAGGCAACTTATACATCTTAGCCGGCCCACTAATTCGCAAAGTTACTCCCGACGGCAAGATATCCACCGTCGCGGGCGAAGGATCGAGTATCGGCGACTATGTCCCAGCAACACAAGCCGCACTATCACCTCTCGCAATCGTCGCCGACGCCTCCGGCAATCTCTACATCGCCGACACCGCCTATCGGAAACTCCCGCATACGCATGGTGGATACCAAGGGCATCATTACCACCCTCGCGGGCGGCGGACAATGCTGCGATCTCGGAGATGGTGGAATGGCCATCAACGCTTACCTGTCTCTTCCCTACGCCCTGGCCCTCGATTCCGCGGGAAACATCTACGTCGCCCAGGTCAATAGTCAAAGCAACCTCATCAGGAAGATCTCCTACGGCTTCATCAACACGATCGCGGGCGGAGGTCAGTTCTCCGGCGACGGAGGATCGGCTACCAACGTCAGCCTCTCGCGTCCGCTCGGCGTCGCGGTGGATTCTACCGGGAACGTCTATATCGCCGAGGCCAACGCGAATCGCATTCGTAAGGTCACTCCGGCCGGCATCATCACCACCGATCGCAGGCAATGGCCAGCCAAACAATACGGGAGACGGCGGCCCGGCCACACAAGCCGGAATCAACAGCCCCTGGCATCTCGCATTCGACGCCGCGGGAGATCTCTTCATCACACAGATCACCGACTCCCGCGTCCGCATGATCGCGGGCGACGGCACCATCACCACCATTGCCGGCAACGGTTCACAAGGCTCGTCGGGCGATGGCGGACCCGGCCCCAGCGCCATGCTGGACCGTCCTGCCGGTATCGCGCCTGGCAATTGCGGGCAGCTCTATATCGCCGATTCGAGCGCCAGCATCGCCACCGTAAGGGTGCTCACGCCGGTGCCGGCGATCGCCTCCGGAGGCGTGGTTCCCGCGGGCAGTTCCGCAACCACAATCTCGCCTGGGTCCTGGGTGTCGATCTTCGGAACGAATCTCTCCGCCTGCACTTCGGTCTGGAACGGCGATTTCCCGACAACGCTCGGCGGTACCAGTGTCACCATCGATTCAAAGCCCGCCTACCTATGGTTCGTCAGCCCGACGCAGATCAATCTGCAAGCGCCCGACGACACTACGACGGGAACCGTCAATGTGGTCGTGACAACCGCCGGAGGCACAGCTACATCTACCGTGATGTTGGGCCAGTACGCGCCCGCCTTCAGCCTCATCAGCAGCAAATATCCGGCCGCAATCGTCTCGACTGGCACGGGCTACGACAATATCGGTCCGGCAGGCGCATTCCCGTTTCCGACACGTCCTGTGAAAGCAGGCGAGACCGTGACGCTCTTCGGAGTGGGGTTCGGTCCTACGAATCCACCGGTTCCGTCCGGCCACGGCTATGGAGGCGCTGCCCCGAGCGTGACAACACCGCAAGTCACAATTGGAGGAGTCCCGGCAATGGTCAACTTCGCCGGGCTCGTAGGGGCAGGATTGTTTCAACTGAACGTCGTTGTTCCCGACGTCGGAAGCGGCGATCAACCATTGCAGGCGACCGTGGGAGGCGCCTCGACGCAGAACGGCATCTTCATCACCGTGCAATAAAAGTCCGAAGCATATAGAGGACCGCACGTACACATTTAGTGGAACGGTCCTCTTTAGAAACGCGAAAATGCGAGAAGTGCTTCGCTCTCTGCGCTTTTCTCGGCATCTCCGGTACACCAGGCTAAGCACCGGCAGAGCCGGAAGCAGCATATTGAATGTCACGAGCAACCATTAGATTCGGCTCGCGGCAAGTATAGCGCTGAAATCGGTGTCCGCCGATGCCACGATTCCGTCCTCATCCCTTGCCCTCGCAACTATCTCCTCGTCTTTCGCCGCCTGCATTCCATACGCCCGCACGTGGACTGCATCATATCCCGCCGTCAAAAGCAGATCGGCCAAATGTAGAGGCAGCGCATTGTCGACCAGGAATCTCAAGCCGAGCAGGGAAGGGCCAACTCACGCTCCGATACCGAAGCCGCGGCGAAACGCAGGCACTCTCGAACATCTTCTGTATCGAGGTCGGGATATTCGGATAGCGAGTAATGCTGAGGACATAGGCCTCTTCGGCGAGCAGTTTGCAGATGACGATTTGACCGTGACCGATTTCACTCTCCTGCCCTGCGAACAACTGAAAACCGTGCGGAAAAAAGACTTCGACGTCCTTCTCAGTTTCGTTCATTCCTGCGCGCCGCCTCACAGCGCCGAGCGCCACCAGCCCAAGTCCGAGTCCGATTAAACCGATGCTGGCGGGTTCCGGCGTCTGAACCAGAAACTCCTGGTACTGGGTAACGCCCGCCACATGCACATTTGCCTGGGTGACGATCTCGAAGTTGGCGAGATTAATGCTGTGGTCGTTCGCAAGGGCCTGCGCCTGCCAATAGGCAGTACCGGTTGATCCGGCAATTACTTCAGCGTTTGAGTCGAAGTACCCCCAAATGGCTTCATGGATGTCAACCCACTGCGTTTGCGGGTGAGATGCGAACTGCAGCGTCAACCAGGCGATCTGGTCATACAGCGAGGAGGCATTGGGGAGCGTACCGAACCTTGTGTTGCTCAAATCCGCGGAGGAGAGCGGCGTGATATTGACGGTAAATGTATCGCCGTGATCGATCGAATCGGCCAGATCGTCGCAATACAGGGCCACCGCGATGCCATTCAACGTGCCTGTGTAAGGCCCAACGTCAACTCCGGCGATAGGGGAATAATAGGTTCCGTTGCCAAACTTGAGTGTGACCTGATTGCCGAAAGCCGCGGTCATGGTGGAAAACAAAACAATGCCTAAGGATGCGAACCGTTTGAACATTTCTAAGTGCCTCTCCTGATGGTCCATATATCGAACACTTTCAGATATATCCAAACGCGGCCCGCAAAGCTATCGAAAAACGGCTGTAAGTGTAAGAACGAACGAGACTTAGTTAGATTTGTTTTGGTGGTACTGTAATAGTACGTTAGGTAGGCTCGGCCCACTTTGTGCAACTCGATATCTCCCGGTTTCCCGCTCTTTTCGGAGTCATCGAAAAAAAACTGCAAAAAACAATTTACACGGAGTGTGTTTCTGCGATATTCTGATTACGCTCTGGTAAGTTAAATATCCGCGCTAAAGACGAATGATAGCCACCGAAGGCGTTCTGTCCCGCGAGGAAATGGAATCGAGGCGTCTGGCAGCGGCAAGTGAGCTGCTCGGAGGTCTTGCTCAATCGAAGGTCGCGTCGAAGTTTGGCGTGAGCCGCACCACGGCTTCACGCTGGGCGCGCGCCCTCAGTTTCAACGGTGTCGATGGGTTGCGCAAACGGCGCGCAACCGGTCGTCCCAGCCGGCTTCGGCCGGATCAACTCGTCCAGCTTGGCGAGGTTTACAATGAAGGCGCTCTGGCCTCCGGCTTTGAGAGTGACCGTTGGACCACGTATAAGCTGGCGAAGGTCATCGAGCAGAAGTTCGGCGTGCATTACGACCAGGATCACGTCGGGCGTTTGCTGCATAAATTGGGCCTGCGCACGCGGCGCCGGCCGTCCACTGTCCCGGCTTACGCGCCCTCTCTGTATTCACCAAATATGGACCGCAGCGCGTCGGAGATGTCCCCCACGGTAGCATAGTGGGCCGCAGCGTCAAGGATCGCCGGCATCAGGTTTTCGGGGCCACGCGCCGCTTCTCGAAGCCTCTTCAGGCGATCCTCGACCGCTGCTTCGTCACGTCTGGCGCGTACCGCTTGAAGACTGTGGATCTGGGTCTGTTCGAGCGCCGGGTCGATGCGGAAGATCGCGATGTCATTGCCGCCCGATGGCATAACGTACCGGTTCACACCCACGACAATCCTGGCGCCGGATTCGACTTCTTTCTGAAATTCGAATGCGGCGTTCTGGATCTCCGCCTGGATGTACCCGGATTCGATCGCCCGCAATGCACCGCCTTGCGCGTCGATACGTCCGATATATTCGTTCGCCTGGGCCTCAATCGAATCGGTGAGCCCTTCGATGTAGACGCTGCCGCCAAGGGGGTCGGCCGTATTGATAACGCCGGTTTCATAGGCAATGATCTGCTGGGTGCGCAATGCGATGCGCGCGGACTCCTCGCTCGGCAGCGACAATGCTTCGTCGCGCGAGTTGGTGTGGAGCGACTGGGTTCCGCCGAGGACTCCGGCGAGAGCCTGCAATGTGGTCCGCACAATGTTGACGTCCGGCTGCTGTGCGGTAAGCGAGGATCCCGCGGTTTGGGTATGAAAACGTAGCATGCAGGAGCGCGGATTTTTCGTTCCGAAACGGTCACGCATGAGTCTGGCGTACAACCGGCGCGCCGCCCGGAACTTGGCGATCTCCTCGAGAAAATTGTTGTGCGAGTTGAAGAAGAAGGAAAGGCGGGGCGCGAAGGAGTCGACATCCTGACCGGCATGGATGGCCGCTTCAATATACGCGATTGCATTGGCGAAGGTGAAGGCGATTTCCTGGACCGCGGTCGATCCGGCTTCCCGGATATGATATCCGCTGATCGAGATAGGGTTCCAGTCGGGCAGTTCTCTCGCCGCCCAGGCGAACATATCGGTCACGATGCGCATCGCCGGCCGCGGCGGATAAATGTATGTCCCTCGCGCGATGTACTCTTTCAGCACGTCGTTTTGAACGGTGCCCTGCAGTTTCCTGATGTCGATCCCGCGACGTTGGGCGGTCAGGACGTAGAACGCCAGCAGCGTGGAGGCTGTGGAGTTGATCGTCATCGAGGTGGAGACTTGGTCGAGGCGGATACCATCGAAGAGGCGCTCCATGTCGGCCAGCGACGAAATCGAAACTCCCACGCGTCCGACCTCGCCCGCGGCCAGCGGGTGATCCGCATCGAGACCCATCTGTGTGGGAAGGTCGAACGCGACAGAGAGGCCGGTGGCTCCTTGAGCAACCAGCGATCGATAGCGGCGATTGCTTTCTCCGGCGGTGCCGAATCCCGCATACTGCCTCATGGTCCACAGCCGGCCGCGGTACATGTCCGGGTAGATGCCGCGGGTGTAGGGAAACTCACCAGGACGGCTGTCGTCGCTCTGATGAGGTCACCACGCGGTCATCGGCGCGAAAGTCTGCGTGCCCGCAGGAAGGAGGAAATGCCATATCCAGTCATGAAAACAATGAAGATACCGGCCATGACGACCTCTGTCCAGCTCTTACCATCGCCTTTGAAGTTGGTAATTGCTTTGTATTCAAAACGCGCCGGGGCGACTGCCAGTACAATGAACAGAAAACCGATCAGTTGGTGCCAAAGGATACGGGCAGGGCGCACTGCTTCCGGCAATGTCTCCCGTGCAAAGCGCATCGACGCACCGATCAGTCGTTTCCGCCGGTCGCCAAAGAGAAATCCGTAGTCCACGTCTTATCGTACCAATAGACGATTTTTCTTTCGAGAACGCTACATTTTCCAGCGAAACCGCCGATAAAGAATAGTAGGAGGGATGAGCGTAGGCCGCGGGAACACGGGGATCTACTAAGGTTAGTGGTTGTAGAAAGGGACGAGGCTCGTTAGAATGGTCGCAAACACTGGATGGGTGATCCAGGACCGCAAGGAGATGAAACTGACTGGCCGGGCTTTGGAACTGTTGGCATTGGAAGTGCATCTCATAATTCAGGGAGCCGAGGCGTAGGAACGCCTCGGGAAGGAAGGCACATAGTGGACGACAATCTGAAGGTCTTGATGCAGGAGCTTGGAAATGCGATCAATGAGTCGCTTTCCGAGTCCGAACGCATCGCCGAAGCCATCGGCGAGATCCGGCGCGCCGGATTCGATGTCTTCATGGTCCTCGAAGCCACCATTGGATTTAATCGCCGGTCGGATAATGATGAGGAGGGAACCGAGGACCAGGAGCAGGTCTTCGAGTCGGCGGCTACCGTCAAATTCAGCAGCCAGGATCAGCGGTTTCTTAAAGCTCTCAAAATAGCCACCGACGAGTGATTCTCGTGGTATGCGGATGCTCGCTCGCCTACCGTACTGTATCCGAATGGCTACCCACCTATCCCTAAAGGATACAGTGGGGGGTGCAGACGAACGCTTGCCGAATTCCGTTTTTGATCCCAAACTGGATTGGTGCCCCTCACCGGTCGAATCCGTTCCTTAATTCTTTTCGATGTCGGCGAGGAAATTCGCCTGCAACTCGCCCGCGAGATCCTGGGCAATGAGGCAAGTGCCGGAGCACCGGAAAAGCCGGCGCAATCTTCTCGTCCAGGTCCCGATTACGTCCGCTTCGAACGTCCTCCCGTTATCGAGCAGGTAGAAGGCGGCCAGATCAAGTACTACGACTACGGCGTCGTCAGTTATGAAATTGACGGAGATTTCTGCTGCGACTGGAAAACTCTTATCGCCGAGACCAGCCGCCGCGTCATGGAACCGTCCGCCGAGAAGGAAGCTCTGGCCGTCATTCGCCGTCATGTTGAACGAATCCGGAGCGCGGTGGTGAAGCCCTACAGCCAATGGCTCAGCGAAGACTACCACATCGTCTCCGTAACGCCGGGCGACCTGAGCGCGCAGGATCTCCTCGCGCAATCGGGCAATGAGATCGCTCAGATCGTCCGCGGCGAGGCTCTACCGCTCTCTACAGCCGAGCGGCAGGAGGTCCTGCAATCGCAGATTTCCTATTACCCGAACGATCTTCTGGTGGTGGGCTGGAGCGCCGCGTTTGTCTACGACACGCTCCCCGCCGCCGCCCCCACCTTGCAACTGCTCGAATACGCCAACACTCAGCTTCTGGAACTTCGTCACTATGATGAACTCCTTACAAAAGTGCTCGCCGGAGTTTATGTGCGCATTGAGAAGCGCGGGTTCTTCCGGCGTTGGCAAATGGCCCGCGAAGCTGAGCGTCTGAACACCATCCGGCTCGACGTGATTGAACTGACAGAGCGGCTCGATAATGTGATTAAATTCGTGAGCGACATGTTCTATGCCCGCATGTACCGGATGGCGTCCGCACGCGTGGGGGTTCCCGATTACCGCCGCCTGGTCGAACAGAAACTCTCGACTGCCGGCGCGCTCTACGAATTCATGGTCGATCAGTTTCACGAAGCTCGCGCCTTCTTCCTGGAGGTCGTTGTCGTCATAATCCTATTAATCGAGATAGTTTTCTTATTTAAGGGAAAGGGCTAGGTGCAGTACGACTCTCTTGAAGGCCAAGCGGAAACAGCGCCAGTGCGTAGCGGCGAGGAGATCGATGCCGTGGCGCTCTCTCGCTACCTTCGTGGCAAGGTTGATGGCGATGCGGAAGGCCTGATAGTCGAACAATTTCCGGGCGGGCACTCCAATCTGACTTACCTGTTGCGCCTGGGGGCTTGCGAGTACGTACTTCGGCGTCCACCCGTGGGACCGGTCGCGCCCAAGGCTCACGACATGGCTCGCGAGTATCGTGTCCTCGCCCGTGTCCACCCGGTCTTCCCTCCCGCGCCGCAGGTCTATCTGCTCTGCGAGGATGCCTCGATAATTGGCGTGCCCTTCTTCGTCATGGAGCGCCGCCATGGAATCGTGTTGCGCGGAGGCGGCTACGTCGATGCCGAACGCGTGAGCCGAGCCTTCATGGATTGCTTTGTAGCTCTGCACGATATCGACTTGGCGGCCTATGGTCTCTTGCCGCTGGGCAAGCCGGAAGGTTTCCTTGAACGGCAGGTGCAAGGTTGGTCGGACCGATGGCGCAGGTCAAAGACGGACGATGTCCCAGATATGGATCGTGTGATTGTCTGGCTAGCCGAACACATGCCCCAACCTCTCGCGCCCACACTGGTGCATAACGACTTCAAGCTCGATAATCTGATGCTGGCGACCGGCGATCCCGGCCGGGTCGAAGCAGTGCTCGACTGGGAGATGACCACAATTGGCGATCCACTGGTGGACGTGGGTCTGTCGCTCTGTTACTGGACCTTCGGGGTGACGGGCGGTCCTGATCTTGGGATTGGCGGTTGGTACAGCCGCGACCGATTCATTCAGGAGTACGCAACCCGAACTGGCCGCGACCTGTCGCGCATCGATTGGTACGAAGTCCTGGGCATCTTCAAGCTGGCGGTTATCCTCCAGCAGATCTATTTCCGGTGGAACGTCGGACAGACGAAGGATGAACGTTTCGCGTCGCTCGGGGCGCGCGTGAGGAAACTGGTTGAAGGCGCGTTGGAAAGGATTGGAGCGCGGCCGCACATTACTTAGAGGCTCATGTGCTTAATTCTTAGGCGTGGCCCAGGCGTTCCTTCCATCCAACTTCATTCGATTCTCTTCTATTCGCACTGCCGCAAACGCAACGATAAGATCTGCGGTAGTTCGTAATCCGTGATAAGTTTGGCTGATACTTAAGAATCGCCAGCCGACGCCTTTTTGCCTCGGACGCGGCCGTTTACATGCCCGGCTTTCGCGCAGCGGTTCAAATACTGCTTCCCGCATTACATGACCAGGCAGCCTGCCGTAGTGGATAGAACCTTTACTTTTGCGGTCAATGTGGTTCGCTTAAGCCCGAGCAAGTCCGCCGCGGCCTTTTTGTTGCCGCCCGCCTTGCGCAAGGCTTGCGACAGCAGATTCCATTCGAAGCGGCTCACGGCTCGTTCGTAATCAAAGCCGCAGTCCGGCAGTTCGCAATCCGGGTCCATAGCTGGTTCAGCGGATTCTCGCGGCAGATCGAAATCCTCTTCGGTGAGCAGAAGTTTGTCGCCGCTAAAGGCCACGGCTCGTTCAAGCGCATTTTCCAGTTGGCGTATGTTACCCGGCCAGGAGTATTCCATAAGCAGCATCCTGGCATCTGAACCGAGACCTCGAAGCGCGATACCTTCCGCGGCGCAAATTCTGCGCAATAAATGCTCGGACAGAAGTGGAATATCGCTCTTCCTCTCACGTAACGGGGGAACCGCAATCGGAAGCACGTTCAGGCGATAGTACAGGTCTTCGCGGAAATTGCCTTCGCGGATCTGCCGTGTAAGATCCACGTGCGTCGCGGCAATTACCCTCACATCCAAGTGGACGGTCTCGGAGCTCCCCAGCCGCTGCATCTCGCGCTCTTGTAGAACCCGCAGCAGCTTACTCTGCAGTTCCAGGCTGAGGTCGCCGATTTCATCGAGCAGAATGGTGCCTTTCTGAGCCTGCTCAAACCGGCCCACGCGTTGCGCGTTCGCTCCCGTGAAAGCTCCGCGGACATGACCGAATAATTCCGATTCGAGCAGCGTACCTGGAATGGCGCTGCAGTTCACCGCGACGAAAGGCTGGGCCGACCGGCTTCCCGCGGCATGGATCGCGCGCGCCAGGACTTCCTTGCCGCTGCCGCTTTCGCCGGTCAGGAGAACGGTTCCTCGCCGCTGCGAGGCCAGTTCGACTTTCGAGCAAAGTTGCTGTACAACGCTGCTTTCTCCCACTATTCCGCGGCGCCAAGGGTCAATTGCGGCGTTTTCCCCTTGTAAAGCCGACTCAATGGCTGCCACCACAGCTTCTTCATCCGCCTCCGCGCCAAAGATTCCGGCCGCGCCGCTACGGGCGAGTTGTACCGCTTTCGAAACCGGCAGCTTGATATCGCGATGGAAGAAAGCCACGCTGGGGCAGGCCAGCCGCATCGCACTCAGGAGTGTGACCGGTTCAAGCATGTCCGCGGGGCCGTTGGCAAGAACCACCGTCACACCCTCTCTGCGTAAGGCATCAAGCGCCTGTTGTTCCGTCCGGCAGACGATTTGCGCAAAGTGGCTTAGGCGGTCCCAAAGGCGGCGCTCACAAAGGTCGGGAACCCTCGAAGGAATCCATAGGAGCCGGCGCCGCACGTTATTGATTACATCCACAAATCTGTCAATCGGCAGAATCCGGAAATTCTTGAATCAATTTTCGTGTGATTTTCGGATTTTTTTCTTGCGGCTTAGAGCTAAAGATTAATACGCATTCTTCCGATAACTGATTTGTGCGCCGATTTCGGGAGCTACGAGATGAGCGAAGCGTTAATCTCGGCCTTGAAAGTTGATTGAATGCTGAATTAGGAATTCGTTTTTCAAGCGATTCGCGCCGCGGACGAAGAAGTTTTCGCAACCCGGCTTGGGACGCATCGACTTCGGATCATGAGAGCACGACTCTTCATCGCGGCGCGGCCCTTGGCCTGAGTCATCAACCAGTCTTGGCGTATCGCAATTTATTACAACTATTTTTTCGTCATAGTGAGAATTATTGGCGGTTTCGCGGACCATCTATTTGTCGCTTTTATCACAGACACACGGATGCCGCAGACTTTCTACGCTGAGCCACGATGGAAAACCGCTGGCCAGACCCAAAGCCAGAGTTCCCTGGACGCTGTCGTCGAATGCCATACTCATGTAGTCGATTCGCTAGCCCGCCGAGTACGCAGCTCCATACCTGACTTTGCCTGCGTCGAGTTAAGAGACCTGATTCAGGCCGGAAATGTGGGCTTAGTGAACGCAGTGCGTTCCTATAGCGCCGATTCGGGAGTGCCCTTCGAGATCTACGCTCGTTTTCGCATTCGCGGAGAGATGTTGGATACCCTGCGCAGACTCGACGCGGCGTCCCGCACACTCCGAGGGTGGCAGAAAAGGATCCGCCGAACCACTTTCGACCTTTCGACCCGTCTGCAGCGCGAACCCACTGAAGAAGAGGTAAGTGGGCGTCTAGGACTGCAGCTCAATCGTCTGCGGAAGAAGAATCTCGATATTCGTGCGGCCTGTGCCGTATCTCGTTCTGCACAAAGCGCCGAGCGGATGGAAGAAGTCAAGCAGGAGCAGCCCGGGCCGAGTGAATTCCGGCCCGATAACGTTCAGTCCAGCCTTGAACGCAAGAAAATTGTCATGTTTGCAGTCAATCAGCTTCCCGATCGGCCACGCCGGATTATCCTGATGTACTACCAGGAGGAATATACGATGCGGCAGATAGGAGAGATCATGCGATTGGACGAAAGCCGTATCTCGCAGATTCATAAGGGGGCGTTGCGGGCCATGGCCGAGAATCTAAAGATGTCGGGAATCAGATCGGCGGCGGACTTCTAAAAACAGTCTAAAGTTTCTAGGCGATTCGCCGATATGTAGTTATAGGAGTAAAGGGTGCTCGATCTTTCATGAAAATAAGCGATTTGAACGCGGGCGGTGCAAGCGGAATAGCCTCCAGCCGTCCGTCTTCTCTCGCCGGACTGGGCGCATACGGCCAGGCCGGGCGCGGGGCCTATGGTTCAGGGTCAGATCAGGTCCAGCTTTCGTCCGCGTCGCAAGTCGCCTCCTCGGCTCTCAGCGCCCATTCGGCGCGACTGACTGAGCTCAAGAGCCTGATCGCGTCCGGACAATACGCTCCCTCCCCTGAAGCGATCGGCGAGTCATTGGTCAGCGAGGTATTGTCGAGAAGTAATTGAGGCGGGTTACAACGTATGAGTCAAGTCACGGCCCAATTACGAGTTCTGTTGGAGTCATGGGTGGAAGGGACGGCTGCAAGCATCGAGCGAATTCCCGAGATTTGCGGTGAGATCGTCAGCAAGGTCTTGCACGACGGACTTCCCGGGGATCTGGATCGGAACCTGCTCGCACAGGTTGGGCTTATTGCGGCTGCCGGGCAAGCTCGATTAGCGGAGTGTTTGAGGATACAAACGAGGACCGGGGCCTACTCAACACGCGGCACCTTCGAGGCGTCGTCGCGAGTTACAACCTCGGGTTGGGAGGGTTAGGGCGATGTCAGAGTTCAACCTGTCGTTCAACTCGACATCGCAAGCGCTATCTTCGATTCAGCGCGCGTTGGACGCAGTTCAAAACAACGTTGTAAATGCCAGCACGCCAGGATATGCCGCGGAGCGCGTAAACTTCTCGGCGGAGGCATTCGATCCACCAGCGGGACTCGTGGGCGGCGTGCAAGTGGAACTCTCGTCCTCGCGCGATCAGTACCTCGAACAGTCGGTACAACAACAAACCAGCGCACTCGGTTTCCTGCAGCAACAGAGTCCGCTCCTCAACACGCTGCAAGGCACATTTAGCGCGTCGGGCGATGCGGGAGTTCCGGGAGCACTCGCCAGCTTTGCCGGCAGCTTCTCGGCGCTCAGCGGCTCCCCGAACGATCCCGCGCTTCGCGGCGCTGTGATCCAATCTGCGGCAACTCTGGCGCAAGCCTTCAATCAGGCGGCGGCCCAGATTTCGCAGGTTTCCGCGGGAGCGGCCCAGCAGGCAAGTTCTGTCGTGGACCAGATCAACGCGTTATCCGTTCACATCGCGTCGCTTAACACGAAGATTCAGAACGGCGCTCAAAACGATGCCGGAGTGGCTGCAGACCTCAACAATTCAATCGAGACTCTGTCGAATCTCACCAACATTTCGGTCACTCACAATTCAGATGGGACATCATCTGTGCTTCTCGACGGCCAAACGCCTCTCGTGCTGGGAAACACGCCGGAAGCCTTGAGTATCCGGAATCAGACTGCCGATCCTAAGGCGAAGTACCCCACCGGTTCTCTACAAATCCAAATCGCGGATGCGAACGGCGCCGATGTGACGGCGCAGGCGACACAAGGCAAACTCGGCGCCCTACTGCAGATCCACAACCAAGCGGTTCCGCAGTATCTTGGCGATCAGACGCAGCAGGGCGAGTTAAATCGATTGGCCCAGACGTTTGCCAGCCGCGTCAACCAGGTCCTGACAAGCGGTCAGGTTTCGGCCGGGCCGCCGCCCGTGCAGGGTTCGCCGCTCTTCACGTACAATCAGACCGACGGCACTAAGGCCGCTTCGTCACTGGCCGTAAGTACATCCATTACCGCGGGTCAGATCGCAACTATCGATTCATCGTCGAGCAACGGGGTCGCCACCGAACTCGCAGATCTTACAAACCCGAGCAACCCGGCCGACCTTATCGATGGTCAAAGTTTTACCTCTTTCTACGGCCAACTGGCGGGAACGGCGGGAACGGCATCGGCGCAGGCCACAACCGATCTTCAGACGCAACAGGATCTGACGACTCAAGCTCAGAATCAGCGGACCCAAGCATCGGGAGTATCGCTGAACGATCAGGCCGCCCAACTGCTATCTCTCCAGCAAGCTTATCAGGCAACCGCCCGGGTCATCAGCATCATCGAAACTCTCAGCCAAACGGCTGTAAACATCATTCCTCAAGCGTAAAATGATCCCAACACTCGGTTCTTCGGCGAATCTCTTCCTGAACGGCTTATCGCGATTGCAATCGTTGATCAATACCGACGTGGAGCGCATCTCTTCCGGTTTCCAAATCAACCAACCCTCGGACGCGCCGGATCAGATAAGTCCCCTGCTTCAACTTCAGGCCAGTTTCAGTCATAATCAAGCGCTTGCGAGCAATCTGACCCGCGTCCAGGCGGACGTTACGGGTGCCGACCAAGCCATGTCCAGCGCGATTCAGTTGCTCGACCAGGCACGCAGTGTAGCGGCACAAGGAGTCAATTCCACAAGCACGGTTTCCACTCGTGCCGGCCTTGCGCAACAGGTGCAATCGATTCAGCAGAGCATGGTTGGGCTTGCTAGCACTCAAGTCGGCGGCCGGTACGTGTTCAGCGGGGACCAGGATACGTCCCAGCCGTACTCGCTCGATTTGAATCAGCCATCCACCGTTCCGCAGAATGGCGTCGATCGTCTCATTACCTCCCAAACGGCGACGCGGCAGGTTGAATTGGCAGACGGCATCTCCATTGTTCCCGATCAGACCGCTCAAGACCTGTTCGACCACCGCAACGCCGACGATTCTCTGGCCCCCGATAACGTATTTGCGGCATTGAACTCGCTCCGCGTAGCCTTGACGAATAACGATCAGGCGGGCATCGCGGCAGCCCAATCGTCGCTGCAGACGGCATCGGCCTATCTGAACTCGAAGGAGATTTTCTATGGAACCGCCGAAAATCAGATGACCGCCGCCGCGAACCAGATATCTACGGAAAGTACTGACCTGCAACAGCAGATCTCGGCCATTCGAGACACCGATGTGGCACAGACGGCAATTGAGCTAACGAGTGCGGAGACCAATAGCCAAGCCGCGCTGTCGGCCCAGGCGAAACGGCCCAATAGCACGCTTTTCGATTTTCTTGGATAATCGCTAAAGTTTTCCATTATCCAGCCGATGGATTAGTTTAGGGTGATCCGAAAAGAATGAGCCGGCAACTTTCGCAACAGGAAATCGACGCGGTATTCCAGGGTCTTCATGCCCGCAAGGGAGGCGCCAATACTCGAAAAGCGTCGCCTTTCGACTTCCGCCGCCCGGACCGAATTGCCAAATCGCAGTTACGCGCGATTCACGTCCTGCACGATAACTTCGTGCGCAATCTTGTTTCCAGTCTCTCGGCATACCTGCGCACTTATCTAATAGTGAATCTTGTCAGTGTGGAACAACTCTCCTATGCCGAGTTTTTAGAGTGTCTGCCCTCGCCGACGTGCATAGTCACCTTGGGACTGCATCCTTATGAGGGAAGCGCTGTCCTTGAAATGAATTCTTCTTTGATCTTCCCGATTCTGGAAATCTTGTTGGGCGGGAACGGCAAGAGTACCACGAATTTGCAGCGGGAGATCACCGAAATCGAGCAAACTGTGCTCGATGGTCTTTTCCGGATCATACTTCGCGATCTGCGGGAGGCATGGAAGGGAATCACCCACATCGACTTCTCCAACGAATCCCTGGAAACGGAGCCGCAGTTTCTGCAAATCCTGGCTCCCACTGAAGCGGTAGTAGCCATCGCGATCGAAATCCGCATCGGCGACAGCATCGGGATGATGAATATCGCCATGCCTTGCATCATCATCAAGATGATGCGGCAGAAGTTTGCCCAGCAATGGTCGGTACGGAAAACGGACTCGACGGATCTGGAGCAATTGCGTATTCTGGAGCTGATTCGCGAATCCAGCATGACTGTTGAGGCGCGTTTAGAAGGACCGACCATTCGTATGGAAGACCTGATCCGGATGGAGAATGGCGATATTCTGAGCTTCGACTACCCCCTCCACCGCCCGATCGAATGCAATATTAACGGAATGCGAAAACTTACGGGGCGTATGGTTGCTTCAGGTGAAAAGTTGGCGTTCCAGGTGAAAGATTTCGTCGAAAAACAGCCGGCAACGACTCAGTTTAACCTGATCGCTCCGGTTGCGGTTGGAGTGCGGCCGGCCTAAAGCCGGGTGGCTAAAGTTATTTTCGATTCAGACGATAGTTGGTAAGGAGCAATGGCGTTGATTCGTTTGACGCGATTCTGTGGAGAATTGGTTTTCGTAAATTCGGATCTGATCGAGGTGGTAGAACGTGTTCCGGATACGGTGCTGACGTTGGTGTCGGGAAACCGGCTCACGGTTCAGGAAACGCCTGAGCAGATCGCAAGCCTGGTGCGAAGCTTCCGGCAATCGCTGCTCCAGGAACCCCGCGAGGATACGCAATGGCAGTAGCGCCGCCTGCCGGATTCGTTAGCAGAATCGATTGGAGCACGATTGCGGGAATTGCGCTGGCTTTGGGCGGGATACTTGGCGGCTTAATCCTGGAGGGCGGGCGCATCCACGACGTCGCCCAGATAACCGCGGCCGCGATCGTGCTTGGCGGCACTCTAGGCGCGGTCTTGATCAGTAAGCCTCTCAGGGCGGTTAAAGGCGCTTATGAACGCCTTCCGGAACTGGTGTATCCTCCCCAAGAACCGGGAGCGGATGAACTCGCCGAGCATCTGATCGACTTAGCCCGTCAGGTTCGCCGGGACGGAATAGCTTCGCTCGAAGACGAGGCCCGTGTAACTGAAGATCCATTTTTGTGCAAGGCGTTGGGGCTTGCCGCCGACGGTGTGGATTCGCGGGAGCTTCGCCGCATCATGGAACTGGAAACTGAGGCGCAACAAAGGCGATATGAAGCGGATGCGGCGGTCTTCGAAGCCGGCGGCGGGTACGCGCCGACAATTGGCATAATTGGCGCGGTGCTCGGCCTGATCCAGGTAATGAAGCATTTGGACCATCTCGAAGAAGTGGGCCGTGGCATCGCAGTTGCGTTTGTGGCGACTGTCTACGGCGTGGCGCTCGCAAATATTCTGTTGTTGCCAATAGCGGCGAAGATTCAATCGCGTGCCCGGAACTCGGCTGAATTGCACGAGTTGATTTTGACTGGAGTCCTGGCAATCTCCGCCGGAACCAATCCCCGGCTTATCCGGCTGCAACTCGATCCATACTGCGCCGGCAAGGGGCAAGCGCAAAAGAGAAACCCACGCGTGGTTGGCGCGGAGAAATTGGCCAAAACAGGATGAACCCGCGACGCACAAGAGCCGCCGCTCCCAACCACGAGCGTTGGTTAGTTTCCTACGCAGACTTCATAACCCTCCTATTTGCGTTATTCGTGGTCTTGTTCGCGGCCTCGAACGCCGACCGGGCAAAAGTGCGGAAGTTCGCGCGGGCGGTCGAGAGAGCGATTGCACATTCAGGGGTGGGCAGCGCCGGTACCGAATCGCCGCCGCAGTCGCAAACCGAACCCGAACTCGGGGCAGCTTACGATGCCCTGACCCGTTCGCTACAACCGGAAGTACAGAATAAGCAGGTTAGAATTCGGCTGGACTCGCGGGGTCTGGTGATCACGCTGACCCAGACCGCATTCTTCCATTCCGGCGCGGCCGAATTCGAGCCTGCCATGTATCCGGCCCTTGGTAAAATCGCGGCGGCAATCGCAAAGTTGGATAATCCGATCCGGCTTGAGGGTCACACTGACGCGCTTCCCATCCACAACGAGCACTTCCAGAACAACTGGGCGCTCTCGTCCGCCCGCAGCATTGCGGTGCTCGAGTTGTTGGCGGATCGGTTCGATATCCCTCCGGCACGGATGGCCGTCGCAGGGTATGCAGATAATGTCCCGGTGTCCTCGAACGATACCGAAGAAGGGCGCGCCCGCAACCGGCGGGTCGATGTCGTGGTTTTGAGTGCGCAGGCCCTCCCCAAAGAACCCGGGGGCGATCCTAAGTTCAGCCATCTTCTGGAGGATTGATTAGTAGCGCGAATGTTGAGCCAACTAAGAACACTTGTAGATGAGTTTGCGTCACAACCCATCGCGCGTGGACGCGACATGCGGGAGCTGTTAGAGCACTCGCCGGACGACTTCTGTGCCGCGGCAGTTGAGATTCTGGGCGGCGAAGCTTCTGAACGTATGCAGCGTTTTTTACTGGCGTTATTGGGAAATAGCGGTATGCTCATCAAATACCTTACCGATTCGTCTACTCCCTTGGAAAAAGCGGAAAGCATCGCGGCACTGGCCCGCCGCTTTGACTCACAAATGCCGGCGACACTGGTTGACTTTGTCCTCGAGCGGGCAGAATCAGAATCTGCGGAATGCGTGCAGCGGATACTGAACCTGCTGCGGTCCATGCGCGACATAGCCGGAATTCGACCGTTGATGACACGCCTGCTTCGTCATCCAGACGCGCGCATCAGATCTAAGGTTGCGCTGATGGCCGGGGAGGGAAATCAGAATCGGATGTGGTTTGAAAGGCGTATGGCGGAGGACGATCCGCGGGTACGCGCCAACTTAATCGAGTCGGCCGGGGTGGCTGTCGCCAAGGACTTGATGCCCCTGTTCCGCAGTGCAGTTTCAGACTCGAATAATCGGGTGGTTGGTAACGCATTGATTGCCCTTTATCGTTTGGGGGATGCCGGGTCGATCGCCCAATTACACGAGATGATTTCCCGGACAGAAGACAGCTTTCGCGCGACCGCGGTGTGGGTGATGGGCGAAACTGGGGATACTCGTTTCCTTCCGCTACTTACAAAAATTCTTATCGATCCCAAGGAAACGATCAAAGCCGTAACTTTCCGCGCCATTCGTAAACTGCGCGCAAAGGAAAGCGGTCAAATGCTGCCGTTGGACGTACGGATACTCGGTGACCCCACATTTTCCGGGCCGGAATTGAAGGTGGACTTTGCAGTCTCAAACGGCCATGGACATGTCGCCGGGATGACCCCGACCGCGATCCGAATTCTTGTTAATGGTTGTCTTATGTACCGCTACTCTGTCTCGGAGCAGGAATGCAATGGCAGTCTTAAGGCTACGTTTCTTGTTCCGCAAACTTTGGAGGAGATCCACAGGGATGCCCTGGGGAGATGTTTCGAGCAAAAACATGATGGCGATTCATGGGTGGTCTCCCGCTACTCCGTTATCATCGCGGAGCAGCCAGCGAGACCGGAAACGCGTCTCCGGAGGTCGGGCCGATGCAAATGAGCGTGCCCGCGTGGCCCTGTGCGGGATTTACAGGAACTTCACGCAGCAATCGACAGCCATGAATCCACCGAGTGTGACGAATTCGCGAAAGTATTCCTGGCTGTATGCTCGGAACCAGGCTCATCGCGAGCAAATGCGCACATTTTTGTGCTCCTTTCAGAAAGTCTCGAGCTATTTGATCCGGCTAGTTTCATCCGGGCCGCGCAACAGGCACGGATCACGTTACACGCGTTTGCCGGCAGGCACCACAAGGAAATTCGCGAAGTATGCCGCGCGACCGGGGGCTTCTATATGACCGATGCGGACGATCCCGATTCGCTATCGGCCCTATATCGCGGGATTTCGCGCAGGTACCAGGCTCTTCTCAGCCCCGATGTTGAGGTTCATAGCGTACAGATAGCCGTGCGCACGGCCGAAGGTTCGGGAGAGAGTCCGATCGTCGACGTGAAAACTCCCTGAGAGTTTTCGGCGCAAATGGACACTATGGTGGAGAATGCCTACAATCGACAGCCGCTATTTCGGAACTTTCGAATACTCCACCGAAGAGCCGTTCATTTTCCCGAACGGTTTGCCTGGCTTCCCTGGCGAGACCTCTTTTATTCCGGTCGAGTTGCCGGAACAGTTCCCGGTGGTATATCTCCAGAGTTTGCATACGCCGGGTCTCTGCTTTGTCTCGCTCCCCGTAAAGTGCGTGCTAGCCGATTATCGGCTTGAAACAAATGCCGTAGATCTTGCCCTAATCGGCCTGGACGTGGATGCCAGACCCGGTCCGGATATGCTCTGCCTGGCTCTACTGTGCTTCGAAACGGATGGAACCGCGGCCGCCAATCTGCGCGCCCCAATCGTTATCAATGTGAAGAATCGCCGCGCGGTCCAAATGATTCAAGCCGAGGCGCAGTATCCGGTTCGTTTCGAGCTTTCGTCCCAGGCGGAGACTGTCGCGTGCTGACGATCCGCCGCCGGTGCGGTGAGTCGATCTTAGTAGGGGACGATATCGAGATACAGGTGATCGAGGTTTTGGGCAACCGGGTGAAGCTCGGAATTACGGCGCCCCGTAATGTCCTGGTGCTCCGAAACGAACTGCGATTGACTGAGGAGTTCAACCTGGACGCATCCCGAGCCGTCCCCGCAGCTCACCTCGCATCGCTCGTGGCTAAAGTGCCCAAATCCCAATCGTGATTTATCGGTTGGCCTGCTCGACGCGCAAATATTTTTGAAATTTTCGTTCGCCGGTCTAAATTTTTTCCGTCAATGTGCCGATATGTTAATTGAACGCAGATACCTCGGGCATCCAAAACGGAGAACCCGGGCCTGGCAAGGAGCCGGGAAGTATCTCCGATAGGAAAATACAATGAGCTTTTCGATTCAGACGAACGTGAATTCCATGGTTGCGCAGGAGAACATGCGCACCAACAGCATGTTTCAGAGTCAGACAATTCAGCGTCTGACGTCGGGCTACCGGATCAACTCCTCAGGGGATGATGCGGCCGGGCTCGCGGTTGCCAACCAATTCCGCAGCGCCACCAATGAACTGACACAGGGCGTTCGGAACGCCAACGACGGCATCAGCCAGCTCCAGATTATGGATGGTGGACTATCCAACATCTCCAACATGCTGGACCGGCTGAAGACGCTCGCGACACAATCCGCGTCCACCACATTCACCGGCGACCGCATCGACCCTCAACAACGAATATCAAGGACTTCTGACAAGAAATCGACCGGCAGGCCAACAACGTGGGCCTCGGAGCCACAAACACGACGAACTCGACCAATGTCGCGGTCTTCATCGGAGGCGGTCAGGACGCGAACACCAACTCATCCGTCAATATCAACCTGACTGGCAGCGCCGTGGGCTCGGCAGGCCTCGGTCTCAACAACACAAGCGTGCTAACGAATGGCTCCGTCACGGTGGGCAGTGCAGCGGCCGTTCAGATCGCTGTGGGCGATTCCGCGGTATTCACTCTGGCGACAGCCTCGGGCGCGCAGACGATCACCGTTAAGGGCAATACTGGCGACACCTTGCAGGGCCAGGTGGATAATCTGAATTCCCAACTTCAGGGTTTCGGGATTTCGGCCAGCCTCGATCTCTCCGGGAAACTGCAATTTACGTCCGCCAACGCATTCTCTGTCAGTGGCATCTCCACTGGCGCCGCCAACCTCGTCCCAATCAGCACGGGAACGGCGGATACTGCCAACAATACAGGGTTGAATAATCTTTCTGTAGTTCCCATCCGCGGCTGAAAACCTTCGCATCACGGTTGGCGGGACGAGCGCAACGGCTGCCATTTCGGGCGCCGCGCCGACTCAGGCCGACGTGAACAACATCAACGCTGCACTCAAGGCTCAAGGCATTACGGGCGTCAATGCGGTACTTGATCAGAAGACTGCCAATTCCATTGAGCTTCAGGGGTCTGCGGCTTTCACTGTCGCGGACGATCACGTCACTCCGGGTACCTTTGTGAATCTTGCTACGCAAATGACCGCCATGACGGTTGGCGGCGATCCACAAGTTGCGATCAACTCCATTGATGCGGCCGTCAAGAGCTTAGGCACCACCCAAGGTAAAATCGGTGCCGGCGAGAACGATCTGAACTACGCAATCAATCTCGCGCAGTCGCAGATTACGAACTTCTCGTCGGCCGAATCGAGCATTCGAGACGCAGATCTAGCCGCGGAAGCGGCGAACCTGACCAAAGCCCAAGTGCTGCAACAGTCGTCGATCGCAGCAATGGCCCAAGCGAATTCCGCCCCGCAGGCTCTGCTCAAGCTGCTCCAATAGGCGCGCCTGGCTAGTTAATAATTTTAATCCCGCCGGGCCGATCTCAAAAATCGGCCCGGTATTTCAATTCAAGAGTTTTGCATGGCGAGGATTTCAATATGAGCACATCAACCCCTCCTATCTTTTCAGGTACGAGCACGTTTTCGAGTGACTTCACGCAGGTGATCAATCGGGCCGTAGCGATTGCATCGCTCCCAATGAATCAGTTAACCGCGGAGAATACCACGCTGACCGGTGAGCAAACTGCTCTGGGCGGTCTGAGTTCCACGTTCGATTCGTTGCAAACCACCATACAGGCAATGGGAACGTCGGTTGGCGCAGCGAACTACTCCGTATCCTATTCCAACAGTTCCGTCGCTATCGCGACTCCGAGCAGCGGAGCATTGCTCGGTACCTACAATCTTCAGGTCTTAGACCCCGGTTCGCAGGCGAGCGCTGCAAGTATTGCCACCGTGGCCGATCCAACCACGCAGAGTATCGGTTCCTCGGCCTCGTTTACCTTAACTGCAAACGGTCAGACCTACGCCGACATCACCCCGCCTCCGGGCACCAACACATTAACCAGCCTTGTAACCGCGATCAATACTGCGACCCAGGGGGCTGTACAGGCCACGATAGTGAATGTGGGCACACCATCGCAGCCGCGCTTTCAACTCTCCATTCAGAACAGCGACTACGGCGCGCTCCCGATTACATTGGACGACAGCAGCGGCAACAATCTGCTCGGCACTCCCACGGCTGCCACCTCTGTGCAATATCTTGTGAATGGCCAGCCCGCGGCGCCGGCGAGTTCACTCTCATCCAACAGCCGGACACTTTCCATTGCGCCGAATCTTTCCGCTATCGGTCCTGACAGCCGGCACAACGACTATCACAGTCGGTCAAAGCACAACAAACATTGCGAGCGCGATTAACGGTTTCGTCACCGCCTACAACTCCGCTGTACAGGCACTCAACGCGCAACGCGGGCAAAGCGGCGGAGCGCTGGCGGGACAGGGCATAATCACCACTCTTACTCAGTCGCTGAACAACATTACGAACTATACGGGCATCCGGATCGATACAATCGATCGCCGACCTGGGACTGACGTTTGATCAGAACGGCAGCCTCTCGTTCGATCCAAGCGTCTTGAGTGCCGCAGCTTCAAAAAACTTTCAGGGAGTAACCGACTTTCTGGGCAGTACCACCTCCGGCGGATTTCTTGGCGCGGCGGCCACGACGCTCAGCGGAATTATGGACTCCACTTCAGGAACATTCGCTGTCGAAGTCAGCTCAATCGCAGGAGAGATCAATGGCAATACCGACCATATCGCGGCGGATCAGGACCGGATCAACGTGATGACCGCGAATCTCACTAGCAAGATGTCTTCGGCGGATGCGCTTATCGCTAGTATGCAACAACAGGTTTCGACCATGACCAGCCTGTTTGCGTCGATGACGGCCAATCAAAATGCGCTAACTTTCGGATAGTTATCTGTAGAACACGCGGAGAAGAAATGAACTCGACTCATCCTCCAGATCCGGAGCAGGCATTCCGCGCAGCGGTTGAAGCCCATGACCTCTCCCGAGCCGAATCGGCTCTCCGGCAATATGTCGAATGGTTCCGATCTCGTCCCAGAACGCTGCAGGAGGTCGGCGATGCCAGGAATCTGTTCGCTTGGGGAGTGCAGGTTACGACAGCCCACAAAGCGCGTGTAGCGGAAGAACTGATACTCCTGACCAAAGTCCTCAATGCGTATGCGCCGCGAAAAAGGTCCCATACGTGGCGGCTCCAGGGCTAACTAAATAAACGCTTCGCGTCGAACTTCTGGCGCCGCGACAAAAACTTGCCACTCCAAGGTGGCTAAGTATCTGATTCTTCAACTGCATCAAAAGGCATTACAAGTGCAGTTATCGAACCGATGTTAGATCCTCTTGCCTCCAATCTGGAACGCTACATGGACCTGCTGAGCGCGCGGCAAAAACTGGTCGTTTCCAACATCGCCAATGCGGATACCCCAGGTTACAAAACCCGCGATATCGATTTTCAGTCTGAATTCCGCAACGCGACTGACACAGCACAGCCGCAGGCCGCCGACGTCAGCGGCCTCAAGATAAAGAACGACGGCAACAACGTCAACCTCGATCGTGAAAGCCGATTGCTCGCGGAAAACGGACATCCGTTTTCAGCATCGCCAAAAGTCTAATGAAATCCCGATTCAGGCATTTTCAAAGCGGCAATCGACGAAGGAAAAGCGGATGAGTCTCTTTTCCGCCTTATCCGTAAGCGCATCGGGCATGGCCGCGCAGCGTACGCGCGCCGAACTGCTCGACTGAAAATCTGGCCAATGCGGAAACCACTCGCACTCCGGACGGCGGCCCATATCGCCGCAAGGACGCGGTCTTCGTAACGACTTCCGCTCAAAGCGACATTCGCTCCATTTTCGCCTCTCAACTGCGATGCTCAGCCACAAGGAGTAGCTGTCAGCGAGGTCGTGGTGGATCGCGCGATCCCGAGATGCGCTATATGCCTGGCCATCCCGATGCCGGACCCGACGGCTACGTTGCATTCCCGCGCATAAATCCGGCCGAAGACATGGTCGACCTGATGTCGGCCTCGCGCGACTACCAGGCAAACGTCGCGGCCATAGCCTCTGTGAAGGACATGATTCAGAGATCGATCGACATCACTGCGCTAGCCATGTCCACCACAATCCTTCCCGTTCGAAGCCCGAGTCTTCCCACAATTGACGCGCTGCCCTCATTCAAGTCAGCCGGCAATACCGCCCCTTCGTCTTTTGACGACCTGTCTCAGTGCTAGCATCGGCACCGTCGAAGCAGGCCAAACAGAGCGCCAACCAATGCCGCTCAGCAATTTCTTTCGGGCGAAACGAGGAACTTCACACGGTCGCGATAGCCGAGCAGAGAGCCGAAATGGCGTTCGACCTTTCTTGCAAGTGCGTAATAAAGCGATCTCCGCATACCAGGAAATCATGAAAATGCAGCTGTAAGGCTCGACTGCCTCGAACAACTCATGGATCAACTCCGCAAGCTAATCGCCGCCTTACCTCAGCCAGCGCATCATCGTGATTGCTGCCGCCGCTCTGGTCATTGCCGTGCTTCATGCGTTGACGCATTGGCGTCACGAGCAGGATTTCAAGCCGCTTTACACGGGTATCGCTCCCGAAGAAGCCGGCGCAGTCGTCCAAAAATTAAGAAACGCGGCAGTGAATACCGTCTGTCAGGCGGACGGCGTCATTCGTACCTCCGGCAAAGGTCGCCGAACTACGCCTGGACCTGGCCTCGGCCGGACTGCCAAAGACCGGCCGGATTGGGTTCGAATTGTTCGATAAGGCCAACTTCGGCGCCACCGAATTTGTCGAACACATCAACTACGCCGCGCCCTCGAAGGCGAACTGGAGCGCTCCATCGGCGCTTGTCGGCGAGTTGAGAGCGCGCGTGTCCACATCACTCCCGCGAAGGACTCCGTTTTCGTCGAATCGCGCAGCCCGGAAAGGCCAGCATCATCGTCCGCCTGCGGCCGGGCGCGCATGTTATTTCCAATCCGAATGTGGCTGCGATCACCAACTCGCAGCCAGCGCTGTCGAGGGACTCGCACCCGAAGATGTCTCCGTCGTCGATGCCCAGCGGCAATCTGCTCGAGCCGCCCGCGGCGCAAAAAGCCGGCAGCCGACGCCAGCCGCCGACGCTAATCTCGAATACGAGAGCAATTGGAACATGACCCATGGTCGCAAGATCAACGCGCACACTCGAACCGTTGCTTGGGCGTGATAAGTTCCACGCCGGTGTCACCGTCGATTGCGATTTAACGGCTAGCGAACAAGACGAAGAAACGTTGGATCCCACGAAATCCGTCGATGGTGAGTTCGAGAAGACGGAAGAGGTCGTCGCGGGCGCGAACACGGCCGGGATTCCCGGCACGGCTTCCAACCTTCCGCGTCCCCCGGTCCCGCCATGGCGGGCCGGACGGAGTCTCTCCAGCCACACAGAAAACATCACTATCAAACCAGCCGCCTCGTGCGCAAAACCATATACCGCAGGGTCAGATCAAGAGGATCTCGGTTTCGGTGCTGCTCGATCAGAAGACTCATTGGGAAGGTCAGAGCAAAAGCGCGCGAACTCGGTCCCACCCGCCAGCCAGAAACGATGAAGACCATCAAAGATCTCATCGCCGGAGTAACTGGGTATCACGCCAGAGCGCGGCGATCAGATACCGTCGAAACACTGCCCTTCGAAAGCGACGCTAACCGGACCGTCGTCGAGGCGCTCCCGAAAACGGCGCCGAAGCCCTGTCGATATTCCGCAATGGAATGCACCCTTATGCAACGACCCGGTGGGGCTTACCGGCGGCGCCGCGGGCACTCTTCATTCGTCTTAGGGGCGCGGCTCATGCTCTTCTTTAAGCGTCGAACGAAAGTCCGCCAAGGTGCCTTCAACAGGCGCGCTTTGAAGGGAGCCTTGACCCGGAAAAAGCCTCGAAGTTGCCGACGGCGAAGGCCGCCCGAGCGCGCCAGTATGCAGCAAATGAAGCGGCTCGGCGGACATGAGGCTGACCAGCAACAGGCGGATATAGCGGCACTGAGCGGCCTCAAATTGCCGACCGTCACCACGAAGAAGGCCGAAGTGCTCGTCAAGCAATTGCGGAAGCGTCACCAAGGATACCACCCGGTCTCGGCTAACATTCTGCGGTCGTGGCTTACCGAGAACGGAGCGAGTAGCCGATGATCGCGAACGCCCCACAGAACACCGAGATACTGCGCGGCGCGCGCAAAGCGCCGTCCTGCTGGTACTATGGGCGATCAGCGCCAGCGCGGAAATAATCAGGCAGCTTAAGCGAAGACGAAGTCCAGCTTGTGAGCCGCGAAATCGCGCGACTGCGGAAGATTACGCCAGAGCAGGCCGAAGGCATCCTGGACGAGTTTTATCAGATGGTAGTAGCCAAAGATTTCGTGATAAAAGGCGGCATGGATTATGCCAAAAAAATTCTGATCAACGCCTTCGGTCCGGAAGTCGCCAAGAAGATGCTCGACCGGCTCATCAAGGCGCTCGGCACCGACTGTCGCAACCTCGATGCACTCCAAAAAGCGGATCCGCAGCAACTCGCCAAATTCGTTCACAGCGAACACCCGCAGACAATCGCCCTGGTCCTTGCGCACCTCAATCCCTCGCAGGCGGCTGCCCTGCTGGCCTCCCTTCCTCCTGCGCATGCGGGCCGATATTGCCTTGCGAATGGCAAGTCTCGACCAGATATCGCCCGAGATTGTCTCCAAGATCGCCAGCATTATTGGCGAGAAAGCTTATCGGCACTCGGCGAATTCAGCCGCGAGTCTTACGGCGGCGTCCGCGCAGTCGCCGAGATGTTCAACCGCCTCGATTCCGGTACCAGCAAAGAAATTCTCGACGTGATCGAGGATCGCAACGCGTCCGCTAGTTGAAACCATCCGGCACCTGATGTTCGTGTTCGAAGACTTGTTACTGCATCGATCAGAACGGAATCAAGGAGATCCTCGCGCGTGTCGACCGCAAGATCCTGACCGTCGCTCTTAAAGGTACCAGCGATCAATTGCGCAATCATTTCCTAGAAGGCATGTCCCAACGCGGCGCGGAGATGCTGAAGGAGGACATGGAGTCTCTCGGTCCCATTAAGGTTCGCGACGTTGAAGCTGGCCAACAGCAGATCATCGCACTCGTCCGCCAGCTCGAAAACGAAGGAATTATCAATCTGAAGGGAGCGGTCGGCGAACAATATGTTGTCTAGAATTATCGAGCGATCCGCCGGTCACGACGCCGTTTCTCCTTTTCCGTTGGAACTGTTCGATCAGGCGCCCCCATCGCTTCAGCAGGCAAACGCGCCGGACGCATCCGCTCTAACCCGGCGCATCTCGCAACTTGAGCAGGCGCTGGCCGAAACCGAAGCTGCCGCCTACGCCCGTGGCCGCCGCGAAGCCGAGGCCGCCGCGCAACAGCGGTTTTCCGCTGCAATGCACAGCACAGCCGAGCGGCTTGCCCAAGCCGTAAACGAAATGGCCGAACTTCGGCCGCGTCTGTGCAAGGAAGCCGAATCCGACCTGCTCCGCCTCGCGATTGCCATCGCTCAGCGTATCCTGCATCGCGAACTGAACATCGATCCCACTGCGCTGCATGCACTTGTTCGGATCAGTCTCGACCGCCTCGGCCGCCAGGATCAAATTCGGGCCCGTGTGAGCCCTTCTCTCGCCGATTCCGTGCGCGGAGTTCTCGCCAAACATTCATCCCGGCCCATCGAAGTCATCGCCGACCAGACCCTCGAGGCCGGCGGACTCATCTTCGAAACCGCTCGCGGCCAGTTGGATGCCTCAATCCACTCGCAACTGAATGAGATCGAGCGCGGCCTCATAGACCGGCTGGAAAACAGATAGAATGACACTCGACCTTCCACGCTACATCGATCAGCTGACCCGCATCGACCCGCTTCGCTTTACCGGCGAGGTGGTTGAACTGCGAGGCTTGCTCATCGAATCCACCGGGCCTGCCGCCTCCATCGGCGACTTCTGTGAAATCCTGAGCGCCTCCGGCCGCACCATTCGAGTTCAGGTGGTCGGCTTCAGCGGTGGAAGAATTCTCTCGATGCCCCTCGAAGAGACCGACGGTCTGCGCCTTGGGGACACCATCCTGGCCCGGCCCAACGCCGCTCGCGTTGCCGTCGGACCGCAGCTTCTCGGCCGTGTTCTCGACGGATTCGGCTGCCCCATGGACGGCATGCCGCCCATCGAACCGGCGGCGGCGTACGAGTTGTATCGCAAGCCCGAGAATCCGCTCGATCGCTCCCATATCACCGAAACGCTAGTCACCGGCATCCGCGTAATCGACGGTATGCTGCCCTGCGGGAAAGGCCAGCGCATCGGAATCTTCGGCGGCAGCGGCGTCGGCAAGAGTACCCTGCTCGGCGCTATGGCCCGCGAAAGCTCAGCCGACGTCAACGTCATCGCATTGATCGGCGAGCGCAATCGCGAGGTTCGCGCATTTCTCGATCACGACCTCGGACCGGAAGGCCGCGCTCGCTCCGTTGTCATTGCCGCCACCTCGGATCGTCCAGCGCTGCTCCGCGTCCGCGCCTGTTTCGTCGCATTAGCCGTCGCGGAATACTTCCGGGATCAGGGCAAGAACGTGCTTCTGGTCATGGACTCCGCCACCCGGCTGGCAATGGCGCAGCGAGAAATCGGCCTGGCCTCGGGGGAGCCGCCCAGCCAGAAAGGCTATACGCCATCCGTCTTCGCGCTCTTGCCAAAAATTTGCGAGCGAGCGGGCAACTTTCAGAACGGCTCGATTACCGGTTTCTTCACCGTTTTGGTTGAAGGCGACGACTTCAATGAACCGATATGCGACGCGGTCCGCGCCATCCTGGACGGTCACATCATCCTTTCCCGGCAGCTTGGCGCAGAGGGACATTATCCCGCGATTCAGGTGCTCGATTCCGTCAGCCGCCTGCAGTCGCAACTCGCATCGCGCGAGCAAAAGGAAAACATGCGGAAGGTCCGCGAGGCGCTCTCCGCCTATGATCAGGCAGAGGACCTGATCCAGCTTGGCGCATACGTGGCCGGAACCAACCCGCGCCTCGATGCCAGCATCAAAGCCCGCCCTCGCATCATCGACTTCCTGCGACAGGACGCATCACAGGCCTCCTCGCTCGATTCCACACTCCAGCAACTCGGCACTGTCGCGGCGCAACTTCCATGACCACCTTCCGATTCCGGCTTCAGCGTGTCCTCGATTTCCGCCGCATGCAATTTCAAGTGGCCGAGGGTGAGTGCCAACGCGCCGCGGCGGAGCTCGCCGCGATTGATTCCCGGCAAGCCGCACTGAGAAAGGGCAAATCGGAAACGCACCAGGAATATACCCAATTCCCTCAGACTACCGGGCAGCAACTGGCGCCCCTTACCCGCTGGGACCATTGGACGGAAATCGAAAACGACCGTCTGATGAAGCTGGAACACGCCGCCCGGCAGGAACTGAAAAAGCGCCGCGACATTCTGCTGGACGCCCAGCAAAAGATGCGTCTGCTAGAGAAACTCCACGGCAATCGCCAAGCACAGTGGCAATCGGCCTTCGATCGCGAGGTCGAAGAACTCGCCGCCGACTCGGTCTGCAGCCGCTACGCCCGCGAGTTGAAACAGCAGTAACGATCACCACTGTAACGATCGCGGCTTGACTCGCGTACTATGAACGGCCTGTCGTAGTCTGAATGCCGCGACTCCGCCCCATTCCGCTGCTTTTCGCCCTCCGCGATTGCCCCATCTCAGACATCCGCACCGCCTCTGCCCGGGCCGGGGCATACCAAATTGTCAAAGAACATTGGACCCCACGCTGGCATAAGCGATGCCGTTTAAGGCCGTGGCCTTGATCCGTGGCTGTGGCCGGCGGATCGATCATCTTCCGCTTGTAATGTAGCACTCGGGAATTCGGCTTCCGTACGCTTTTGTCGTTTTCATTGGGTTTTTTTGAGGAAAGGTGTTGTGAACAGGCCGGGAGCGTGGGTGACGCAAATCGCCGTTCTTCGAACGTGGCTCGCCGGGTGAGACGGTAGGAAGAGCATCTCGTTTTCTACGAAACGAAGCCGATGCCTGGCGGAAGCGCGGGTTCGATGACGCAAATGCTTCTTTTTTGAAATTGGTTGTGGGCAAGACTGCCTCTTAGGACATAGGCCGATGACCGCAAACCGACGTTTTTCGATGCGGCTTGCGAGATTGGGTGGTGAGATGGGACGGCGGGCATCTCGTTTTTTGCGGAGCGAAGGTGCGCCTCTACGGCGCAGATTACCAGTGGGTGAGAGTCCCACTCCAGGAGTTGTCGGTATGACTGGATAGCTGACGGGCCGTTTCGCCGGGTAAACCGGCGGGATGGGAGCCTCGTGACAAAGCCCACATAAGGTGGGTGAGCAAATTTGCAGGCCGTAACGCGAGTGAAGCTTGAGCAGGCCTCGAAAGGAAGGTTGTGGATGCCGACCTGCCCTTTGTTCAGGGAAGGCCAGAGCGGTCCGGGCAGAAGCCCGATGCGGGAGCGCATCATGAACCAAACCGAAGCGCCGGATCGATCCACCGGGGTAGTGAGCACGGCATGTAGAGAAGGCAATCTGCGTAATTGGGGGAAGCCCGGAGGTGGTGGAGGCGACTCCAACGCGACCGTACAGGGTCGCGGCCATCTTGGGTCTCGGAGAGGGCCATAGTAGCGAAGAAGCCGGGTAATGCCGGGGGAGCCAAGGGCCCTTACTTCGGATGTGTTTCGGAAGAAGGGAAGAAAGAGGTGATTGATGATGAGTCTGACAACACCGAGTAAGATACGGGAACTTCAAAAGAAACTGTATGTGAAAGCGAAGCAGGAGCCGAACTACCGCTTTTACCTGCTTTACGACAAGATTTACCGGGAGGACATTCTCACGTTCGCCTATGAACTGGCGCGCGCCAATCAGGGCGCTCCAGGGGTGGATGGGGAGACCTTCACGGGGATCGAGAGTGGAGTAGGGCTGGAAGCCTGGTTGAGCGGGCTGCGGAAAGAACTGCAAGACAAAACGTATCAGCCCAAGCCAGTGCGACGGGTAATGATCCCGAAACCTGGGGGCGGGGAAAGGGCGCTGGGTATTCCGACCATTCGGGACCGAGTGGCCCAGAACGCCGCCAAATTGGTGCTGGAACCAATCTTTGAAGCTGATCTGGAGGCGTGTGCCTACGGCTATCGGCCTAAGCGCAGCGCGAAGGATGCCATTCAGGAAGTACACGAACACCTGTGGCAAGGGTATAGCGATGTAGTGGACGCGGATCTGTCCAAGTACTTCGACAGCATTCCACATTCCGAACTGATGCAATGTGTGGCACGGCGGATAGTGGACGGAGCGATGCTGCATCTGATCAAGATGTGGCTTTCGGTTCCGGCCGAAGAACGGGAGGATAAGGGGAATCGGCGAATGACGGGAGGTCAGGGAAAGGGCACACCACAAGGTGGAGTCATCAGTCCCTTGCTGGCGAACCTGTATATGAACCGGTATCTCAAACACTGGCGGAAAACGGGAAAGGGCGAGCAATATCGCGCTGTCATCGTGAATTACGCGGACGATTTCGTAATTCTCAGTCGCGGACATGCGGCGGAAGCACGAGAATGGACGGGTAAGGTGATGAGCCGGATTGGCCTGACACTGAATGAAGCCAAGACGAGCGTTAAGGATGCCCGCCGGGAAACGTTTAACTTTCTGGGTTACACATTCGGACCGATGCGGCATTGGAAGGATGGCAGATGGTACATGGCAACCAGGCCAGCCGATAAGGCGATCGGGAAACTCAAGCAGGCGGTATACGATGTGCTGCAACCGAGTCAGGTAAGCCCATGGGAGGAAGTGCGCAACCAGTTGAACCAGAAGTTGAGGGGATGGAAAGCGTATTTCAGCTATGGGAGCCTGCGCAAGGCCTATCGGGAGATCGATGCTTACGTGGATGATCGCGTGCGGTACTTTCTGAGGCGGCGACATCAGTGCAACGGGAGTCGTGGGACGCGACGGTTTTCCTCGCAAGTCATCAATGGAAAACTCGGCGTCATGCGGCTGCAAAGGGGCTGAAACTCTCTGCGTGGGCTGAACGTGAAGTCCGTCGGAAAGCCGGATGCTGGAAATCGGCACGTCCGGTTTGATGAGCGGGGAGGAGAAACGGGTCGTCATCCTGCTATTTCGGTGATACGACACCGCGCTCCTTCTCGACTCCACCCGATTTCGGGAGCGTCGGGTTCCGGCGGTGACGCAAACACCGGGTTTTCGTAGCGCCGCTGTGCGGGGGCTAGCGGCAATTTTACGGAACGGAGCCAGTTTCCGGGCGCGGGAGGGTCCGGCGATGACGCAAACACCGGGGTTTTTGCAGCGCCGCTGTGCGGGGGCTAGCGGCGATTTTATGGAACAGAGCCAGTTTCCGGACGCGGGGATGTCCGGCGATGACGCAAACACCGGGTTTTTGCAGCGCCGCTGTGCGGGGGCGAGCTACGATTTTACGGAACAGAGCCGGTTTTCGGACGCGGGGATGTCCGGCGATGACGCAAACGGCGATTTTTTGAACTTGTTCGCTGGGCGGACAACGGAGGGGTAAAAGCCAATGTCGATACACTCCAGGCGCGGCGGCCCGCCGGACGTTTGATTTCGTCACTCGATCACGCGGCTTCTTCGGACGAGTAGGAGGCTTCGAACGCCTGATTCTTGCGTGCGACGTATTGTTCAGCCCTTATCCGGTCCTGCTCAGAGGTGCTGTCCACCCAAGTGACTATGATTTGGGCCGGCTTGGGTTGATTTTCGGGAGGCGCAGGTTCCAGCGCTTCATAGATTTCCGGGACTTCCGGTTCTGGGGCTTCCGGTTCTTGCGCCTCCGGAGTTTGCGGAACGGAGCCGATTTCCTCCTCAGTGGACTCGGAAGCGGCTTCAGTTTCGGCTGTCATATAGCGTTCTTTCTGTGCTTTGCGAAGTTCGTTGAGCGCGCGGTAGAAGCCGCGGTCGGCGGTGGTCTGACAGCGTAGCGCGAGCGAGATCTGCTTGGCGTTATCCTGCTCGCCGCTCGACTCAAACTGTTTGCTCAGATTGATGGTCGCGCGGCGGCTTTGCCAGTGGCACGCAGACATGCGAGAGAGCAACAGGTTTTCCATCGTGCCGAGGGGCTGGAACTCTTCGATCAGATCGTCGACGAGGGCATTGTATTGCTCGGGATCTTCGCCCTTGATGAGGAGGGTGGCTGCGAAGAGTCCATGTTTGAGGGCGTTGTCGCGTGCGCGAGCTTTGCCTTCCGGAGTTTTGGGTCCGCAGGACTTTTTCGAGTTAGCGATGTTGGCGGCGATTTGCGCGTCTGTTGCCATGAAAGTGTTGTCCTTAAAAAGAAATCCGGCACCACAGAAGAGGTCTGTCGCGCCGGTCAGTAGTCAGGCTTCCGCCTGGCTGATTTGAGGATAACAATTGGATGGTAAAAAACTTTGGCGTGTCTGGCGCAAGTGATTGATAAGGCTGGGAAAGATTTTGATGAAAGTGATGAACTTCGAAAACTCTCTGCGGCTGTGTTTTTAACGCCGAGGCACAGAGGACCGCGGAGCGCGCGAGAAAGACGGAGACGAAGAGGGCGAAGCGGGTGGTTGCTTTGGAGGATCGTCCCCGCCGCATCGTTCAGCCGACATCGAATTCTTCGCCGACCGCCTGAACTTCTTCGAGCGGCTCAAGAGAAAGCACGGGGACTTTGGCGGATTTGGCAAAAACGAACCATCCGGCTACGGCTGACGCCGAGAGCGCGGCGGCCGCCATCCAGAATGCTGCCGGGTAGCCGAAACGGCTGGCGATCGTTCCCGCAGCGAAGGAACTGAGACCAACGAAGAGGTCGTAAAAGGCGCTCAAGACGCCGACCGCCGACCCCCTCGACCCGCGAGGCGTTTGCTTTAGCACTACCGACGCCACGGCAGACCACGGGAACGAAAAGCCGAATCCGAGCAGCCCGGCCATCGCCACGGCTGTAACGGGTCGCGGACCCAAAGCGATACCGCTGAGTCCGGCTGCCATGGCCAGGAGTCCGAAATAAAAGGTGATCGCGGGAGGAAACCGGTCGGGCAGGCCGCCGAGGAAAAAGCGCGAGAGTAGAATGACGCCCGCATAGGCCGAGAAAGCCAGAGGCCCCGAGTTACCGTGATGGGCCAGGTGCAGGATCAGAAAGCCGGTAACGACCGGATAATGCATGTTCACGAATCCAATTGCGAGACCAGGGCCAATCAGCGAGCGCGGCAGCCAGCGCCGGCCTACGGGATGGGGCTCGGGATGGAAGTCCTCGGGTATGAAGAGCAGCGTCGCGCAGGCGATGAGAGCCGCGAGAATCTGGAACGCGGCAGCCCGATCGAACGATCCCAGCCATTCGCCGATAACCGGTCCGGCTGAAACGCCGCCCCAGATTCCACTGCTAAGAAAGCCCAAAGCCTGGCCGCTGCGCTCAATTCCTCCGATCTCGACAACCCAAGCAGCCGCCCCTGTATAAAGACACGCTTCCCCGAAGCCTTGCAGGATGCGCCCGAGATATGCGCCTCTAATACCGAGCGGTAGAAGATACGCCCCGCCAGCCAAGGCGCAACTAAGCAATCCAGAGACGAAGGCGACTTTGCGTCCACGGCGATCGGCAAGCGGGCCGGAAACGAATCGCGCGGCCAGAGCTACACAGGAGAAGATGCCGATCACGAAGCCAACGGTCTGGTCGGAGCCGCCCAGATCGTTGCGAATATGCGGCGCCAGTCCGGGCAGCACTGTCCCGATACCAAGAAAGCCCAGGAATGTCGCGCCGATAAGTGACCAGAACCGCGCGCCGAAGCTTCGCGCGGATGAACCCATGAGCTTTCATTGTAGTTGGCGAAGTTTGCACCTTCTGCGGAGAGAGGGCATTGCGAGAGCGGGTAGAGCTTTGCATCGCCACTCCCTGACGGTCACGGTTCAGCAGGCGCAGCAGGCCGGGACGGCTTGTAAATAATTCCTAAAAACGCTAATGTTCGAAGCGCAATCGTCCGATTGAAGAGAGGTATGGGGAGGTTCCAGGGTGCGACACTCGACGCGCCGCGTTTGGGCACAGCAGTTCTGGGATGTCGAGAGACAAAGCCATCCCGTCGCGATACCGCATACTTCAATGTAAGTGTTCGTGAGGTATTTGCCGGCGCGGCGGTGATGGCCTTTCTTTGCCTGGCCCAAGTCTGGTTCTGCTTCCTGGCGACCGGTAGCGCGGTCCTCTTTTACTATGAAGGGCCTGCGACCGCGAAACAGTTTGCCGCTTTGTTGGCCGATACCGTGTTGCTCACGGCCTTTTTTGTTCTTGTGTGGCGGTGCGGGAATAAGGTCCGAAGCGTTCGGCGCAAGGCGTTTCTGCAGGATACACTGTTTCTCCTCTTTCTAGTGGTCCCGGCGAACGCGATTCGAGGAGTTCTGGCGCCCGCAACCGCGAAACTGAATCTGCAATATTGGCGTCATGTTGGGGTTGGCTTCCCGATAACGCTACAAGTCATCGGGTTTGGCGGCTTGCTCCTGCTGGTTGCAGGGGCACTTCTCCGTTACAGCCGGCGACTGGTGGGTACTACGTGCAAGATTCTGGTGTTTCTATTTCCGGCCATCCCGTTCCTGGTGGCTGAGGCGAGCTGGATCGTGATGCATCGGCCTGGCATTGAATCCCGCCAATCGCGTCCTGTGGACCCTGCTCCGGGACACCATTCAGGTCCGCGCGTGGTCTGGCTCCTCTTCGATGAGATGGATTACCGGCTGGCATTCGAGACTGCCACTAACGCTCGTCTACCGGAGTTTAACCGGCTCGCGCGAGAAAGCTTGTTTGCGGAGTCCGCTTATCCACCTGGCGGCAGGACGATCGTGTCGGTTCCCGCCCTCCTATCCGGACGGCTCGTCATCAGCAGCATCGCGAAGGATAGTTCAACGCTGCTCGTGCAATATGAGGGAGCGGGAAGTCCGGTGCGGTGGGGCGCTGAACAGACAATTCTTGATCGAGGCGAGGAAAACAAGTCGCGCACAGGCGTCACTGGCTGGTATTTCCCGTACGGGCGGATTTTCGGCGACGAGATGGAGGTGCGGCAGGTTCAAGGCTGGCGGTTGGGTCTGAATCCAAATCAGCCATTCATGTCTCTTATGAGCGACGAGTTTCGCGTTTTAGGGCGAAGGAAAGAGCCAAGCCCTCATCGGTCAATCGCTGAGCATCGACGATCACAAGCGCATCGTCCGCGAAACCGTCACTAATGCAATTCGCCAGGCTTCCGATCCCGCACTGGACCTTGTATTCCTGCACTTGCCCGTGCCTCATGCACCCTACTTTTACGACGCGAGGAGCGGAAGGGATTCGGAGCGGCAGTCGCCTGTCACCGGTTATTTGGATCATCTGCAGCTTGGGGATCATGTTCTCGGCCAGATCCGGGCGGCGATGGAGCGATCAGGCGTACAGGGGCGCACCACTCTACTCGTATCTTCGGATCACTGGAACCGCGCGGCGGACCTCATCGACGGCAGGATTGATCATCGCGTGCCATTCATCGTCAACTTCCCGGGCGAGTCGCGAGGAGTCAGATTTTCGGCATCCTTCAACACGATCGTCAGCCGGAGACTTGCGACCGCCGTCATGAATGGCGAGGTTCACGATGCGACAGGAGCGGCAGCCTGGATCAATCGGGAAAAAGGGAATTTGACCGAGAGTCCGTATAACGCAAATTGACCTTATTGCACTCTGCCGAGCACTACTGCATTTTGCCGAGCGTCACGCTTTCCGTCTGCGGCGCGGGTTCCACGTGGACGAGCACATCGGCGACCCACGGCAGCTGCGCGCGAACCCGATCCCGGACTTGCTGAGCGATATCGTGCGAAGCGCGCACTGTCATCTGCGGGTCTACTTCAAGATGCAGATCGACGTGATACTTTAATCCGGTTTTACGCGCATAACACTTTTCGACTCCGGCAACTCCGGAAACCGAAACGGCGGCATCGCGAATCATTTTCATGAGTCCCGGGTCTGGCATGGTATCCATTAGTTGCATTCCCGTTTCCCGCACGACACGGACTCCAGTGAAGATCACGATTAGGCCGACGGCAAACGCGCCGTAGTGGTCGGCATGAAGAAAACGGACCGGATTGAAGAGAGTGAGGCTGAGTGCGGTAAGCGCCGCCGCGCCCGAGAGCGCGTCGATGCCGTCGTTAGCCGCGTCGGCCATAAGCGCGGCGCTGAGGATACGGCGCGCAGTGGAATACTTATATCGCATCATGAAGAGTTTCGCGACGATGGAAATGAGAAGGGGCCAGATGGCGTAGGCAGCGGGAGGCGTCTTCACGTCCCCCACCGCGGCAATGGAATGCACAGAGATCGCGATGCCAGCGGAGAACAGCACGAAACCGAGCAGCAGTCCGGCGAGCGTTTCGATGCGGCCGTGACCGTACGGATGGTTCGAGTCGGGCGGTATGGCCGCTAACGTCAAAGCCAGAAGAATCGTGCCAGAGGCGAGGACATCGGCGGCGGATTCGAATCCATCGGCGAGCACCGATGTCGAGTTCGCCATGTGTCCGGTGATGATTTTGAGAATCGCCAGTCCTCCGCTGACGAGCATCCCGATGAGCGCAATGCGGGGACCGATTTGCATCTTTCCCCAGTTTAGGACAGGTTCATTTTTCGAGCCCAGCTTTTACCAGATGCCGATCAATTTCCACCACCACATCCCGATGCCCAGCCAGATGACGATATTCACCAGAGATATGAGAAAACCAACCCGCCACCAGTCCAATTGGCTGATGTATCCCGAGCCATAGTAGACGGGCGCGGACCCGGTTCCGTAATGAGTGATTCCCGCGTCCAGATTAGAGAAATAGGCAAGGGCCAGGGCGGCCACGAGCGGCGGCGCGCCGGCAGCAAGCGCTGCGGCGAAGAAGCCGGGATACAACGCGGTGATGTGCGCTGTCATGCTGGCGAAACTGTAATGGGCGTAGAGATACGACACCACCAGGGCAATCAGCGCCACCGGCCACGACCAGCCGTGCATGACCGCGAATACGTGCCCGGAAAGAAACTTGATGACGCCGGTCTCCGTCAGCGCGTCGGCCATCATGAGAAGCGGGGCAAACCAGATCAAGGCATCCCAGGCTCTTCTCTCGGCCAGCAGATCGTCCCAGGTCAAGATGCGCGCCAGTAGCACTGCGGAAAGGCCCGCTAGCGCGACGAATGTGTTTGGAATCCCGTGCCACTGGGAAGTGACCCAACCTATCATCACGCCGAGCATAATGCCGATGAGCCATTTCTCATCGCGAGTGAGCGGGCCGAGCCGATCGAGTTCGCGGCGGGCCAACTCGCGAGCGGGAGCCGTGTCTTGAATCTCGGGTTTGAAGAGGCGCACCAAAAGCCACGGAACGGTAACCAGAGTCAGGAAACCGGGAAGCGACGAGCCCATGAACCAGCGCATCCACGTGAGCTCGACATGGCCGAGATTCCGGGCGAAATCGGCAATCAGTGGATTGGCCGCCATGCCGGTCAGGAAGATCGCGGATGCCGTATAGGTGGTGTGGAACGCGGTGAGCATCAGATAAGTTCCCATGCGGCGAGCGGTGGGACCCGGTTCGGAGCCGAAGTCCGCGGCGACGCTGCGCGCGATCGGGTAGACGATGCCGCCGCCGCGCGCGGTGTCGGAGGGTATGAAGGGCGCTAGCACCAGATCCGCCGCAGCGATGGAATATCCCAGCGTAAGCGGTGAACGCGCGAAGCGTTTAATGAAAAGATAACCGACGCGTGTGCCGAAACCCGTAGCGGTAACCGCGCGCGCGAACAGAAACGCGGTAAAAATAAGCCATACGGTGATGTTGCCGAATCCCGACAGTACCTTCATGGGAGGCAAGGTGCGCGTGAGCGCGAGAAGAGTCATCGCCAGCAACAGAGTGACGCCCATCGGGACGGGTTGGGCCACCAGCCCGATGATACTGGCGACAAAAATCGCAAGCAGGTGCGATTGCTGCGCGTTCAGGCCGGTTATTGGAACGAAGTAGAGGATCAGCCCTGGAATGACGACTATGGCCCATCGTGTCCAGGGAATGGGCGGCGGAGTTAGGGGGGCGTTGCGGGTTTGAGCCGGATGGAGGATTGTTGCCAAAAGGTATTCTACGCTGCTTTACGCCTCACCTCAATTCCGTGTCCCGCGTTGGGTGCATTCCTGCGAATTATTCTATAGGACTGAGGCAACATGGCACTTACGTATGGCTTTATCAAATGCAAAGTAGTTTCCCTGCCGGCGCTCAAGCCAACACGGCTGAAACACGAGATTCAATATCACCTTCACGCAACTCTCGCCATCCCAACCGGGGCAGGCGCATCTGAGGATTGGGATAGCGCTGTCAACGTGGGCACTTCCGACGCCGACGATCTGCTTCAATACAAGCTGGTCTTCGACTTTCACCATTCCATAATCGATACTCTGCGCGCCGCAGAGCCGGGTTTCTCCGAATTGACCGGCGATAACAAGCTGCCCTCACTCGATTTTCTCCGCAGCGATATATTAGCCGAGACCGGTAACTGGCGCGACAGCGACGTGATGGATGGCAGCGATCAGGTCGAGCCGGTTGCAACGCTCTCGCGTTTGCTGAAGAAGGCATACGACAGCAACTTCGATGTCTACATCTTCGGACGTAAGTATGTGGACGGTTTGGGCGTTCACGATGTTCACATGAACCAGGGTTCCACCGCGCAGTTTATCAACAATGGCGTGGACGATCATAACGATCATAACGACATCTGGCAGGACGGCGCAGTGATCGTCGATGTCGGAGAAGCACAATGGGCCGCGTATTTCACCACGTTTACTCAGCAGCGGGTCCCGACGGATAAGCTTGGGAATCCCGAGGAGCCCAACCACGAGATGGGCATTGCGGACGAGGGGAGCGAGGCTTAACTTTTTGACCTTAGGGAATTGGCGTAAATTTCCTCAACAGTTCCGGCGCGTTTTGTGACAAAACGGGCTATACTGTACTCCACAGGAGGGGTCTATAGATGCGTCGAACGATGAAGGCAGGGGATTGTTGGGTAGGTATAGGACTGTGCCTTTTGGCGGCGGTAAGTGCGCCGGCACAAATTGCAACCACTACATCGCTGGTTGGAACTGTTACCGACACAAGCGGAAATATCATCCAAGGTGCGAAGGTTACCGCGGTCGAGACGGGCACGCAGGACAAATATACAGGCACGACTAACGCTCAGGGTTATTACAGCCTGGAATTTGTCCGGGTGGGCACTTATAACATCACCGCGGAAACGCCCGGCTTTCAAACGGTAACTAAGACCGGCATTCAGGTGTTCGTCGATCAGACGGTGCGCACGGATATTACTTTGACTGTGGGCGCCGTCACACAGTCGATCACCGTAGAAGCGCCGGTGACGGCGATCAGCACCGATGACGCGACTGTATCCGAGATCATGAGCACGCGCAGCATCTCCGATCTGCCGCTGAACGGCCGCGACCCGATGCAGCTTGCGCGAATGACGCCGGGCGTGCTTCCCGGGATCAAGTCATCCACCACGGGCGTACCGCCTGGCGAGGACTTCAATGGCGCAGGCACCCGCGAAATCCAGAACAGCCTGTCGCTCGACGGCATCAGCATCATGAACAACCTGATTACGACTACGCCCACGCGTCCGATGGTCGATGCGGTTCAGGAGGTCGAGATCCAGACCGGCACTTATTCGGCTCAGTATGGATCCTATATGGGTGTACATGTCAACATGGTGACTAAGTCGGGCACTAACGCGCTGCATGGGGCCGCGGTCGAATTCCTGCGGAATCAGGTGCTCGATGCGCGGAACTTCTACACGTTACCAACGCCTGCGAATCCGACAGCGGCCAAGCCGCCCCTCCGGCAGAATCAGTTTGGCTTCGAACTCGACGGGCCGGTGGTTATCCCGAAACTCTATAACGGGAAGGACAAGACGTTTTTCATGGCTTCTTATGAGGGTTACCGGTTGGTGCAGCAGGCAACGCAGCTTTCGACCGAGATGCCGGCGGCGTTTTTCACGGGTAACTTCTCTTCGGCGTGCCCGCGTCGAGCATCACGGGCGGAGTTATCAAAGATCCGCTGAACGGCAACGCTCCGTTCGCCGGCAACATCATTCCGGCCGCGCGGATTTCACCTATCATTGCCAAGCTGCAACAGTATTATCCGGCCGCTAATCTTCCGGGTTTGGCGAGTAACTTATCCGTTGCGGTACCGACGACGATCGGGAACGATCAGACTCTGGACCGGATCGATCAGAACATCGGGGACAAAATCCGGCTTTATGTGCGCGCCCATTACCAGAATGAAAACGTATTCGGCGGGAATGCGGTTCCGGCCAATGCCAGCACGCTTCCGGTGACGACCACCAATTACACGGTCGGGTACACTCACACACTGACGCCGAATCTGGTGAACGATTTTCGAGTCGGCCGGAATCGCCTGGATACCGATAATTTGAACTACTTTACGGTGAACGGATTGAAGACCGCCGGAAGCGACTTAGGTATCGCGGGTTTCACCGGCGATGTCAAGTATAATAATCCCGGCATTCCGGATTTCAATATCACCGGATTCAACGGTCTCAGCTAATGCGAGCTCGGACTGGTATCAGGCCGATAGCACTTATCAGGTTTCGGAACAGGTGAGTTGGATGCATGGCGCGCACAACCTGATGGCGGGAGCGGAAATCCGCAGGCTTGGCGACGGCGCGCGAGGCCACCAATAGCCCGCGCGGTGTGTTTAACTTCAATGGAACGTTGACGGGTTACGCTCCCGCCGATTTTATTCTGGGCCTGCCGCAGACTTTCTCAACGCCTGGACCGGAAGTGCGGGGACATGTGGCCGAGTGGCGCGACGGTTTCTTCGTGCTGGATAAGTGGCAGATTTCCCGCAAACTAACTCTGAACTACGGTCTACGGTATGAACTGCCGACCGTCGCCTACACAGTCAACGGCAATGCGACGGAGCTCAATGCGAATCAGACAGCGCTGGTGGGAGGAACGCCGGGCTTCCACTTTACGAATCCGAACCATTCGGATTGGGCGCCGCGCCTCGGTTTCGCGTACCGTATTAATGAGAAGACAGTGTTCCGCGGCGGCGGCGGTATCTACTACAATCCGAACCAGACTAACAGTTATACCTTCCTCAGTAATAATCCACCGTTCGCCACCATCTTGAGCTGTACCTGGTCGGTAGGCCTCACGCCCGTGAGTGTAGCTAACCCGTTCAGTTCGGCTGGAGTCTGCCCTGCCGGTCCCTCGGTCGGGACGATTGCGACCGCGCCCTGGTATCAGCCGACCGCCCGTATGAATCAATGGAGCGCGGGGCTCGAACGGCAGTTGTGGAGTGGCGGTGGGATGGAGGTGCAGTATCTGGGCTCGCATTCCTATCACCTGGATCGAAGTTACTATAACAACACGCCGCTGCCCGGACCGGGTTCCGTTAATACGCGCCGGCCGAATCCGCTGTTTGGCGTCATCCGGACAATCGCCAACGACGAAATCGCTAACTACGAAAGTATGAGCGTCATCTTTCACCAGCGCGTGACTCATGGGCTACAAATGCAGTCGAGTTACACCTGGTCGCACACGCTGGACGCGAGCACCGATTCGAACGGCGGCGGCACACCGCTGAATCCTTATAACTGGAAACAAGACTACGGCAATTCCAATTGGGATATCCGCCACCGGTTTGTGACGAGCTTCGTTTACGATATTCCGTTCCTTGAAACCTCGAATGCCTTCCTGAAGGGCGCATTCGCAAGCTGGCAGATGAATGGCGTGCTCACGTTACAGACCGGCATCCCGTTCAACGTGGCCACCGGAACGGATACCGCCAACACTTCGTCGGGCGGGACCTACCGTCCTAACCTGGTGGGAGCGGCAACCGAGAATTGTGGACGAGGCCATCTGGTTGCGTGCATCGATCCGACCGCTTTCTCGATCGCTGGATTGTATCCGGCAGTTCCGAATTATGCGTACGGAAACCTTGGACGGAACATCTTCCATGGTCCGGGCGCGGAGACTTTCGACTGGTCCCTGAACAAGAATTTCCCAATCAGAGAGCGGTTGAAGTTCCAGATTCGGCTGGAGACGTTCGCTTTGTTCAATCATGCGAACTTCGGAAATCCTTCGTCGACGATCAATACTTCGTCGTTCGGCAATATTACGAGTTTGAATGCGACGTCGCCGGGTACGCGGAATATCCAATTGGCCGGGAAGTTCCAGTTCTAGAACTAATCCCCGAAGATGGCTGCGACGGACATTTTGATCTCAAGCCCATCGAATTGACATTCGATGGTTGCACCGTCCCGGTACTCGTGCCACGTTCCGTCACGGCCATACACCTCGACGACTCTTTCAAAGGGATCGACGACCCAGAACTGCGCCGTAGTCGCTCGTGAGACATGTCCGGCGCAAATGTCCCAGATCGGCTGCTGTGTTCGAATCGGATAAAAGCTCAATGAGGATCTCAGGTGAACCAAAGAATGTTTTCTTCCACTCGTCCCTGCGCCGGTTTTCGAGAACTACGGCGACACCGGCGCGCCGGCTGTCAGTTGGCAAGGTGAAATAGAACTCGCGCAACACGGTGTACTTACCTGGGATCAGTGATCGAAGCAGGCCTCCAGCCGGATTTGAATTTCGACATGCTCGTTACTCGGCGGCGACACTCTTACGATCTCCCCGTTATGGAGTTCATAGAAGTCGTAATAATGAATATCCGGGTTGGCCAGGAAATCTTGCAGGCGAACCGGTGCGGCGATAGTGGACATCGCGTTTCTAATTGTAATTGAACTGCTGTTCCGCGCAGACGCGAAACCTTGCTTCTATTGCAGGCGCTGGGAGAAATCGAGACGTGAACGCCGTCGCCGATGCCATTCCCTTGTTTAAGGACGCCCAAGGCGCATATCGCGTAGGCGGTACTCGCGTCACACTCGACCTGATAGTCAGAGCATTCAACCGCGGAGCGACGGCGGAGGAGATTGTACAGAAGTATGACAGTCTCCAGTTAGCTGACGTCTATCAGGTGATCGGATATTACCTGAGGCACGCCGAAGAATTCGCTGAGTATTTCGAAAATCGCTCATGCGAGGAAAAGACCCTGCTATCCTCTCATCCAGAGTGGTCGCCAACGGGTTTGCGCGCTCGGCTGATCGCCCGCCGGAAGCCCCAGTGAAATGGCTGGCGGACGAACGTTTCGATAACGACATCGTTCGCGGATTGTTGCGACGCTCGCCTGTGTTTGATGTTATACGTGCTCACGACATCGCCGAGATTGCCCACCGCGACGACGGGATATTGCTGTCGTGGGCAACCGAACATGCGCGGGTGCTCCTCAAGCACGATCTGGCGACAATTGCTCCTGCGCTTCCGATTCAACGCCAAGAGGAATCCGGGTGCTCGCCAATTGTCCTGGTGCCTGATTCGCTCCCGATTTGAGCGGTTATCGAGGAAATCATGCCGCTTCGTTAGATTGGAGACCCCAGAATCGGACGGGCTTACGCGGTGCAGGTCCGCTAAACTAGTAGCAGTGCATCGTATTATTGTTTTGGTTGCCTTGTTATGCAGCCTGCCGCCTGTCATGGCGGATACCGCCCTAGTACTTCCTCTATTTAATTACACGAAGTCGCCCAACCTGGATTGGATTGGCGAAAGTATAGCAGAGCGCATTCGCGAATCGCTGGCGTCCGAAGGATTGCTGCTGGTCTCGCGGGAAGAGCGCACGGAGGTGTATCATCGCCTCTCGATCAAGCCGAACGTTGTCCTGACGCGCGCCACGATTTTCAAAGTGGCCGAGGCGGTTGACGCTTCGCAGGTGATCTTCGGCCAGTATGAATTAACCCCCGCGGCTTCCGCGGCAGTTCCTGTCGCGGCGTCTACGGCTGCGCCAAAAGAGCCCGATCCCAATGATGTGCAAGCGGCGCTTCATGGAACACTGCGGCTCACCGGCTTCGTGATCGACCTGAAACATATGAAACTCGGTCCGACGTTCACCGCTGAGGGTCCGATGACCGATCTGAGCGTATTGCAAACGAAAGTGGCATGGCTGGTGCTGCACTATCTTTCACCGAAGCGGTCGATCTCCCAGGAAGAGTTTATGCGGACGCGCCCGCCGGTTCGCGTCGATGCGCTGGAGAGCTATATACGCGGCCTCGTGTCCGGATCGGATGATGTGAAGATCAAGCTCTTCACTCAGGCTACGCGGATCGACGACCATTACTCGGAGCCGGCATTTCAATTAGGGCGGCTGTATTACCGGAAGAAAGATTACCGCGATTCTTCGCTGTGGTTCGCCAAAGTATCGAGCACCGATTCGCATTACATGGAAGCGATGTTCTTTCTGGGACTCTGCCGGTTCCAGCAAGGTGACTATGAATCGGCGATTAAACAGTTCCAGAGCGTGGCCGGTTCGTTTCCGCTGAACGAGGTATATAACAATCTCGGGGCGGCGCAGTCGCGGCTCGATAAACCTGAGGCGGCGGACAGCTTCCGTAAAGCGCTGGAAGGCGACGAGGCGGATCCCGGATTACTGGTTTAATCTGGGGCTTGCTCTGTGGAAACAGGGCCAGTTTGCGGCGGCGAAAGAGAAGTTCATCGCCGCGCTGGAGCGCAATCCGCAAGATGAGGAGGCCCGCGACCTGATGAGCCGGTCCATGCGGATGGAGGGCGCGCAAGGCGGTACCCCCGCGCCGAAGGAGCGTGTGAAAACCACGTTCGAAGTGACCGCGTTCCTCCAACTGAAAGCGGAGTTGAAGCAGAAGTAGCAGCGGGCTCCGGAAATCATCGGCTATGCACACGAGACGAGACATACTCCTGGCGGCTGGAGCCGCGGGTGCGCTGATGGCGCAGAATCCGCAATCTTCGATCCGGTTGCCGCGCGCTGTGCGCCTCGCGATAATCGGCTTCGACGGACATCCGGGAGAAGTGCTCGGGCAATTGCCGCGGCTGCCGGATGTGGAACTGGCCGCATATGCGGTGGATGGCACCGATCCGCAAACACTGAAGTCAAGCCTCAAGAACGGAGCGGTCGCGAAGGCCCGAGCGTACGAGGATTACGCTCCGATGCTCGATCGCGAGAAACTCGACATGGTTGCGGTGTGCAATAACGATGGACGCCGGACGCAGGCGATTCTGGCGTGCGCGGCCAAAGGCCTCCACGTAATAGCAGAGAAGCCGCTGGCGCTGAATCGGACCGATCTGGCGGCGGTGAAGCAGGCTTACTCGAAGCCGGGCCTGCGTCTGAGCACGTTGCTGCCGATGCGCTTCGATCCGGAATACATGGCGCTCAAGAGCATCGTCGATTCGGGGCAGATCGGCGAAGTGGCTCAGATCACGGGGCAAAAGTCATATCAGTTGGGCTATCGTCCGGAATGGCAGAAGCAGCGGGCGAGTTATGGCAGCACGGTGCTGTGGATTGGCATTCACATGATCGATCTGATGCGGTATTGCAGCGGGCGGGAGTTCGTGGAAGTTGCGGGGTATCAGTCGCATGTGGCTTTTCCCGAGATCGGCGCAATGGAGAATGTCACTGCCGCGGTGTACAAGCTGGATAACGGCGGCGTCGCGACATTGCACATGGATTATCTCCGGCCGGATCAGGCGCCGGCCCACGGAGACGATCGTTTGCGCCTTGCGGGAACGAAAGGGATTGCCGAATACATGGCGGACCTCGGCGTCGTGGTGGTGAGCGATAAGAGCAAGCCGCATACAGTTACGCCGCTGCCGGCGCAGAAATCGGTGTTTCTCGATTTCATTGAATCGGTGTATCTGGGTAAGCCACAGTCGCTAACTCCAGCGGATATCTACCGGGTGAACGAGATAACGATCGCGACGCACGAGGCGTCGGTCGAGCATAAGTTTTTGAAGATCTGACGGTGTATGCCCTTCGATCATGGCGCAAAATAGCCCGAGATATCGAGCAGCAGGTGTGTAGCATCAGATCCGAAGCTGTTGATTGATCCGTTCAAGGTAGGCACAATTGCCATATTCGATGTAATAGCTCCTTTATATGATCGGGTCTATGGGCGGAATACGCGGGAGACAGGATGCAGGCGGGTGCGAGCCAAATGAGGGCGCACCGGGAGTGGATGGCGTCTCGATCGAAAAGATCGAGTGGTAAGAAGCGGGTGCGAAGGGTCTTCTGGATGAGATTCAGAGAGCGCTGCGATCCAAAACCTATTTTCCGCAGCCAGTAAGACGCGTATACATCGGGAAAGCCAACGGCAAGCTACGGACCGGGTAGCGCCAGATGGCCACTCTAATTGATGATTTGCGCATTTTGAGATTGCACTCGGCCAGAGCTTCTTGCGATTTCCTGCTTATCCGGTTGTTTCAACAAGCCACAATAGGTAGTGATCAGGCCTCGGAGGGCGGATCGCCCAAGTCAGATGCGCCCCTTATCTCCTTGTATTTAGTGGGCTTACGCCCAGCTCCAAGACCGAGCAGCGTTTGGAACGCCGCCATCGGCGTCTTGCGCCGATTATGGCGAAACACGAATTCATCCAGGTAAACCTGGAGCTGATCACGACTGACACCGTGATAGGTTCCGAGCAGCCACTGCTGGAGATTGCCAATCGCCCGGTCTGCCAGAGGCACCACGGATTTCGCGCCTTTTCGTAGGTCGCCCCGCAGCGGTTGAGTGCGAGGCACATGCTCGAGGCCGGCCTCTTTCAACCCAGTAAAGCTTTTCAGTCCGTCGGTGTAGACCGTGGAACCTGGCGCCACATTGTCCTTGAGAAAGGCGAGTAGCGTCTCACTTCTGAAGTCCGGGATCACGGCCATGCGCGCACGTCCGGTGATGTTACTGCCCCGCTTCTCTACGGCGACCAGAACCAGCGCAGCTTTCCGGCCCTTCAGTTGACGGCTGCCTCGCAAGCCGGCCTGGGTGCCGCCAACCCATGTATCATCGACCTCTACTTCGCCCCGTAGCGGCTCGCGCTTTAGATTGATCATGGCCCGCCGGAACTTATGTAGCATCATCCAAGCGGTCTCGTAACGGGGCAAAGCCAACTGGCGCTGCAGAAGCAAGGCTGAGAGCCCGCGCTTATCGGTCGTCATTAGGTATGCGGCCCAGAACCAAACCGTCAAAGGCGTTTTCGTGTTATGCAGGATCGTCCCAGCAGTTAGCGAGGCTTGGTACCGACAGGCCGCACATTTCCACCGCCTGAGGTTTGCCAATTCATACGCCCGCTGGTTACCGCATTTCGGACACACGAAACCGTCCGGCCAGCGGCAGGCGGCCAGGTATTGTTGGCATGCCTCCTCCGTAGCGAATTTCGACTGAAACTCGCGAAGCGTCTTTGGGAAATCCTGGCCGAGGCACTTGTTAATACTACGGGTTGTGGTTTTGTTGAAACAACCGGATAAGCAGGTGCGATTTAGTCTTCGCTGAAGCCATCTTTAAACGCCCATGACCTTTATCGGATTCGAAACGAACGTCTGGACAGTGCCCTGTCTGTCACTCGCGGTGCCCGCGCTCCATCGTACGACTTCCTCAAGCCACGCTTACGGGGCAAAGTACCCGAATATATCCAGCAGCAGGTGTGTAGGATCGGATGCGAAAGCACTGATTGATCCATTCGTTGTAGGCACAATCGCCATATTCGATGTAATAGCTCCATCACCCGAATTCAGGGTGGAGACCAGCGGCTGCGCTTGCGCTCCCCCTGGCCAAAGTGTCAGGAATCCCAAGCCGCCTGGCGGTACAACAGTAGCGCTGAAGACATACGCCTGCGCGTTTACAGGAGGAGAGCACTGGCTTGTCGCGACGCTTACGCTTAGAGTTCCACTAAATGGTAGCGAGCCTGATAGGTTCCGCGTATCCAGCACTCGGCAGGGTGTCATGGTGTACAACGAAAGCCCACCGGTTCCGGATGGAGCGAAGTAGCCATTAATATCGATCACCAAATCGGTGTCATTGGTAGTAAACACGTCGATTTGACCTGAGGTGCCCGCAGGTACTATCGCGGCGTTTGCGGTCACTTGACCGCCGGGTGCGTTGAGTGTCGAGACTCCTGGCCGTGGTATTACGCCTGTCGGCCAGGTGGTAAGGAACCCAAGGGGCCCATGGGGCACTGCTGTAAAGTTTAGCGAGTAGGCCGTAGCAGTTGCAGGCACGCTACAGGAACTCGAAAGGATGGGGAATGTGCGTGTCTGGTTGGCTGTCATGAAAGGTCCACCCAATGGCCCTGTAACCCAGCGTGTATCCGCGATTCGACAGGGTGTCAACGGGAAAAAGGTTGCGGAGCCTGACGGCACGAAATACCCGTCGATGTCCAGAATGACGTCTGTTGTATTCGAAGCGTAGACACTAATCGCGCCACCCGTGCCGGCGGGTACGATCGCCGCGTTAGCTTTCACGCGGCCATCGATAGAATTCAGAGTGGATACGGGCGGCTGATCCTGGTCTGTGGGCCACACAGTCAAATAGCCCAAATCGCCATGAGGAACCACAGTCACGTTCAGTGAATAAGCTTGCGCAGTGGAAGGAATGCTGCAAGGTCCGCTCCGGATGTAGAAGGAGCGAGAAGCACCGCCCGAGATGGACGGCGGACCGAAGCCTGCCGGCTCGGCGTTGTCCTGTGTGTTGACCACTCGGCAGGGGACGACCGGGACAAACTGCAACGGTGGAGGCTGGAAATTGAAGGAATGAATTACCATTTCGTCGCCCACGCCGCTGATAGGTGTGTTCCCATTCAGCCAGAGGTTGATGTGAACCCGCTCCTGACCGACCAGCGGGATGTATGCCAGGGTGGTATAGATCCACTGATAGATGATATCGGCCGGCGCTGGAGTGCTCGACCAGCCATTCCAAACCCGAAAGGTCACGTGGTCAGCAGCCCACTCCATTTGTGATGTGAATTGGCTGGTGGAAGGCTGGTTGTACCGCATGATATTGCCCGGGATTATATACGGCTGTACCACCACTTGGGCGTTGTATGGACTGGGGATGAGCCCATCCACGCCGCTGTACTCGTTGTCCAATTCCTGGCCAGGACGGCATAAATGAACAGAGGAGCGGCTACCGCGTTCCGGTCGAGATGGTCAAGAGGGGAGCCGACCTGTGCTGTGTACGTGCCGTAGCCCAGCGAGCCCAGGAGATAAACCTCTCCGCACTGCCAAACACCATTGATTTGTTTGATGTTTAGGTGCAGGCCGTCGGAAGCGACATTGACCACCGACGGATCGCTGGACCAGAAGTTGGGCCCAGGGTCAAACTGGTCGCCCTGCATGTTGCCTGTAACCTTAATGCCCCACGTGCGACCACTAAAGTCCACGCTGACAGGCCCAGACGGGTAATTGGTCCAAGCCAGGACGCCAGGATCAAGCGCTGGATTCGTGATCTCTGTGGCGCCGGGGGTGTAGTTGGCCGGATCGACGAGTAAAACTACAAGGCCGCTCCAGGGATTGGTGAAGCTAGTCCATGAGCCGTTCGGAGCAATATTTGTGAACGGTGCATTGGCAAATGGTTGGACATAAAACTCATTAGTAAGAGCATAGATGACGACTTTTATCTTGCTGGTGTCGACGTTGTACGCTTGGCCGAATAGCTGAGTTGCGCCGGGCGTCGGAGGATTCAGCGTGACGAGCGGTAGGGGCTGCCCCTCCACAAAAGGCACGCTTACAGCAGAACATACGAGTAGTTTGGCTACCAACAGGTTTGTGGCGGTGAGGAGCCTCCTCGTCGGGATCCGGCCAAGATTCAGCAACAGAGTCGACATTACCTCATTTAGCTGAGGCGACGCGGGGAACGTCATGGTTTTGACTCCTTGATCTTCACGAAGGTCCAAACTGGTTGGGATATTAGCACGCAATCTAAATTTACGCCAGCGCTTTTGTTGTCGCGGTTGTCGGGTTGTCCTGCGCGCGAGTAATGCGGTATGGGGAACTGGGAAGTATGCATTTTGCCGAAGGCCGTCAAGCACCCGGCTGATGGGCCATCGCCTCTGCCTTAGCGGTAAACTGATAGATTCTTACCATGCCAATCAGCCCGGATTTGCTCGAAATTCTTATTTGCCCCGCATGCCGCGGCAACCTGGACCTCAAGGCCGACAACAGCGGACTCCGCTGCCAGCAGTGCCATCGTCTCTATCCGATCCGCGATGATATTCCAATCATGCTGATCGACGAGGCGACAATTGAGGAGTAAGGGTGGAGAGTAGCGTCCCATCGCGGCTCGCGGCCTCGAACAAAATCGCTATCGTTCGTATCCGCTCGCTGGGCGACTGCGTTCTCTCTACTCCTGCCATTCATCTATTGAAACAGCGCAGACCAAAGCTGGAGATAGCCGTTGTGGTTGAGCCCGCCTGGCGGGCCGTTTACGAAGGGAATCCGGATATTTCAGCTATTCTGCCGCCAACTAACACCGCGCTTTGGGATTTTGGCGCGGAATTCTGCCTGGATTTTCATGGCGGCAGCCGCGCGGCGCGCCTCGCATTCTTCTCCGGAGCGAAACACCGCGCCGGATTCGCGCACGCCACTCTGCGGTCCGCGTACAACATCCGCATTCCCACAGCACAACAGATTCTCGGCACCCAACGAAGAGTTCACACGGCGGAGCATATGGCCTCGGCGATGTTTTACCTAGGCGTCCCCGAGTGTGACGTGCCGCGCGCCCGTCTATTTACCGATGACCGCAGCACTAGCCGCGGGCCCTATGCGATCATTCATCCGCTGGCGTCGAAGCCTGAGAAGACCTGGCAGGCTGCCGGTTTCTTGCGAGTGGCCGAGTATCTGCGCGACCACGCAGGAATTGAGGCTGTGTTCATCGCGTCCGAGGGCCAGGATCTTTCGGCATTCGCGGGCTGGCGGACAATTACCGGCGCGCCGCTCCCGGATATCAAGGCGCTGATCGCGGGTGCGACTCTATTCATCGGCAACGACTCCGGACCGGCCCACATTGCCGCCGCATTCGGCGTGCCTCCCGTGGTTCTCTTCGGTCCGTCGAATCCGGCTATCTGGGGGCCTTGGGGCACGCGCGGCGAAGTCATTCAAGCGGAGGGCCTGATCGATAGCATCACAGTCGCGCAGGTCACTAAGGCGGTCGACCGTTTGATGGTGGCGGCATGATCAAAAGCAAGTCCAGCAGCATGGACGCACGGCGCCGGTTGATCAAATACTCCAGAAAGTATTCTCCCCTTCTGATTCTCGCGGTGCTGTTGATGGCTTGCGTGGGCGCCGCGCACGGCTTGATGGCGTTGCTGATCAGTCCCATCATCGATCGGGTGCTCAATCCGGCATCGCCGAATTTGCGCGTACTGCTGGTCACGCTGCCGGTCGTTCATACGCCCATTTACCTCGATCAGATCGTTCCTTCCGGATTCACGAATGTCTGGACCATGGTGGCGTTCAGCATTATCGTAGTCTTTCTTGGCAAAGGCATCTGCGATTATTTAGCGAATTATCTGATCAATTTCGCGGGATTCTCCGCCGTGACTGATCTGCGAAACCAGGTCTTCGATAAGCTGCTGCGCCAGGGCGCGACGTTCTTCGAAACTCATCCTACCGGCCGGCTGATGTCGTCGGTGATGAACGACATCGATAAGATTCAGGTGGCCACCTCGACGATGCTGGCCGATCTTTTCCGGCAGTCGTTCGTGGTGGTCGGACTTTTATTTGTCGTCGTCCATACGGATTGGCGGCTCGCGATCTTCAGCCTCACAGTGCTGCCGTTCGTGCTGGTGCCGACCGCGCGTCTCGGCAAGAGAATCCGCCGCACCAGCCGCAGAACTCAGGATCACACCGGCGAACTGAACCAGATCCTGCAGGAAAGCATCAGCGGGCATCAGGTGGTAAAGGCTTTCGGGGCGGAGGAGTATGAGGCGCTGCGCTTCCGCAAGGCGTCCAGGAACCTGCTTCGCACGAATCTTCGGTACACTCTGCAACAGGCCGTGGCATCACCCCTGATAGAGCTGTTTGCCGCTCTCACGGTGGTCGCGTTACTTGCGTATGCACGGACGGAAGCGAAGAGCGGCACATTTACCGCCGGGCAGTTCACCAGTTTCATCATCGCCCTCCTGATGATGTACGAGCCGGTCAAGCGGCTTACCGGCATTCACAACATCTTCGAGCAGGCGATCGGCGCATCGGAGAAGGTTTTCGAATACCTGGATCGCGACGACGATATCACCGCGAAGGCATCGGCAAAGCCGCTAGGGAAATTCTCGCGCAGCATCGTTTTCGATAACGTCCGCTTCAGATATCCGGCGTCGACCGGACCGGCTTACCAACTCGACGGCATCAATCTCGAGGTGAAGCTAGGCGATGTGGTCGCCCTAGTTGGCCCCAGTGGCGCTGGAAAGACGACACTCGCGAATCTGCTGCCACGGTTTCACGACGTCACGTCGGGCGCGATCCTGATCGATGGTGTCGATCTCCGAGACGTGACCCTCGACTCGCTGCGCCATAACATCGGAATCGTTTCGCAGGACACGTTTCTTTTTAACGACACGATCGCCAATAATATTTCGTACGGAAGGGCGGCGGCCGATCGTACGGCACTGCGCGCAGCGGCTGAGGCGGCCAATGCCGCCGAGTTTATCGAGCGTCTTCCGCAGGGGTACGACACGCTGGTAGGTGAACGAGGCGTGAATCTGAGCGGCGGCCAACGTCAACGCCTCTCGATTGCGCGGGCTCTCTTTAAGAACGCGCCCATCCTGATTCTCGATGAAGCCACCTCGCATCTCGACGCCGAATCGGAGCTCGCGGTCCAGCAGGCGCTCAGTAATCTGATGAAGGACCGAACCGTCATCGTAATCGCGCACCGGCTTTCGACGATTCGCAAGGCCGGCAAGATCGTGGTTATGGAGCGCGGCCGCATTGCCGAGGTCGGCACGCACGACGAACTGGTGAATAAGGGCGGCATCTACCGCCGGCTGCACGAATTACAATTCATGGATGCGGGAGTCGCGATTGATCTTTGAACCAGTAGCTAGAACCGGGGAGACACAGGGTTGATGAGCGTTAAGAGCATGACAGGCTTCGCCCGTATCCGCCGCGAGCTTCCCGAGGGAGAACTCGTCGTCAGTCTTAAGACCGTGAATCATCGCGGACTCGACTTGCACTTCCACGGTCCGCCCGCGCTCGATGCGTTTGAGCCCACGATTCGAACGCTGCTCAAATCGCGCATCTCCCGCGGCCATGTCCAGGTGCAGATTTCGTTTTCAGCCATTCGTAACGGCCACGCGGCCATCAATCACGAGATGCTTTCCTCCTGGTTGGCGGCGTTCCGCGAGGCCGCTGGGAAGCACGGGCTGAAGTGTGAACCGGACCTGAACGAAGCCATGCGTATTCCGGGAGTTCTGCAAAGCGAAGGCGGCCATGATCTCGACGAGAGTTTCGAGATTCCGTTGAAAGAGGCTGTTGTGGAGGCCATCGAGGAACTCGACACTTTCCGTCTACGCGAAGGCAACGCCATCGCGGCGGAGATACGGCAGCGGTCCGAAGCGATCAGCGAACTCGCCGCGAAAATGGAGAAGATCCGTTCCAAAGCGACACCGGCTTTCCAGAAACGGCTGAAGGAGCGGCTCGGCGAATTGCTCAAAGGCGTTGCGATCGAACCGCAGCGGCTCGCTCAGGAAGCCGCCATCCTGACGGAGCGCAGCGACGTGAGCGAGGAGTTGCTTCGTTTACGTACGCATGCCGGGCAGGTCGAGGATCTGCTGAACAACGGCGGGGAGGCCGGCAAAAAGCTCGACTTCCTGTTGCAGGAGATGAATCGCGAGGCCAACACGGTCCTCTCGAAAACGGGCGGACTGGGCGAACTTGGGCTGACTATCACCGATCTGGCGCTTGCCGCGAAGGCGGAAATCGATAAGATCCGCGAACAGTCACTCAATATCGAATGAGCGCCGTCTTCATTATTTCCGCTCCGTCCGGTTCCGGGAAATCGACGCTGGTCAACCGGCTGATGCAGGAGGTTCCAAACCTCTGCTTCTCCGTTTCGTACACCACCAGGGCCCGCCGTGGTCATGAGGTCCCGGGAACCAGTTACCATTTCACCGATCGGGAAGACTTCGAGCGCCGGTTGGCAAACCACGAGTTCCTGGAGCACGCCGACGTTTTCGGCAATTACTACGGCACTCACAGCTCCGAACTGGCCATCGCCCGCGCCCAAGGCAAGGACTTGGTGCTCGACATTGACGTGCAAGGTGCGGCACAATTAAAGAAAAGTATTCCCGATGCGGTTACGATATTCGTGCTGGCACCCTCCCGGCAAGTCCTGGAGCACAGGTTACGGTATCGGGGAGAGGACTCCGACGAAGTGATCGCGCGCCGCCTGGCCGATGCCGCGCGGGAAATCCGGAACTACAGCTTGTACGATTACGTCCTGATTAATGAGGACATTGATGAGTCCGCCAAGACGCTCGGCGCCATTGTGCGAGCCGAGCGGGTCCGGAGAACACGCATGGAAGACAAGATCAGGCCCATCTTGCACACTTTCGAGACTTTGGTTCCGGAAAAGCCGTAAAATAAGACTTGAGGTAATAGATGTCCGACGCCCCTCGTAATAACGCCCATTGCTCCATCCCGGACGATCCGGAACAGAGCACCTATCGATTCATCATTGTGGCCGCCAAGCGCGCCCGCCAGCTTCAGAGCGGCAGCCGGCCGTTCCTGCCCACGTCATCCAAGAAGCCGACCGTCATCGCCACGGAGGAAGTCCGCCGCGGCCTAGTGAAATACGACCTGATCGTACCGGAAATCGTAGTCCCGGCTGAAGACCTCACACTGTAGACCTTGAACATCATTCTGGGCATTTCGGGAGGCATTGCCGCATACAAAGCCGCCGAACTAACGCGCCTCCTCATTCAGGCGGGGGCCAAAGTTCGCGTGGTAATGACTCCCGCTGCCCAGGAATTTATTACGCCTCTTACCTTCGCCACCTTGACTGGCCAGAAGGTGATCACGTCCCTTTTCTCTTCGGCGACCGCGGACGAAACATTGGCGAGTTCGGTCGAGCATATCGCGATCGCGCGGGAGAACGATATCCTGCTAGTCGCTCCAGCTACCGCGGGTACGCTCGCCAAATTCGCTCACGGCATGGCTGACGACTTCCTCTCGACCACCTATCTTGCATTTACGGGGCGCGTAGCTCTCGCACCCGCGATGAACAAGGAGATGTGGGCACACCCCGCGACCCAGGCTAATCTCGCGATCTTGCGCGGACGCGGCCATCTGATAATCGAACCGGAATCCGGCTTTCTCGCGTGCGGGGAAATCGGCGCGGGACGCCTCGCCGACCCAGAACGTATCGCCCAAGCCGTGCTGGCTTATTCCCAGGCTCGGGATCTGGACGGCGAGCACATCCTCGTCACCGCGGGACCGACTCGGGAAGCGATTGACCCGGTACGCTTCATTTCTAACCGGTCTAGCGGCAAAATGGGGTTCGCCATCGCCGCCGCGGCCGTGCGCCGGGGCGCCGCCGTGACACTTATCGCCGGCCCCGTCCAACTTCCGACGCCAGAGGGCGTTACGCGCATCGACGTACAGACGGCCGAGCAGATGAGCAAAGCTGTCTTCGATTCCTCTGGAACCCGCCACCGTCATCGTGAAGGCCGCGGCTGTGGCCGATTTTCGCCCCGCTCACATGGCCACACAGAAGCTCAAGAAATCGGCCATGCGGCTGTCGCTCGAACTTGATCCTACGCCCGATATCCTCAAGGAACTCGGAAACCGCAAAGGCGACCGCCTGTTGATCGGCTTTGCCGCCGAGACTGAAAGACTCGAAGAGGAAGCGCGCCGTAAACTCGAGACCAAGAATTGCGACATGATCGTCGCCAACCTGGTCGGAGGAGCGGACAGCGGCTTTGAATCCGGCTTTGAATCAGACGATAACGAGGTTCTACTGGTGATGCGCTCTGGCCCGACTGTCCCGGTCGCTCGCGCTCCAAAATCCGCGATCGCCGAGCGAATTCTCGATCAACTACCGACCCTGCGATTGGCAGCTTTCGCCGCATCGAAATAATAAATCAAATGGACCGCGACCAACTGCGAAAACGCCTGGAGTTCTATCAGGATCTCGGCTTCAAACAGGTCTACCGCCGTCAACCTGGCCCGGTACGGGAACCTGCACTTGTGTCCGCTCCGCAGGCTCCGCAAATCGAGATGCCAACCGTTCCCGAACTTCCCAGCCTGTCTCCCGCGGGCGACTCCCTCCTGCGCATCATGGAGGACATCGGCGATTGCAGGCGCTGCCGGCTGTGTGAGCAACGCAACAAGATTGTCTTCGGGGTCGGTGATGAGAAGGCGAAGCTGGTCTTCGTAGGCGAAGGTCCTGGCGCCGATGAGGACGCACAGGGAATTCCTTTCGTCGGCCGCGCCGGACAACTGCTCACGCAGATGATCGAGGGCACGTCGAAGAAGGAAGGCATCCCCCTGCTCCGCGGCGATGTCTATATTTGCAATGTCGTCAAGTGCCGTCCGCCGGAGAACCGCAACCCCGAACCGGACGAGATGGAGATCTGCGGGCAATTCCTGTTCCGGCAATTAAGCGTGATCCAACCTAAGGCGATCTGCGCCCTTGGTTCAATCGCGGCGAAAGCGCTGCTGGGCGGCAAAGACGGCGTAACGAAACTCCGCGGCCGCTGGCACAAGTGGCGTGACATCCCGCTAATAGTTACCTACCATCCTTCGTACCTGCTGCGGCCTTACAACCAGGAAGCCAAGCGCGAGGCGTGGGAGGATTTGAAAAAGGTCCTGCACTTCGTTTATGACTGATCCATCGAGCGCTCGGACTAAGGCATAAAACATTTGCCGCGTTGGCCCCGCTGCCGGGTGGGGGATGTAGCCGACGATCTTCCGCGCGGGCCATCTGCTCCGGCGTCAGCGGAAGAAGCGAGCGGGTCCGGCAGCGTTGCCGCCGCGAAGCAAGCCCAGTTAGGGGTTCGTTTATCTCATTCATAATAACTGCCTTGGAGAAATATTTGCGTCCAAGTAGCGTAGTATTTTCGGAAGAACCCATTCGAGCTGCGAACGCTTTCGTAGGGCACCATATTCGGCTCGCGAATTTGGAACAGCGGTGACGCAAAAGGCCGTTTTCTTGTGCGCCGTTGTGCACGGGAACCGGTCTCGCGGAATGGACCCATTCTCCGGGAGACTATCGATAGGATAACGAGATGTATCAGCGGCAGTGCCGCAAATTTGGAAATTAGATTCCTAATCATCTAATTTCAGCCTAACTTATGGTTTTTCGGTTTTGATGGTCTTGAGCTGTAATTGGCTGAGGCGATTATGAGAAGATTTCCGAAAGTGTCGAACTAGCGGTTAACCAGGGGCCTGGGAACTGCGAAGTGTGTAGGCGTTGCAAGACAGCGGGCCGGGCCTCATAGGATTCCAAGAAGGCCCCACGAGTCTTGCGCAGCATGCAAAACCCGCACGATAGAATCCCGCCCCGGCGCGGCAGATAGAAGATCAAAAAACTTTCAAATCCGTTGACCCGCCATTTGCGCAACCCGGTCAGCTTCAGATCGTGCAAGGATAGCGCTGTTCCCATTCCCGGATGCCGGGCGAGATCACTGAAACTCTCATCGGTGCTCTCCAGAAAGCGTTCGGCGGTCTCGATATCCGCGTGCTCGGCGAGATATAAACGCACAAAACCACGATCTCCTGATCGAGTGTCGCCCCTTGACAACTCCTCGACAGCTACGAATCGTGCCATCTGTTCATCATCCCCAACTCAACGCCGGTTTGCACCAGAACCGTGTTGTGACCTCTGATGGAGCGAGAGAATATTAACCAACGCGACTTTCGGCCAACTGGCTCGTCCAAAGCTCGGCAGGGCCGTCTTGCCGCAGCCGTCACTTCTCAGCCGGTGCCATCTCCGCAGTCTTGACCGGCGTACCGGAAATTAGCGAATCGGGAGGATTCACGATCAGTTGGTCCTGCGCCCGAAGTCCCGCGAGCACCTCCAGCGTGTCTCCGAAATCGCGGCCGACCGTTATCGGCACGAGCATCGCCTTGCCGTTGCGAACCACCGCCGCCCGTATCCCTTCCGACCGGAACATCACGGTGGTAACCGGAATCGTTAGCGCGCTCGCCGAGGCTCCCGTGTATTTCAGATGCACCGAGACGTACGCGCCGGGAAGCAGCTCGCCCGTTGGATTATCAGCGTCCACTTCCACCAGCAAAGTGCGGGACGTCGCATCGATCGAACTCGCGTTGCGGACAATCGTTCCGGGGAAACTGCGGCCGGGAAACTCGTTGAGCGTGAGCGACGCGGGCGACCCGTTCTTCGCGGCCTGCCGGTCATCCTCGGGCACGCTGATAAACACGCGCAGCCGGTTGATGGCCGAGATATGAAACAGTTCCTTGCCGGGGCCGCCCGATCCGGCGGCTGATCAGCGCCCCGATATCCGTGTTGCGCGCCGTGACCACGCCGTCGAATGGGGCATACACTTTCTCGTAAGATTGAAGATCCTGCAGCCGCTTGACATTCGCGGCCGCGGAATCGACAATCGCCTTCTTGGAATTCATGTCGCCGACCGCGTTGTCCATATCCTGCCTGGCCACGGCGCCCTTCTTCTGCCAGGTTCACGATCCGCCCGGCGGTCACCTGCGCGAGTCTCAGGTTCGATTTGGCGGTCTCCAGATCGGCCTTCGCCTGCTGAAGTTGCTGGTCGGCTTCGGGAGTTTCGATCTCGGCGAGCAGGTCGCCTTCGTGGACGTGCGTGCCGATATCGGCATACCACTTCTTCAGATAGCCGTTGGTGCGCGCATAGATCGGCGCGTCGATCAGCGGCTGCGTGTTTCCCGGCAGCACCAGCTGCTGGGCCGCTCCCGTCATTTTGGGATGCGTGACCGAAACCGTGAGGACCGCGGCCTCATGCGTTTCGGCGACCAGTGCCTTCGCCGCCAATACGCGGGTCGAGATGCCTTTGTAAACAAACCAGCCGATCGCCGCGCCAATCGCCAGCAATACCAGCGCGATCGCTCCGATCCCCAGGCCGCGTCCAGGACCCCGGTTCGCTTTTGCCGGTTCATCGTGCTCGGGATTCGCCCTGGGTTCGTTCACTGAAGACTCTTCGAATTCGTTTATTTGCATGAGGCCTTTGTTTTACGAATCAATGGTGAGCCGGTTCCAGCCGCTGGCGAACCGCCGGACCCCCTCCCCTCTTGCGAATGAGATTGTGAATCAGACTGAATACGGACGGGACAAAAAACAGTGTCGCGACTGTGGCGCAGATCAATCCGCCGATCACCGCGCGGCCGAGAGGCGCGTTCTGCTCGCCTCCCTCGCCCATGCTCATCGCCATGGGAATCATACCGATAATCATCGCGAGCGCGGTCATGATGACCGGTCGGAACCGCGTAAACCCCGCTTCGATGGCCGCCTGCAGCGCGTCCCCGTGGCTGTCGAGCCGCTCCCTCGCGAAAGCCACCACCAGAATACTGTTTGCGGTGGCAACCCCCATGCACATGATCGAGCCCATCAGGGCCGGCACGCTGAGACGCGTGTTGGTCAGGAACAGGAACAACACGATGCCCGTTAAGGCCGCGGGCAGCGCGCTGATAATGATGAACGGATCGAGCCATGACTGGAAGTTCATGACAATCAGGAAATAGACCAGCGCGATCGCGATCCCGAGGCCCACCGCCAGCCCGATATAGGATGACTGTCATCGTTTCGAGTTGGCCGCGGATCGATCATCCTCGAGCCCCGCGGCAGGTTCTTCTGGTTGGCGCCGACAATTCGCGCAATATCGTTCCCGGCTGCGCCGAGGTCGCGACCCTCCACCGATCCGAAGATGTCGATGACGCGGTGGATGTTGTAGTGGTTCACCACGGCCAAATTGTTGGCCCGGGAGATCGTGCTGACATCGCCCAGAATCTCCGGGCGCGCGTTGGTGCGCGAAGTAATCGGAACGTTCTGCAGGTCCTGCAGCGAATTGATGCGGTACTGGGGAGTCTGCGTCACGACGCTGTAACTCACGCCGTTCTTCGGATTCAGGTAAAACGTTGGCGTGGTTTGAAAACTGCCGCTCAGCGACACCAGCATGCTGCTCGCGATATCCGATTGAGTGAAACCCGCCTGCTCGGCTTTGGTGCGGTCCACGGTGATGTGCAGTCTGGGCTGATCGAAAGGCTGTTGAATCCGCAGATCGACGACGCCGGGCACCTGACGGATCTGGCCGAGGAGTTGATCGGCGAACTTGCGATTGCGCTTCCGAATCCGCGCCTTCGACCTGCACGTCGATGGGCGCCGGCAGCCCGAAGTTGAGAATCTGCGTGATCATGTCGGCGGGCAGGAAATAGAACATCACCCCCGGGAATTCCGCGGTTCAATTTTGCGGCGCAGCGTATCCACCCACTGCTGGGTCGGGCGATGCCGGCCTTCTTTGAGCGAGACCAGAATGTCCGTGTCCGCGGGACCGATCACGCCGCTCGTGTTGTAAGTCGTGTTGATGCCGCTGTATGGCAGTCCCATGTTGTCGACAATGCTCTCCAGTTCGGCGGAGGGAATGGTGTCTGCGGATCGAACGGTCGACGATATCGATCAGGCGCGCGGTCTCTTCGATGCGCGTGCCCGTTCTCGCGCGCACGTGCAGGCGGAACTGGCCGTTGTCGCTCGCGGGAAAGAAATCCTGTCCGAGCCACGGGAACAGGAGAAGACCGCAGAGGCAGACGCGCGAGGAACAGCAGGCACGAAAATAAAGCGCCGGTAAACGAACGTCGTCAGCAGGAGTTGATAGGCCAGGCGGAGCCGCTCGAAGCCGCGCTCAAATACGCGCTGGAGCAGCGTGAACGGATTGCGCGTGGGACGCAGTCGCGTGATCGTGGCAGTTTGAGCAGGTACATGGCGAGCGTCGGCACCAGCGTCCGCGAAAGCAAATAGGATGCGAGCATCGCGAATACCACCGCTTCGGCGAGAGGTACAAACAGAAACTTCGCCACCCCGCTCAGGAAAAACATGGGCAGGAACACGATGCAGATGCAGAGCGTCGCCACCAGCGCGGGAACCGCGATCTGCTGCGCGCCGTCGAGAATGGCCTGCCGCAGTTCCTTGCCCATCGCGAGATTCCGGTTGACGTTTTCGATTTCGACCGTGGCGTCGTCGACCAGAATGCCGACCGCGAGCGCCAGTCCGCCGAGCGTCATGATGTTGATCGTCTCGTGAATCGCGCTCAGGCAGCAGATCGATACCAGAATCGAAAGCGGAATGGAGACCGCGATGATCAGCGTGCTGCGCCAGCTTCCGAGAAACACCAGAATCATGAAGCCCGTCAGGCAGGCGGCGATCACGGCTTCGCGCAATACCCCGGCGATCGCCGCCCGGACGAAGATGGACTGATCGGCGATGGGTTCGATCTTGATCGACGGCGGCAGCGTCTTTCTGATCTGCGGGAGTTCGTGGAGAATGCCTTTGACGATGCTCAGAGTCGAAGCATCGCCGTTCTTCAGAACCGTAATCAGCGTTCCGCGCTCGCCATTGAGACGGACGATATTGGTCTGGGGCGCGAATCCGTCGGAGACCGTCGCCACATCGCGAACGTAGATCGGCGTATTGTTGGCCGATAACCTGATCGGCAGGTCGTTCAGTTCCGCAATCGTCAGCGGAGTCGAGTTCAGGTCAACGTCGTACTCGAATTGCCCGATTTTGGCGGTGCCGGAAGGCAGAATGATGTTCTGGTTGCCGATGGCGGTAACCACGTCGGCGGCGGACAGGCCCTTCGACTGCAGCAAGCCGGTATTCAGACTGACATTGACCTGGCGCTGCTTGCCGCCGTATGGGTAAGGCATTTCCGCGCCCGCGAATCGTCACGAGGTCGGGCCGGATGAAGTTCTGGGCGTAGTCGTTGAGCTGGGCTTCGGAGAGCGTATCGCTCGAAACGGCAAGCTGCAAGAATCGGAACGGTGGATGCGCTGTAAGTGAGAATGAACGGCGGCTGCGTGCCGGGCGGCAGCATCTGTGAGTCTGGCTTTGAGAAATGCTGGTGATCTGGGCGTTGGCGGTATCAATGCTGGCGCCGGGCTGCAGGAACGTTTTAATGATAGCGCGCCCGGCCAGCGTGACCGATTCGGTGTGCTCGATGTTGCTGACCACGGTGGTGATACCGCGCTCCACGCTGGAGGTGATCCGGCCTTCCATCTCCTCGGCGTTCATGCCCGTATAGGTCCAGACGGACGCAAGAACCGGGATATCAATATTAGGAAAGATATCGGTCGGGGTTCGCAGAATGACGAGAGGGCTGACGAGAATGATGAGCAGCGCCAGCACGATGAACGTATACGGGCGGGCAAGAGCAATTCGGACGATCCACATACTGCCATTACCGCTAGCACCACGCAGAGCGGGCAGCGTAAGCGTTACATTTCCAGTCTACCAGCGGCATCCCCTGACGACCGGTGCTTAGTACACACTGTCGCGCACACATGGCGCGTAGATCCCTCCTCGCCGGTTGCTGACGTGGGTCGGGCATCCTTAAGCTATCCACCCGTCCGGACAAGTCGAAAACCGGAAAAGTTGGCCGGATACGGCGATGTAGGAAGTTGGAATGAGCCTTCGGGCGGATGGTCGGCCACTCGTACAAGGCTGATACCGCACCTATGGAAGAATGCGCGTGATCC
>CAVYEV010000042.1:0-18851 GCA_963767545.1 Terriglobia bacterium
AGCCTAGTACATCGTCCAGATAGTTCTTTATAATATAGATAACTTCTGGTACGCTAGGGCATGCCCCGTATTGCGCTTCCCGTGCAACTCCAGCGCTGAGGTCCGTCAGCACGCTCGACAAGTTCGTCCATTCCGCTTCGACGCCTCAGTCATTGGTCCTGCGCAGCCGCATTGTCTTGGCGGCGGCCGACGGATCGAACAATCAGCAAATAGCCGCCGCGCTGAAGATTCCGCCGGTCACGGTCGGTAAATGGCGGCAATCGTTTGCCGTCCACGGCATCGAGGGGTTACGCGATGCGCCCCGCTCGGGACGGCCGCCCAAGCATGATGCCGAGGTCCGGCACGGGTGCAAGCGCGGGTGTGCCAACAGCCCGAGGATCAGAGCCGCTGGACGGTGAGGACCCTGGCGGCGGAACTCGGACTTCCCGCCAGCACCGTACACACGATGCTGGTGGCCGCTAAACTGCGACCGCATCAAATTCGGACGTTCACTTTCAGCCCGGATCCCGATTTTGAAGCCAAGTTGCTGGATATCGTCGGCTTGTATCTGAACCCGCCGGAGAATGCGCTGGTGCTGTGCGTCGACGAGAAGCCGAGCATCCAGGCGTTGGATCGAACGCAGCCGTTATTACCGTTACGCGCCAAAAAGCCCCGCGCCTGGACCAATGAATACGCCCGTCACGGGACGCAGACGTTGCTGGCCGCTCTGGAGATCGCCACCGGCAAAGTAGTCGCGCACGTCCGTGACCGGCGGACGACGGTAGACTTTTTGAGTTTCATGGACGACGTGGTGAAGTCCTTTCCGCTCGGCGAACTTCACGTCGTGCTGGACAACCTGAACATCCACAAAAATGAAGCCGCCAAACAGTGGCTATTGCGGCATCCGCGAGTGCATTTTCACTACACGCCGACGCATGCCTCCTGGATGAATATGATCGAGTGCTTTTTCAGCATTCTCACCAAACAGGCGCTGACGCACAGCGTACAGCGTTCCAAGAAAGACCTGAAGGATTTTCTGCTGCGGTACTTGAAGAAGTACAGTCAAAATCCGAGGCCCTTCACCTGGACCAAAGGGCCGGAGCACTTCCAGCGCATCATCGAGGCAACCAAGGAGTACCAGGCCGCCCACCCGAAAAAACCGAAGCAGCGAAAGGCCAAGAACAATACTATAAAGGATTAACTGGACGATGTACTAGTTTCAAGTCCACTCGTAAGTCTATTGCTCGTCAAAAAGTGCTGACTCGATGCGCAATACTTCGTCAGCATTGATCCGAAAAAAGTGCCGCATACCAACAACGCCGATGAACTCCACGCTTGGCGATGAAAATTTTTTCCCTTTATTTTCACTCAATTGCAAAGAGAATTAAACAAAATCCGGCCCTCGGTCGGCCAAATCATGGGGATCCTTTCGCGCCTCTGGCGACTATCTATGTAGAATATATGAAAACGCCCAGTAGAACCTCAAACGGAACATTTAAGAATGGCGCTAGCGGCAACCCAGCCGGACGGCCCCCCGGGAGCCGCAACAAAGCCACCCTGGCATGCGAGCAATTGCTCGAAGGCGAAGCCGAGCAGTTGACCAGAAAACTTGTGGCAATGGCCAAGAAAGGCGATATCCACGCCCTGCGCCTGTGCCTTGAGCGGATCATCCCGGCGCGCAAGGAGCGCTGCATCAATCTCGAGCTGCGTCCCGTTACTGGCCCCCAGGATTTGCCAGTCCTTTTCCAGGACATCACGTCGGCCATTGCAGAAGGCAGAATCACCCCTGGCGAAGGAGAGTCCATTTCGAATATCTTGACCAGCCACGCCCGAATCGCGGAAGTAGTGGAATTCGATCGGCGACTCGCGAACCTGGAAGGTCTTGGCCGGGATGTACAATCCTATCGGGTTGAGTTGAAGCGGTTTACCGACGAAAGCGGAAGCAAAGCTTATAGCCAGATGCTGCGCGAAAAGCCCCCGGCGGAGGAAGAATAACACCATGAAGAAATGAAGCGGTCGCCTCAGTTCATCAAAATGGATGGCGCCCTCACCATCCGTGAAAGATACGTCCCAGACCCCAACACATAACGCATTAAACGATCTGTACTCCGCCGGACACGCCTAAGATGAAATCACCACGACCTTATTTAAGGAAGGAACTGTGGGCGGTAGTCTATCTCCGGTAGCCGAATTCCCGGACCGCAAACCTGCTGTCGTATCCGGCTCGCCGAAGACGAACCGAAGCCGGGTCCGGCTTCTCCTAACATCAACTTGCGCTCCAGACCTCCGCAGTCGCTCCCATCGCCCCCACCAGGTCGCGGATAGCCGCTCGCGCGCTATTTTCGGCATCGCGCAGAATGCCCATATCGAGAGCGGCCTTGCGTATGTCGTCGATAGCATTCAATCGCGCCTTGTGTTCGAGGTTCACGTCGGGCGTAATCCAAGGCGTCCACCAGGTAATGCGGCGGTCCCATACTTTGGTGTTCTTCTCGTCGATGTAAACGTCGAAAACTTCAGGGTGCGGAAGCCGGATCTTGATCTTCTTCCCGCTGACCTGCACATCATATTGCGTGATTGCCGCGAGGTCGACGCCCGCCTGCGCGCGGCCTTGCACCATAAGGAGCAGCGACTCTTCTCCTAGCGGGTGGTGCTCTTCGGTAACGCCGATCACCTTCTGTACGACATAACGGACCGTGACCAGTTGCTTGAGGCCCCGCACCTGAGTGACTATGGCGGGAGGATCGATTGGCCTCAGCCATGTTCCTCCAGGCGCATAAACGCGCGCATACACGATCAATCCGATGATCAGAAAAATCAGCGCGAAGGTGGAGATGAAAGCAACTAGCTTGGCCATCTAGCTTGCGGCGGCCTCACCGGATTGGTTTTCAGCGGGCCGGTACCCGTGTTGTGCGAGAACATCGCGGGCGCGGCCTTCGTCGCCGGGACGCACGTAAAAGAACGCTCCGATGCGCTCCGTCTGGAATACAAATCCGCCGCGGTAATTGTCGGCTTCAACGCCATATTCGACGGCGTTTTCGCTGAGGAGTAGCTCCACCGCCAGACTTTCCTTAAGCTTTTTGGCAATGTAGATCAATCGTGGATCGTGATTTTCGAAGAAAGATGCTTCCTGTCGCATTTAGAACTGCCGCTCTTATTATGACTGAGCGTCTATCGCTGAACGTCGCGTTTAAGAAACCGCCCCGAGGCTTGGGCCATCTTACGTAGCAGCGGCGCGGGCATGAACTTGAGAACCCCTACCGAGAGTTTGTATCGCCACCCGGGGATTACGATCACCTCGCCCGTCTGAAGGGCGCGGAGGGAGGTGACCACTACGTACGTCGCGTCAAGCCAAAGCCAACGCGGTATCCGGCTGCGGTCCATTCCGAGAGCATCGTGAAACTCGGTCACAGTGAAGCCGGGGCAAAGAGCCTGCACCTTAACCGGCGACCCGGTGAAGCGGAGTTCCGCGTCGAGCCCCAGGGTGAACGCGTTCATCCAGGCTTTAGTGGCGCCGTAACTGACATTGCCCGCCCCGAGTGAGAATGCCGCAACCGACGACACGTTGATGACGGCGCCCGTGCGCTGAGCAACCATACGGCGTAGCGCGGCGTGAGACAGACGCATCGTCGCGATTACGTGCACCATGTGCATCTGATCCTGACCCGCGCGTGCAACTTCGAAAAAGAGCCCCTTGGTGCCGAAGCCCGCATTGTTCACGAGGATCTCCAGATCCGGAGTTGCGTTGATGTAAGCGACTACGGTCTCGATACCTTCATCCGTCGAAAGATCCGCCACGAGGGGCTCGGCGCGCACGTGGTAGTCTCGCCCGATGTCCGCGGCGGCTTGTTCGAGGCGATCGCGGCGGCGTGCCACTAGCGTGACATCGTGTCCGGCTTGCGCGAGTTGCCGGGCGAACTCGACGCCCAGACCGCTGGACGCGCCCGTAATCAGTGCGGTACTCATCTTACCGAGTCTACAGGTTCCATAAGAGGATAAACTAGAAGAGACTCAGGTCCGATGGCGTTCAGAATCATCAAACGGGTCCTCTTTCTCTTGATCGGCTCCGTTATAACTATGGCCGCGCAGGAAATCGAGTTCAATCGCGACATTCGCCCGATCCTTTCCGACAAGTGCTATACGTGTCATGGCCCCTCCAGCGTGGATCGCAAGACGCAACTCCGCTTCGACATCGAGAGCGGCGCGCGCATCGATCTCTCGGGCGGACGCAAGGCGATCGTGCCGGGCCATCCCGAGCAGAGCGAACTCTACAAGCGCATCAGTTCAGATAACACATCGGTCCGTATGCCACCCGCGTATGCCGGCCGCGACAAGCTCACCGCCAAGGAAATCGATACTATCCGCCGCTGGATCGAGCAGGGCGCAAAGTGGCAACTGCTTTGGTCCTTTATCCCGCCCAAGCGTGCAGCGCGTCCGGCTGTCAGCGATCCACACTGGCCGCGCAACGAGATCGACTGGTTTATCCTCGCCCGTCTCGACCGCGAAGGAATTCACCCTTCGCCCGAAGCCGATCGCCGCACTTTGATCCGTCGCGTTAGCCTCGACCTCACGGGACTCCCGCCCTCGCCGGCCGAGGTTGCAGCCTTTCTGGATGACGCCTCGCCCAATGCATACGAGAAGGTGGTCGACCGGCTGCTCGCCTCGCCTCACTACGGCGAACGCATGGCGTTCCGTTGGATGGAAGCCGCGCGTTATGCCGATACCAACGGCTACTCGAACGACGGTGTGCGCGATATGTCTCGGTGGCGCGACTGGGTGATTGAAGCCTACAACCGCAACCTGCCCTTCGACCAATTCACCGTCGATCAACTTGCGGGCGACTTGCTGCCCAATCCTACGCTCGATCAGCGCATCGCGACCGGTTTCAATCGCAATCACCGCACGAGCGCGGAAGGCGGCATTGTGCCCGAAGAGTTCCGCGTCGATTACGCGGCGGACCGCACCGAAACAACGGCCACCGTTTGGATGGGCCTCACAGTCGGCTGTGCCCGGTGCCACGATCATAAGTACGATCCCATTCCACAGCGCGATTACTACCGCCTCTTCGCCTATTTCAATAGCGTTCCGGGCAGCGGTTTCGCCTACAACTTCGGCAACGACGAACCAAAGATCAAAGCGCCGACGCCTCCTCAGCAAAAGGCTCTTGCCGAACTGCAGGCTAAGGTGACTGAAGCCGAACAGACATGGTCCAAGCTGCAGCCCGAGGTCGAGAAAGCGGAGCGGGCCGCTGACTTCAGCCGCTATTCTGACTGGACCATCACGGAAAACCTCACCTTCCGCCAATCCACGGCGGACGCCAAGCCCGTCTGTGAACTAAAGACGCCGTGTCAAACCCCAGTGGCCAACAGTCCCGCGGGACCCGCTCGCCACTTCGATGGCAAGAGCTATCTCGAAGCTTCCAAGCCCGTAGCCGACTTCGATTACAACGAGCCATTCACTTTCTCCGCTTGGATAAAGCCCGAGTCTCCGAAAGGCGCGATCCTCTCTCACGCTGACGATTTCATGGAAGGCCAGGGTCACGGCGTCTACCTGATCGACGGCAAGATCCGGCTGCATGTTATCTACCGCTGGAGCGACCTCGGCATGCGGCTCGAAACCGAAGAGCCCGTCAAACTGCACGAGTGGCAGCACGTGCTCATCACGTATGACGGCAACATGCGCGCCAAAGGTGTGCACATTTACGTTGACGGCCACCCGCAGAAGATCAAAGTGCTCTTCGACGAATGCATCTGGCCAATGAAGGGCAAACGCCCTTTCCGTATCGGTGCGGGCGCGGGACTGCGGTTCCAGGGCGATATCGCCGATGTCCGCGTGTACGCCCGAGAACTCACGCCGCTCGAGGCCGCCGTGGTTCATCTACAGGACACGGTCGCCCAGATTGCCGGTATCAGCCCGCAATCGAGATCCGCCGTGCAGGCCGCGAAACTCCGTTTCTGTTTCCTCGAAACAGGGTTGCCCGCCGAATTGCGCGACGCGCGTGAGCAGATGTTAGCGGCGCGGAAGGCCTACGATGTCTTCTTCAAAGCGGTCCCCACAACAATGGTGATGGAAGACATGAAGCCGCCGCGCGAGACGTTCATACTGAAGCGCGGCGCATACGATGCTCTCGGCGAGAAGGTCGAGCCCGGCATCCTTTCGGTCTTTCCGCCTATCAATCCAGAGTGGCCTAACAACCGGCTTGGACTCGCACGCTGGCTGGTGGATCCTTCGAATCCCTTCACTGCCCGCGTTACCGTCAATCGCTTCTGGCAGATGTATTTCGGTACGGGTATCGTCAAAACTGTCCAGGACTTCGGCTCGCAAGGCGACCCGCCCGTCAACCAGGACCTGCTCGACTGGCTGGCCGTCGAGTTCATGGACAGCGGCTGGAACATGAAGGCCATGCAGAAGACGATTGTGATGAGCGCGGCCTATCGCCAGTCATCGAAAGTCACGCCGGAACTGCTGCAAAGAGATCCCGAGAATCGGCTCGTTGCACGCGGTCCGCGGCTGCGCCTTGGCCCCGAGATGATCCGCGACCAGGCCCTCGATATCGCCGGCCTGCTCGTCGATAAGATCGGTGGTCCCGCCGTGAAACCTTACCAGCCCGAAGGACTTTGGCAGGAACTCGCCGGTGGCAAGGGTTATGTGCCGGACAAGGGCGAAGGACTCTATCGGCGCTCGCTTTACACCTATTGGAAGCGCACCGTCGCGCCGCCGTTCATGATCAACTTCGATTCTCCGAATCGCGAGGTTTGCACGGTCAACGAGGTTCGCACCAATACGCCGCTCCAGGCGCTTAATCTCATGAACGATGTCGCGTTCCTCGAAGCGTCACGAAAGTTCGCTGAGCGCATGATGCGCGATGGCGGAGCCGAACCTGCGGCGCGCATCGACTACGGGTGGCGTCTCGCGCTCGACCGTCCGGCGCGTTCCGCCGAAACGCAGGTGATGTTGGAAACGCTGGCCCGTTTCGAGAAGCGGTACCGCGCCGACAGTAAAGCAGCCGAAGAGTTCCTAGCGAGCGGCGATTCTCCGCGCGATAAGAGCCTCGACACCGCGGAACTCGCTGCTTACACTGCGGTCGCCAGCTTGATTCTCAATCTCGATGAGACTATTACCAAGGAATGATGTATGGATTCGAATGCAAGCGCCAATTTGACACGCCGCCACTTCTTCGGCCGATCGGCTACCGGCATTGGCATCGCCGCGCTGTCCAGTTTGTTGAGCCGCGAACTGCAGGCCAAATCGATCGGCGGTCTGCCCCAATTTCCCAACTTTCCGCCGACCGCCAAACGCGTCATCTATTTGTTTCAATCCGGCGGCCCTTCGCAGATGGAGCTGTTCGACTACAAGCCGAATCTCGTCAGCATGCAAGGCACGGAACTGCCCGCATCCATACGCATGGGACAACGGCTCACCGGCATGTCTTCGCAACAGGCGAGTTTCCCGGTGGTGCCGTCGAAGTTCAAGTTCGCGCAATATGGCAAGAACGGCGCCTGGGTCAGCGAACTGCTGCCTCATACTTCCAAAATCGTCGACGACCTGACTATCGTCAAAAGCGTCCACACCGAAGCGATCAACCATGATCCTGCCGTCACAATGATGCAGACGGGCGCGCAGCTCGGCGGGCGTCCCAGCATGGGTGCGTGGATCTCTTACGGCATCGGCGCGGAGACCGAAGATTTGCCGGCATTCGTGGTCATGATCTCGCCGGGGTCCGGAGGCGGTGGTCAGCCTCTCTTCGATCGCCTATGGGGCAGCGCGTTTCTGCCGAGCAAGTATCAAGGCGTGAAGTTCCGCTCCGTCGGCGAACCCGTGCTCTATCTCTCGGACCCGAATGGATTCACGCGCGACGACCGCCGCGCTTTTCTCGATTCGCTGGCAAGCCTGAACCAAATGAACGCGGAGGAAACAGGAGACCCCGAAGTCTCGACCCGCATCTCGCAATACGAGATGGCGTTCCGCATGCAAGCATCCGTGCCTGAACTCACAGACCTTTCGAAGGAACCGCAGAGCATTATCGACCTCTACGGGCCCGATGTCAAGAAGCCGGGAACATTTGCCGCGAATTGTCTTCTCGCCCGCCGCCTGGCCGAACGCGGCGTCCGCTTTATTCAGCTCTACCACCGCGATTGGGACCATCACGCGGGACTGCCGAAGGGCCTGCCCGCGCGATGCAAGGACACCGATCAGGCATCCGCCGCGTTGATTACCGATCTCAAACAACGGGGCATGCTGGACGATACGTTAGTCATCTGGGGCGGCGAGTTCGGCCGGACTGTTTACTGCCAAGGCCGCCTGACCAAAGACGACTACGGTCGTGATCATCATCCACGGTGCTTCACCATGTGGATGGCCGGCGGCGGTATGAAGCCTGGCATCACGATCGGAGCCACGGATGACTTCTGCTACAACATCACCGAAGATCCCGTCCACGTTCACGATATGCAAGCGACGTTCATGCACTCTCTGGGCATCGATCATACCAAACTGACTTACAAGTTCCAGGGCCGCCACTTCCGGTTAACCGATGTCGAGGGAAGAGTGGTCAAACAGATTCTGGCATAAAGGCGCGCGGTCTTCAATACAGCAGATACTTTTCGCGCACCTTGAGAAAGGCGTCCAACTCGCCCTTCAGCGCGTCATTTACTTCGCTGCCCGTTTTCCCCTGCTTCAACAGGTCGGCGGCTTTTTCTCTCCCGAGTAACAGCATGATCTTCCGATCCAGTATGAACTTATCCGAATGAAACTTCAGCAGGGCGGCCAATAGCTCCAATCCCATCTTTGGCGAATCCAGTTCGTCGCGATTCAAAAGCTGTACGTCCAGCCCCAGCACTTCCTGGCCTTTGTAGGGTATCTCAGCCGGCGTGAATCGCCGCGCCATGAAGCGCACGCCCGGAATTTTCCTCGCATTCAGATAGTCAGCGAGTTCCAGGTCTTTGAACCAGGGTGCGCCCAACATTTGAAATGGCGTGTCCGTTCCACGGCCCACGGACACCATCGTGTTCTCCACAAGACAAGTTCCCGGATAGAGAATTAACGCCGTCAAATTGCGCAGATTGGGAGATGGCGTGATCCATTCGAGTCCGGTCTGATCCATCCACATGTGGCGATCCCAGCCTTGCATCTTGACGACACGTACATCTGCGCCGATCTTCTTTTCAATGTTGAAGAATTGGGCTAATTCGCCGATTGTCATGCCGTGGCGGACGGGACGCGGCCAATAGCCAATCATCGACATGTACTTTTCGTCCAGCATCGGCCCCTCTACGCTCACACCGTTCACCGGATTTGGGCGATCGAGAACGTAGATCGGAATTTTGTGCGGAGCCGCGGCCTCCATCATGTAGCCGAGCGTTGTTGTATACGTCCAGAAGCGCGCTCCAACATCCTGCAAGTCATAAACAAGAACATCCACATTCGCCAGCATCGCCGCGGTTGGCCGATACGACCCCCGATTATAAAGGGTGTAGATGGGCGCGCCGGTCAAGCTTTCTTTCCCAGACTCAACGCTTGCCCCTGCCTGGTTGGTTGCGGAGAATCCGTGCTCGCCAGCGAAAATCGCGGTTACTTTTACGTGTTGACTCTTGGCCATTGCCGCAACGATATTGCGATGGTCCCAGGTCATTGAATTTTGGTTGGCGATCACGCCCACGCGCTTGCCGGCGAGAGGCGCGAAGTCCTGCTCGACGAGAACATCGAGGCCAGTTTTCACGCGGCCTGACAAGAGAAGCGGTACAGTGCACAAGATGAATAACCAATTGCGAATTAGCATAATCTCCTCGAACCTGCGAATGCGGCCACTGCGCCCGCCACGTAGAAGGCCGAAAGCGCGCTGATTCCCGATCCCAGTCCGGCCGTCTCCTTCACTTTGCCCAACAGCACCGGAGCAGCGGATGCCGCTAAAAACGAAAACGCGATCAATAATCCGGACGCTGCCGAGTGGTAGCGCGGAGAGATGACGGAGTAGAAAGCGGGATAAAGATTCGATTCGAAGATGCCGCGGAAGAATCCGAATCCTGCAAGCGCCGCGTAGGCTGTCCACTCGGTAGCCGCCCGCCCGAGTAAGAACAGAAACGGCGCGCCCGCCATCAAAGCGAATCCCTGAATCTGCATTCGGATTCGCGGATGCCCAGGCGCATAGCGATCCGAGATGGCGCCTCCCAGGATGACGCCAACGAATGCCAGAGCATGGTGAAACAACATGCTGGTCAAGCCCGCCTTCGCGAGGGGCATGTGGAAACGCTCAAACAGATATGCCGGCATCCATACGAGATATCCGATATTTACGAAAATTGTCGCGGCGCTGGCGAGTGCGATCCATCGGGCAACTGGCTGCGAAAGAATAGCCCTCGCGCTAGCCACAATCTGAGGATCGTATCTCTCCGGCCGCCTTTCGCGAACTCTTACGCTCAAAGCCAGTGAGAGAGCCATCCCGATCGCACCGAAAATCCAGAACACCGATCGCCAGCCAAACCGTTCGGCCAGCGCGCCGCCTAACCACCCGCTCGCGATAAGGCCCAGATAAACGGAAGTCTGAAACAGCGAGAGTGCGCGCGCCCGCGTCTTATCGTGCTCGAAAGCCAGCATCGCCACCGCGGACGGAAAGAAGAACGCTTCTCCAACCGCTGTCGCCAGACTTCTCGCAATCAGAAAATAGGTCAGAGTCGCGCCGAACCCCGTACACAGCGTCGCCAGACTCCATGCGAACAGGCTCACTACGATGATTCGTTTACGAGAAACGATATCGCCGAGAAAGCCCGCGAACGGTACCATCACACCATTTGCCACGACGAACACCGACCCGATCAGCCCCAACTGAACGTCCGACAAACCCAGGTCGCTGCGCAGTAGCGGCAATACAACGTTGAAGACCTGTCTGTCGGCCTGATTGAAAAAGAATGCCAGCCAGAGCCACAGCAGCAGTTCCCAACGGTAGTTCATCGAGCCTTGTCACCGAAGGAATATCGCTTACCCTGAACGCGTTCGCCGTGAACCGATGCCGTGTAAAGATCGCCGCGGTACCTGGTAATGCCATAGGAAGCCGGCTTGTCCGATTTCGCGAAACTCCGGCGAGTTACGTTCAGCAACGCGACGCTCAATCCTATATCCAGGAGCTTTCGCTGGCGCCCGCTCGGCAGCGATGCGGAAACAATCTGCTCGCACCGCACCAAACGCAGATGATAGACCTCGTCCAGCACCTCGTATAAAGATCGCTTCGCCAGATCGAACTCCTCGAGATCCGGACAAAGCGCGCACCGGGATCTCCACCTCATCAATCGCCATCGGAACCGCATCCGCCAGACGCAGGCGCTCGATGCAGTACACTGGACCTTCTCCCAAAAACTCGCGCGCCGGCTCGCTCGGATCGGCGGCCTCAATCAGGAGCGTCTGCGAACTTGGCTTCTTGCCGCGCGCCCGCATTTCTTCGGAAAATCCGACCATCTGCCCCAGCGTTCGCTCGATTCTGGAACGCCGGACAAAGGTACCGCGACCGCGCTGCGCATCGACAAGTCCTTCGCGAGCGAGAACCGTGTATGCCTGGCGCAGAGTCATTCGCGTGATCCCGAGTTCTTTGCAAATCTGCCCAGAAGGCGGCAAGACCGAATCCGGAGGCAGTTTCCCGCTCTGAATTTTCGCGCGAATGGCGTCGCTGATCTGGATGTAGACCGGGATGGGGCTGCGGCGATCTACCTCAAAACTGAATACGGAACTGTTGTTCCGGGCGGCTGCGGTCATTTGTTTCGCACCCCCTCATCTATATTCTCGAGAGCGTAAGCAAAACGCCGCGCGATGGTTGCGGGCCGCGTGATCGCGCTACCGACAATCACCGCGTAAGCTCCGGCGTCCAGCGCGCCCCTCGCCTGTTCGGGAGTCTCGATCATCCCCTCGGCGATAACAGGTACAGGAGAGAGCCGAACGAGATCGCAAATAAACTCGCGATCGAATGAGCAGACGTGTGCAGTGTCATCGGTATAGCCGCGCATGGTGGAGAGGACTGCGTCCGCGCCGGCTTCCACGGCAGCCATGGCGTCGTCGATTGTCGCGATATCCGCGACTACCGGTATGTTCAACTCTCGACGGATGCGCTTTAGCCGATCGCTGGCGCCCAGGCGCCTGCCGCGCCCAGTAACGTCGATTGCAATAATGTCGGCGCCCGCGTGGAACAATTCTCGCGCCGATTCGACCGTGGGAGTTATCAGCATCCGCCCGTCACTCTGTTTGATCTTGCGAATACCGATGATCGGAACCGGCACTGCGTCGCGTATAGTCCGCACATCGCCGGGACCTTGCGCTCGTATGCCCGCCGCGCCCCCGTCCACGGCGGCAATTGCGAACCGCGCCTGGGAATCGGGGTCGCGGAAAGGCTCGCCTTCACGAGCCTGACAAGAAACGATTAGTCTCCGATAGAACTTCTCGAAGATCGGTGCGATTGCAATTCTGTTGTAATTTAATGCTCTCAACTTATACACTTCACACAGGGAATGCCTTCGCGCCGGCCGCGGGCAGCTTAGAAATCCATCCGCAATCCGAACTGGATAATACGCGGTTTGGGATAGAACGCGAGCGCGGTAACCTGCCCGAACGTCGGCGTTCCATACGCGGTGCCAGGTATCTCGAACGTCGGAGTGTTGGTCAGGTTGAATGCCTCGGCGCGGAACTGAAACCGGAACCTCTCGCGAACGCTGAAATTCTTGAATAATGAAAAGTCGAGATTAAACAACCCGTCCCCCGAGATATCGGGCAGCGTGCGCGAAACAGTGCCGTAGGTGTACGGGGCGGGCGCTGTAAATGCCGAAGTGTTGAACCATTGCGACAGAGTCTGTGTCGCCGGCTTGTCGCTCACTCCCGGAACTACGCTCGGCCGGTCCGCTCCGAACAAGTTGGTTGGCATAGTAATCGGAATCGGCAAACCGGCTTGGACCGTCATGATGCCGTTGACCTGCCAACCGCCTACCACCGCGCGAGCGAACGGATTTCCGTGCTTGAAGAATGGCAGCTCGTACAGAGTAGTGAGAACCAACCGTTGCGGAGCATCGTAGAGACTCTTGGAACGCTCTGCGGCCAGATTGCTCCAATCTTGAACAGTCGTTCCCGTCACGCCACCGGGACGCACCTGCGTCAGATTGTCGCCCACATCGAGCAGCTTCGATTTCGAATACGCCGCCAGGAAAGAAAGTCCATTCGAGAAGCGCCGCTCCACTTTCAACGTCAGCGCATGATAGGTGGAATCGCCCACGTACGAAAACGGATTCACGACGCCGCCTTGTATCGATCCTGAGAGGGCCGTGAACTGCGGGTACGGCAGCAATAACTGCGCTTGCGGGACGGTTGAATTCGCCAGCGGACCCGTCTTGATAATTCCGAAGAATGGATTCGGCACCTGGTTATTCAGCGCCGAGCCATAGGCAGCCACGGTCGAATCCGGCAGCCAGTTCAGGTTCTGGTTGTACATGAACAGGTGGACTCCACGGTTTCCCACATAGCCCGCTTCGAATAGCCAGTTCTGAAATGGCTGATGTTGGATGGTGAAATTCCATTGCTGCGAATATCCGCGTCCGACGTTGTAGAGGTTGCCGGTCACATTCGTGCCAAGCGCCGTCAACGACCCAAGTGTATTTCCTGTCGGCAGAATCAATCCGGACGGAAACGGATTGCTAAGCGTATTCGCAGGCGTGTGTCCGCCGTCGTTCGACGCTACCATCGGCGTAGTGCTGCTAAAGCCGATTTGCGACGTGCCATAGTCTCCCTGAGTAGTCGGGACGAAGCTGATGCCATAAGCGGCGCGCACCACTGTCTTGGCATTGACTTCGTAAGCCAAACCCAGACGAGGTTGGAAGTTTTTATTACTGCTCGAGAAGAAGCCGCGATCGCGTCCGTTAACGCCAGGATAAGAGAGCCCGCCCTGAACGTTCAGGCCCGGAACCTTAACTGACGGGGCCGCCGGATCGAAATTATCGAACGCGTTAAAGCGATCGGTGGGCGACCCTTCCTTATCCCACCGCAGACCTAGGTTGAACGTCAATTTCCGATTCAGCTTCCAGTCGTCCTGGAAAAATAGCGCGTTGTACTTCAGTGTGACCGTGCTCGGCGTATTGATGCCCGCGGTTGCGCTGGATGGATCTCCGAGGAGCAGCGCGGCCACGCTGTATCCGCTCGTGGTGCTCGCGACGTCGGGATTCGGACCTTGGGTGAACTGGCGATTGAAGTTGTACGAACCGACCGGATAATTCAGTCCGAACACGTTGCGCTGATACAGCCGGAATTCGTAGCCGAACTTCCATGTCTGTTCGCCATGGATCTTGGTCATAGTGGCGCTGGCCGATCCCGTGTTGGTGTGGTTTGCGGAGGCATTGGTCCCGCCGAAGGTGATCAGATCGCTGACCGACACGCGAGGGAATGTGCCTTGCTTGGTAGCGGTCGGGGCTTGCTGGCTTTGAGCCAGCAGACTCGCGGGAATACCCAGTTGCGTAATATCAAAACCCTGACTGGGAGTGTTATAGCCCTCGACCTGGTGATTGAATCCGATGCGCGCATCGAACAATAGCGTCGGTGAGATAGAATCCGTATAGCTCAAAAAGGCGCCCTTACGCGGGATCAGGATCGCGCGCCCGTCCACATCGGCGATATTGCCAAAGAAGTTGGCGAACTGCCAATTCAAGGTGTCATACGTATAACGTCCCGCGAGTCTGCGGGTCGCCGACAGATTGTAATCGATGCGGACTGTTTGCGTGTCTTTATCGATCGGCGTTGCACTCTGCAGGAACAGGTTTGCCGACAGCGACCCGGTAAAGTGGGCAGCGGATAATATTTCAGGATATTCGCGCCTACGGCATTGATCCGGCTCGCCGGGATGACGTTGCTAGGAAAAGCGTCGCGAATGAACTTGCCGGGGTTCGCCGGGTCGGGCCGCGTTGTGTTCGGATCGTATATCAGAATCGGCGCGCCGCCGCTGGTCTTTAAACCCGAAAAGTCGCCAGTCCGTTGCGCCGCCGTGGGCGACGTAATCGTCTCGGTGGTAGCGCTACGTTCACGATAGCCTTCGTAGTTATAGAAGAAAAACAGCTTGTCTTTCTTGAGCGGGCCTGCAAAGGTCCCGCCGAACTGGTTCACTTTGTCGGGAGCGATCGCGCGGCCGTTCCTTGTTCGCGAAAAAGTCGTTCGCGTTCAGCTTCTCATTGCGCAGAAACTCGAAAAGGCTGCCGTGATACCTGTTGGTCCCGCTCTTGGTAATCATACTGATCACACCGCCGCTCGTGCGTCCGAACTCCGCCGACATACCGTTGGTCTGCACTTTGAACTCTTGTGTGGCATCTACGGTCAGATATGTCATCGCTCCTGAATCGACCATTTTGTCGTTGGCGATGCCATCCACCAGGAATCCGTTAGTTAGCGGCTGTCCTCCGCCGATACTCACTGCGGCCAGACGCCAGCTGGAAAGAACTTGTCCGCCAAAGTACCCGATCCCTTTCACCGTGGGAATCAGATTCGCCAGCCCCATCGGATTGCGCCCATTGAGAGGAAGATCTAGCACCTTCTTTTCGTCCATTACCGTGCCTAACGACGATGTATTCGGCTCCAGTAACGGACTTCCGCCCGACACCTCTACCGTTTCATTCACCTGACCGATCTGCAAAGCGACGGGCACGGCGATCGAACGATCCACTTCCACCACAATCCCCGATCGCACGTAAGACTTGAAACCGGGAGACGAAACCTGGACCGAGTAATTGCCCGGCTGCAGCAAAAGGAATCGGAAGTTTCCTTCAGAGTCCGTGTTTGCGGCCTCCGTGGCGTCCGTTCCCGTGTTAGTCAGTTTTACGGATGCGCCGGCAACTGCTGCCCCCGCGGGGTCTAGCACGGTACCTGTTACCGCTCCCGTAATCTGTTGTGCAAATGAAAGGCAAACGCTGAAAAGCGCCGCCAGGAAATAGCGCGCAAACGAACGGACCTGCATTCTCATAAGACCTCCCGTCCCTCTCGGGTGAAATCGTACACTCCGAACGGCCGAACCGCGAAACCTGTAAGGCTGAGTATTGAAATAACTATACGTATAGACATTTACAAAAACAAGGGGGTACCTCGTACCCTCGGCGGCTCGGCAGGAGTTCGGAATGGCGCAAAAAACAGTACAGCCAATCACAAGGTCTGAGAAACGCGACCCGCGTTTCGTGGTCTTGGTCGGGGAGAAGATGCGGGGCATCCGCCAGCAGAGGTTCGGTTCTCAAGAGGTGCTGGCTGATAGAGCCGGTATCGCCGTTCAAACCGTGGCGAACGCGGAGGCCAGCAAGTTGATCTGGCACTCCCAGATGATCATGACGCTCCAACCTTTCCGGATAAGCTGTCTCCTATTCTTTTCGTTCTCTCTTTCTGTTTCCTTCGAGTTTCGGAATCCAGAAATCTGCCCGGGACTTTAGAAGTCGCGCGAGACCGCAGTCCTTGTGACGGTGCCAGAAACCGCCGTGTGCAAAAATGATGGTCTTCCTGAAGACGATGTCCGGATGTCCTGGCAACTCTTTCGCGTGCAGTCGATAACGATATCCGAGCGCGAAAATGAGGCTACGGACAAAGAGCTCTGGACGCGTGTTTCGGGAATGAACCCGTGCCATGATCTCTGAGCGTTCAGATGGCAAGAGATTATCCACACCTGCTAAGGCTCCTTGCGTTCGCCAAACAGCGGCCATTTGTCCGCGATGATTTTTCGGTCGCTTTCCGCACGACCCAAGCTAGAGAAACCTTCTTTTCTTTGGCAATGGATTCCAGGTCTGGTAGACATCCCGAGGGAAACTGATCGACGCTCTGATCGTGGCTGGCGAACACTCTTTTGCCTGTCGAGACTGGTTGATCACCGCCATGTGTTCTCCGCTGAGGACTTCACCGTCTTACACCACTTCGGTGAACCAATGTAGAGATTTTTTCAGTGGCACCCAGTAGATATCGGCGAAGATCGTAAGTGCTTGCCAATGAAGGGCTTCACGCTTCTAAGGCACGTTTTGGGCACAAGCCATCTTTGCATACGTGCGTAGGCGATTAGAATCAAAGCACATGTTTGGCGGAGGAAGAGGGATTCGAACCCCCGTGCGAGTTACCCCGCAAACGGTTTTCAAGACCGCCGGTTTCAACCACTCACCCATTCCTCCATCAACTATCTTAACCTGGGCCCGCATGACCGGAGAATTATCCAATACAGGATGAGCATGAAACGGGAGTTGTTTCCAATACAAGATGAGCATGAAACGGGAAGTGACGGGATAGACATGCCGCGGCCGGATGCAAGTGCAGATGCGGAATGCCGAGATACTTAAGCCAGGAACAAATTCGGGAGTTTCTCGGATCGAGCGGGGAGATCGAGTTCGCCGGTCGCGAGCGAACGCAGGTGTATGGCTGGACAGAACGCGTTCTGGTAACGCAACAGTATGCGGACTGAGCAAGAAGGAGCGCGGCTGGGTTCGCGCCTACATTGGGAAAATGACGGGGTTGAGTCCGGCGCAAATTACCAGACTGATCCGGGCGCATCTGGACACGGGGCTCGTCCAGGAGACGGTCTATCGCCGGCACAAGTTCGTCCGCAGCTATACAAATGCCGATATCGTGCTTTTGGCTGGGGTGGATCGCGCACACGAACGCTTGAGCGGGCCGGCAACGCGACGGATTCTGGAACGCGAGTACCAAGAGTTCGACAAACCGGAGTTCGAACGGCTGGCCGGGATCTCGGTCTCCCACCTGTACAACCTGCGCCAAAGCGCACCCTATGGCAAGCACGCGGCAGTGTTCGAGCCCACGCGCCCGAATGCGGTATCGATTGCCGAGCGGCGCAGACCGGACCCACAAGGCAGGCCGGGATTTCTGCGCGTGGACACGGTCCATCAGGGCGACTGGGACGGGGCCAAGGGCGTGTATCATATCAATGCCGTCGACCGGTGACGCAATGGCAGGTGGTCGGCTGCGTCAGCAAGATCAGCGAGCAATTCCTGATCCCGGTGCTGGAAGCGATGCTGCAGCAATTTCCTTTTGGGATTCTGGGCTTTCATTCCGACAACGGTTCGGAGTTCATCAACCGCAGGGTGGCGGAGTTGCTGGAAAAGCTGCTCATCGAATTCACCAAGAGCCGCGCCAGCCGCACGCAGGACAACGCGCTGGTGGAGGGCAAGAACGGCGCCATTATGCGCAAGCTCATCGGGTACGGTCACATTGCCAGCGAGCATGCCGAAGCGCTGCAGAAGTTCTATACCGCATACCTGAATCCGTACCTCAACTCCACCGGCCATGCGGATTCGCGACGGTCAGCCTGGATGCGCGAGGCAAGCGCCAACGGCAATACCCGACCGAGGACTACTCTACTCCATAGGAGAAACTGAAATCGTTGCCGGAGGCCGCCAGCAATCTCAAGCCGGAAACCAGCTTCGCGCGGATGGAAGCCGTTGCGTCCGAGATGAGCGACACCGATAGCGCGCGGAAGATGGCTGCGGCCAAAGCCGCCCTTTTAAGGCGCTGCAAAATCGAATCGCCGATAGCACCGGCTTTATCTAGAGCCGGCCGCAAAGGGCTGTGGAAATGACGGGCCGATGGAAAACATGGAAAACCAAAAGCGGGTTTCCCACCTTTCCACCGGCCCTGGAAATCTCGCCAACCGCGCGAGATTTCCCCATCCCCACAGCCTGGCTTCGCCCCGACGGGAAAGTGGAAAACCAAAACCAGGTTTCCCACTTTCCCACCCGAGGCACGCGACCATCGCCAGTTTCCTCATTTCAAAACCAAAAACCAAGAAAGAAGTCGGCCGCGCCGCGGCCTCCTTCTCGTCACTCTTCAGAATCCCTCTATATCAGAAACGCGACACCGTTTCATACTCATCTTTCAATTGGAAAACGCTC
>CAVYEV010000043.1:0-140071 GCA_963767545.1 Terriglobia bacterium
CCCGCTCCGGTTCAGCTACATGTACGAATGAGCAATTTACATGATGAACTCCTTTCAGTTCACAAAGATCAAGCCAGGCTTAACCTGGTATTCCAGAGTCGCCGAACGGGAAAGGCAACTCGCCGAACAGGAAAGAGAACTCGCCGAACGCGAGAAACAGATTGCGGATCTGGAGCGTCAACTGGCACTCCGCAAACAGAACTCGACCAACTCCTCCAAGCCACCTTCCTCCGACGGGCTGGCTGGGGAGCAGAGACCGCGGGGTCGAAAGATCAAAGGCAAGCGCAAACCGGGTGCTCAGCCCGGACATGCGGGACATCATCGACGATTGGTTCCCATCGCCCAAGTGAGCGCCATTGAAGTGCGGCTGCCGACTCAATGCGGGCACTGCGGCGGAAAGCTTCCGCAAGAACCGGGTAAAGTGACGACCCAGGGTGAGCCGCGGCGGCATCAAGTCACGGAAGTGCCGCCGATCAAGGCGCACACCATCGAGTACCAATTTCCCAGTGTGGTTTGTGACCACTGCGGAGAGGCTACGCGGACGGCACCGACGAAGGAGATAGCGGGACAGTTTGGGCCGCAATTGACCGGGCTGATCGCCTATCTGACGGTGGTCTGCCGCATGCCCCGGCGGGTAGTGGAAGGGCTGCTGGGCCAAGTGCTCGGGATCGAGATCAGTTTGGGAAGCACGCAAAAATGTTGGGAAGAAGCCAGCCAAGCGGTGGCGGGCGTGTGCCAGGAACTGGAACAGCGATTGAAGGATGAACCGGTGTTGAACGTCGATGAGACGGGTTGGCGGACTAATGGCGATAAGCGCTTCCTGTGGGCCTTTGTGGCGGCGCGCTACGTGGTCTACACCTTGGCGGCGACCCGCGGCAGCGAAGTGTTAATCCGCCATCTGGGAGCCGTCTTCCAGGGCATCCTGTGCAGCGACCGGTTCAGCGCCTATTTGAAATATCACTCCGGTAAAGCGCAGTTCTGCTGGGCACACCTGAAACGCAATCTGTTGGGGGTTGTGGAGTTTACCAAGAGCAGTGCGGTGGAGCAATTCTGCCGCGATGCGCTGGCCGAGCATGCCAGACTCTTCCGGCTGTGGCACAAGTTTCGCATCGGCAAGATTGATCGAAGCCAAGTTCTGCTACGCTCGATCCCGATCCAAAAACGGATTGTCGCCTTGGCTCAACGGCATTTGGAAAGCCCAAACCGCGAAGTCCGCAATCTCGCTATGGCTATGTTCGCGCATAACGAGCGTCTGTTTACTTTTCTTGAGCACGAAGGCGTTGAACCTACCAACAACAGCGCCGAACGAGCACTTCGCACTGGCGTTCAGTGGCGCAAGATCTGCTTCGGCAACCGCAGCACCAATGGCGAGTTGGCTACCGCTCGGTTGTTGACCGTCGCCGAAACGTGTGAACTGCAGCGACTCAACATCCTGGTTTATCTCTCCACCGCGATTGCCTGTCACCGAAAATGTCAACCGACTCTCTCACTCCTGCCTAGATAACCCCTGAACTGTTACCAGTATCGGAATCGGGACATGCTGAAGTTCGGTTGGGAAACACTCGTAACGGCCACAGGGATGCGCGTTTTTCGTCAACTTGATCGCGTTCTTAACCAACCATCGATCTGCCTGTTGTCCAGCTACAAGTGGAGCCTCGTTCATATGCGGTTGCACGCATCTTGCTGATGCCTGAGCTGAAGCCTGGATCAATTTCTGAAGCGCTGGACCGCAGCCGAGCGGAAACAGGCTATTATCGAGGAGTTGGAGCAGGAGGAGTTGTCGCTGGATCTGCTGGCCGAGGAAGTCGGGAAAGACCTCGATCCGTTCGACCTTATCTGCCATGTTGCTTTCGATCAGCCGCCGCTTACGCGCAGAGAACGTGCTGAAAACGTGCGCAAGCGCAACGTGTTCACCAAATACGGTGCTCAGGCCCGCGCAGTGCTCGAAGCGCTCCTCCAGAAATACCAGGATCAGGGTGTCCTTAATCTCGATGACCCGAAGGTGCTCCAGATACCGCCCTTCACTACCATGGGGACACCAATGCAGCTGATCAAGGAATTCGGAACGCGGCAGGATTACGAGCAGGCCGTACACGAGATGCAATCGGCCCTTTACAAGAAGGCTTCATAAACCCTATGTCCGTTCGCACAACTGTTAAGTCCATCCAAGACATCATGCGCCAGGATAGCGGCGTCGATGGCGACGCGCAGCGCATATCCCAACTCTGCTGGATGTTCTTCCTCAAAATCATTGACGACCAGGACCAGCAGCTGGAGCTGATGCAGGACGACTACAAATCCCCGATTCCAAAGGCGCTGCAATGGCGCAGTTGGGCTGCCAATCCGGAGGGCATTACTGGCGATGAATTGCTAAACTTCGCGAATGCCGAACTCTTCCCAAGACTTAAAGACCTAAGCGTCGGCGGCAAGCAGGGCGACCGCAAGCGCGTCGTGCGCGACGTTTTTGAGGACGCCTATAACTACATGAAGTCCGGGCAGCTTATGCGCCAGGTCATCAATAAATCAACGAAGTCGATTTTAATAACCTTGCCGAACGTCAGCATTTCGGCGACATCACGAGCAAATTCTCACCGACCTTCCAGCGCCGGTAATGCCGGCGAATATTACACGCCACGCGCGGTCACCGCGTTCATGGTGGATCGTATCGATCCGAGACCCGGAGAGCTATTGCTCGACCCTGCCTGTGGTACGGGCGGCTTTCTTACGTGTGCGCTCCGGCACATGCGCGACCGCTATGTGAAAACGACCAAGGACGAGCAGACCATTATGCGGGAGTTGCTTTTTTTCACAGGGGCGGAGCGCCTCCTGCATCTGAGTGTGTTCAATGAACCCTTCCCGGACGTTGTCCTGTTCGACAGTACCGTTAATCGGGAACTGTCGATGTGCGGCGCGGGTTCAGTCTTGCCGTAAAGGCCGACCCTCCGCTGGTTATTCGTGCGCCCTTCATTGCGAAGCTCAGCTCGTGTTGGAAGACTATGCAAGTTCATCTCCCAGAGCGGCACGCCACGCATTGACGGCAAGAGTACCATCGACAGCGTCTAGCCCGCCGCGACGGTCGGAGCAAACTGAGAGGGGACCGTCAGAACGTGAACCGAGAAGCTACGATCAAGATCACGCAACCTGAGCCGATTGTGATCGACTTCATTCCTCGGCACAATTCCAAGCAGGAGGACCGTTCGGTGACGGACATGCAAAAGACGAGCGCGCTTCCCGAGCCGATAGTCAAGCCGCGAAAGAAGGCGAGATGAGCGCAACGGCCAACTTTGCGGATGCAAATGATCGAGGCCATCGTGGACGCCGTCGGAAAGCGCCTTAACGGCAACCAGGCTGCTTCGACACGGCCGAGGCTCTTGACGGTAGAAGCCCCCGCGGAATACCTCTCCCGGACGTCCAACGCCGTTCGCCACCTCATCAACCAGGGCAGGATCCCGGCCGTCAAGTTGGATCCGTTGCCGATAGGTATTCCGCACTGCTTAACGCTCTCCCGGACCACCTGAAGGCCATGTTTGTCGTCGGGTACCACGTGGGCAACCGCGCAGGAGAACTCAAGAAATTGAAGTGGCACCAAGTCGACCTGAAAAGCGGCGAGATTCGGCTCAACCGGAAACAGACCAAAGGAAAGAAAAACCGGACCCTCCCGATCTACGGGGACATGGCATCCTGGCTCGGGATGCAGAAGACGCAGCGGGACGAATTCTGGCCTGATTGCGAACTCGTATTCCATTACCCCGGAAAACCGGTCGGCAGCCACATAAAGGGCTGGAACCGCGCGTGTGAGTCTGCCGGACTCGCTGGGCTGCATTTCCATGACCTCAGGCGATCCGCTGTCCGAAACGTCGAGCGCTCCGGCGTTCCGCGAAGGATTGCCATGTCGATCACCGGCCACAAGACCGAGTCAATCTATCAGCGATATGACATTGTGAGCCAGCAGGACATGTCCATCGCTCGCGAGAAAATGAATCGGTTTTTCGAGTCTCAACAGCCTCCGGTAGTTACAAGTTCGGTTACAACGAAGGAGCGGACAAATTGAAAGTTATTGAAAACATTGGGGTGGGTGGAGGGATTCGAACCCTCGACCACCGGAACCACAATCCGGCGCTCTACCAAGCTGAGCTACACCCACCGTGCGGGCAATGAACACTTCAGTTTAACATGCGTACAGCGTACTGCCGCTACGGCCATGGCTCAGGAAAAAGCTCAGGAAATCCGCGATTCGCGGAACTCGGACAGGCGCGAGCTAATCTTTCGTAACGCTCAGCCCAGTCACCGTGACTTCCGTATTGTGAGCGAAGCGAAGGCCGTAGATGCCGTCCGTCGATTTGAGCTTGCCAGACGTCACCAGCGCGGATTTATCGTAGCCCGCAACCACCGTTCCGTTGATCGCGCACTCGACGCGGTCGCCCTTTACGGATAAAGCGATTTCCTGCGTCACCGGCTGTCCCGGACCTTCGGCCTTGTGCACCGCCGCGTTCGCCTCGCCTCGTCTGCCGTTCATCTGAAAGGGTTCGGGGCCCATTCCGCGCACGATAAAGTTACCGTTGCCGTACGCCGCGCAGTAGAGATAACTTTGCTGGGGAGTTCCCAGATCGTTGCCCGCGATCATGATGCCATAAGGATGAGGGTGACTGTTCAGGTTCATGTACTTCGGCTCGTGAAACGTCGCCTTCACCGTGTAGTTGCCCGTGGCTTTATTGGCTGGATTCCAATAAGTCACGGCCGGACCGGTGGTGACGCGCAGCTCATTGCCATCCTTCGCGAGTTTCGCGTTGTTGAGCGTTTGTCCCGCCTTCTCCTCATTAGCGTCGATCTTCCCAGTCCACCCTGGGACGGAGATGCCGCCGCCTTGAATGCTGCGAGAAACTTCTGATCCCTGGGCATTGACGATCGCTGGAGCGAACACTGCGATGGCGAGTGCTGCAAGGGTGGGAACGTAAATGAGACGCATAGTGTGTCCTTTCGTAGACAAAGTTGGCAAGCACAATTATACGGGTTTCGAGGCGGCCCGGTGAGACCTCGCGGCCGCGCGCGCGCTTCGCCTAACGATTTTTGTTAACGTTGGTCCATGGCCGTATTCAAGCCTTCTCCTGGAATTCCTTCGACCGGCCCTACGGTGAAAGACCCTGCGGCTGGCATCCCCCAAATCCGTTGCCCACTCTGCAAATGGACACCGCGAAGCCATGACCGCTGGTCTTGCGCTTGCGGGCATGAGTGGAATACCTTCGACACCGGAGGAATCTGCCCTTCGTGTCTCCAACAATGGACTTCGACCCAGTGCCTTCGCTGCCATGAATGGTCTCCCCACTCCGGCTGGTACCCAGGAACGGATCTTTGAATCTAAGGGCCAGCATTCCCGCAATTCTTGAGACCCGCTACGCTCCGGATTGCAGCTTCGCGGGATATCGGTTGCGGATATTGTAAAGCACGCGTCCACACATGACGGCCGCGTTTTCGCGCTAACCGTTCGTTTCAGGCGCCACCGGCTTAACCATGGACACTGCGATCAAGCCCGCGGTAAGTGCGATACCGTCCTCTATTAGCGCGATCACGCGATCCGAAACGTCAAAATAGCGGGCCGCCTTTTTCCGCGCATAATAACTACCGTAAGTTGCACCCACGGCAGCCGCAGCTCCTATCATGGCACCAAGCAGCATACTCTTCCTGCGCGCTTTGAAAACCGCTGCTCCCGCCGCGCCGCCCGACACCGCGCGAGCCAGCAATGCAGCGTGATCAGTACGGTTCGGCATGAATGGCATCTTATCGGCAATGACTTCACCCAATGCCAACGCCGCAGCCGTTTTCCCTATCCCGTTAGCCTTGAAAAGGGAAAATGGCGTGCTCTCCAGGTCGAGACCGGACCTGCGTGCCGCCCACGCAATCACCGCAGGCGCCATCATCGATCGCATTCCGGATATTGCACCCAGCGTCAGGGCCGAAGAAATAGGAGGTTCGGACATCAATTTGAGTTTATCTGCTTTTTATCCTCCATCGTCCGAAGTGCGCTGCGGGCGCTTCGATAATATGTCGCGTATCACCCAAAATCCGGACGCGATTGGTGAAATTCGCCATCCAATCGGGAGTGCGGGAACGCGTTCGATCTCTCAGCAACGCTCGAATTCGCGAAAACGCGAATTATTTCCTCTATTAGGATGCAGATGGACCGCCGGGCCGAGGCAAATTTCGGGCTGGAGTTCGCCGAGGCTCGCGAATAAACGAATCTTCCGCTCCTCGTCTACGAAGGTCTAACCTGCACTTATAAACAGGCGAACGATCGAATCCATACATTCATGCTCCAGACCGTTCCGGAGATCGCACGGCGCTTGAAAAGCATTCGGGCCGGTTATGTTTCTATCTACGGCGCAAGCGAATATAATAGATGTTTTGCAGAAATCGATATGTCTGGGCGCTGGCATTGCGGATGCGATCCAGTACGATCATCGCTAGCCCGGCTTCAACGGCGCTCAATAGGTGCTTCTGAGATGCAAACTGGTTTGTGAAGAAAACCAGCCATAGAGATGCTCCGGCATGAATGATCGCAGCGGCGACTGTCCGGCCTAGACGAGTACCTGGCAAACGCGACGAGTAGATCGTGCAGGTCCGAAGCCGCATCGAGAGCCACCCCACAGGCGATCGAATACTCTAGAATGGCCGGGGAATCGTCAATCAGCGGGTCATAGTCGGTTCAAGCTCGACACGGTTCAATGCGGCCCTGCGCTCGCCCGGCTTCCAAGCCGGCCGAAAAGTATTCTCCGCGTCTTTCACTTCCGTTACTTCATCCATCATCATCTTGGCGTGTCGACGGAGATCTTCTTCGACGCTGATCATATGTAGGATCGCTTGCATAGACGCGGCGAGTTCTACCGCGAGATCGAACGCGCGTTGCGCGGCATCCGAACTGTCGTGCCGCGACGAATATCCTCTTAAACATGCTCTGCCGGTCCGCTTCTTTGTACCCAAGTCACGGCAGCGTCGGATACCGCTATTACCCCTGTGTGAATCATGTCTTCGACCACGGACTTCAATCGTTCGATGTTGTCCGCGGAATCGATGATGACGATAACGATCGGCTGATCGTGAGTCGCCAGGTGATGCCGGTGGATCTCCGCCGCTTCACCATATCCCTCAAGGCCTCGAAACACGGTCGCGCCCGCAATCTTCATATCGCGGCACTTTGCAACGATCGCCTTGCGTAACGGCTTTCCGTTGTACTTATCGTTTTCGCAGAAGTGCAGTCGTAAAATTTTCGCTTTGCTGGATTGCGTCGTGACGTTAGATTGCGGGCTTGGCTGTTGCATTTTGAGTCTCCTCAAGAGGGGCGCTATGAACCAATCGCGTCATCTCAACATCGGATACAGCGATCAACCCATCGACCAGCATCTTTTCAACGGCATCGGTAGCCTCGACGATCTTGTCCGGTGTGTCGATCACGGAAATCATGATAGGCAAGTCTTGGCCCAAGCGGAAAAAGCTCTGCTTGTGGGTGTGGCCTTTGGCTCCATAGCCGTCAATGCCGCGATATACGGTTGCGCCGGCGATATCCATCATCCGCAATCTCTTCACGATAGCGTCGTACAAGGGCTCACCCTGCCACCTATCCGACTCGCCGAGAAACACCCGCATCAGCTTGGCCGGTCCTTGCTTCTTGGCATGAGGCGCGGCCTGCTCCGCCTTGCGGTCCTTGCGCGCAACTTTGTGCACTACGGTATCCTGGACTTCGATCACTCCGTCGTCCACCATATCGTAGAGTGTCGGAAGCAGTTCATCGACCTTCTCCGCGGACTCGATAAACTCTATCCGGATCGGCAGGTGCTCAGCCGCTAACTCGATCGCCGGCGTGTGCAAGACCTTATGCGCACCGAATCCGGACATCGCCTTGGTCGCTGTCGCGCCCGCGACGCCCATGTGCATCAGGAATGTCATGATGGAATCGTGCAAGGATCCGAGGTGATGACGGGTGTCCTCGTTCACGAAGATCGTAACTTTCTTGGCTGGTCCTTTCGCTAGCATTCTGCCTCCGTTACCGGCTGGCGGTAAGCAGAGCACCCAACCAAACTCCGAGGTACCCCAGTAACACGCTGCTGGTTACATACAACACACCGATTATCCGCGCGCCGTCTCGAACCGCCGCATAAGTCTCGTATTCGAAACTGGAGAAGGTGGTGTACCCGCCGAGAATTCCCACAACCAGAAATAGCCGCCAATTCGGGTGCGGCTGAAATCGTTCGGTCAAGAGAGTCATCAGCACGCCGATCAGGAATGAACCCGTCACATTGATGATGAACGTGCCAAGGGGAAAACGGCCGCCGAACTTCGCCATGATCCATGTGCCCGCGACGTACCGAGTCAATCCTCCCAGACCAGCTCCCGCGAACACTACCAGATATCTGTCCAACCGGCTTCTCCTTTCGCATCATGATTCAACATCTCCTATAGGCTGCTTTTAAGCCGATTCCCTCAATTCGCGTCCCCTCGCCGGCAACAAATATCGAGGCATGAAGAACGCATTGGCGATAGCGGTCGGGACGAACGCACTGCCAATCACGGTGGCTACGAGGTGCGAATACTGGGTTTGATCAATCATGCCGTGGTTCAATCCAAACAGCGCCGAGATTGTCCCGAACGCTAGCTCCGTAGACATCATCAATGAGTAATATAAACCTTCATGGCCCAGGTAGTTGAAGGCGCGAACCGTCGCCACAAGGCAGATCATCTTTGAAAGCATTTTCGCGAAAAAGAGGGCGATGAAAACCAGGGGAGCCGCGATAGGCGCCGAAAAGACCCCGCCCCGGATAAAATAGAATGGCCTCAGCAGTCCAAAGCTCACGGTGCGCAAACGCCGCACCAGTTTATGGACATTACCAACCGTCCCCGCAAGCACCATGCCAATAATATTATGCGGGCAAGACCGCCTCGGTTCCGGACCACACGGCCAGTCCGCCCATTCTGACTAGAATCAGCAGCAGGTACTTTGCCTCCAGCTCAGATACCCGTCCGCCGTACCTTTCAAAGAACCACGGCGTGAGAAATGGCAGGACGGCGAACACTACGATGCGAAACGCCAATGAATATCAAGGTCATTGACGAAGCATGCAGCTAGTAACTGGATGCATAAATCAGGGTACTTAGACCTGGGGTAGCTAGACGGGAACACGACCGCCTTCTTCCATTCAAACGGTGCGGCTTTTCCATTGTAGACGTCGACAAATTCGTCGATCGCTTGGCGAAGTTGCTGCGGCGACGTGAAAACTGGCCCCTCGCAGTGCCTGGCGACTGAGGATACTGAAACAGCATTCGACCTGATTGAGCCACGACGAGTACGTCGGAATGAAGTGGAAATGAACGTTGGAGTGACGTTTCAGCCAACGGTCGTCCTTGGGTTTGTGCGTATTCAGATTGTCCAGTACAACATGAATTTCGCGGTCCAGATTAGCGGTGACGATGTCGTTCATGAAGTCCAGGAATTCGCGGCGCCGCCGCCGCTGATAGTGCGCTGTCTTTACCAGCCCCGTGGTGATTTCCAAGGCTGCGAAAAGCGTGGTCGTACCGTGCCGCTTGTATCCCTGACTAAAGCCGTTGACGGCTTTCCCGTCGGGCAGACGCAGATAGCCCTGCGCCCGCTCCAGAGCTTGAATTGACGGCTTCTCGTCAACCGACAGCACCAGCGCATTTTGAGGTGGATTGAGTACAAGCCAACCACATCGGCGGCCTTGGGGCCGAACTCGGGATCAGTACTGATACACCAACTCCGCCGCCGCTGCAGGCAGATGTCATGACGGCGAAGAATGCGCCATATTTGATGCCGGTTAACATCAGGCAAGGCTTCGGCCAGACGATTCCCATTCCATTGCGAATAACCTCTCGGAGGTGGTTGATCGAGCAGTCCCAGTACCTTCTTTTCGGTGTTCTTGTCGTACCGCGCTGGCTTGCCCGACCGCGGAGCGTCGCCCAAGCCCGCGAGTCGCCGCGTACCGAAACGCTGCCGCCACTTGGAAACACGGGCCGTCCGCGTATGCAAGTGCTCCGCGATTTGCTGGTTGGTGCGGCCCTCGTTAGCCAGCAAAACGATCCGTGCTCTCTTGACCATCCGGGATTCGCCCTTACCTTGGCGAACCCACCCCTCCTCTGCGCCCTGGCGATGGGCGCGCGCCGCAATCTCCCTTCATTTGCGTCCGTAATATACAATATCTGCCATGTTGCTCCGTCGCGCTATCCTGCCAATCCTGGCAATTGCGGCGATAACGCTGGTCAGCGTTTCCGCGTTATCTCAGACCGTCTCCAGCACGCTCAAAGGCACCGTCCAGGACTCAAGCGGGGGAGTGATCCCCGGCGCGCTCTGTACTTTGACCAACACAGCGACCGACTCCGCGCTGACGGTGAAAACCGCACAGGACGGGTCCTTTCAATTTCTTGACATTCTTGCCGGCACCTACAACCTGACCGTGTCCGCGCCCGGCTTCAAGAATCACGAAGTGACAGGAGTCGAGGTCCTCGCGAGCGAGTTTCATTCAGCAGGCAACATTACCCTGCAAGTCGGCCAGCCCTCTGACGCGATCTTCGTCTCCGCGGCCGGCGCTCCGGTCCAGCTTTCGAGCGGCGAACGCTCCGACACCATCACCGGCAGCCAGTTGAACGACATCGCCGTGAAAGGCCGCGATTTCGTATCCTATCTCTCGACTCTGACCGGGATCGTCGACACGAACACCAGCCGCGATGCGATGCAGCGCAATGCGCTCTCCGGCATCCACATCAATGGCGGCCGGGATACGCAAACGTTACTCGTAGTGGATGGCATGCCGCTGATCGATGCCGGAAACAACGGCCCTCCCCAAGAGCCCAACATGGATGCTATCGCCGAAGTTCGCGTGCTCTCCAGCAACTACCAGGCCGAGTATGGGCGCAACGGCGGTGGAACCGTCACTGTGATCAGCAAGACGGGTTCGACTAAGTTTCACGGCAGCGCTTACGACTACTACCGTCACGAAGACCTCAACGCCAACAACTTCTTCAACAATTCGACGGGAACTCCACGCCCACCTTACCGCTATCGCATGACAGGCTGGTCTCTTGGGGGCCCGCTGCCTTCGCCCGTCAAACGCGATGTGCTCAAGGACAAGCTGTTCTTTTTTTTTTCGCAGGAACTTGTCGGCTCTTTGGTCAGCAATGCCACTAAATTCCAGACTACTCCGTCCGCCCTGGAACGCCAAGGCGATTTCTCTCAGAGTTACAACACGAATGGTTCACCGATCATTATCAAAGACCCGCTTACCAAGGCGGCATTCCCGGGCAACATCATTCCCCAAAGCCGCTTCAATCCAATCGGCACGGCTATCCTCAATTTCTTTCCTTTGCCGAACTATACCGATCCGAGTCCTTCGAAGCGCTACAGTTACAACTATCGCGATACCTACAGCGGCGGATGGCCGCGACGGCAGAATATGGGCAGGCTCGATGCTAATGCCACTCCTACCCTGACCTTCTACTATCGAGTCATCGACGACTACAGCACTCTGCTCTCTCCTTGGGGCAATTGGGTCAACGGTAGTGTCAATTATCTTGTCACGCCCATTATCTGGGACCGCCCGGCGCGGACACACACACTCCACGCGACCAAGATCTTCTCAGAGTCGCTAGTGGACGAGATAACGGTCGGCAAAGGTTTCAATGGAGTCTATATTTCGCCACAGGATCCTTCCCTCGTGCAGCGTTCCCGGATGGGAGATCCGCCGTCCCTATACCAAAGCCCGGCTGGACAGCCAAACTGGCTTCCGAGCATCAGCTTTGGCGGAACCCCCGCTAATACCATCAATGCGAGCCTAGCGAATCAGCTTCCGGAAGCGTTGCCGGACACCGCCTATATCGTTACCAACAACCTGAGTAAGGTCTGGCGATCGCATCAGATTAAAACCGGCTTCTATTTCGAGCGTAATCACAAGCAGCAACCCGCCGCGGTAAGTTATCGCGGAAGCTATAGCTTCAATAACGATGGCAATAATCCCGGCAACACTGGCGATGGTTTCGCTAACGCTCTCGTCGGCAGTATCGACAGTTATACGCAAGCCACTAACTGGCCCGTCGGCAGTTATCTTTTCCGCAACGCGGAGTTCTATCTTCAAGACAACTGGCGCGTCAACCGCCGGCTGACTTTGGACTACGGCATGCGCTTTTATCACATGCCCGCAACCGCCGACCTGAACCATAGCGCCGCCACCCTCGATCCCCGATACTACGATCCCTCACAAGCACCGGTGCTTTACCGGTCCGGCAAAGATGCCAGCGGAGCCGCCGCGGCGATTAACCCGATTACCGGGGCAACCGCGCCCGCGGTTTACGTCGGCCAATTTGTTCCGGGTGTGGGAAACACCGCCGATGGCGCCCGTATTGCCGGCATTAACGGATATCCCGGCGGTCTGTACACCACTCCCGCCCTGACGTTCGGACCGCGGTTCGGCTTCGCCTACGATCTGCTAGGCGACGGCAAGACAGCGATAAGAGGCGGCTTTGGCATGTTTAAAGATCGCGTGCAAGGCAACATCATTTACAATGCTTCGGGTAATGCACCAGTTACTCTTTCGCCTACCATTTACTACACCAACTTCGCCACTCTCCAGCAAGGAGCTTCGCAAGGTTTGATTAACGCGGTGGCCGGTCCGTCCTCGATCAGCCAGGTCTACGGAAATAATCCTCTTCCGGGCATTATGAATTTCAATCTGGGGCTGCAGCATCAGTTCGGCAGTACGATAATCGACGTTGCCTATGTGGGCTCATTGAACCGCCATCTGCCACTCACCATCAACCTGAATCCGATCCCGATGTTTGCGCGTTTCCTGCCGCAGAATGCCGGTCTCACCGATAATTTTCTGCGCCCCTATCAGGGTTACGCCAATGTAACTTCGACCGAGTTCATCGGCACCTCGAACTATAACTCGCTGCAAGCCTCGATGCGCCGCCGGTTGACGCGCGGACTTCAGTTCGGCGCCTCTTATACCTTCTCAAAAGCTCTGGGCACCTCCAGCGCCGATGGCGACGGCATCAGTTCCTATTTCTCTCCGCGTTTCCGCAACTACGGCCCGCTCAGCTATAACCGCACGCAAACGATGTCGGTCAACTATCTCTACGATATACCCGGCCTCGGCCACCGGCTTCGATTGCGCCCCGCTGGTTGGGTCCTCGATAACTGGCAGTTCAGCGGAATCACGACGTTTCAGACTGGATCGCCGTTCACTCCCGGGTTCACGACGACCGATGGCGCGGACATTAGCGGATCGACCGATGCCGCGCGAATCAACGTTGTGAGCAACCCTTACGGCGACATACCGGCGGGCCACTATTTCAACCCCGCCGCTTTCGCGAGACCCGCCAAGGCTACGTTCGGCAATGCGGGGGCCAATGTTCTGTATGGTCCGGGCACCGAAAATTGGGACCTGTCACTGACCAAGCGCTTCAAATTCAGCGAAGGCAGAGCGCTATCGATTCGAGGCGAAGCTTTCAATGCCTGGAATCATACCCAGTATTCGAGCGTTTACTCGACCGCGCAATTCCAACCGAACGGCGCACAAATCGATCCCAACTTTGGGTTGCCGAGTGCAGCTCGCGCCGCTCGAAACGTGCAACTCTCGGGGCGATTTAGCTTCTGATCGCAGTTATCCATACGATGCCTGCCTCGGCGGAAGGTGGACGGATGCCGTTGCCGACCAGAGAGTCACTTCAAAAACTGTAGCTCTCCGGGAATGAGATGAAAACCGCTCAAGGGAACTGCCATCCGATAGGTGGGTATCGATTCTTCCCCACCCTTGGGCCAATCGTGGTCCGACATTTGGTGAGCATGGACAATGCCCGCGAAATTCTTTCTATCTGTCTTCGCGCTCTCTCGCGGAGGAGGTCCTCGTCCTGCGAGACCAGAACACGACTAAGCTCCGTTGCCTTGTCTAAGAATTTGTTGTCATCCAGTTCCGAAGTGCCATTTTTCTGTGCCGTTAGCACATCGATCGAGCGCAGGCGCAAAGCGTTCGTGACGACACGACGAACGTGCACATCCCTGTACACGCGATGCTCAAGGGGTTTTGTTTCAGCCTGAGCAACTTGCGCCGGAACTCAGGATCAGAGACCGGCGCGGCGAGTTTGTCGGATTCTTCCAATCCGCGCCGGATTTAATTCGCATGCGAGCATCAGCCCCGTCAGACCGCCTCCGGCAATAAGCGCAATCAGGAATTCGGCAATAGGGCATCTGAAAGAACCGGACGTAACCGCTCTTGCGCTCTTGGGCGGGATCGTGGGCACATTGCGTCGAGCCGCAAGAAAGGACGCGGGGAATTCAGCACTGCGAGTCGGCGCACACGTCTGGCATGCTGCCGCGCCAACCACCGTCAACTCGACGCACCCCAGTCATTCCCAACTACAACGAATGTCTCCTGCCCGAAGTGATCGGCGAACCCAAGGATATCAGCCGGTAAGTGGTCGAGATCAAAGTTAGCGACTCCAGTGGGCTTGTCGCTGAGGTTGTAACCGCGCTGATCCGGCGCGACCACATGAAACCCGGCGCCGGAAAGAGGCGCGATCTGGTTCCGTCAGCCATACCAGAACTCGGGCAATCCGTGAAGGAGAAACACCAGGGATCCATCCGCGGCTCAGACTCGGCGACGTGAAGGTCGATCCCGTTTGTGGGATGCGGGAAAAGCGCACTAAATCTCTAAGGTGCAATTCTGTCCTTCATCGCACGGCGGAACGGAACGCTCCTGTCAGGGTGCGAGCACTGCCGGTCGCGCGCGCGTCGCGGCTCCAGCGTCTGAGAGGCCGCCGCTGAACCCATCACGCCAACTTGCCCACTGCGGTTGCCAGCCAAGTTCGCGCTTCGCCTTATCGTTCGAGGCGCCGCGTATCTCCGTCATCATGACAACTCCGAGCTCGCCAATGGCCAGACGGCCGAGCCAGGCCGGCAAGTGTAACGGCGGCTTTGCGCCAAGGATACGCGCCAGCGTCGGAAGCCACTCGGCTACTGCGGCCGGTTCGTCATCCACTATGTTGTAAATGCCTGGCGCGCCGCGCTCTACTGCAGCTAGGGTTGCGCTTGCCGCGTCATCGATATGGACGAACGACCACACACCGCTTCCCCCGCCGATGACCGGAACCCGGCGATGACGAACTTGCTCCATTACCGTGCCGTTCTCGCCGATCGAATTTCCGGGGCCGTAGAAGCCGCCGTAACGCAACACCACTCCTTCAATCCCACGGGTGTGAAGCACCGCAGATTCGATATACTGGATAGCCTTTAGAACCTCCTTGACGGCGGCGGGCGGCTTGGGATCAAGCGGGTCGTTCTCTGTCTTTACTGCGCCTCCGGTCCGCGCATACCAGCCTGCATAGCTTTGAGCAACGAACCGCCGCACGCCGGCAGACTCTGCGGCAGCTAACAGATGGTCGGTACCCTCAGTGCGGAGGCGGTTCGTAAGCCGAAACTGCTTCCCGAAGTGGCGCAGATCGAGAGCTGGTGGAATCGCAGTGAGCTCGTGAATGATCACTTCCGGTTTGGACCGTAGTACCGCAGCCGCGACGGCTACTGGGTCGAGAGCATCGACGATCGCAGCATCCGCGCCGGACGCGCGAAGGCCGCCGGCCTTCTCCGCCGAACGTGTCATGCCCGTCACCGAATGACCGGCCTGCACCAGAAGTGGAACCAATCTCCGCCCGATTGCTCCCGTTGCACCTGCTAAGAACACTTTCATGGCCTACCTCCTTTCATTGTTGGGGCTCTAACTCAACGACCGCGGCTCGCGACCACATGATCCGCCTCCTCCGCTTTCGCGCGGGCTGATGGCTGGTATTCTCCAGGCACCGCACGGAAACTGATGGACAACCGATTCCAGGCGTTGATGGTTGCCACCGCGAGAGTCAGATTGACCAGTTCCTCTTCCGTGAAGCGCGACCGCACCTCCTCGTATACGCTGTCCGGAACGTGATCCTTGCTGACCTGCGTTACGGCCTCGGTCCAGGCGAGCGCAGCGCGTTCCCGGTCCGTGAAGAACGGCGTTTCGCTCCACGCATTTAGAGCGTATAGACGCTGTTCCGTTTCTCCGTTAGCCCTCGCATCCTTGCTGTGCATGTCGAGGCAGTAGGCACAGCCGTTGATCTGCGAGGCTCGCATTTTGATCAGCTCCAAAAGGGAGGGCTCAAGCCGGGATGACTTCCTGACATAGTTTTCCAAAGTCAGCATGGCGTGCAATGCCCCCGGCGCGACTTTTTGAATTTCCAAACGTGATTGCATTTCGTCTCTCCTTACACTCTCAGGCTAAATCCAGACGGTTTCCTCGTGAAGATCCATAATGGAAATGTGGAGTGAGCCACGTGGGTAAGTCTGAGACATTTCAGGATCTTTCGCTCACCGCGCGCGGAGAAGGCGAGGAATTAGGATCGTGGCTGTATACCGAACTCCGTGCCGCAATCCTGGACGGCCGTCTGAAGCCTGGATCGCGCATGCCATCGACCAGGAGCCTCTCGAAGCAGTACTCTCTCGCACGCGGGACGGCAACGGCAGCATTCGACAGTCTAAAGAGCGAGGGCTATATCGAGGCGAGAGTTGGGGCCGGCTCGTACGTTACAACGCGTGTTCCAGACGACTCAATGGCGACGCACGCGATTTCCGGCGATGTCATCGCAGAGCCATCTAAAGCGGGCTTGGCGCGGCGCGGCCGGGAAGTCTCCTGCGGAGTGAGCCTGCTGCCCGCTTCGCACTCTGTAGGAAAAGCATTCCGAAGCTACGAGCCCGCGATTGATTTATTTCCGGTCAACTTGTGGTCCCGTCTGGCCGGGCGCGTGCTGCGGCGGGCCCCACGATCGTTGTACGGGCAGGGCGATGTGCGAGGATACTTGCCGTTGCGAAGAGCCATCGCGGAATACGTCGGTGCGGCGCGGGGTGTGCGTTGCGATGCCCGCCAGATAATTGTCACTTCGGGAACTCAGCAGAGTCTGGATATCGTGGCCCGAATGCTGCTCGATCCGGGAGATACGGTATGGATGGAAGACCCCGGTTACCCGGGGGCCCTGCTCGTTCTGCGTGCGGCAGGAGCACAAGTCGTCCCGATCCCGGTAGATCAGGATGGACTAATCGTCGAAGAAGGACGCAGGCAACAGCCCCACGCCCGGTTGGCTTACGTTACGCCGGCGAATCAATTCCCGCTCGGCGTAACGATGTCGCAGCGTCGCCGGCTCGAACTTCTTGACTGGGCAGCCGAGCAGAACGCATGGATCGTCGAAGACGAGTATGATGCCGAATACCGGTATTTCGGGCCGCCGGTACCGTCGCTGCAGAGTGTGGACCGGTCCGGCTGCGTGATCTACGCCGGGACGTTTACGAAGATGTTGTTCAACTCCCTGCGACTTGGCTTTTTGGTTGTTCCGGAGCGCATTGTTGAAGCGTTTGCAGCGGCGCGCGCCGTGTTCAATCGTCATCCTCCGACGCTGGATCAGGCGATTCTCACGGACTTCATTCTGGATGGTCATTTTGGCCATCACGTCCGGCGCATGCGGCAGATGTATGCGCGTAGGAAGGTGATATTGTGCGAGGCCAGTCGTGAAAGGTTAGGCGGAGGCCTGGATGTGGTTGAAGTGGACTCGGGTATGCGAACGCTTGCCTGGATCAGAACTGGCCAGAACGATGCGGAGTTGGCAAATCGGGCACGTGCGCTTGGGCTTGAGGTCGCGGCCTTGTCCGACTTCACCATTCTGCATTCGCACCCAGCCGCGCTAATACTGGGCTTCGCCGGTTGTCCGGCAGCCGAGTTGAAGCGCGGTGTGGAAGTCCTCCTCCGCGCATTGGAAACGTCAGGTGACCCTGCCTCGCTGCATGAGGCTTCGCAGATTGCTAACGTTTGAGAGCGGCAACCGCTACAAGAGTCAAACAGAGCTTGCATTCCGCGAACAGATCGCGAGGGTTAATCGCCTCTAAGCCGATAATCGTCTCCACCGCCGGAAGTCCTGCGGGAACCAATCCGGCCTTCACCATTCTCTAGTGCGTGCCGAGCATTACCGCTCCCCGGAGACCCCGCTAAGTGAAGAACGGCGAAAGAATCAAGAGAACTGATAGAGCTATCATTCTTGACCACCTCAGGCAGCTCTCGATACCCGTCGCGCGTTATTGCGTTTGGAGTTCCAGGATTGAACGCACTTCTTTTAATGCTGCGATGCCGTTGCCGTTGTGCCCTGAGTACGCAACGTAGCCATCCGGTCGAACCAGCTTGATGCCGGAATGCCTTAAAGGTCGTAACTCCACGATTTCGCTGCGAGACTCACAGAACTTCCTCGCAGCCTCCCTGGTTGAAGATTCTCTTTCGTCATTGATCACCAGCAAAAAGCGGCTCGCGATGCCTCTTCCTCCGCCCATCGAGTCATCGAAGTAGCGCTCTCCGGGCCCTTCAAGGATGGGGCTCCCATGATATGCAATGCCAAGTTCAGAGATCCTCGTCACGAACGCGTGCTGGAAAGGGGCCAGACGCGACACCATAGGTATGACGAATCAGGTAGGAGTCCGCCGCGAATGCGTTAAACTGAATTCTTTCGGCTGCATCCAGACCGTGACCGCTACCTCCCCCTACGTTGAACTATGAAGATCTCCTCGCAGGTTGCCTGGGAGTTCGACCGTTATTCGGTCGCTCGCGGTTATCAGATTTTTGAGGGAAAGGGAATCGAGGTCGTACGCGGAGCGGCCGGTTTCGTGCAGGCAAATGTGGGCGGCCGCAAGGTCCTGCTCCGCCTCAGCGGAACGAGCCTTGAGGTCAAGTGCGAATGCCAGGAGTTTCGCACCAATCGCGAATGCCGTCACGTCTGGGCCGGGTTGTTGACCGCGGAGGAAGAAGGCCTGATTGCCGCGCCAAACTCGAGCCGCGTTTCGCTGCTGCGGCCCGAACGTCCGCCGCTCGAAGTATACACTCCTTACCCGCCGCAGCGCACGAAAGTTAGAACGCCGGCTCCGCCTCCTCCGAAGCCTAAGCCTAAGAACCTTTGGCTGACCCGGACCAACGCTCTCGTGCGCGCCACTACTCCGGACGCGGCAAACCAGACCATTTGGCCCGCCAATCGCGTCATTATCTATAACGTTCGAGTTGAGGCGCCGACCGATAACGATGTCCATATTGCTGTGCTCTTCTCCGACCTCAAGAAAAGCGGGAAGGGCTTAACCAAGCCTCGGCCCATCAACTTGAGTTTCAGGCAACTGGATTCGATTGCGGATGAAACCGACCGGGAGATTCTTACCACTCTCTTTGGCGCGCGCGAAAGCAACGCCTATCGCGCTTATTATGGGGGGGCGGAGACAATTTCATCGTGGTCGCTTTATCCTGCCTTGGCTCGCAAAATTCTCCCGCGGTTGTGTGCCACTGGCCGATGCATGATTGAACAACATGGCGAAGGAGACCAAGTTCTCCTCGACTGGGAAGACGAGCCGTGGAAATTCTCGCTTGTAGTCGAGAAGAAGAAAACACATAACTTCGTAACCGGCGTATTTACACGCGGCGACCAGCGGAAAAGTGTAACCGATCCGATTATGGTAGTAGGCGGATCGCTGTTGTTTACATTCACGGCGGTCGCGCCCATCGAGTGCGACGCCTCTCGCGAGTGGATCAACAACTTCCGCATCAACGGTCCCATCGACGCGCCCGACGATGAGTGGGAGGAGTTCTCCCGAACACTCGTGGAAGCTCACCTCCCCGCCGCCATGCTGCCCGAAAATCTGCGCGCCGAAGAGCGGAAAGTCGTTCCCGTTCCCTGTTTGCGGGTTGAGACTCGCCAGTCGTACTATCGCGAGCCGGAGGATATAGCGCTTTTATCGTTCGATTATGAGGGCGTCATGGTTTCGGATGGCGATACCAGACGCGGAATCCTGCAACTGGATAAGAAGTTGTTAGTTCGCGATACGGATGCCGAATCGCGGGCGCGCAAGCTGATGGAAGAACTCAAGCTTGCGCCATCGAACACTAACGGCGGTTCCGGGCCGGCGGGCTGGGTGGTGCCGCCGGATAAGCTGAGCAAGCTCGTTTTTCGCCTCACCAAAGAAAATTGGCGGATCGATTTTCGCGGCAAGAAAGTCGTGCAGCATTCCGCGACGAGTCTCGACATCAAGTCCGGGATCGACTGGTTCGACCTGGAGGCGACAGTCAGTTACGGCAAGCATAAGTACACCTATCCGCAGTTGCTGAAAGCGCTGGAGGCCGGCGGGACCACGCTTATTCTTCCGGGGGGCGAAATCGGCGTTCTCCCCGATGAGTGGATGGCTGAAGTCGCTCGCTTCGCAGCCTTGGGCAAGAAGGAAGGCGACAAGATCCGCTTCGGGGCCAATCAAACGGGTCTGCTCGATGTGCTGCTTGCGGATCGCCCGGAAGCCAGCTTCGATGAGACATTTATCAGAGCGCGGGATCGGTTGAAAGCCTTCGAAGGCGTTCGCGCCGCCGATCAACCCGCCGGATTTACCGGGCAGCTTCGGGACTATCAACGCGAGGGCGTCGGTTGGATGGGCTTTCTCCGTGAGTTTGGATTTGGCGGCTGTCTGGCGGACGATATGGGCGTAGGCAAGACCGCGCAAGTGCTTGCCCTGCTTGAAACACGGCGCATCCTGAGGCAGGAGGAGGGCTCGAACATTCCCCCTTCCATCGCGGTGGTGCCGCGATCGCTGGTCTTCAACTGGAAGCAGGAAGCGTCTCGCTTTACTCCGCTGCTTCGTATTCTCGACCACACCACGCCGGACCGGAATCTCGATGAGATCCCGAATCACGATCTGGTGATCGTCACCTACGGTACGCTGCGCCGCGACATTGTCAAGCTTCGCGAGATGAAGTTCGATTACGCAATTCTCGACGAAGCGCAAGCTATCAAGAACGCCTCCAGCGACTCCGCGAAAGCGGCGCGCTTATTGGATGCGAAACATCGCCTGGCCCTGAGCGGCACGCCCGTCCAGAACAGCCTTGGCGATCTGTGGAGTCTTTTTCATTTTCTCAATCCCGGGATGCTGGGCGCGGTCCAGCGCATTCAAACTGGCGGGCGGCTCGTCGCGCGATCCCGACGAGCAGACTCGAGGCATACTCTCGCGCGCGCTGCGCCCGCTCATCCTTCGCCGCACCAAAGAGCAGGTGGCGTCGGAATTGCCACCGAAGATCGAATCCATCCTGCATTGCGAAATGGAAGGGGAGCAGCGCAAACTTTATAACGAATTGCGCGAACATTACCGCCGAAGTCTGCTGGGCGCAATCGACGCGGAAGGATTGGCCAAAACGAAGATCATGGTGCTGGAAGCGCTGCTGCGGCTGCGTCAGGCGGCTTGCCATCCGGGCTTGATCGATAAGAAACGAACGGGCGAGTCCTCTGCGAAACTCGACACGCTGCTGGCGCGTCTTGCGGAATTGGTCGAAGACGGCCACAAAGCGCTTGTCTTTTCGCAGTTCACCAGTTTCCTCGACATTGTTCGCGCGCGTCTCGATCAGAACAAAGTCCGTTACGAATATCTCGATGGGGCCACTACAAACCGGCAGGCTCACGTCGAGAGTTTCGAGAAAGACAAGGAGTGCAAGCTGTTCCTGATCAGCTTGAAAGCGGGCGGCGTGGGGCTGAATCTGATCTCGGCGGACTACGTCTTTCTGCTGGACCCGTGGTGGAATCCGGCGGTCGAGGCGCAGGCGATCGATCGGACGCATCGCATCGGCCAGACGCGGCACGTGTTCGCCTACCGGCTCATCGCGAAAGACACAGTTGAAGAGAAAGTGCTCGAACTGCAGGAAAAGAAGCGCGGCCTGGCCGATTCCGTGATCAACCAGGATAATAGTTTGCTCTCCGATATGGGGCGTGAAGATCTGGAGTATCTGCTCTCGTAAGCCGAGCCGGATCGTCCTGTTGACCACCGACCCAGCTCGGGTCATATTGCCTCAGTGAACAACTGGGAATATCCGGCAAGGGGCTGAATCCAGAGACTTCGACGTTTTGGTATCTCACCTGCTTCCAGGCAATCCATGCACCCTGGTGATGTCCGGCTAAGGCGCCTTCAAACTTCATGCGCTATCACTCTGGAGCGCTATGTGGCGGTAGCGAACGAGACTTGCAAGATGGCATCCAGGTTAGGGCTTGTACCTCCTCCATCCGATCTGCGTCTCGATCTTTTCACTCAGAAGAAGAGGGAAGAACGAGCACACGAGGCATACGAAAAAGCGCGCAACGCCTTGTTTGCGGCATTGGAGGCCGAAGGTGCGTCGGACGCAGAAGAAGCTCGTTTGAATCATGGCTGGTAAGCGTGGTAACTCCGAATAATGCCGATACGCGCAAAATAATAGCCGCCGTCCTTAGTATGCGCGTGCGAATCAATCAGGCCGGGCGGCAGCTTCGCGTCTCGTGCATCAACCGTTTCGGCGCCAAAAAGGGGGCATGATCGCTGGCGCGATGGCGGCAATCTTTCCCGATTCGATCGGTACATCGCGAACGCCCTGAGTTTTCTCGCCATCTTTTCTCGCCATAAAAGACGCGAGCGCCACGAATGAGAAAAGTATCGGCCAGACACAACGATCCCAAGCGCGGTAGCAAAATGCCGTGCGCGGTGATTTTGAACATTGAATCAGGCTAACCCCTTCAGCATTTGCTGAAATTCGACTTTAACTTGAACTCGAAGTTCGAAGGTTCAGATCGATCGGGGAAGCCGTTTTCGTGGCCGTTTCGCAGGACGGTGGCCAGTAGTTCTAAGGTCAGGTCTACATCTTCGAAAAACTGCGCGAGCCCGGCTGGGATGGCACCCGATAGATTGGCTGAAAGCTCGCCTTCGAGCGCCTCCGCGTTCCCTATGGTCGCCGCCGTCGCAGGTATTCCCGGCAGGGTTATGACGCCAGAAAAGCTTCAGGAAATGGGACTACTTGCCGAGGCTGAGCTACCGCCTGCAATAGTGAGCCGCCCGCGTGTTTCCGCAAGCAGAGTCACCGACAAATGGCCCAGTTGGGCCATCGAGCTTTCGCGCGCGCCGTTAAAGGACGATGGAACCCCGGATCGTAGCACCGCTGACATCAACTGGTGTATGATCGCTCATTCTTGGGGACATACTGTCGAGGACATCGCTGCAAAGCTACCCAATGTTAGCCAGAAGGCATACGAGCGGGTTTTCAAAATGGATGACAAGAAGGATCCGCTGCTCACCGCCAGAAAGGCTGCGCGGTATGCGGAACAGAACCGGCAGCGGGGATAGTATCGCGCATAAATAAATCACCGAGCTGTAAACGTTTAGAAACAAACAGTCTCAAGGATCAAAAGGATTTCTTGGCTTCTCCTCTGCAGTATTGTGGTTTTCCCATGCATCCGGCGGCGGTGTCCCGCGACTAAACCAGATCGGACGCGTCTCTTGTGTGTTCGACACGAAATGCTCATGCGTGAACGCGATGACTCTGCGGTTGGCTTGGCTCACCTGTTCAGCGCTTTGATCAAAGTACCCGTTCAAGCGCCGGTTATGCGTGATTACAGCTAGGACGTCTGGTGCAATGGGCATTGTGACCTCTACGGTCGGTATTGTGAGCGCTGCCCCCCTCGCACTCGGCGGCCTTCTGTATGCAGTCGGATCAAACCACGCGCAGGGGTTATCGGATGTCAAATAAAAGGCGGGTTTGGGAGCGATGAAGAATGCTAGATTCATTCGGAACAGCAAGGGTGCAAGCACAGACAACGCTGCATCGACCGCTGTGGGTCTGGCATTGCGGACCATGAGGCTGGTTTCTGTTGAGTTCACTCGACACCCCTGACCAGGGAAAATCGGTTTAGGGAGGTCCTCCGGTGCCTTGGTTCGTATCAATTCCTCGGCGTGCCGAACCATTTCGTCCACCCCAGTCCATGCTTCTTCCATTCCAATCGCAAAAGGGTCTGTTCTGGAATACATGGTTGCAATGAACGCAATCAGATATGCCCGGTCGTGGCGATCGATGCTCTTTCGCTCTCTCAGTTTGCGTTGTAGATGAACAAACTTCGTTTCAAGCTGCGATAGTGTCGTTTCTATTCGCAGATCCGTCGTGCCATCGTTGAGCTTTAGCGTGTAGATATCACTTTTTCTTAGGCTTTTTTCCGGCGAACGCTTCACCTTAGATGTTCCATCTCTTGAAATCAGCCATATGAAGGGATCGTGTCCCTTAGGCGTGTTTGGATCGCACCAGGCTTTCAGGTAACACTTTGAGACAATGTGCTGTTTCATTGCTTGACTTCTATCGCGCTCACTCCATCACCGGCCGCTTCGCGAACAGATATCCCTGCGGCCCCTTCCTCTGCGTCCGTTACTTCAAAATCCAAGCCCGGAGTTTCGAGCCCGGCACCGTATGGACCTTGCCTTTGGCCGTCACTTCGAAATGGTTTCCGGCGTCGGGATTGGCGGGCCCGAGCCGCGATGCGCCTTGGCATGCGTAAAGAATAGGTGCGCGGCATCGAACGAACTATCCGCGAGTACGTCGAGACTATGCCGCCGCCCATCGGGATCGCAAACCGAAACCGTACACCACGAAGCCACGGAAACATTCTACCGCAGCACGCGAATAAAAGGCGAAACTAAAACCCTCTGCTGGCTGCATGAAGCACCCCGAGGAAGTCGGCGACGTTCAGGATTCGGATGCTGTCGTAACGCGCTAGTCTCAGCAGGTCTTTATCCCCGGTCACGATGAAATCCGACCCTCCCGTGACGGCGCATTCGAGAATACGGTTGTCGTCCGGGTCTTCCTTCACCACGTCAAGCTGCACCGCAGGCTCAACGACCCGTGCCGCCGCATGGAGGACGGAGCGATATTCGGGCAATTCTTCAGGACGGATATTGAACTTTCGGACCAGCACTTCCAGCGTTTCGTCGATGATGGCCCGTGAAATCGTAAGGCTGATTTCCCCTTCAATCCCCATGCGCACCAACTGATACGGCTTGCCGCGCCTGTACATGAGGGCGGATACCAGCACATTGGAGTCGGGAGTGACGCGGCGCACTTAGCGTCCGCGTTCCCTGTTTTCCCGCCGCACCTCTTCAATAAGCCTCGGCACATCCTCTTCGCGGATGCCTAAAGCGCGGGCGCGTTCCTCGCCCTTCTCCGCAAGGCGTTCAAATCGCCTGGAGGCAATGTACCGGCGCACGGCGTCTTCCAGCACTTCGACGGGATCGCGGTTTTGCTCGCGCGCAAGCTGCTCGATCTGCACCTGCAGTTCATCCGAAAGGGGGGTTTTCACGCCGGTCATAAAGGGCCTCCGCTTCTATTTTCGCACCCTACCGGCACACGCTGCAGGTGTCAATGCCCCTGACAAAACGCGCTTGCAAGTTGTGCTGGCACCCCTATACTTTCACCAGCTAATAACCGTTAACCAATGGAGGAAACCATGAGCCCAGTCGAACACCGCCCGCGCCGATGAAGCGCCTGAGGAGCAATTGTCATCATTCTTGAAAAGCGACCTGCGCTTTGCCATGACAACGGCCACGGCACGAAAGTCGTCCGCTGGGATGAGGGCATCTCAAACCTGCAAATTGAACGCAGCTACATGCCGAAAGGCGAAATCGACCCCGGCAAGCGCGTCACGGAGAAGATCAATCTCACGCCGGAGGAAGCTTTGGGCGTCATATTCGGCCTTGAGAAAGGCGTCGAACAGCATATGGAAAAGCTCCAACCCCCAGCGACAGGGGAAAGACCGCTAACCCGTCGAACCAGAACGAACTCCCCTTTAGCATGTTCGACAGCTCGAAGGTGAAAGTCCTTTTGACAACCTGATGGAGGTGAAGTCATAGCGAAGCGCAAGGGCGTCATCGTGAGGTGGGGTCTGAAAGAAGCGTGGAGCAAAAGTACGAGCCGATGTACAAGAACCGGATCTGAGGCATACGGTGCCGGGCGAGTGAGCCGATGATCACGAAGCCCATATCCATCAAAGGCACTGGTTGTAAATTCGGCGGTTGCGTGCGGAAGGCAGTGGAACTTACCTCGGGAGATCTGCCGTTTGTCCCGGAATCGGGACTGAGGGTCGAGTGATCGATCCTGACCGGGCGGCAGAAGTCAGCCGAGGGCGTATTAGTCACGTGAGTGATGAAGGCCCAAACGGTCCCCGCAAGGGGTTGATGGGAGTGGCAAGTAGGCAGCGCAACTCATGAGCGACAAGCGGCAGAATAACCAGCTACTGCTGGCCTTCATGGAAGAGAGTAGGAGTGAAGCTCCGAGGGTATCCAATGAAGGGACCGAATCGCTCGCGGCGAAGCGCGGGACAGAAAGCCCGGCCATTGGTGAACAGTTGATGGAAGAGGTCTGCGAGCGGGAAAACTGCAAGCAGGCATTGGCACGAGTCAAGGCCAATAAAGGGAGTGCTGGTGTGGATGGGATGACCGTCCAGCAGTTACCAGAGCACCTGAAACAGCATTGGCCAGTCATCCGGGAACAGTTGCTGAGCGGGAACTATAAACCGCAGCCGGTCAGACGGGTGGAAATCCCGAAGCCGGACGGAGGGGTGCGAAAGCTTGGCATCCCGACGGTGCTGGATCGATTCATCCAGCAGGCGGTGATGCAAGTACTGCAACGCAGATGGGACCGGACGTTTTCCGAACACAGTTACGGGTTTCGTCCTGCGCGGTCGGCGCATCAGGCGGTGTCGGCGGCGCAGAAGTATATCGCCGAGGGTTATCGCTGGTGTGTGGATCTTGATTTGGAGAAATTCTTCGATCAGGTTTCGCATGACAGACTGATGGCAAAGATCGCCGAACGGGTCAGCGACAAGCGAATGCTGAAGCTGATCCGGACGTTTCTCACAGCTGGCGTAATGGAAAGCGGACTGGTGAGTCCGGTCGATGAGGGGACTCCGCAAGGAGGTCCACTTTCGCCCTTGCTCAGTAATATCGTACTCGACGAGTTTGATCGAGAGTTGGAGCGGCGCGGCCTCCGTTTTGCGCGGTATGCGGACGATAGCAACATCTATGTTCGCAGCCGGCGGGCCGGAGAACGGGTGATGGAGAGCATAACGCGATTCATCACGACGAAGCTCAAGCTCAAGGTGAACCAGCAGAAGAGTGCGGTGGCACGGCCATGGGAGCGGGAGTTTCTGGGCTTCAGTTTTACGGCGAATCGGGAACCAAAACGGCGGATTGCGCCGAAAGCGGTACTTCGATTTAAAGAGAAGGTCGGAAACATCACGCGTCGGACGCGTGGCGTGAAAGTGGAGAAAATGGCCGGGGAGTTGGGTCGTTATCTTCGCGGATGGATTGGCTACTTTGGTCAATGCCAGACGCCATCGGTGTTGCAAGGTCTGGAGGAGTGGACCAGACGCAGGCTACGGTCTGTGATCTGGAAGCAGTGGAAACGGGGTTCGGTACGATTTGCTGAACTGCGGAAGCGGGGTGTGGGCAAAGATCTCGCCGCGAAAACGGCGGGCAGCGCTCATGGACCGTGGAGGCTGGCAAACAGCCCGGCGCTCAGTTCTGCGCTGCCCAATGCTTACTTCGACTCGCTCGGGATTCCGAAATTGACTGCCAGCCGATAGCTTAACCCGCCGAACCGCCCGGTACGGACCCGTACGCCGGGTGGTGTAACAGGGAAAGCTGGCGACAGCCTACCTATGTTTATCTTAATCTGCCGGGGCGCTTTCGGCGCACCCAGTCGCACGCCCGGCTTGTCGTCGTTCAAGAACTCGATTCCCGCTCCCTCCAGCGCGCCTACGACTTTCGCCAGGGTATCCGCCTGACACCGCACGGCATCGCGAAAAGACTCGATCCGCCGAATCGTCCCTATTGCCACGCGCGCCTTTTCCGCAAGCTCTGTCTGTTCCCACTCCAGAAGAACGCGAGCCGCGCGCAGATGTCTTCAGTTTATGATAATCAATCAAGACGCTAACACGGCCAATCTGTAAGTTCAACAAAATGAAGCCAGTAGGTAACCCGTTGATTATCACAAATGTGCGATCCTACCGCGATGCCGAAATCACTGCCGCAACGGTTGCGCTGGCCGCCGCTCTATCGGTTTCCGCCTTCTGGCAAACTACCTATAACGCCCTTAACGACTTTTCCCTCAAATCCAACCCCAATGGCCCGTGGTCGTATCTCTATAACAACGCGCCCATGATGACAGCCGTCAGTAACGGAACCATCCCCGGACTTGTCGATTGGCAAGGAGCCATCATAAGCCAAAATTTTTTGATTTTTTAGCGGCGATTCCGACTTCATGAAAGGTTCCTTGCATCGCGGTGCGGAGGTTCTTGTAGTGCTTGTCCAGCGGTCGAGGATCCCATGACTCTCGCGAGGGCCGGAATTCCTGCGCAGCGGCCAAAAGCGGTACAACCGCCCTGTTGCAGTAACTGCCGCTCAACATGCTGATATAGATCGTTCAGCCCATCCGCCATAGCGGCTTGAATATATCCATGTTCCACTGCTTCGAGACGGAGCCGGGTTTCCCTTGCGCGACTTTGCGATCTTGGCGACTTGGCGAGAGATTTATGCTTTTGTCGCCATCCATGAGAATGAGATCGCACAACAGATCGTCGACGCAGCGCTTCGCGTGACACCATTCTGGGCTCCGTGGAGACCGTCGCAGCCGTGCACAAGAAGCAACTCCTCAGCTATCTGAAACTGGCCGGCAAACGCTTGGGGCTGCTTATCAACTTCAATGTTGTCCTGATCAAGAACGGCATCACGCGTATCGTAAACCGGCTCCAGGAATGACTCTCGCAAAGACGACAAGCACGCATTAGACAACGTCAAAGCCTTGCAAACCACTGAAACACCCGCCAGTAAGCTGGCCCGAAGGGCACTTTTTCGAAGCCCGCAATCCGCGAAAAAGCGTAGGTCGCAATGCATCCAATTCGGTTGTCGTTGCCCAATCCAGCCGGTAAACCGGATTGGCCGCATAGCGAGTGACAACGCCTTTTGCGAAATATTCATCTTACTTTCAATAACTTCCAAAAACATGAGAACGTTTTCGATTTCGCGTTTGCTACCTTGAGACTTAAAGACGCCAAAAGCGTCCTTAAACAAAGGAAACTATGAACGCCGCAGCCACAGCATTCGCCACCGGCCCTCGCACCGAAGAAGGCAAACAACGCTCCTCACAAAACTCCCTGAAACACGGACTCTTCGCCAAAACCATAGTCCTCCCCGGCGAAAGCCAGGAAGAATTCGATGCGCTTCGCGAAGGCCTCATCAAGGAATACGCGCCCGACGAACCCTCCGAGCGCGAGATGGTTAACACTCTCGCCGAGACTCAGTGGCGTTTGGTCCGCCTCCGCCGCCTCGAAGCCGCCGCCATGGAGCAAGCCCTCGATTCCGGCGACCTCGAATGCAAATTCCTCCTCAACTGGAGCCTTTACGAGCAGCGCCTCAACCGTCTCTTTCAATCGACCCTTAAGACCCTGCAACAAACCCAGGCCCCGCGGCGCGAGCAGGCCGTGCAACGGCTAAACAGCGCCCTCCAGCTTCGCATGTATTTCGAGCACAAGAACATCCCATGGAATCCGGCCGACGACGGCTACGAAGGGTTCGTTTTTTCGACTGACAATCTCGACCGCATGATCGCCGGCCGCCGTAACCTGGATCTCGCCCAGGAGTACATCAACAACAAATCCAGCATCTCCATCAGCCGTGCGGATGTACTCCAACGCGGAAATGGGTCGGCGAAAACATCCAAGGCCGCGTAAAGTGCGCTTAGAGTGAAAGATTTCGGCGCACCCGGCCGCGGTGTTGCGCTATGAGCTGACCGCTAAAGGCTGACCGCTGACTGCCGAAAGCGCCAGTACCTGCTCTCTCAGCGTGTTCAGGCTGTTCGTAATGCGATCTGTCTCGGTGGTCATTAAGTCAAAGGCGGATCCTCCGGGCAGGAGCAACCGATTGTGGTCCTCGCGTCCTTCCTGCGCCGGGCGTTTGTCCGGCGATTAAGTGAATTGCCGGGCACTCGGAACGAGGGTCACTCAGACGGTTTACCGGCAATTCTCTAACGCCCGTATCTCGGGAGTTTGCCGGGTTCACTCTGCGGCGAACAAAGCGATGAATCCGCAGCCTGAATATTATTTTGTGCAAATTGTTAGAAACTTCCCTTCCCAACGACTATCTTGAGTGTGGGAGAAATGGAGTCCATCTCAACCGGACAAACGAGTCAGGACGATTTGTACAGGGACGCGGTGGACAAATTCGGTTCTTCACTCGAACGGCTCGCGAGCGCCTACGAAGCAGATCCGGAAAAGCGCCGAGACCTGAGCCAGGACATTCATTTTCAATTGTGGCGGAGTTTCCAGCGGTACGATGCCCGCTGTTCGATGAGGACCTGGACCTATCGCGTTGCTCACCATGTCGCGGTTTCCCACGTCATGCGTGAGAGGCGGATCTTTTCGGCTCTCGTGAGTCTGGAAGAACTCGAAACGCTCCCCGGCAAAGACCAGGGCCAGCTCGCCGCGGAACAGCGCATAAATCTGGGGCGCTTGTCGGAGTTGATCCAGCGGCTCAAGCCGCTTGACCGCCAAGTCATCATCTCCTGGCTTGAAGACATGGACGCGGTGGCCATTGGAGAAATTACGGGGCTGTCTCCAGGAAATGTGGCTATGCGGATACACCGGATCAAGAACATCCTGGCGAGGCGTTTTTACGAAGGAGGGAGTTATGCCGGATGACGTTCCTGGCGACAACCCAAAAAATATTTGGCAACACCAACCAATAGAGGCATCCACTATGACACTGGAAAAAGTGAGAAACAAAGCGAGGGAACTCCACTCCAGGACGCGCCGGAAATTGCTGGGCACCATCGTTGGGCCGCTCGCTGCCGCTTTCTGCTACGTTTTCGGCATTAAAGAGTTCCCGCCGCTGCAACTAGCGCTTCAACTGCTCTTCGGGTTCGCGCTCGCCTGGAGCCTTGCCGGGCTGTATTTCCTTAACCGGGGCATGTGGTCCGAGGCGATCCCTGGAGATGCGGGTTTGAGCGCCGGCCTCGAATTTTGCCGGCGCGAGATCGAACGGCGGCGCGACTATCTTCGCCGCGTTCTGCTATGGTCGTTCGGGCCGGTGCTGCTGGCCATCGCCACGATTATTCTGGCGCTGACCATGATTGGGGGTCGATTGCGGGGAATATTCCCGAATGGGCTACCCTTCCTGGCTCTGGTCGGCCTCTGGGTAATCGCGTGGTTCGTCATCAGGTTGCGGGAACAGCGCGAGCTCCAGCGCGAGATCGATGAATTGAATGACATCGGCAGGGAGAACAGCCGAAGCTGAAGGACCTTTCCCTTGTTCACGTCCACACACTCGATGAATGTGGGCGAGAGCGAGTCACAAGCAGTTGCACTCGATGCTATAGGCGCTTAAATCGGGGGCGAGGAGATCGCAAGGACTGCACGACTCCCGCTGCCAACCTGTACGGCATGAATTCGACTTTGAAGATCCGTCACGCGGCTGGCCGATCGATTGGTTGAAGCTATACGCCGGCAAGGGCGGCAGGACCGGGGAATTCAGCGATCTCGGGATAATCCAACGTCTGTACACAGGAGGCGTTTAAGGCTCCAGGCACCAGGGGCACGCGGGCCAGGTTATGAGTCGCCTTACACCGCCCACTGTTATTTCTGGATTTCCGATTTGCCAAAGCCGGTGCAGCCTAGTCTCCGTATTCGGGCGTCAATCGCGATTGCGGAGACTTCGCCTTACCGCGCTCGCTCCACCAGTGCTGCAGCCGGTCGAAGTAAAGATAGACCACCGGCGTCGTATAGAGCGTCAGCATCTGGCTCACGATCAGCCCTCCGATAATCGTGATCCCCAGCGGCCGCCGCAGTTCCGATCCGGTACCCGTGCCTAGAGCCAGCGGCAACGCGCCCAGCATCGCCGCCATGGTCGTCATCAGAATCGGGCGCAGACGCAGCATGCAGGCTTCGAAGATCGAATCGCGCGAATTCTTGCCTTCGTTCCGCTCCGCGGCCAGCGCGAAATCGATCATCATGATGGCGTTCTTCTTCACGATGCCGATCAGCAGAATGATTCCGATGATCGCGATGATCGTCAGATCGGTGTGAGTGATGTAGAGCGCCAGCAGCGCGCCCACGCCGGCCGACGGAATCGTCGAGAGAATCGTGATCGGGTGAATCAGGCTTTCGTACAGAATTCCGAGCACGAGATAAACCGTGATGAGCGCGGCGGCGATCAGCAGCGGCTCGCTGCCGAGCGAATCCTGATATGCCTGCGCGGTTCCGGCGAAGAGAGTGTGAATGGTCTTCGGCAAGCCCGATGGTCGCGGCCGCGGCATTGAATTTCGATTCACGGCATCGCCGAGCGAAGCGTCCGGCGCCAGATTGAACGAGATGGTTACCGCGGGAAACAGGCCCTGATGATTGACGGTCAGCGGCGCCGTCTCGGGCGCGTACGACGCAAGAGCGCTCAGCGGAACCTGCCTGCCCGCGGGCGCGCTCACGTAAACCTCGCCGCAGGAACTGCGGATTCTGCCAGAACTCCGGCGCCGCCTCCATCACCACGTGATATTGGTTCAGCGACGTATACATGGTCGATACCTGCCGCTGGCCGAAGGCGTCGTAGAGCGTGTTGTCGATCAACTGCGGCGCGATGTTGAAGCGCGCGGCCGTCGCCCGGTCGTAAGTGACCATCGCCTGCAGACCCTGGTTCTGCAGATCGCTGTTGACATCCGCGAGGATGTGGATCGTTTTCAGCTTTTCGCAGCATTCGTCGGAGAGTAAGTGATCAGATCCGGCAGATTATCGCCCTGCATCGTGAACTGATATTCCGCATTGCTCATTCTTCCGCCGATGCGCACATCCTGCGAGGCCTGCAGATAGAGGCTGGCGCCCGGCACTTTGGCCAGCTTCGGACGCAGCCGCGCGATGATCTGGTCCGCGACCGCTTTCCGTTCGTTCGAGCGGCTTCAGCGAAATGAACATGCTGCGCGGTGTTGGCGCCGCCCGTGAACCCAAGCGCGTCCGCGACGCCCGGATCCGCTTTGACGATGTCGATCATGCGCAGCAGCATCTTATCGAGGGCCTGAAACGAGGTATCCTGATCGGCCATGCACCGCGCCCATGATGCGGCCGTTGTCCTGTTCCGGGAAAAATCCCTTTGGCACCTGGATGAACAGATAGACGTTCAGCGCGATGGTCGCGAGCAGCACCAGCAGCGTGATGAAGGCAGTGTCGCAGCACCACGTGTCAGCGTCCGCCCGTAGGTCTCGACGATCCACGTGAAGAACCGCTCGCTGGTGCGATAAAACCATCCGTGAGCCTGCTTGCTGTTTCAGCAGGTGGGCGCACATCATGGGCGTGGTGGTCAGCGAGATCACCATCGAGACCAGAATCGCCACCGAGAGCGTAACCGCGAATTCGCGGAACAGGCGGCCCACAATGCCGCCCATCAGCAGCAGCGGAATGAAGACCGCGATCAGCGAAAAACTGATGGTCATCACCGTAAACCCGATCTCCCCGCGCCCCTTTCAACGCGGCTTCGAACGGAGCGCATGCCCTGTTCGAGATAACGCGTGATGTTCTCGATCACCACAATCGCGTCGTCCACCACAAAGCCGGTCGAGATCGTCAGCGCCATCAGAGACAGATTGTCGATGCTGTAGCCCAGCAGATACATCACGCCGAAAGTGCCGATCAGCGAAACGGGAACCGCAACGCTGGGGATGAAGGTCGTGCGGAAATTCCGCAGGAAGAAGAATACCACCAGAATGACCAGCGAATACGGAGATCACCAGCGTAATCTCGACATCCTGCACCGAGGCGCGGATGGTGACGGTCTGGTCCATCGCCACGGTCAGATTGATCGACTGCGGGATCGCGGCTTCCAGTTGCGGCAGCGCGGCGCGGATGCGATCCACCGTTTGGATGATGTTGGCGCCCGGCTGCCGGAACACGATGACCAGCACGGCAGGCTGTCCGTCCAGATAACCGGCCTGGCGGATATCTTCCACCGAATCGACCGCCTGGCCGACATCGCTGACGCGCACCGCGACTCCGTTGCGATAGGCGATCACCAGCGGTTCGTAATCGACCGCTTTCAGAATCTGATCGTTGGCGCCGACTTCCCACATCCGCATGCCGTCGGAGAAATGGCCTTTGGGAACGTTCGCATTGGCGCCGCCGAGCACGCGTGCGCACCGATTCGAAGCTGATGCCGTATTTGTTCAGCACGGTGGGATTCAGTTCGATGCGCACGCCGGGAAGCGCGCTGCCGCCCACAATGACCTGGCCCACGCCGGCGATCTGCGAAAGCTTCTGCGCCATCACGGTGGAAGCCGCGTCGTACATCTGGCCTTTGCTGAGGACCTTCGACGTGAGTCCGACGATGAAGATCGGCGAATCGGCGGGATTGACTTTGCGGTAGCTGGGGTTGCTGGGAAGGTTCGTCGGCAGATAACCGCGCGCCGCATTGATGGCGGCTTCCACATCGCGCGCGGCGGCATCGATATCGCGGTTCAGATCGAATTGCAGCGTGATGCTGGTCGCCCCGAGGCTGCTCGACGAGGTCATCTCGGTCACCGAGGCGATATGGCCGAACTGCCGTTCGAGCGGCGTCGCGACGGAAGATGCCATGGTCTCCGGGCTGGCGCCCGGCAGCTGCGGCTGCACGGAGATGGTGGGGAAATCTACCTGCGGCAGCGGCGAAACGGGAAGCAGTTGAAACGCGACAGCGCCGGAAAGCGCGATCGCGATGGTGAGCAGCGTCGTCGCGACGGGTTTGCGAACGAAGATGCTCGGAGATATTCATGGTTCCTAAGCTGCCGGCGCAGGCGTCGGCTCCGCGCCGGGTTTCTTGTCCCCGGCGCTGCACCTTTTCCGGCGAGCGCCCGAAGCGGCTCGCCAGGCGGTCGAAGAAGAGATAGATGACCGGCGTCGTATAGAGCGTCAGCAACTGGCTCAGGATCAGTCCGCCGACGATGGTGATTCCCAAGCGGGCGGCGCAATTCCGAGCCCGTGCCGCTGCCAAGCGCAAGCGGCAGTCCGCCCAGCAGCGCGGCCATCGTAGTCATCATGATGGGGCGGAAGCGAAGCAGCGAAGCCTGATAGATGGAATCGTCCGGCGACATGTGTTGCTCGCGCTCGGCTTCCAGCGCGAAGTCGATCATCATGATGGCGTTTTTCTTGACGATCCCGATCAGCAGCACGATCCCGATCAGCGCAATGATGCTGAAATCGTTGCGGGTGATGATAGAGAGCGAGCAGCGCGCCCACGCCCGCCGATGGCAGCGTCGAAAGGATCGTGATCGGGATGGATATAGCTCTCGTAGAGCACACCCAGCACGAGATAAACCGTGACCAGCGCGGCGAGAATCAGCAACGGCTCGTTGCGTCAGCGAATTTTGGAATGCGGCGGCCGTTCCCTGAAACGCAGCCTGAATGCTTCGCGGCATGTGAAGGCTGTCCTTGCGCTTTGTTCACCGCGTCGATGGCGTCGCCAAGGGAGGCGTTGGGCGCCAGATTGAAGGAGAGCGTGATCACCGGAAACTGGCCCTGATGGTTGATCGCGATGGGCGCCGACGTCGTCTGCAGTTGGGTGAAGGCGCTGAGCGGCACCTGGCCGCCGTTCGGGAATGCGACTGTCGATGGCAGCCGGTCCCGATTGCAGCGGCGAAGGCGGAGGCGTGGCCGATGTTCCGCCGGCGACAACGCCTGACGAGCCGGTCTGCGCGGTCACGGACGAAGCGCTGGACGCCGCGCTCGAAGGTCCGAAGGAAGCAGCGGTGGCCGAACCTCCGGCAACCACTCCAGGCGCGGACGAGGCGCTCGTCATTCCCGAACGGATATAAAGATCGCGCAGGTCCAAAGGTCTCTGACCGAAGCGCGGTTTCACCTCGAGCACCACGTGATACTGATTCAACTGCGTGAACATCGTGGACACTTCGCGCTGGCCATAAGCGTCGTAGAGAGTCTGATCGATGGTGGAAGCGGTGATGCCGAGGCGCGAAGCTGTGGGCCGGTCGAACACCAGTTCGCCTGGAGCCCTGCGTTTGCTGATCGCTCGCAACATCGGTGAGTGCGGGCAGTTGCTGCAGTTTGGCGAGCATCTTCGGGGCATAGGAATTCAGTTCGTCGGCATTCGGGTCTTCCAGCGTGTACTGGAACTGAGTGCGGCTGACGCGGTCGTCCACGGTCAGATCCTGCACCGGCTGCATGTAAAGCGTGATTCCGGCGATTTTCGCGAGTGCCGGCTGCAGGCGGCGGATCACATCGCTGGCGCTGACGCCGCGGTCGGCCAGAGGCTTCAGATTGATCTGCACGCGGCCGTTGTTCATGGTGGTGTTGGTGCCGTCGATGCCGATGAATGAAGAGAGACTTTCGACAGCGGGGTCCTGCAGAATCGCGTTCACCACGCTTTGCTGCAGGCGCGACATTTCGGCGAAACGAAACGGATTGCGAAGCTTCCGTTACTCCCTGAATCACGCCGGTATCCTGAATGGGGAAAAAGCCTTTCGGTATTTCGTAGAAGAGAAAAGCGTCAGAAGCAGAGTCGCCACTGCCACCAGAAGCGTGATGGTCTGGAATCGAAGCACGAATTTGAGCGTGCGCCCGTAAAACTCGATGACTTTATTGAAGGCGTTCTCCGAGGCGCGGAAGAATCGTCCCTGCGAAGATTCGGGCGTGTGCTTCAGCAGCCGCGCCGACATCATCGGCGTAAGCGTGAGCGAGACGATCGCGGACATCAGGATCGTCACGCTTAGCGTGACCGCGAATTCGCGGAAAAGACGCCCGACGATATCGCCCATGAACAGCAGAGGAATGAGTACGGCGATCAGCGAGATCGTCAGCGAAATGATCGTGAAGCCGATCTGCTCCGCGCCTTTGAGCGCGGCCTCCATCGGCTTTTCGCCCTGCTCGATGTAGCGCGCGATGTTCTCGATCATGACGATTGCGTCATCCACCACGAAGCCGGTGGAAATGGTCAGAGCCATCAGGGTCAGATTGTTCAGGCTGTAGCCGAGCAGGTACATGACGCCGAAGGTGCCTACCAGAGACAACGGCACGGCAACACTCGGGATGATGGTGGCCGAAACGGTGCGAAGAAAGACGAAGATCACCATCACGACGAGCCCGATGGTCAGCATCAGCGAGAATTCGACATCCTTGACCGAGGCGCGGATTGTGGTGGTCAGGTCCGTCAGCGTGCCTACGTTGACCGATGCGGGCAGCGTGCTGGTAAGTTGCGGCAGTAATTTTTGGATCTGATCCACCACGAGGATGATGTTCGCCCCGGGCTGCCGCTGAATATTCACGATGACAGCGGGAACCTTATTCATCCATGCGGCCTGCCGTACATTCTCCACGTCGTCATCCACTGTGGCAACGTCGGTCAGCTTCACGGGAGCGCCGTTCTTGTAGGCGACCACAAGGCCCGCGTAATCGTTGCTGGAAAGCAATTGATCGTTCGCGCCAATCTGATAGGCCTGATGCGGCCCATCGAAGTTTCCTTTCGCCTGGTTGACGTTCGCGGCGACCAGCGCCGTGCGCAGATCCTCCAGATTCATGCCGTACGATGCGAGTTGCGTCGGATTCGCCTGGATACGCACTGCCGGTTTCTGGCCCCCGCTGATGCTGACAAGACCGACCCCAGGCAGTTGCGAGATCTTGGGTGCGAGCCTGGTATCCGCCAGATCTTCTACCTGCGAAAGCGGAATATCCTGCGAAGTTAGCGCCAGAGTCAGAATCGGAGCGTCCGCCGGATTGGTTTTGCGGTAAATCGGAGGAGTCGGAAGATCGGGTGGAAGATAAGTTCCGGATGCATTGATTGACTGCTGCACTTCCTGTTCGGCGACATCGATGTCAAGGCTGAGATTGAATTGCAGAGTGATTACGGAGCTGCCATCGGAACTTATGGAAGTCATCTGCTGCAGTCCCGGGACCTGACCGAACTGGCGCTCCAGCGGCGCGGTAACCGAAGACGCCATTACGTCCGGACTGGCGCCGGGATAGAACGTTACCACCTGAATGATCGGGTAATCGACTTCGGGCAGCGCAGATACCGGCAGTTGGCGATATGCGACGGCACCGGTGAGCAGAACCCCGGCCATCAGCAGAGACGTGGCCACGGGACGGAGGATAAATGTCCGTGACGGGCTCATTTTATTCGCCCTTAGCCATTTTCGCCGAGACTCTACTGCCCTCCTGTAACTTATCCACGCCAGTCATAACGACTGTGTCTCCAGGAGAAAGCCCCGATACGATCTCGGATTGATCGCCTTCCGTGGCGCCTAGCTCGATGTTACGAATGGTCACGGTGTTATCCGGCTTCACTAAGTAGACATAGGTGTTGTTGGTGTTGCGCTGAATCGCGGCCGAGGGTAGCAGCGTCACTCCCATCTTTTCCTGCTCCAACAATCGTGCATTGACAAATTGATTAGGAAAGAGCGCGCGGTTTTCATTGTTAAAGATAGCGCGGAGCTTCAGAGTGCCGGTGGTCTGATCGATCTCGTTGTCCACAGTGGAGAGAGTGCCGGTAGCAATCTTGTTTTTCAATTCGCGATCCCACGCTTCGACTGGCAGTTTCCGGCCGGCGCGAAATTTCTGAAGTATCGGAGGCAGTTGATCTTCACAAACTGTAAAAATGACACTGATCGGCTGGACTTGGGTGACGACGAGCATCCCGTTCGCGTCGGTCGAGTGGACGATGTTGCCGGGGTCGACCAGGCGCAGGCCGACGATACCCGGTATCGGTGAAGCGATGTGGCAGTAAGCCACGTTGAGCTTTGCGGCTTCCAGCAGACCTTGATCGTTCTTGACTGCGCCTTCATACTGGGTAACGAGTGCTCGCTGAGTCGCCAGTTGTTGTTCGGGGATCGCCTCCTGTGCCAGCAGGGTTGTGTAACGGCTCAGGTCGACGCGCGCATTTTCGAGCAGTGCCTGGTCGCGCGCGAGCTGGCCCTCAATTTGAATGACCACAGCCTGATAGGGGCGAGGATCGATTTCGATCAGAGGATCGCCCTGATGAACCAGTTCGCCCTCCTTGAAATGAACGCTCATCAATTGGCCATCCACGCGGCTCTTTACCGTAACCGTATAGAGAGGAGTGATCGCGCCCAATCCGGTCACATACACTCCGATATTTCCCTTCTGAGCGCGTACTGCAACTACGGGCAAGACGGCGGGTCCACGGCCTTTGCCAGCCTTCCCGGCATCTGCGGCGGTTTTCTGGGCGGCGGGATTGGCAGCACGGCCGCGGAACCAGAAAAACGCTCCGATGGCCAACGCGAGCGCGATGGCGGCATAAATCCACCGCCTGCTACGGAGCTGCGGCTTATTTATTGGCGGCTCTGGAGGTGCATCAGCCGGGGCTGTGCCTGCTGGAGGCGGGAGAAGCGCCTTGGGAGTGTCGGGCGCGGCGATTTCATTGGCTGGATCGATCATCGCTGCTGGCCGGCGGTCGCGAACTCCTACTTACCATTACGTCGCCTAAAGTTCCGGAGATCAAGCTTCGGAACGGATCGGGCGTGCGAAGTACGACGATTTCCACCGTGACTATAAGTTCTCCCATCAGGAGTAACGCATGGAGATCGAGGTTGGTCACTCACCTGCTACTATCGTTCTGTGTCAATTCGCCCTGCGGCCCTGCGAGTGCTTGTGGGTCTTTGTCCCCTTCTCTGGTATGCAATCCCAATTCCCGCGCTCGCTTACTCCGTATTGACTCATGAGGCTATCGTCGATTCAGTCTGGCTCGACTCGATGAAGCCCGCGCTGCTCAAGCGTTTTCCGGAAACCACCTCCGATCAACTCACAAAGGCGCATGGGTTCGCTTACGGCGGTTGCATCATTCAGGATCTGGGCTATTATCCATTTGGCAGCCATTTCTTCAGCGACCTCGTGCACTACGTTCGCACCGCGGACTTTGTGCAAGCGCTTATCGATGAATCGCAGGATGTAAACGAGTACGCCTTTGCATTAGGAGCGCTTGCGCACTATGGCGCGGATGTCGAGGGTCATTCGATCGCCGTGAACCGCGCCGTCCCTATTCTGTTTCCGAAGTTACGCAGGAAGTTTGGCGATGAGGTGACGTATGCCGATAACCCCTCCGCGCATCTGAAAACGGAGTTCGGCTTTGATGTTATCCAGGTTTCGCGCGGCCGTTATGCGCCGCAGGCTTATCACGATTTTATCGGATTTGAAGTTTCGAAGGATCTGCTCGATCGCGCGTTTCAGAGGACGTACGGCCTCAAATTGAAGGATGTCTTCCGCGCACTTGATTTATCGCTGGGCAGTTATCGCTACGCGGTTAGCACTTTGATTCCAAATGTTACAAAGACGGCCTGGGCCATGAAGCGCACTGAGATTCTGCGGGAGCAGCCGGCCGTAACACGCAAGCAGTTTCTTTATAACATCCGGCGATCGAGTTATGAGAAGGAATGGGGCCGCACTTATGAACGCCCTGGATTGGGGCACAGAATCCTGGCCATCGTGCTTCGTGTATTACCGAGAATCGGGCCTCTGCGGGGGCTATCGTTCAGGGTTCCGACGCCCCAGACTGAGAAGATGTTCGAAGATAGCTTCGACGCCTCGGTTAAGCGCGATCGTGAGTCTTTTTCAGAGGTAAGCAGCGGCAAGCTTAAGATCGCGAATCGAGACCTGGATACGGGGAAAACGGTCAGCCCGGGCGAGTATAGGTTGACTGACAAGACTTATGATGCGCTGTTGAAGAAGCTGGCGCAGAAAAATTTTGATGGCATAACACCGGAATTGCGAGGTAACATTCTCGCCTTTTACGACAGCATGAAGACACCTGATCCTCACGGCGTGGGGAGTCAGTTGGCAGCGCTTCGGAGCAAGTAGGCGCGTGTTGCTTGCGCCCGCGGTTAATCGAAGATATCCGCCGAATGAATCTCGATAGCGGGATCGCTTATCTTTAGGGACTCGACCTCGATCAATTCCTCTCCGCAGGAGTAGAGCCGCCGTGAATGAGGATCGACAAGCCAGACGTGAGGGACGCCCCAGACGCGATACTCTTTTAATTTCACGCGCACATCGCCAGGCCGGTCGTCCGGAGAAAGAATCTCAATAATGGCCAGAGGAGCGAGTCCGGTACGTCGGACGGCTCAAGAGGGTGAAACACGGCGACATCCGAATCAAAATGCGCCTGTTCGGGAGATGCGTTCGGGTGTCCGAACAGACATGTACCCGAAGCTGATTTCTCCGGGCCCTGAAGAACGCGCAAAGCAACGCCTAGCTAGCACTTGCCATGCAAATAGTCCGGCCCAGTCCTCTCTATCAGCGCACCTTGCCTGAATTCGCGATCAGGGTTTGGGAAACTGGTGTGAAGATATTCGTCAAGCGAGATGGCTGCACGGACACCCATACACACAGAGTTAGCAGAACTACTGCCGCGACATCCCCACATCCGACATCCAACCCTGAAGACGGAGCGCCCAAGTGGAATAGATGACGTGAGGACGCGCATCGTTCGGACGTAAGCCGAAGCCGTGTCCGCCGCTCGCGTAGATATGTATTTCCGCAGGTACGCCGGCCTTCTTCAATGCAAGATAAAGCGCCGGAATGGCAGTCGATGGCCCTTTGTCGTTGTCGGCGCAGAGCATGAAGGTTGGCGGCGTGTCCTTGGTCACCTCCACCGCTTCGGCGTGGATTCCGGGGTAAATCAGAATCTGATAATCAGGTCTGGAACTCTGCCTTTCAATCGGATCGGAGGCATCTGGCTTGCCTGCGTCATATCGCGTCGACACCAGCACCGCCAATTCACCACCCGCGGAGAATCCCATGAAGCCGATCTTCGACGGGTTCACTCTCCACTCTTCCGCTCGCGCACGAACCATGCGGATAGCGCGCTGCGAGTCGGCGTACGGGTGAACTTCGACCTTATAGGGCGAGCCTTCTTCCCGCGCGAGGCGGTACTTCAAAACGAACGCCGCAACGCCGATACTGTTCAGCCATTCCGCGACATTCGTGCCTTCCGTGTCGATCGAGAGAAAACGATGCCCCCCGCCTGGAGCGATGATCATAGCCGCCCCGGTTGCCTTTTCCTTCGAAGGCAGATAAACGAGGAGCGACGGATTGTGAACGCTCGATAGATGAATTGAGTCGCCCGGTTTGGCAGGCGCGACCACTTCCTGTTTTCCCGTCATGGCTTCCGATCCGGGCGCTCCACCGGGCCATAGTGGCACAGATGCGCCATTGGTAAGCGCGAAGCCGATCGACAAGGATGAGCTGAGCAGAAATAGCACGGCGGGTTTCAGTGACATTGAAGATCTCCGTCCCTAAGAGTATTGCAGATCGCGTCCCGTTTCAACACGCTCCTCCCGCGAGGCATTGCGATCCGCGAACCATGGAATAGAGATCAATGTCAGGTACTTCAGGTGCTTGGTTCAGTTGACCCGCATCCGGCAATGCCGTATCGTCAAATGTGATTACTGAAATCGTAAGCTTGTCGGCATACGAATCTCAGGTATCGACGCTTCTGAACGATGATGAGCGAATGGCCATGGAGTTCTACATAGCCAGCGCACCGGAGGATCATCCGCCGATGCCTGGTACCGGCGGCTTCGAAAGGCTCGATCGGCCCAGCGAGGCAAGGGAAAATCAGCGGCTTTCGTGTGATTTACTTCTTTCTCGTTGAACCGGGGTGCATTTATAGGGCTGCAATTTACGCCAAGTCGCGATTGGAGACGCTTTCGGCAGCCGATCAGAATATACTTGCAAGACTCGCAGGACGGATCAAAAAAGCAGCAAAGGGAGAACGACGATCATGGGCTTGCGCAATTTAAGCGGCGGGCACAAACGGTGTACAAGTCTAGGCATGGCGCTGGAACAGCCAGCCAGAGAAATTCTGGCTCATGTAAAAGGCAATGCCAGACTACCCACGCGCGCGACCCTTTTGTATCAACCCGAGGACACTGCAGGAATGGGAACAGGGACGGAGTAAACCCGACGCAACCACGCGAGCCTATTTGGCCGTCATCGCCAAGGACCGCGAGGCGGTTTTGGAAGCTCTGGCGTCCTGACCTTGCGTTCGCCCGATCCAATGTAAGTTTCGGCTAAAGAACCACTCATGGGCACAAACCACCATGGCGCGGCGATCTTCTATCCTAGTGGCCTGTTTTCGTGATGACCATGGGCGCGTTCGGCGTCGTGACCAGCCATGCTGTTTGCTGGCTGGCATTCCGCTCACGGCAGGTTTTCTGAGCAAGTCTTACATCGTCGCGTCGGGCGCGTTCGTCGGAGCCCGGACGCTTATGCTGATCCTGGTGGTCACCAGCGCCATCGGACTTTTTTATACTTGAGGATCGTTGTCACGTTATACGAGCAACCGGCCGCCAGCGATCGTGTTCATGCGCCGATTCCGCGCCGCGCGCCAGCGGCAGCGCTGGTGCTGAGTGTCGTCACTGTAATTCTGGTCTGGCTGGGAGCCTATCTGTCCCCAATGCTGAGCGTCATTCGAACTGCGATCAGCAGCCTGGTATAAGCTATGACATTTCTGAACGGGAAAAGAGGTGTAACACATGACGAGCTGGTAAGCTCTAAAATATTGGGCAATGACGCATGACTTCAAACCAGGCGACCACGTTGAATGGAATTCGGAAGCAGGCAGGGTACGAGGGACGGTCAAGAAGAAGGTGATTTCCGAAATCACGTTCAAAGGGTATACGGTCCATGCTTCGAAGGAGGAGCCGCAGTATTTGATCCAGAGCGATAAGACCGACCATCTAGCTATGCACAAAGGTTCGGCTCTCAAAATAATCGCGAGAAGTAAGGCCTGATCTATATAGCGGCAACATGACGAAGATCCACGCGGGAGAATCACTGTATGTTCCATGAGGGTCCGAACTTCCCGCCCATGGCCTCGCCGCAACCTCCCGGATTCTGACTGCCAATGTCAGGTTGAGTTCTTTTTCGAGCGCGAAAGAGCCACGGACGCCTCGCTGGTCGTGACATGGCAAGTAAATGTCTCCTGCATGTACAGCCGAACTGCAGAGTCCGTGTGGCTGAGATAACCGATGGACACGTCCGTAACTGGCTTAACGCCTGGGCAACAGCATCCGGATAATCGCCAGCATCATCCGGCAAAGATTTGACTGGATTGCTCGTACCTTCTCGAATGCCCTGAGTGTTGGCTTCGTGGTTGCCATCGAAGACGGCCCCGTCTTCAGCGAACGCGAATTTCATGGCGCCCCTTTAACAGGTTGCCAGTCGGAATCCTCCGAACCGCGCTCCACATCATCGATCGTTTGGCGGGAAAGCTCAAAAGGTACGGGCAGTCCCGCAGGACCGCCACACCGGAGAAGTAGGCATTACTCGCGCCGTATAGACCGCAGTGGGCGCGCCGCAGACACCTGCCCACCCGTAAACATAACCGCGAACCGTCTCTGCCATCTGGCGGAGGCGCTGGCACATCAGTTCGACGCGGCGGCCATAGCCCTTTGCAGGTCGCGCAGAATGACTTTGTCCTGAATGTCGTATTTTGCGAGCACCGACTCGATATTCTTGCGGACCTCGACCGCCAGATTCCGGAATTTCACGTCAGATTCTGCAACATCGTAGATGGAGCCGTCGATGTTATAGGTGGAGGCCGGAAAATCGCCCTTGTCTATGACCTTTCGCCTGGGCGGTTGCGCCAGCAGCTAGGTCACCGCGAGGAGAATGCCGATGAAGCGGTACAGCATGACTCGATGATAGCCGACGCGCCTCGTGTTCCGTCTGCGCGTAAGCACTTCGAACAGCGATCTCGCATACAATAAGAGTCTTCAACGCGAGAAGGAATCGCTCAACTGTGACCATTGTTGCATTCTGCCAGTGGCTCGAAAACACGCCATGGAGCATCGCGCTTCACGAATCGATCTGGGTATATCCGATCGTCGAATCGGTCCACGTGCTCACGCTCTGCCTCTTCCTCGGACTCACCATCATGCTCGACCTGCGGCTATTGGGCGTGACCCTGATGGAGACGCCCGTTTCGCAATTCCTAAGTCGAGTTATGCCATGGGCCGTCGCCGGGTTCGCCATAATGGCAACGACCGGCGCGCTGCTGTTTTACGCCATCCCGGTCAAGACCTACTTCAATATATTCTTTCGCCTGAAGTTGGCTTTCCTGTTGATAGCGGGTATTAACGTCGCGATTTTTCAATTCACCAGCTACCGATCGATAAAAAGCTGGGACGTGGGGGCGACACCGCCAACCGGCGCGCGGCTCGCCGGCGGCATCTCTCTGGCGCTATGGGCCGGTATTGTCGTTTGCGGGCGAATGATCGCCTACAACTGGTTCGATAAGGACCCAGCCTCGCTCGTCCGGTGATCGCCGATGAACGTCCTCTCTTTCTTCACCTGGTGTGACAACTCGGCGCTTGGTGAGGCGATTCGCGGCTCACTCTGGCTTTTTCCCGTAATTGAATGCTTTCACCTCCTGGCACTTGCGGTCTTGGGTGGTTCGGTGCTAATCGTCAACCTAAGTCTCTTCGGCTTTGGTTTGGGCCGCCGGCCATCGGCCCAACTCTGGCGGAGCACGTGGCCATGGCTCGCAGGAAGTATCGCGGTGATGCTCCTGTCGGGCTCCCTGCTATTCACGTCGGAGGCAGTAAAGCTCTACTATCATGAGGCGTTCTGGGTGAAGATGACCGCCCTGCTGCTGGCCCTGATTTTTACAGCGACGGTGCAGCGCCGTACAGCGTTGGCCGATCCGGAGCGAATCACGATTTTGCGCAGCCGGGCAGTCGGACTTGTGTCGCTTCTGCTATGGTTCACGGTGGGCGCGGGCGGAAGGTGGATCGGCTTTTCCTGACCTTATTTCTGGCCCGCCTCCGCGTCCGCTTTCCGTGCGCCTCCCAGGATATCGGTTAGCGAGTAGTTGCCTTCGTGGCACGCATACTCGTAAATGGGACCCGGCGCCGCCACAAACGGATATTCGAGAGTCCATGCGCGAGTAAACGTAGAGGGATCGTCGACTGTCGCCCGGTAAAGGATCGTATTAGCGTCCGTGCGGGTGAATCGCTCGATAACGTGGAGGTTTTCCGCGGAGCCACGGAATCTCGTCTTATCCGTGAAATTGGTCGTGTCCACCACAAGAGTATCGCCGTCCCAATGGCCAATAGAATCGCCCAGCCATTGGCGGACGTTGGGGGAGAGGTGCGTGCCACCGATGCGAACAATGCGGGCATCGTGCACCATCTCGACCAGGATCACCACGCGATCGGGCGTCTGCACGATCTGATAATTATTGTTATAGAGCACGGGCAGCATCGGCGGCCCGGAGGTCGAGCCGAAGCCCACCAGACACCGCTCCGCCGGCGGCCGGTCCTTAACTGAATCGAAGCGATTGCCGGGTCTCGCAGCGTTTCGCTGCCTCGCCGCGGGCGTGAGTGGCGGCACTTTGCCATCCGCCGGATCGATGATCAACGATGTACGCTTGACTCCATCCACGCGGGCGAACTCGGATCCGCGATCGAGGAAAAGCACGTTGTAACCGCCTGTGCCGTTCGATCCCGCCGCCGCCAGCAGCGGGCCTTCGGACCTGCCATCCACGTCAGCGAGATCTTTGCCAGCCTTTTTCTCGAGAAACGCGGCTTCGGCGTCGGTCAGTGTGGGCTTACCGGCGAGCGCGGGCGGACGCTCCAGAGGCGTGATCGTGGCGTTGGTCCAGATGCCCTGCAAATCGGGGTGCCCGTCCGACGTTCGAGGCACCGCGCCTGGAGTCTGCGCGAAAAGGGACCCTACCAGCACGACCGCCAGTGCCATTACTGATGCAAGTCTATATCGCATGGATCGCCTCCCCTACTTTTTCGGGTCGTACGGCGCGCCCGTACCTGAAGAACCGAGGAAGAGTTTGCGGCCGTCCGGCAGCGTGATGTCGCGGCCGTTGGCGCGCATCGAGCCGTCCTTCGATTGGTAACCATCCACCACCACAGTCGTGCCGGGCGCGATGGTGGTCTTGGTGAATCCCCGCCGCAACAGTACGTTCGGACTGCCTGCCTCGATCATCCACCTGGTCACCTTGCCATCCGGGCCTTTGACGTCCACGTGGATCCAGGTATGCGGATTGATCAGTTCCACCTTTGCGAGAACGCCTTCAAGATGAACCGGCTTTTTCGCGTCGAACTCCGCGGCGAACGCGTGATGTGCCCATGCGGGGGGCGGGCCCACCGCGCTTAACAGCAGAGCGGCTCCAACGATATGCGCGCTAATTCTTGTCATCGCAGTCTCCCATTCATTTAGCGGTCGTCTTGGTGAACTGGCCGTACATCAGGTCTTCGGCGAACTCCACGCACTTGAACTCCGCCAACCGGGCGTTCTTCTCCACATGGCGATACAGGGGCATGCTGATTTTCCAGGCGCGCGAAAACACCTTGGGATCTTCTATGGTGGCTTCATAGGAAAGAATATCGGGCCCTATCGGAGTGTAGCGCTCGATGACGTGCAGCGCGTCGCTATGAAAATCGCCGGCGCGGTCGAACCAGGTGCGTTCGTCGAGGCCGGTGACGTCGAGCACCAGCGTGTCGCCCTCCCAATGCCCGACGGACTGTCCCATCCAGGAATCGGCAGGCGCGGGTCCGGGATCCTTCAGGAAGACGTTGCGCACGGCACCCGCGAATTCATACGCGAAAAAGATCGCCTTGGTGCTATGGAAGATCTCGAAAGGATACGGCAAGTAAGTGGCGCGCGGCACACCCGGCAGGTAGCATTTGATTTCGGGGTCGCCGCTCAGGCGGTGCTCGAAGTTGGCCTTCTTCGTTTCCTTGGCCCCGGGCAGGTAAGGGATCTCGCCGCCATCGATCACTCCGGGCCCCCCGGGTTCCGCGCCCGCGGCACCCAGCGCAAGGGCCAATCCGGGGCGCGATGGGTGCTCTTCCAGATCCCAGTTCGCGGTGTTCATGACCTGCCAGATGCCGCTCAGATTTGGCTTGCCATCGGGCAAGCGCGGAATGCGGGACGATTGCTGACCGTGGATTGGCGCCGCCAGTAGTAGAACGGCCGTGTACTTGAAGATTGCCGTAACACGAGACCACATTCGCATCCGTATTTCTCCGTTCCTAAATATTACGCCTACTGAGCCGCCACTGTGAAGGAGCGGCACTCACGAGACTCACGAGTCGAACGCGATCAAGCGCCCTGAGAAGATCAACCCCGCCCACAAAAGCAGCGAGAGAACGGCCGCAACCTTCGCTCGCGCGGTAATCCCCGAATCCAGAACTGCCGGGTTAGCGTAAATCCCCTTGCGGAAAACGACGGCCTGCACGCCTACGAGTACGAGGAGCGCCATCTTGATCCAGAACGATGGGCTTCGGTACAGCTTCTGCGGTTCGGCCCAGGCAAGCAGCAATCCGCTCACCAGCAATATCGCAAAACCAGCGCGCTTCCACCAGCGGAACTGCTCTACAACGTCCGATACCGCCCGCCGCTGCATGGCCCAGCCCAGCAGGCGCAGGTCCGTGACCACCAGCATTCCTCCAAACAGCGCGATTGCCAGCAGATGAAAGCCGCCGATAATCGGATAGAGCAGCGCCCCTTCGCGAATCGCGGTGCTAAGGTCCGTGCTCTCGATCCATTCCAGAGTGGGCGTGATGTTCATACGCCGCTCAAACGAACGCGATCATTCTTCCGCCCGCCACTACCGCGGTCCACAGCGCGAGAGATGCGCCGCCGGCCAGTTTCGCCAGAAGCGGCGCGGTCCCGGACCGGGTCGCCCTGCGATGAATGGTGAAGTGAAAAAGTAAAGCCAGCGCGAGGCAGATCATCTTGAACTGAAACGACGCGTTGTAACGATAGACCACAGCATCGGCTGAAAACATCAGTGGTCCGGTAATTAACATGATGGCGAGGCCGATCGCGGTCCAGCGATTGAGATCGGCTGCAAGCTGTGACGCAGTCTGCCGGCGCATGCCGATTCCCAGCAGACGCAGGTCGACGATAGCGATCGTACCGATAGACAACGCGAACCCTATGAAGTGGAGGCTCTGAACCACCGGGAAGGCCCATTCCGGACCGTTCATCGCATTCGCCACGGGAGTCGTAGTGAGCCATTCAAAGAAGGACGCGTCCGGCATGTCAGATCAGTGTATCGCGATCGGAGCAACACCGGCATCGCATATTTCTGTTAGACTGACGGCCCGAGGACTGATATGCCGGTATTCCAAGCTTCGCTCAAGCGTCCGTGGATCTCTCTAATCGACATCGTGCTCGGCGCAGTACTGGTCTTTGCGGCTACTGCCGCAACACGCGATCTCCCTGAAGTGAAACCCGAAAGTGTGGGCTTCTCCAGTGAGCGGCTGGAGGGCCTTCACGCGCTGCTGCGGAAAGAGGTCGATGACAAGCAGCTTGCGGGCGCTGTCACAGTCCTGGCCCGCCACGGCAAGGTCGTCGATTTCCAAACATACGGCAAGCGCGATCTCGCGAGCGGCGCGCCCATGGAAAAGGACGCAATCTTTCGGATCTACTCCATGACTAAGCCGGTCACCGGGGTCGCCATGATGATCCTCTACGAGCAGGGCAAATGGAGTCCCGGCGACCCAATAGCCAAGTACATCCCCGAGTTCGCGCACCTCAAGGTCTTCAAAGGTATGGATTCCGGCGGCAAGCCCATTCTCGAAGAGCCCGTACACGCCCCAACGATCGCGGAACTGATGAGCCACACCGCGGGATTCACGTACGGTATCTTCGGCACGACCCCGTGGATAAGATGTATCGCGATGCGCGCGTGCTGGACTCCGGCAATCTTCGGGAGATGATCGGCAAATTAGCTGACATTCCGCTGCTGTACCAACCTGGCACGAAATGGGTCTACAGCGTCTCCGTGGATATTCAGGGATATGTGGTCGAAAAGCTCTCCGGCAAGCCGCTCGGCGAATTCATGCGCGAGAACATCTTTCGGCCGCTCGGCATGAATGACACGGGGTTCCACATCGCCCCCGAAAAAATGGGCCGCCTTGCGACTCTGTACGCCGCCAATCCCGCGGGCGTGTTGGTTCCAAGTCTCGGCGGCAACGTTGCGATGGATTATTCGAAGGAACCGGCCATGCCATCCGGCGGCGGCGGTCTATTATCCACTGCTGGCGATTATCTGCGATTCTGCCAGATGCTGCTCAATAACGGCGAGCTCGGCGGGGTTCGCGTCCTGGCGCCTTCGTCGGTGACATTGATGCGGACCAATCGTTTGTCTCCGGCGTTGCTGAATAGCCGCGAGTTCGGCATCGGGTTTTTCCACATCAGCCCGGGGTTCGGATTCGGTTTCGATTTCGGGGTTTACACCAGACCCAGGCGTGATCGGCCGCAAGGTGGGAGAGGGACTTACCAGTGGGGGGCGCGCGGGCACGTGGTTCTGGATAGATCCGGCGAACGACGTCGTATTCGTCGGCATGATACAGCGTTTGCTGGCTCTCCCAAAGAGTCCCGATATGGACACGCTGACGCAGGAGCCGGTATATGAAGCGCTGGTGAATCCCGAGAAATAAATTTCGGGAATAATTGATGCTTTGCCTTGACATGCCATCGCGACCCGTCGTTCATCGCAATTCTTACGATCCAGTCTCTTTCCAGTCAGCGCATTTTGGTTGATGTTTGTCCATCAGCGCCCGTCAACGGAGAAGGCCAGCAGCACATTGTTGGAGCCCCCGCCCAGGACGCCGCGGTAGCCGGAGATCAAGTAAAGCATCCCATTGGCGAGAGATCCTGAGCTGACGTCGATGGAGCCGCCGGCCTGATCGCCGATCCCATTGATCGTGCGATAGGTCCCACGCGCCGTATCGAAATCCCAAAGAATATGGCCGTCGGTTTCGGCGTAAGCTCGCTCGTGGCCGTCAGTCGTTCCCGCGAAGATCGCACCGGGTATCGCGAACGGCGCGGCCGACTGGGCATTGAAACATGGCGCGATGCTTCCCCACCCACACGCGACTTTGGGAGAGGGCGTGTACCATAGGTCCTTGCCGGTCGCGGGGTTCAAAGCGAAGAGTCCGGAGCGGCCATTGCCCGCCACGAGGACATCGGCGTTCGCCACGTAGAGCCTCTGTCCGTCAGTCGCCATCCCCCACTCGATGCCGCCCAGAACCCCTCCGACGCCGGCTTCAGTGCGCCACAGGACGCCACCTGAGCCTGGATCGATACCGAAGACAGCGCCGGACTTCTGTCCGGCCACCAGGATATCCTTACCGTTCGGAAGCGGCAGCAGAATGGGCGATGCGCCAAAATCGTAGTCGTGGCCAATTATGGTTGGGCAGTTCACGAGCTTGCGTCCTGACTCGCAACCGGAGATATCATTATCGTTTTCGGTCACCTGGCGCTCCCAGACAGTGCGCCCGCTCGCCAATTCCACCGCTACTATTGCGTCGGACCCTCCTTCCTTTACGCCGGTGTAGGAATTTCCAGTTGCGAAGTACAGCCGGTCTCGCTTGGCGTCGACGGCCGGCGACGACCAGACAGCCGCGCCCGCGGGACCATACATCTGCGCGCCGGCGCTGTTCTTGATTGTTGGAGCAGGAGCGCGGTCGATTGCAAAGGCCTTCCAGAGCGTCTTGCCCGTGACGGCGTCCAGCGAGACTACACTGCCACGGAATGTGCAGCAGGAGTAGCTGGCTGCGGTCGCGAACGCCTCTTCGTAGGACGATACGGGCACGTAGAGCCGGTCTCTGAAGAGGGTCGGCGAGCCGGTGAGAACGGCATGCGGATGACTATCGACTCGGGTCTTCCACAGAAGGGCGCCGCTCGCCGCGTCCACCGCGTAGACGTTCGCGCTGCTATCGCCGAAGTAGGCGGCATAGCCGCTGGGCGCGGCGCCTGGCAGCGGACCGACGGAGACAGTCGTACGCGACGGCGTCGATTGGGCGAACCGCCAGTAGAGACACCCCGTCTTCGCATCGAGAGAATAGATCGCTCCGCCCTTGCTAGTGAGAAAAAGCCGGCCACCGGCCAGCGCCGGCTGGCCGTAGTTGCCGCCAGGGTAGCTGAAGGCCCACTTCACCTTGAGCCGCGGGATTTGCGCGTCTGTAAGGCCCGGATCAGGCTGAAAGCGCCAATTGCGTGGATCGATGCTCCAGCCGTTCCAGCCGCCTCCTGCCATGCTGAAATTGGCAGGGCTCGGACAAACCGGAGGATCGGCCACTGCAATCGCTGCAGGTTGCCGGCCAGTGAGGTAGGTGGCGACCGCGCTAATATCGGCGATCTTCAGGCTTGCCGCCATCGGCTTCATAGTGCCGGACGTGAGGGCTTTGACAATGTCCGCGGGCGCGAAAGAAGCGAGTTGTTCCCGGCTCTGCGCTCGTCCAACGGCCGGGTCATGACAATTGGCGCAGCTTCTCTTGAAAACACTTTCGCCGCGCGAGCGCAGGGTGGCGCCCTGTTCGGCGGCATGTTCGTCGGCCCGCCCGCCGGCTTGTCCGGAAATACGCCGCGGGGGCACGCCCATGTCGCACTGCGAAGGCGACCGCCACCGCGATGACGGCAAGCCCGGCGAGAATGGGGCGGCGTGTTTTGCCGGCAAAATGAAAATCGCGGCCGGTCTGAATGAGATTGTTCTCGAAGAGCCGGCCAAGCGCGTACAGCTCTAAGGCGCCGAAGGCTAGAAGCACTGCCGTTGTGCCGAAAAGATCGAATAGTGAGACGCCGCTCTGAAGCCGGGCAAGCATCGTCACCGGGGTATACAGCGGAATCCAGGAGAAGATTCGCGGGACCAGCGAGTTCGGATCGCGGTAGATCAAGGAGGATATTCCAACCGACGGCATCGCAATCACCAGGACCAGCGGCATGAGGTAGGCCTGTGTTTCCTGCATGGTCTCGCGGAGCAGGCCCACGGCCAGGAAGATCATTCCGATGGTCAGATACCCGGCCAGAAAGTAGAAAAACATCGCGGCCGCGATCCCCGGCGTTTGCCATAAAGAGGCGAGCGCCGGTATGAGGAAGCCCAGGGGAGAAGACGGCTCGGCTTTGACAATAGCCATCACGGCAGCCACCCAAATCCCGGCGATCGACAGTCCTATCGCGGAGATTCCCACGAGTTTGCCGGCCATCAACTCGCGGGGGCTCACGCATGCCAGGACCGCCTCCAGAAGCTTGTTGGAGCGCTCTTCGACGAGCCCTTGGAGCATCATCGACCCGGTAATCATCATTGAAACGAGCAGCAGATACGCCAGCGCGAGCGGCAAAATCGAATGGAGCATGACCTCGCTGCCCGGAACCGGCATTTCGGGAGGACCGATCGAGACGGGGACGCTTAAGCTCTCGATCTGAGCGGCTGAAAGGGGATCGACACCCGCCGCGTGCAAGGCTTTCAAGCGCAGGCTTTGCGTTAGCTCGACCCTTAGGTCTTGAACAAGGGTGTTACTGGCCGGGCCGTTAGTCCACACGCGAACCTGGCCTCCGGAATCTACATTGTCCGGGATGTAGACAGCCACAGCCAAACCTACACTGCCGGCAGCGGTCTTCGAGGATTCCTGAAAGTGAGGTCCGATGGTGGCGCCAAATTGATCGCCATCGCCGGTGTTCACGCTCTTTGGGAGCGGGATTTCAACTAGGGGACGCGGGGGCAACCGGAATGGGGGTGCGCTTGCCAATAGTTTGGGCTTCATCCGCCGCAGCACCGCCGGCGCGCCACCCGCTGCGATGAAGCTCTCAATGACGGCATCGCTGGAAGACGATCCAACTTGAGGCGCGCCCTGAACACTCGGATTGGCGGCGCTCGCGCGCCATTCCGCCGCATACACCAACAGTTGAACCAGCACCTGACGTTGATAATCGATCTCCAGCCGTCGATTGATCTGCGCTTCGTAGCGCCCGGATTTGTCTACCAGCACATAGCCGGCCGTTTTTGACTTGCCGAGGAAGCTTTGCGCAATTGGCACAACCACGACGAACACCGGCACGATCAGCGAAACGATCCAGAATCCCGGCAACGTGATCATGCGCCGGTACTCGCGCGCAGTGACGAGCAGAATCCGTCTCAATGCGCATCCCCCGCCCGCGGCCCGGCCAGGTGCAGGAACACATCGTGCAACGTCGCGCTATGCGCCTCGAAATCTCTGAGCGCGAATCCTTTTTCGATGCAAGCTTGAAGCAGATCTCCTGGCTCACTGCCCGTCTTCAGTACGATTTGCCAGTCCGTCCAGCCGTCTTCTGTTGCCGGGAGTTGCTCGACGCGCGCTACACCCGGCAGACTCGACGGATCGGCTTTTGCGCGCAACCTCACTCGACCCGGCAACATCGCCCGGGCCTGTTCCCGATCTCCATCGAAAACCTTCTGGCCCCGTGCCAGCATGATCAGACGCGTGCACAGCCTTTCAGCTTGCTCCATTACGTGCGTCGAGAATAGGATGCTCGATCCCTGGCGCGCCGCGGCCAGAATCTCGTCCTCTAGCACCGTCTGGTTTACCGGATCGAGACCGGAGAAGGGCTCGTCAAGCAAAAGCAATCTCGGCGAATTGACCAGGGCAGTGGCTAGTTGGACCTTTTGAGCCATGCCCTTGGACAGGCGTTCGACCTTGCGGCCGCCGAACGGATTGTAGGCCAAATCGCTCGATAAGCGGACCAGCGGCTTTCTGGGCGGCTGAGCGCGAGAGCCCCTTCAACCGTCCGAAATAGACCACGGTCTGCAAGACGGTCATGCCGCGATAAAGGCCGCGCTCTTCGGGAAGAAAACCAACTTCGGACGCGTTCCTTCGGCCAGGCGGGCTGCCCATCACATCGATTGTGCCCGAGGTCGGATGCAGGATATCGAGAATCATCCGCAACGTTGTGGTCTTGCCGGCGCCGTTCGCGCCCAGGAAACCGGCCACTTGGCCTTCCTCAATCGAGAAACTCAGATCGTTGACAGCGACGAAATCGCCGAACCTTCTCGTTACACTTTCGAGGCTGAGAACCTTCATGCTAACGGCTCCCGATCGATTCCGAAGTTGGCCCGCCGCCCACATCTTACATCATAGGCATACAATCGGGAGTGTTTTCCCGCCGCCGGAATCGACTCGCGTCTCCCGATTGTTGATTGTATGGCGAGTGTGACAATTCGCATATAGTATGCTTCGGATCGATCCGGCCTCGATCGTACCGGCCTACGAACAGATCGCCAAGGGTCTGCGCGCCGAGCTTGTCTCGGGGCTGTTGTTGCGGAAGCCTGTCGTCAGCTCGCGAACGAAGGCTGGCTCGACCTCAAGCTTCATCGCGGTGCGATCGTCCGCGAGCGTGGCTGGCCGCAGGCCGCGCCGGGTGCAATGGACCGGTTTGAGCGGCCGCTGAGAGAACTTATTGCAAGGGCACTGGGCGAAGGGCTTTCACGCAAAGCATCGGCCCGAGAGATCATTAAAAGCGCGCGAAGGCTCGAAGGAGGGGCGCGATTTGAGAAAGCTTACCGCATTTGGCTCGCGCCCCGCCTCACCGGCCGGCAGCTGCCTGCCCGATCGATTTCACCCGGTTTGGATCCAGAAAGTGCACCCCATGGTGATGCCTGATTTGTCGCGAAGCGGGAAAATGGTTGAGGCGATATAAACAACTTCGCTTGTGCAACCTTGGTTCAAAGTGGCCCTTGGGTGGGGGCATCCCTCTCATGGTTTGATAATTCTCATTTCGAGGCACGCTGCCCGCCACAATATAGGCCTACCAACCTTCCGGTATCGCAACTACCGACTGGTAGGGACAAACCCCTAACGGCCTGACACGTCTTTACATACAGAGGCGGAAAGGCCTTAACCTGAGGGAGGTATTGTGAAATTATTTGAATCCTGGAAGACAACGGGGCGCACGCGCACCGCTGTATTATGCGCGCTGCTGGTCGGTGGAGGCCTGGCTGTGGCCCACGCCGCATTCCCGACCACCGCGCATATCAATCTGAAACTGGCCGACCCCAATGAGGGGCCGAGCCGCATCACCATGGCTCCGGCCGCCAAGCGCGCGATGCCGGCTGTGGTCAAAGTATCGGTATCGAAAGTAGTGAAAGCGCCTGCCGGAATGCAGATGCCGGAAGGTATGGATCCTATGTTCCGGCAGTTCTTCGGAAACGGTTTTGGTAATGGATCCGACGTTCCGCGCTCGCATCGGGAAGCCGGCTTAGGGTCCGGCGTAATCGTCAGCCCCGACGGCTATATCTTGACCAATAACCACGTTGTAGACGATGCGTCTGACGTTCGAGTTACACTGGCGGATCGCCGTGAGTTCAAGGGCCGTGTTGTTGGAAAAGACGCGAAGATCGACTTGGCCGTAGTCAAAATCGATGCCAACAACTTGCCCGTAATCACAGTTGGAAACTCCTCGAAGATGGAAGTCGGCGACTGTGTACTGGCGATTGGCAACCCCTACGGCGTGGGCCAGACCGTCACGATGGGAATCATCAGCGCAACCGGCCGGGCCGGACTCGGCATTGAAGACTACGAAGACTTTATTCAGACGGATGCGGCCATTAACCCCGGCAACTCGGGCGGCGCTTTAGTGAACGACCGCGGTGAACTCGTCGGCATCAACACCGCGATTCTCGCGGGTAATTCCGGTGGCAATCAGGGCATCGGCTTTGCGGTACCGGTCAATCTTGCCCGCCAGGTGATGGACCAAATCGTAACCAATGGACATGTTGTCCGGTCTTATCTCGGCATTCAGGTTCAGGACGTTACGCCCGGAATCGCGAAGGCTATGGGCCTGAACGGACCGGAAGGGGCCTTGATCAGCCAAGTCACTCCAGACAGCCCTGCCCAGAGAGCCGGATTGCAGTCGGGTGACGTGATTACGCAAATCAATGGCACGCCGGTCGAAACTAGCAATCAGCTTCGCATGACTGTATCGATGATGAATGCAGGCCAATCCGTAAAGCTCAACGTCATCCGCGATGGACAGCCGCGCGTGATCACAGCTCAGGTGAGCGAAATGCCTGGCGAACACATCCAACGCGCCAGCAATGATCAGGATCATACCGATAAGACTCTGCAAGGAGTCCGGGTTGAAGATCTCGACGTGCAGAGCGCTCGTCAGCTCGGTCTGCCGGCCAACTCGAAGGGTGTGGTGGTGACGGATGTCGATCCTGCCAGCCAGGCCGCTGCCGCGGGACTTCACGAGGGAGACGTGATCCAGGAAGTCAATCGCAAACCTGTCACGAACGCTCAGGAGTTTGCACAAGCGCTGCACAAATCCAATGGAGAGTCTCTCCTGCTGGTAAACCGCAAGGGGAACAGATTGTTCCTGGCGGTTTCATAATTCTTTCTCCTTGACTAAGTCGATTGGGCCCGGAGCGATCCGGGCCCTTTTTTATGCTTAAGCGACATATCTATCGCGCCTTCACCTGAAATCGATCCTTCACTTCCCACCTCGCGCTCTCAGCGGACGGATCAGCCACGCGAATCATCTCGGCCTCCAGCTTCTTCCCTCGCAGCACGAATTTCACATAGTGATAGTTCACGTCCGGTGCATTCTTGTAACGGTCCTTCGAACCCCTCTGGACGAGGAGAGGCTTTGCTCCGCCGCCGCCCGATACCAGATACTCGGTGCCGTCCTGCTTGAAACGTTCGTAATTATGGATGTGCCCCGCGTTCACGACGAACTGCACACGCTGGCGCGCACGAGTCTTCTTGATTAAGTCGACGAGCGCAATCTCGTTAGGCCGCGCGTTATGATCCGCATTCGGTCCCAGCATCGTGCCGGTAACCGGCGGATGGTGCAGATTGATGAACACAAACTTCACTTCGGAGCGAAGCGCCGCCAGTTCCTGCGCCAGCCATTGCTGCTGTTCGCTCCCGGACGCGAGCGCTGAATTGGTATCGAGCGTCACGATATAAACTCTGCTGCCTAATGCGATCGAATACCAGCGATGCCTGCCCACCTGCGGAAACGTGTTCCACCAATTCTCGATGCAGTCCGTACACTTCGCCAATGTCTTACCGTACATCTCGTGATTGCCCAGCGCCGGGCTGACCAGGATATTGGCCGCTTTCCATGGCGCGGTCTCGGATTGGAAAACGGTATAGTCGTTAATCTCTCCGCCGTGATACGGGACGTCGCCGCTGATCAGTATTATCGCCGGCTTCTCTTCCGCGATTTTATCGACCAGCCAGCGGCGAATCTTCGGATTGGTTGCATCCGTTTCTTTGGGATCGGTAAATCGCATGTCGCCGTATGCCACCAGCACCAGCGGCTGCGCCAATTCGGTATCGGCGATCCGGATCAGAGGCGCCCCAACCGCCTCCCCCGAGATAAGCAACAGCGCCAGAATCGCTCGGCAATTGCACATGCTACTTCTTGCCGCTTCCTAATTTAATCAGCCGCGTATGGATTGCCGCCAGCTTACTTACGTCGAACTTAATGAACTTGCGATCGTAAGTCATCAAACCGTTGACTTCTCCCTCGACATCTGTCGTCTGGGTATACACGGCGGCGGAAAGTCCTTCGCGGATTAATGGCTCTAACTGATCGGCCAGGTCTTCATAGACCGCGGAGAGAGTTGCCTGATCGTGATAAGTTCTGTAGCCCCAGTTACGCTTGTTCCACCAGAGATGTCCTTCCACCGGCCAGCCTAACCCTCCGAATTCGCCGAGGACTGAGGCACGGTTTGGCATTACCGGATACATGTCGGGGCCAGGATACTTGTGCATGTCCTTCATATCTCCGTAGCCGCGATCTTCCCATCCGCTCGGCCCATCAACCAGCCGGGATGGATCGATTTGCTTGACCATCTTTAAAATGTTGTTAGTCGCGTGCTGTCCCCAGCCTTCGTTGAACGGCACCCATCCGACAATACTTGTGAAGTTTTGTAGGTGACTCATCATGGCGCGCAACTCGCTGCGGAAGTCGGCATCCTCTTCCGCCGTGAACTGGACGTCCTGATCGCCGCCCCGTTTGATACCGGTCGGATGGCTCTTCGACATGGCGCTAGGCATGTCCTGCCAGACCATGAGCCCGAGTTTGTCGCACCAGTAATACCAACGCTCCGGCTCCACTTTGACGTGCTTCCGGCACATGTTGAATCCCAGTTTCTTCAGCGTCTCGATATCGAACCGCGATGCCTCATCGCTCGACGCGGTGTAGAGACCATCCGGCCACCAACCCTGGTCGAGAGGACCGATCAGGAACCGCGGACTGTTATTCAGGAATATCCGCTCGATGCCAGCCGCGTCCTTGCGGACCTCCACCTTGCGCATGCCGAAGTAACTGGTCACCGCATCGCCGGACTTCAACTTGACATCGAGGTCGTAGAGAACCGGGTTCTCGCTGGACCATAACTCCATTGCCGGAAGCGGCAGACTGGTCTCGGAGTCGACCGGCCCGGATACTTGTCCGGCGATCTTACCGTGCAGCTTCGCAACGGCTATGAAATCTCCCGCCGCGGAAGCGTGCACCGTCAGCCGCAGCCGCTTGCCATCGATGTCCGGGACCATCGTCAATTCTTCGATATGCGCCGCGGCTACAGGTTCCAGCCAGACCGTTTGCCAGATGCCCGAAACCGCGGTGTACCAGATGCCGCTCGGAACCAGAACCTGCTTGCCGCGCGGATGCACTTCCGAATCGGTCGGATCCCAAACGGCGACGACGATCTCCTGTTCGCCCTGCTTCAGCGCCCCGGTGATATCGAAGGTGAAGGGATCGTAGCCGCCTTCATGTTTCCCCACGGACGTCCCATTAACCCAGACTTCGGTGCGCCAATCCACTCCGCCGAAATGGAGCAGAAGTTTGCTGCCGCGCACGACTGGCAGATTGAAGGTTCGGCGATACCAGAGCCGCTGCGCCGGCGTGAGCGGCCGCTTCACGCCGGATAGCGCCGATTCAACCGGATACGGAACCAGAATCTGCCCGTCGAACCGGCCTGGCCGGCCGGCATCCTTCGGCTCAATGGCGTAGTCCCACAACCCGTTCAAATTCGTCCAGGTCGTCCGCTGCAGTTGCGGCCGCGGATACTCGCGCCAGGCATTGGTGGGAGTAACTTTGGCGGTCCAAGGCGTGGTTAGCGGCGAATCGGCCGGTTTCCAGTCAGCCGCACAACTGAGTGCGGGGACCAGTAAAGGAAGCAGCGCAAGAGCGCGGAGCGTCTTCATCTCAGATATCATATGCGACTATGGACGGGCGTCAATTTCTTTCGATCCGCCTGCCCGTTTCAAATCGAGAAGAGCAGGCTGAAGGTAACCCGCGGCATCTAGCGTAGGCTTACACTCCGGGATCATGGTCGACGTGCGGCGTCGAAGCCGCAAGGCCGATTTCGAACCGCACCTCGCATTCGGCCATCAAATCGACCCGCATCGCCGCTGGTGAACACGAGTACGGACGCTACGGCGATCGTTACCTGCTGGAGCACAATGCGGCCGATATCTGGCCAGACCGATATTCATCGGTGCGGCGGGGTTGACCGAGTTGCGCCGCATTGGGGCCATGGGTCCGCGATGAGATTCCCGTGATTCCCACCTCGGCGGTTCGCTCGATAGCGACACCAACGCGCCCTGGGCCGACTTGTTCATGCCTCCGCCCCGCGGTCCCAAGGAAGTGTACCAACAGTTTGAGCAGGCGTATCAAATCACGTGCGGACCGGAGGGGGTCTATCATGCGCAACGAGACTCGCTTTGCCACGCCGGCTTGAAATTGATTATCAACATTACGGCTGACGAAACCGAAGAACAAGCGGATTGCTTGATTCGCGAAAGCCATTCGGAATCGACAGACGGGCCGCCCGTCAACTCGGGCTTGGGAGTAGACGTGGTGTACTCCCTAACACATTCAATCGTATCCACCAACACCCGCAAGGCGATAGAGCAGTTTCTTATTGCCGGAACGAGCAGCGCCTGAGAGCAGCCATCAGGCCGCAGGCAGCCGTAACCCGAGTCTTACGCCAATACGCCGTCCTGATAGCGCGCCGCCGATGCATGCTCGGTATCCCGCTTCCAATTCTCAAGCCTCGGACCGGCCATCGCCGATGCGCGTTTGCGCAGCGCCGCCATCTGGTCAGGAGCCATCTTCTGGAACTGCTGGGCTACGCGTACATCGTCTTCGATCTGCCCTATCGTTGTGCAGCCGAGCGCGAGGCAATGGATCGGCAGACTCAGCACGTAGCTGAGGCATTCTTTCAGATGCACCCCTGGCAGCAGGCCGGCGTTCGCGGTGCTCTTCATTGCCTGAATCCCCATGCCGCGCTCCACCGCGATCGGCAGCACCATCTTCTCGAAGCTCAGATAGGACGGATCGGCGGCGTTCAAGGGCATCAGGATCGTGTCGTACTTGTCGTAATGCTTGAGCATCGCCAGGTGAACCTCCGGATCGTGGTGCCCGGTGAACCCCATAAAACGGCACTTACCTGCTTTCTTGGCGGCTTCAAATGCTTCGATCGCGCCGCCCGGTGCGAAGATCTCCTCGACCTCGCTCATTTCGCTCACCTGGTGAATTTGCCATAGATCGAGATAATCGGTCTTGAGGGCGCGCAACGACTTATCGAGATCCGCCTCGGCTCCGGCGCGGCTGCGCTGCGGCGATTTCGTGGTCAGGAAAATATTCTTGCGGAACGGCGGCAGCACCTCGCCGTAAACTTCTTCCGACTTGCCGTTCCAGTAAATACGCGCGCAATCGAAGTAGTTGATTCCGAGTTCATAGGCGCGCAGCGTAACCGCCTTGGCCTCCTCGAACGTGATCATCGGGAACCGTCCACCAGCCTGTCCGATGATTGTGAGCTTCTCACCTGTTTTGCCGAAAACGCGTTTCGGTATATCGCCAGGTTTGACTGGACTTGTCGCAGCGCCGCGAGCAGTCCCGCCAGCCGTCATTGCCACGCCCGCTACTGATGTCGAAAGAAAGGTTCTACGCCGCATGATGGATTATTATGTCACCGATTCGAGGTTTGCAAACGCGCCAGCCGATCCTTCGCCGTTTGCCGCAGCCGTGCCCTCAATTCGGCGCCCAGCGATGTGTCACCGTCAAGTAGCGCCAACTCCTTCTCCGAAGCACTCCGGGCCGCATCTTTCTTACCTGCGGCGGCGTACGCGTCCGCAAGACTATCGAGAGTATTCGCCGACTTGGGATAGCGAGCCGCCGCCCATTCGAGAATTGCCACGGCGCCATCTGGGTTCGATTTCATGAGGCGGTGGCCCGCTATGTTTAGCGATCCATCGCTCAGCACAGCGGCATCGGGCGTCCGCAGACGCGTCTCCTCGAGAACGCGTGCAGCCTCGTTCCATCCCTGCGCAGTTATGAGTTCCACAAGTTTCGCCGTGGTAATCGGCAACTTCTGAAACTCGGGCTTGATCGTCCCTTGATGTTCCGCGACGTCGTAGAGCGTTGGATAAAACTGGACGAACGTATTCTCAACCGCGGTATTCGTTCCGTGGCACGAATAGCAATTCGCGGTGCGAGGAATAGGCTTTGCCGCGCGGGCCGGCTTACCGGCATCCAAGGAGAATCCGTAGAATGTCCACGTGCCCAAAGGCGACGAACTGTCCTTAACTTCCGACTCGATCCCCACAAGGTCTCTTTGGAAGTGCCCGCCATTGTTGATGGAAGCATGGCCTTCGGAACTTCTGACTTCCAGCACGAACATCGTCTTATCCGGCCAGTGTCCGGTTTCGAGAAATCGGCGATAGGACTCGCGGTTGACGAAAACGTTATCGAACAGAGGCGGCGACAACGGACCCTGTGCGGCAAGAGGACCATAAGTCATGCCCGACCCCGAACTTAGAAACACCCATTCCCGATAGTCCTCCGGCAGCTTCAATTGTCCGTCCGCCGTGTACTCCGGTCCGCTGCTTGATGCGCCAGGAGTAGCGCCAAACGAGTATGTAAGCGATGTCAGCGCAATGAGGGCTGTCGCGATCTGCTTGGTTCCTCGCATACTCAAGTATAATGGCAGAAGGCACAGCCACTCTTCACGAAAACGCACTCACTCTGGTACGCTTGTTACCACTCCGAAACCAAAAGCATCCACTCAACATCGAAGTATCGGATGGCGGACGCGCGAATCGGTTAAAATCGATACAGATGGGTTGTTCATATAACGGGTACGTCCGGGTCAATCAGTATGCACTGGTCAGCTACATTCCGAAGCCGCTTGGAACTTTTCTTGATGAACTGCGCCTGAAGCTGTCGCCCGGCTGCCGTCCACACGCGCACGTAACCATACTGCCTCCGAGACCCCTTGAGGAGCCGGTTGAGCGTGTAGAGCAGGAACTGCTGTCAGCCGCCTCCCAATTTCACTTTTTCGAAATCAAGCTAGGGGAAGTCGAGATCTTCGAGAAGTCCAAAGTTATTTTTATTGGCGTCGCGCAGGGTGGGGGGCGATTACGCCACATGCATGAAACGCTCAACTGCGGCGCAGCCAAGTTCAAAGAACCATTTCAATTCCATCCTCATATTACTCTCGCTCAAAATCTTCCCGATGAAAGTGTCGAGGAGATGCTGAAACTGGCTCGCGACCGCTGGTCGCAATGGGACGGCCCTGTCACCTTCCCTGTCGACGAACTCGCTTTCGTTCAGAACACGGAAGAGAATATCTGGCTCGATTTGCTGCACATCCCCTTAGTCTTGGAACCCGCCGGCCTCGTTCGTTAGGACTTCCAGTTGTACCGCGGCCCAATGCCGTCGCTTGAGCCTGGACACCTCACCCTCTGGATTCGCCCAATAAGCCGAATTTCCCACGACTGAATTGAAACCCGTTGAAGAGTACAAGCAGACAGCGGTCTGCAAGCTCCGCCCCGCGTAACTGGCAAACTTGACGATTTGCGTCAGTCCAGAGGATAACCGTGGGAGCCGCATCGGAATGGGAGAATTCCAGCAGGCCGGCACGCCCAAGGAAAGTCAACTGTGCCACAGCCGTGCACTGTGCGTCATGCTCACACCCTCTAAACAACACGGCGGCAGAAATACTTCAAATGGGAAATGGCATGGACCGTTTTCATCATTGATTGAAGCCGATGTTCACGCCAAAAGCACAGGCCAGCAAATCGTTCACAGTTGCTCCTCTTTGCCTTTGATACACTCCCCGTTCCTGTCCAGAACGGGTATGTGCGGAAACATCGCCATTAAAAGATGGTTAAACCTGTGTTCTGATCCCGCTCAATTTTCTATACAATGCTTCAGGCTGGTCATGAAACCTGTGATCGTGAACGGCTTCCGCAAAACGGGGATGCGCGATTCCTGAACTGCCTCGGGATTCGAAAGTCTACCCGACATCATCATCACGTGGATACCAGGCCGTTCCGTAGCCAGTATTTTGGCGAGTTCCAGGCCATTCAAACGTGGCATCTTGTAATCGGTTACGAGTACGTGGATCTCTCCTCCGTACTTACGCGAGACTTCGAGCGCGTGGACGCCGTCGTTAGCAAGCAGCACGGTATGAGAGGCCCGTTCGATTAAAGTGCTTACCAATAACCGGACAGCCTCTTCGTCATCCACGACCAAGATCACTTTCGGTCCCGGCATAAATTTGTATACCAACATACATCATGGCGCGTTCCCGGTAAACAATGGGTTACTCACCTGGCCGGTAGCAAACCACTTATAATCAAAGAGGAAACTCGCCGGGACCACGATGCCCCGACTTATACCCGACCTTTCATACCGGAGTGCTGCGCGTATACGCGGGAGGATGGAGAGCCTTGACGGCGTGCCGCCCGAAATTCTCCACCGCATCGGCGTATTGTTGAGTAGCGCTCCCGAACCGACCGCCGTAGCCCGGTACCTCGAGCGGTTTTGGCGCGAGAACCCGAACGCGTTTCTTCGCATCGCCGCGCAGACCACTACGCTGGGCTACCTTATGGCGGTGTTCTCGTACAGCTCGTTTTTATCGGAAGCGGTGCTGAAGAATCCGCAGTGGCTGGAGTCTCTCGGCCGTAGTGGCGATATGCACCGCGTGCTCATTGCCGAAGAATATGAGACGCGGTTGCGTCAACTTATCGGTTGGGATAACGACGATGCTCCTTCGGCGGTAGATCTCGCGCGCTTCCGCCGCGAGCAACTCTTGCGAATCGTAGTCCGCGATGTGCTCGGACTCGGTACGCTCTCGGACGTAACCGAAGAGCTTTCGAACCTCGCCGATGCCATCCTCGATCTGAGTTACAGGCGTATTCGGGCGTCGTACGAGCGCATCCATGGGGAGCCGCTGGTGAACGGTGAGCCCGCGCGATTCTCAGTGCTGGCGCTAGGAAAGCTTGGCGGGCGCGAGTTGAACTACAGTTCAGATATCGACCTGATGTTCCTCTATGACGGTGCTGGCGATACAGAGGGTCCGCACAGCATCACCAACAAGGAATTTTTCAAAAAGATCGCCAACAGTTACACGGCGCTGCTTTCCACCTACACCGGCGAGGGCATGTGTTATCGCGTCGACCTCCGCCTTCGCCCCGACGGACGCTATGGAGAGGTCTGCCACACGCTCGAAGGCGCTCGGAATTACTACCAGATCCGCGGACGGGATTGGGAATTACAGATGCTCATCAAGGGACGCGTAGCCGCCGGCGATCGCGAACCGGGAACCAGTTTGCTCGAATTCGTCGAGCCGCTGATCTATTCGACGACGCTCGATTTCAAGGCGGTGGAGTCGGTTTCGGAAGCCCGCGAACGTATCAACGAGAAGCTGAAGCGAACTGCCCATGGGGGACTCGACATAAAGTTGGCGCGCGGCGGCATTCGGGATATCGAGTTTCTGGTGCAGTGTCTGCAGCGTCTGCACGGAGGGCGCGAACCTTGGGTACGCCACGGCGGAACGCTCTTTGCATTGTTCCGCCTTCGCGATAAGGATCGTCTCTCCGACTCCGAGTACGCGCGTCTGGTGGCGGCCTATCAGTTTCTGCGCCATCTCGAACACCGCCTGCAATTCAACGAAGACCGGCAAACGCACACGCTGCCGCAGGGCTTGGATGAACTGGAGTTGCTGGCCCTCAAAATGCCTAAGTCTCAGAGAGGAACTGAGCCGACTGCCGGGTCTATGCAGCGGGAATTAGACAGCCACTTCGAAGCCGTTAGAGAACTTTACGACCGGGTAGTGCGGCCGAAGCGGCCTCATTATTACTATGTGACGCCTCCAAGCGAAACCCAACCCGCTGAAATCCCCGAGACTGCGCTCGGCAGTCCTTCGTCGCCGCTCTCGCCCAATCTGGCGGGTTATCTTGAAGACTGTGCGCCGAAATTTGCCGAAGCCATCGCGCAGACCGGGCCCCAGGATGGGCGCCTCGAATACCTGATCGAGAAACTGATCTCCAGCCCGGAATACCTGGACATGATCGAGAACGACGCGAACCTGCGCGCGTGTACGATGGACGTCTTCGATCACAGCAGCTATTTCGCCGATCAGTTAATCCGGTATCCCGAATTGCTGCGGGAGATCAGTCATGCATGTAGCCACAATCAGGGCCGGGTCGGCTTCGAAGCGCCCGAAGATATGGCCGAGTTGCGCCGTTTTTTCCGCGATCAGATGACACGGATACAATCCGACAGCATCTATAACCGCGCGCCCATATTCAAGACGCTCAAACGAACGTCGCAACTTGCCGATTCCATCGTCGTTGCGGCTTACCGGATCGCGCTGAAGGAGGCAATGGAAACCGCGCCACCTGAGACGGATGGATACCATGCCGACGGTCAAATGATGACGGTCGCACTAGGCCGCCTCGGAATGCGCGAATTCGATCTGGCATCCGATGCCGACCTGGTATTCGTGATTCCCGATAACGACTTTCGCGAGTTGCGCTTCTGGACCGGAGTTGCCGAGCGGATGATCCACGTTATCAGCGCGTATACCGGCGACGGTGTAATCTTCACGGTCGATACCAGGCTGCGGCCTAACGGGCGCGATGGCGCGTTGGTGCAGACGGAGAGCAACTATAAGGACTACTTCGCGCGGCACGCCGAGGCATGGGAAGGCATCGCATACATGAAGGCGCGGACCATCGCCGGCGATCTGAAACGCGGCATGGATTTTCTCACTGAACTGCAGCAAGTCGACTGGCGCCGTTACGGTCAAGGCGGACGCTCACGGAAGGAGTTGGCGCAAATGCGCGAGCGGCTGGAACGTGAGCAAGGGTCGAGCAATCTGTTGAAGGCGGGCCGCGGCGGCTACTGGGACATCGATTTCTTGTTGATGTACCTCCGGCTCAAAGGCGCGGGGATGTTCTTCCCGGTGCTGAATACTCCGGAGCGGATCGATGTGATCGAGAAGATGGGGCACCTGGAGCGCGATGAAGCCGAGTTCCTGTTGCAGGCGGCGGTTTTCTATCGAGCGGTGGACCATGGTCTCAGGGTTCTGAATGGACACGCCGAGGGACGGCTACCGGCCAATCCCGTTCAGGCCAAACTGTTGGACGAACTGGTTAGCCGTTGGACGCCCGAACGGCTGCATGGACCGCTGCCGTCCACACTGAAGGAAATTCGCGCGCGAACGCGGGAGTTCTATCACGGCGTGTTTGGCGATTCTTAATCCTATCCGCTGAAACGGGAGCAAAGCCCAACACGGTTCACTTGAAGCCTTGAGTAGATCTGCGAACGCTCTCTCGAACCACCGCAAGGCGTGTTCCCGCTCACTCAGGCCTTCCTACGCCACCGCGATATATTCGGGCGGAACGTACTTTTCTTGTGACAGCGATCGCATCTGTTCCAATTCTTCTGCGCTTCGGATCGAGCGCCAGTAATGCCCAGCGCGTGACCCAGGTACATCAACTCCAAAACGCCGGGATGCGGTCGCGCGACGTCTTTTTACAACAAAGCGAGCGCTTTGTCTTGGCGTCCCGTTTGAAAGTACAAAGATGCCAGAATGTATCCATCTCGCTCGTTCAATTTGCGGGCTTCTGTTTCGGCTTCCCCATCCTGGCGGCCGAGGTAGAGTTTCCAAATGACGTTTGGCGCGAAAATATTTGAGAGGGGCTCCGCTTCATGCGCGCGCCGCGCCTCGGCCACCGCCTCCGTATTGCGTCCCACCGCGGCCAGTAAAGTCGCATGTACATGATGGCCTTCTCCATATTTGGGATTCAGATCAATCGCGTGCTTCAACAACTTCTCCGCCCCGTCCCAGTCCCATTCATAGTTAACTTTCACTTCCGCGAGCGTGACCAGCGGCTCGACGAGGCCGGCTCAGTTCAATGGCTTTTTGGGCGGCCGCGCGGGCGCGGGGCCGCGCATCCTAGCTCGAAAGTACGCCCCAACTCGCCAATCGGCTATAGGTGTCCGCCAGACCGGCCCACGCCAAGGCGAACCCGGGATCCCTTTAATCGCCTGCTCGAAATAGTCGCGGCTCTTCTTGAGATTCTCTTCGCCAGACCGCTCCCACAAATACGCCCTTTAACTAAACCTCGTAAGCCGCAGGGTCGACAGCTTGAGACGCGGTGAGCAGCGACTTTTCCGCGGTGTCAATGTGATCTGGATTGAGTTGCGAAAGCTGTTACGCAAGCAATCTTGTACGTTCTAAATCCCGCTTAAGCTTGCTTCATACTTCTCGGCCCAGAGATGTTTCTCCGGTGCGGCGCCGATCAATTGCGCCGTGATCCGTACTCTCTCCTGAAAATCCGACACGTGTATAAAAGCCCTCTGCTAACAAACGCCCCTGAAATCCCGAATCCCGCGGTCCGACGAAGCTTTAAAATTTTCGTGCTTCGTTGTCCGCCGCAAAGCGGGTGGGGACCTGTCTCCCTCGCGGGTCACTTTACCTTCCAGCACTGCGTCAACCCCGAGTTCCTGTGCAATTTGAGAGACGGGCTTCTTGGTCCCTTGATACTGCATTACAGACGTTCGTGAAACGAAGCACAGGGATCTGATTTTTGCCAAATCCGTTACGCATGTGCTCGAATCGGCGCGGAACTATGATCCGGTCCGCGCGGGCGTGGAAAACGATTTGATGCTTCTGCGGGGACCGATCGAACCGGTGCTGACGCGCCTCGATCCGCTGCTGCTCAACCCGCCCCAACTTACGGCGGAAGAATTCGAGAATCTAGTGTTGTTCGTCAGGACGGGACTACTCGATCGACGTGCTGAACGCCAGAATTTGTGCGCGCTCATTCCGGACAGCCTGCCGAGCGGGATGTGTACCCCTTGCACTTCGAGGATTGTCCATAAGGCCGAAAGTGAGACCCAACGGCCTTCTGCCGGAGTTGCCTTTCTTTGCGATCGGCGAGACCGATGCACTTGGCCTGCGGCGCCAACACCACGGTCCTGCTGGATAGTGAACATCATAACTGGCAAGGCTAGCATTTGAGCAATAATGCAGATAGCGAGTCTTAGCGTTGTTGTTGTTAGCTGAAACAGTAACGATGAAGCCGCTGAAGCGCTACTATGAGTCATGGCCAAGGCTCTAATTGAGGTTGCCTGTCCCTGCTGTCAGGCGGCGCTAAAGATCGATCCGGAGACACGGGCGGTGATCTCCCATAAGGCTATCGAGAAGCCGCCTCCAATTGAGGACCTTGCGGCCGCGGTAGCCAAGCTCAAGGGTGAAGCCGGCCGCCGCGATGAGATTTTTCGTAAATCGTTTGAGGCCGAGAAGAGTATGGGCAAAGTTCTCGACCGGAGATTCGATGAATTGCTCAAACAAGCGAAAGAGAATCCGGATGCGGCTCCCCCGCTTCGGGATTTCGACTTGGACTAAACTTTTTTGAGAACCTACCGCTTTGGAGGTCGCGGACCGCTGAAGCGTACGTCGCACATCTTACAACGGTAGGGCCGCCGGCCGAATAATCTTTTCAGATGATCCGCCAAGCCGCGGCGCATGGACTGCCGGATGAGTTTGCTGCCGCAAGCTGGACATACCAAGCCCGCAGGCACGGGTCTGGTGGTGCGGCCTGAGCCGCCCCTGGAAGGCGAACCTTCCGCCGGATCCGAGTGGCTCACCCCAATATGATAATCGGGTTCGTCAAAGTGTACATAGATTGATAAGACCTGATTTCGGGGCGGACGTACTCGTTCACTCCCTATCGGCCTACACCGTGCCAAAGCTCACGTAAAATCTCTCACCAAGCACGGCACTTTTCCGTGTTGCAATCGCCGTCTCCAACTCGCTTCGCACCTCCGTCGACTCGCGGTGAAGCGACAGTGCGTCAATCGCTGCCAACGCGTCACGCTCGCGTCCGCTCCTCACCACGTTCAGCAGGAAATCAAACGCACGTTCATGCCGGGACAGGCTAACAGCGCGGAGGAAAACGGGCTTGGGATCGCGCTGCCACGCTTGCGTAAGTGCGTCCACAGCTTCAGGCATGCGCGACGTCCCGAAGGCCAGAGCGGCTTCTTCGACGACCTCTTCCTCAGTCGATGGAAGTTCCCGAACATCGCCGGGCTCCGATTCCTTGAGGAATTCGCCAGCAAAATCGAGAGCGCGGGATCCCTCCAGCCGAAGTAGCGATTCGATCGCCTGACCCGTAACGGATGCCCGCTTTTCCCCGATGCCGGCTTTAAGCCGGAGAAGCAGCGAGGCCTCCTCGCCGCCGAGTTGCTCCAGAGCCCGAATCGCGTCGATCCGCACTGCCTCGTGCCGGTCAGTCATCGCCCTCACCAGGTGCCCCATTTTTTCGATGCGGTGCAGGTCGCGGCACTGCACCAACGCCAGAGTACAGATGCTGCGCAAAGTAACCGCGGTGTCGGTTTTCCCGCCCCATACCGATTCCATTTGGACGAAACGGTAGCCGCGCAAGAAGGGCGCGGATTCGTCGTACTCCAAGCCTGTAAGACATTTGGCGATTGCATTCTTGCCCCAGCATTGCGGGTCGGTTTCTGTCGCGTTCTTGAACAAGCGATTGAAGGTGGCCAGCAGGTCCGGAAGGAGCGGGTTCATCTGCAAATCGCCGATGATCTGGCCGGCTTTGGCGGCGATGAGGTTGACGCGATCGGTTAACGCTTTGCGTAAGGCCGCGAGAGTAGCCTCCGTAACCGGCTGTTCACGCAATCGGCCCAGCTTTTCAAGTTCCTCTTCTACTCCGCGTTTAGCCATTAGATCCTTAATCTATGGTGCTTTCCATGCTAGCATCGGAAAACATGAGCTCTTGGTGACCTTTTTTTCGCGGCTACGTCTATGAAGATGCCCATGGTGCAAGCAGCCGGAGCCTTAGCCACCCGCATGGCCACACAGCCCGATGAAGCCACACTGATCCGAGCCGCTCAGCGAGGCGACGCCGATGCGTTCGAGTCTCTGGTCCGCACCTACGACCAGAACGTTCTCCGGATCGCCATGAATCTCTTACGATCGCCCGAGGATGCCCGCGACATTTACCAGGAAGCCTTCCTGCGGGTGTACAAGAACCTGCACACATTTCGGTTCGACTGTAGCTTCCACACGTGGCTGTACCGGATCGTAACCAACATCTGCTTAGACCACCTGCGGAAACGCAAAGTGAGGCGGGAGGAATCGACGGTGGTGGATACCCCGGAAGGTCCGCTCGACAGGATGGATCATTTTGCGGAACAGGGACCGCAAGGCAACCCTGAACGCCACACCTGGAACTGTCAGCTCCAGGATAAGATCAGCGCCGCGCTAGAGGACTTGTCGCCGCGCGAACGAATGGTATTCGAACTGAGACACTATCAGGGCATGCGGCTTCGGAACATCGGCGACATGCTGGGCACCAGTGAGGAAGCCGCCAAAAATTGCCTATTTCGGGCGACGCAGAAGATGCGCAGCCTGCTGGGAGAGTTTGTATGAAGTGCGATGATATTGTCCACGCCATTCCGTTGTATCTCTACGGCGAGGTTTCACCGGCCGTGGAAGAACAGCTCGAAGATCACGTCGCCGGGTGCGCCGCCTGTGCGCGGGAACTCAAGCTGCAACGAGCTATCCACGCGGCGCTCGACGCGCGCCAGACGACCACTCCAGTTGGCCTTCTGCAGGAATGCCGCGGCGATCTAACGCGCCGGATCGCGCGTGAACCGGTCCATAATCGCGGCTGGCTTGGATTGGGCGACTGGTTTCGGGATCTTATTCAACATGGTGTGCGGCTGCGAGTGCCGGTTGGCGCGATGGCGCTTATCGCGCTTGGCTACTTCGCCGCGCGTCTGCCGGGACCACTCTCCATAAGGAACGAATCCTTCGCCACAAGCAATGCCGGAATCGAGAACGGTTTATCTTCGGCGGTTCGTTCGATCGAGCCCCAAGCCTCCGGTACAGTCCGAATCGCTCTTGACGAGATTCGCCGGCGTGAAGTGATCGGGCGGTTGGACGATGAGAAGATCCAGCGATTGCTGCTCGATGCCGTTCATGAGGAGAACAATCCGGGGGTTCGTGTGGAATCGGTGGGAATGCTCAAGGAGTGTGCGCAATCGTCGCCGGTTAGGGCGGCGTTGCTGAATGCTGTCGCGCACGATCCGAATCCGGGAGTGCGATTGAAGGCGTTGGAGGGTTTGAAATCGTTCGCGGGCGAACCGCCGGTGCGCCAGACCCTCGCGCAGGTGCTCTTGCACGACGATAATCCGGGAGTGCGGATCGAGGCCATCGACGTCCTAACCAGTCGTCACGATGACGCCATGGTCGGAATCCTCCAGGATGTTTTCCAGAAGGAAGACAATCACTACGTGCGGGTCCGGGTGCAGAATGCCTTGCAGTCCATGCATGCCACGGTCGGAACGTTTTAGACGAGAAGGTAACCTGGGGGGAAAAAAGGGAAGACACTGCCCGGTTATTTGCACGTTTCTCGGCATAGCGTCGCTCCTGGCCGTGTGTGCCGTTCCGGCGGCCGCGGCTTCCGATATTTCGCTTCATCGGGAGCATAACGGCTGGATCGCCACGATCCGCGGTTCGCTGTACGCTTCGCAGGGCGAGCGCATCTCGCTCCTGGCGGTCGGCGACATTACCGTACGCGGTGTTCGGGGCGGGCATTCCAATCGCATCGTTTACACACTGACGCAACTGATCGGCGAGGCGGGGGAGACTGAGGCGCGGCAGGCGGCAGTTCAATTGGAGACGGCCCTCCAGCGTCAGGCGGGCGCAACCTCTGTCACATTTCCATGCACATCGCGAACGCTACGTATTGAGATCCCGAGAGACACTTCGCTGGTGACGATCACCTCTGTAGCAGGCGACATTGACGTCGCCGAAATCGATGGATCTGTCATTACGAGAAATGGGGCGGGCCGGACGAGTCTTGACCGGATCGGCGGCAACGCCAGTATCCACACAACTGGCGGTGCCACCAGGCTCGGCTTGATTGGCGGCGCCCTGCACTGTGTTTCCGGCGGCGGATCCATACAGGCGCGCACCATCCGCGGCGACTCGGTGTTTGAAACGGGCGGCGGGGAAATCTACGCAGCCGAGGCTCTCGGCACGGTTCACGCGTATACCGGCGGAGGCGGCATCCGCATCGGACATGCTGGAAGCTCAGTCACGGCCACCACTCAAGGCGGACCGATCGAGGTTGGCCGCGCAGCCGGTCCGGTGATCGCCCGAAACTCAGGCGGCCCGATTCGGGTATCATCGGCTCCGGGCGTGCGCTGCGAGACCGCGTCCGGTGCGGTCCGGCTGACCGGAGTGTCGGGAAACGTGGTAGCCTCGACAACACTAGGAAACGTTTTCGCGTCGTTCTCCGATGCCAAGCCGTTGGCCAAATCGTTTCTATCGACCCACGAGGGTGACATAACCGTGCTGATTCCGTCCAATATCAGTGTGACGCTTCGGGTGACCAGCCATGGGGGCGTAGGGAGAATCAAAAGCGATTTTCCGCTCCGTTTGGTTTCCCGAGGTCCCGTGATGACGGCTGAGGGCAACATCAACGGCAGCGGACCACTCCTCCAGATTGTTGGAAGAGGCGGCATGATATTTATCAAGAGGCAGTAAGGTACAAGATGATGAAAACGTTTCAGACAAATTTGCTGGCGGTGCTGGCGGCGGCAATTCCGATGCTTTGGGCGCCAGTCTTGGGCGCGCAAATCGCGGCCCCTAAAGCGCGCGCCACCTCGGTATTCTCGGGATCGCGCAGCTATTTGGGCATCGGTGTGGTCGATGTAACCGACGAACGCGCGAAGCAGCTTGGGCTGAAAGAACCGCAGGGTGTCGAGGTCACTTCGGTTTCGGAGGACTCTCCAGCATCCAAGGCGGGGATCAAACAAGGCGACGTAATCCTGGAATACAACGGCCAGCGCGTCGAGGGCGGCGAGCAGTTCGTGCGCATGATTCAGGAGACTCCGGCCGGCCGCAAAGCCGCAATGCAGGTCTGGAGGACCGGTGCCAAACAGGAAATCACGGCTATCATTGGTTCTCGCCAGGAGCGCGCTTTCGCGTTCACTCTACCGAATCCTCCAATTCCCCCAAATCCGCCGATCATGCCTGAATTCCAGATCCCGGATACTCCGCACGACATGTTTTCCTGGCGGAGCATGGCTCTCGGGGCCGAAACGGAAGGGTTGAATTCCCAGCTCGCCGAGTTCTTTGGCGTTAAAGAGGGAGTGCTGGTTCGGTCCGTTACGAAGGGTTCGGCGGCCGAATCGGCGGGATTGAAGGCCGGCGATATTATTACTAAGATCGACGGCCAGACTGTGTCTTCGCCGCGCAACATCGGTCCCTACCTGCTTCGCAAATCGGGCAAGAGCGTCGCGGTAACGGTCATGCGCAATCATAAGGAAATTACTTTGAATGTGAAGCTGGCGGGGAACCTTCAGCGCTTTGATGAGGGCTTTCCGTCTTTTCGCCCGGCTTCGCGTGAGGTTTTGTAGCCTCCTCAAACGGCACCACACCCGCGGAATATTGCACGATCACCGAAACCCGGCGGTTCCGCGCGTTGGCCGGATCGGTGGGTATAAGCAGATTCTGATCCGCAAATCCCCTGACTTGAGCAACCTGACCGTTTTTCAAGCCGCCGTTCTCCATCAGGCGGCGAGCGGCGTTCGCCCGGTCCCCCGACAGTTCCCAGTTCGTGTAATTGCCATCGGCGCCGAACGGAGTCGAATCAGTGTGTCCTTCAATCAGTAGCTTATTGGGTAAATCGCCGAGTTGCTTGGCGAGCATGGCCAGCAATTCCTGGCATTTTCCGGTCGGTTCCGGGCTACCCGACCGGAAGAACATCCCCGCATCGTTCTCCAGTAACTCGATCCGCAGGCCTTCGCTGGTCACGATGAGTTTGACCTGGCTCTTTAACGCCTGAAACTCCGGCAGTTTCTTCATGGCCCTTTCAATCTCCTCCTTAAGCTTTGGCATGTCGTCTTTTCTTAAGTTGACCGTCTCTCCGCTGCCGTGTTTTCCCGTGCCAACTTCTTTGCCTTTTCCGGTCGGATCCGAGAAGTACCCGCCGATCAATTTCTGAGTATCCTGGCTGGTGTTGAGAAGCCACAAAACGATAAAAAGAGCCATCATCGCCGTGACGAAGTCCGCGTAGGCTACCTTCCAGGCGCCCCCGTGGCGTGCCGCATGACCGCCTTTCTTCTTTATGATGATGATTGGATGTACTGCTGCCGGTTCTGCCATGAAGTCTCCAGTTATGCGGCTTTGGCGGAAGCTGCTCCGCCGCCTCGCACCGCGGCCTCGACATCTTTGAACTTGGGACGCATCTCCTGGGGAAGAGAACGCCGCGCGAACTCTACCGCCAACGTAGGCGGCGCTCCCTTTATGAATGCGGCAATGCCGGTTCGCAGGCATTGATAATAAGTCGCGTCCTCGGCATTGTTGGCTGTAAGCTTACTTGCGAGCGGGCCAAACACGCCGTAACACAGCAGAATTCCCAGGAACGTCCCGACCAACGCCGCCGCGACCTTGTGGCCGATCTCCTCTGGAGGCCCTCCGAGTGCCCCCATGGTGATCACGACTCCAAGGACCGCGGCGACGATTCCGAGGCCGGGCAACGCATCCGCCACGGTTTGCAAAGCTGCGACGGGGGGATGCGATTCCGCATAATGGGCTTCGATATCGATCTCCATCACCTGATCGATCTCATACGCGCCGACTGCTCCGGTGACTGCCACGCGTAGCGTGTCGCATACGAAATCGACTGCGTGGTGATCCTTCAGGAAGCTGGGATATTTTGAGAAGAGGCTGCTTTTTTCCGGCTCCTCGATATCGGCCTCCAACTTAGCCATTCCTTGTTTTCTGGCTGTTTGGAAGATATCGCCAAGGAGCGAGAGAGTTTCCAGATAAAATTTCTGAGTGTAGCGGGAACCCGCGATCGAGCGGGTGAGCCCTTTAAACATCCGCATCACTGTCGGTAGAGGATTCGCGATGAAAAGGGTACCGAGGGCGGCGCCTCCAATGATTATCAACTCCGCCGGTTGCACCAGCACGAGCAGATTTCCTTTTTCCATCAAGTACCCGCCGATGATCGAGCCAAACACAACGACGATTCCGATAATTACCCACATGCTAGTGAACTATCGGCGAATAGCAGGAAAAACTGTAGGGAAAGCGTCGATCTTTGGGCTGAACTCTGGTTGCCGACCTGAGTCCCTGTCTTGGAAAAAGGGATACTAACGCAACCTTTGGCTTCCCCGGACCACCCGCGAGGTGCCAATTAAATACTTCGTGCTTTAATGCTCTTGTCTTGCTTCTATCCGAGGTGTGATAGCGAGAGGTGACAGCGGGATAGTGTACAAAGCGGTCTTATTGGCCGTGCAAAGTCTCTTCGATTCGCGAGGTCAGCATATCGACGAAACGGTCCGGCACAAATCCTGCCATGCGGCTGAAGATCTGCCCTTCGCGATCGAGCACGATCGTAGTGGGGATCGAATTGACGCGCAACATGCCGCCGAGGCCGGCATCGAAGTATACGTGCTGGTCCCATTTCTGCGCCGCCAGAAACGGTGCGACGGCGGTCCGATCCTCGTCCGTGTTCACCGATAGAAACACTACGTTCGGATTGGCCGCGTACTTCTTCTCCACCTGGTCATACAGCGGCCGTTGCGCACGGCACGGCCCGCACCACGTTGCCCAGAAGTCGAGCACGACCGTCTTGCCTTTTAGCGATTGCAATTTGAGAGAGTCGCCTTGCACAGCGGGTAAGGTGAAGTCCAGGACCACCTTAGCCTGCGAGTTCGGATCGCCTTCCCGGGACTTAGCCACTTGAACGGACATCATTGCCGTCGTGCGGTCATATGCCTGCAGGATGATATCGCCGAGTCCCTTTTCGGAACCAGTTTTCTTGGTGTACAGTTCGCCCATTTTCATCCGGTCACGCGCGCGATCCTCTTCGGTGCTGTCCGGATCTTCCAACGTAAAGGCGTCGGCGTAATGCGCGACGGCGTCCAGGGGCTTGCCCTCGCGAACCAGCCATCGCGCCCACTCTCTGGCGCCAGCCGCGGTCGGATAGGTTTCCCAGCCGCGTTTTGCCAGCGCTATCGCGTCGCCGGTTTTGCCGAGATCCCCTTGCGCCTGGGCCTCGAGCTTCAGAGCTGTGGCGAGACGCCTGTCAATCTGGCTTTGCCATCGCGAAAGGCTATAGTTTTCGGGCGCTTTCTGATTACGCATGGCCAGCAGCTCCCCTTCAAGCGTGTGAGCATAGCCGGCGGCCTTCTCAGCGCTCTCCCGGTCGTCACGAACCAGCAAAGCTGCCGCGACCTTCTCGAGAATCTGTACGTCCTTCGGTTCTTTGACCAGAACCCGCTCGCCGTACTGCACAATGCGACGGTCGTCCTTCGCTTCAATGGCCGCGCGCACGAGTGCCCGCTCGATCTTGTCGCGGTCTTTCGACGTAGGGTACGCCGTCAGATGCTGCTCGAGCGCGCGAACGAAATCCACCGGGCTGTTGCCGGCTTCCTGCAACGACTGGCTAAGGGCTCGCTGCTCCGGTTCTTCCGGAGTAGGCGATGGAGGCGCGGCGAGGGGCGCCGGCGCTTGAGCGCGCCCGATCTCGCAGCAGAAGAGCACGACGCATGCGCAGAGAATGAATAGCTGCTTCATTTGGGATTACGGATCTGATCGGCAAGACTCGCGGCCCGTTGACGCGCCAGATGCATGAACGACTCATTCTTGACGACGCGATCGAGCATGGGGAGGAACTGTTCCGGAGCGATCAAACGCTTCCGGTCGAGCGTGATTTCGAGTTGCAGAAGGGCGTCGTTCACACCGAGCTTGTCGTATTTAACGACGCGTTCGAGGTCGATCAGGTGACGCTCGGTCTCGGAAATTCGCTCGAACCAATCAGTGATAATTCGCCCATCGGGGTCCTCCGTGTAGTTGAAGGTGGTGTCGCCCGACTCGCTGCCCTTTTCATAGTGCAACGTTTTGTCGCCCATCCTGGCCACTTTGGCGGGAGACTCCAGCTTGCGTTTGAAATTGTCCAACTTCGCCGCGAGCGCGAAGATTTCGGCGGTATCGGCATCGTTGAGATGGAACTTGATGGGGTTTTCGTCTTTGGGATCTTCCCGATACTCTGCCGCGCCGGTCTTATCGACGGCGATGGAATACCACGCCGGCTCACTGCCCGGAAACGATTTAGTGAAGACCACTTTAGGAGGAGCGGCTGCGAACAGAATCCCAGCCAGCAGCATCCCGGCGGCGCAAGCTGGAGGAAGCTCCCTCATACCCGCATTCTCGCAAGAGTAGATGCATGAGTGGCGTGGCAGATGGCTATCGCCAGAGCGTCGCTCGCATCTTCCGAGGAGATCACCTGCTTCAGTCTCAATAACGAAGCTACCATCATCTGCACCTGCGATTTCTCCGCCCGGCCGTATCCCACCACGCTAGTCTTAACTTCGAGCGGCGAGTACTCGGATAGTTCGAGACCGGCCTCGGCAGCCGTCAGCAGCGCCACGCCGCGTACATGCGAGAGCTTCAGCACGGTCTTCACGTTCACCGCGTAGAACACCTCTTCGATAGCCACTATCTCCGGCCGATGCTCTTCGATCTGCCTGCGCAACTCCGCGGCAATTGTCAAAAGACGCAAGTGCAGGGGATCCTGTTTCAACGTCCGGATGACTCCGGCACTGACCAGACAATGCACCCGGCCATCGCTATCGATGACCCCGTAGCCCGTGCGCTCCGTTCCGCAATCGATGCCGAGGACCCGCACGTTACGGCTCTACGCCAGCGCCTCAACCTCAGCTTCGTCAACGTCGAAGTTCGAATACACATCCTGCACGTCGTCGTGCTCTTCGAGCGCCTCGGTCAACCGGATCATTGCGGCGGCGTTCTTGCCTTCCAGTTTCATCAGGTTCTTGGGAACCATCGCGACGGTCGCGGATTCGGTTGGAATTCCGGCTTTCGCCAGCGCCTCGACCACCGCTTCGTGAACTTCGGGCGGCGAAATGATCTCCCAGCTATCGCCCTCATCCTTAAGATCGTCGGCACCGACTTCGAGAATCAGGTTCATCAACTGGTCTTCGGTGGCTTTGTCGTGCTCGATAATGATCTGGCTCTTGCGCTCGAACATCCACGCAACACTGCCTTGCTCGCCGAGATTTCCGCCGTTCTTCGAAAACATGTGACGGATTTCGCTGACTGTGCGATTCCGATTATCGGTGGCGACATTGACCAGAACGGCCGCGCCGCCGGGTCCATAGCCTTCAAACGTGACTTCGTCGATCTGACCGCCTTCAAGTTCACCAGTGCCACGCATGATGGCTTTCTTGATATTATCGGAAGGCATACTGACGCCCTTGGCGGCCAGGATCGCGGTGCGAAGACGAGGATTGCCGTCGGGATCGCCGCCTGCGCGGGCGGCAATCATAATTTCCTTGATGATGCGAGTAAACGTCTTGCCGCGCTTCGCGTCAAGCGCAGCTTTCTTGTGCTTAATTGTTGCCCATTTAGAATGTCCGGACATGTTAGAGAACCTCAGGTAGGTCCGGCCCACCGGCCGGATTCAGATGTCTTGTTTCCAACCAGTTAGGATAACACGGCGATCGCGCGTGAAGATGACTGTACAACAGGGATAGAAGAGCGATTCGCGGCAGCGAAAGTACGGCTGCCGCAATTGACGGAAGATTGTCGAAATTAGCGCGCGGGAACTCGCCGGATCACGCGGCCACCCATCTCCTCAGGAGTGGAACGGACAAAAGATCCTTGCGACGGGGCGGAGTTTGCCGCAGTTGTGGATTTGGTCCTCTCGCCCGGCTCGCGGACCTTGACCACGGTGGGGGGCACCTCCACAAGGTAATCATAGACGCCCAAACGCCGCTCGCTAGGCTGCGCCGGAATCACGATTCGCCTCTCGATAATCGTGCAGCCTTCGACCTTCTCGCCTATTTCATGACTAAATCGGGACCGGACTGTCTTGGTGATCATAGGAATTGTGTCTTCGTAACTGTTACTGTCGCTCAACTGACTTACGGTGGACTGGGCAAACGCCCTGTATTTATCATGACACACCGGCACGGTTTCTCCTATTTTTGGGTCTGCAGAAACCTCTTTAGACGCGAGATCAGCGTGAGCGATAATTGCGGCCCGCGGGTCGAGTTGGCCATGCGCCAAATATTGCGATCAGCGATCCGCCGACGAGCAGAAGCGCATTGCGCGCTTCCTCCGGGTCGCCAAACGAATGCGCGCCAAAGAAAAAGCCTTTGAAGAGAATCGCGAATACCGCGGCGGCAAACAGAAACAATAAGAAACGCATGCGGCCTGCCATAGCAAGAAATACGAAAATCAGTCCGAGTATCCCGAGTCCTATTAGCCAGGCGGGCATGGCGTGTTCGCTCCAGGGAAGCCAATCGAATTGCACGGGATCAGATCCCGCAACCGTCAACGACACAATAGACACACCGATTGCAAACAGGCAAAGAAGGGCTTCGAAAATCCAACTATAGACACGCAGCAAGGCACGCAATAAGGCCAATTCAAACTCCTTACGGATTATGTGAAGTCGCGGCACACGATAGACCGGAGTCCACCCGAGGAACGCCGCAAGGGGTAAGTTTATCAGGAAAGCCACGGGTCACAAACGGTAAAACGGTACGGCGGTCCCGCCCAGTATTCGTTCGCGCTCGTCGATGGCGAGCGGACCAAACGCCTGAGTGCAAGCCGCGAACACTTCCTTCCACGTGCCCGCGAGCAGACAAACCAGCCAGTCACTGCCGAACCGCAGCCGGTCGGGGCCGAAGGCCTTCGGAACGAAAGCCGCGTAGGGACGGAAATCCGCCGCGCTCCAATCGTTCAGCCGCGCTTCGGTGACCATTCCCGATAGCTTGCAATAGATATTGGGCATGGGCGCCTCGGCCGCGTATTCCGCCTTATGTCCATGACATCTTGGGTTAACCTATCGCACATGCGCCGCGATTACATTGACTGGTATAGTCCGTCCCTGAATCGAAACATGGGACTGCTCGCCTATGGCGACCGGGGATTCCCATTCGTTGTCTTTCCGACCTCGGGAGGCAGCTTTCACGAATACGAGGACCGCGGCATGATTCACGCGTTAGCCAACAAAATCGAGAACGGCGAAGTGCAGGTGCTCTGCGTGGATTCGGTGGATCAGAGTTCCTGGTATAACCGCGGCATCCATCCGGCCGACCGGCTGCATCGTCAAAACGCGTACGACGCTTACCTGGTGCGCGAGTTTGCGCCGTTCGTGAAGAATCGGACATCGTGGGATCGCTTCGGCACTACCGGCTGCAGCTTCGGCGGATATCACGCTATCAACTTCGCACTTCGGCACCCCGATCTCGTGCCCTACGCAGTGAGTATGTCCGGGGCGTTCGATGTTCCGAAGCGCTTCCTGGACGGCTTTTACAATCAGGACGCCTATTTCCATTCGCCGCTCGACTATCTGCGCAATCTTTCGGACAATCGGTTTCTGGAGCAGTACCGGCGGAATTACTACGCCTTGGTGATAGGCAATGGCGATCCGTTGTTCGATCAAAATGTAAAGATGGCTCATGAATTAGGGAACAAGCAGATTCCGCATGTCATGGACGTATGGGAAGGTTTTGGGCACGATTGGCCGTGGTGGCAACAGATGGCCGGCAAGTTCATAAAATAGAGAGGAATCGGCGTGGCAAAAATAGGTGTTCTTTACGGGATGGAGAATTCGTTTCCTCCAGCCCTGGTGGACCATATCAATGCGATGAGCGCAGACGGCGTCAGTGCCGAGCATCTGAAGACTGGCGGCGTTGTGATGGCCGCGCCTTGTGGGTACGATCTGATTATCGATCGCATATCGCACGACATTCCGTTTTACCGGTCGTATCTGAAGAACGCGGTGCTGACGGGAACCAAGGTCGTCAACAATCCTTTCTGGTGGAGCGCCGACGACAAGTTCTTCAACTATGCGCTAGCTTCGAAGCTGGGCGTGGCCGTTCCGCCGACCGTCTTGCTGCCGCACAAGAAACATCCGCCGGGGACGACTGATCAATCGATGCGAAACCTGGAATACCCGCTCGATTGGGACGGCATCTTTCGCTACGTCGGATTTCCCGCGTTTCTGAAACCGCACGATGGCGGGGGTTGGAAGAGTGTCTACAAAGTGGAAACGCCTGAGGAACTCTTCGCCGCTTACGACGATAGCGGAGATCTCTGCATGACGCTTCAGGCGGGAGTGAAATTCCAGGAGTATTTTCGCTGCTACGTAGTCGACCGGAAAAAAGTGCATATCATGCGTTACGATCCGGGCGCGCCGCATCATCTGCGATACGTGCCCGGTAATCCCGCGCCCTCGCCGCGATTGGGAGAGCGGATGATAAGCGATTCGCTGACGCTCTGCCGCGCGCTCGGCTACGATCTCAACACGGTCGAGTTTGCGGTGGAAAACGGCGTACCGTACGCGATCGATTTTATGAATCCCGCGCCGGATGCCGGGCTCGAATCCGTCGGACAAGACAACTTCCATTGGATCGTCAACGCGGTTGCGGATATGGCGGTACGTAAAGTGCTTGAGCCGGGTAACGAATCGCTCGAACTGCGCTGGGCATCGTTTTTATAAGAAGGTTTTTATAGGAGAATCGAATGCCTCAGGATCTTCCGCGGCCAAGTTTCAACATCGGCATTGAAGAGGAATACCAGACTATCGACCCAGCCACACGCAACCTGCGCTCGCACATCAGCGCGGAGATTGTGGAGAAAGGCCGCAGGCTGCTCGCTGAGCATGTGAAGCCGGAGATGCACCAGTCGGTGGTCGAGATCGGAACGGGAGTTTGCGAAAACATCCAGGAAGCCCGCGAAGATATCCGCTCCATCCGGCGTCAGATGATCCAACTTGCTCGCGAAAACGGTTTGCGGATCTCGGGCGGCGGCACGCATCCGTTCGCCCACTGGCGCGAACAGGAGATCTACCCGGACGATCGTTACCGCACGATTGTCGAGGATTTGAAGCAGGTGGCCCGCGCCAATCTGATCTTCGGACTGCACATCCACATCGGCGTGGAGGACCGCGAGACCGCGATCCAGATCATGAATGGCGCGCGTTACTTCCTGCCGCACATCCTGGCGCTCTCCACGAGTTCACCGTTCTGGCAGGGTTTCGATTCCGGCTTGCGGTCATACCGCTGCAAGGTTTTCGACAAGTTCCCGCGCACCAACATCCCGGACGTCTATCACAGTTGGTCCGAGTTCGATAACTATGTCAATCTGTTGATCCGTACTAACTGCATCGATAACGCGAAGAAGATATGGTGGGATATCCGGCCGCATCCGCATTTTCCGACGCTCGAATTCCGCGTCTGCGACATGCCCACGCGTATGGACGATACCATCGCAATCGCGGCCCTCTGCCAATCGATTATCGCCACGTTGTTCAACCTTCACGCCCGGAATCTCACGTTCCGCCATTACAGCCGATCGCTCATCATGGAGAACAAGTGGCGCGCCGCGCGCTACGGACTTGACGGCAATCTGATCGATTTCGGCAAGCAGAAAGAAGTACCCGCGCGCGACCTGATTCGCGAGATACTGGATTTTGTTTCCGGCGCCGCCGAAGAACTCGGCACAACGCATGAACTCGGTCACATCGAAAAAATTCTCAAAGAAGGGACCGCTGCCGACCGTGCGCTGCGTGTCTTTGCGGATACCGGCGATCTCAATAGAGTGGTGGACCACATGATCGAGGAAACCGAGGCGGGCGTGTTTGAAGCTGTCCGCGCTTCGAGCGGCAGCGGTGAGGTGTCGTGACCGGAGACTTATCGTGACCGGAGACTTATCGTGAATGACGATGCCATCGCCCTGCATGAAACAGCCGTCGATCCCGAACTGATGCCCGGCGCCCGCAACGCGGTCGAACGATGTCTGCGCGTGCAACCGGACGAGAAGGTCACGTTGATCACGGATCTCGCTTGCTTTGAAATCGGCGCGGCTCTGGCGCACGCGCTCGAATTGCGCGACCATCGCTTCAATGCCTGGGTGCTGGAGCATCTTGCGCCGCGGCCTCTCGATAACATGCCGCGCGAGATTCTGGACGATCTCGAAACCAGCAATGTCAGCATCTTCGCAGTCAAAGCGCAGCTGAACGAATTGAAAACGCGGATGCAGATGACCGATGTAGTCAACCGGCGCAAGATGAGACACGCGCACATGGTCAATATCGATCGCCGCATCATGTTGGAGGGCATGCGCGCGGACTTCGATGAAGTGGATCGCATCAGCACCAGCATCTGGCGGATGGCGAGCGCGGCGCGGGAGATCCGCGCAACCAATCGCGCGGGGACCGACATTCTGGGACAGTTCTCGCCCAATTTGAAATGGCTCAAAACGAGCGGCATCATCAGTCCGAATAAATGGGGCAATCTGCCGGGAGGCGAGACTTTTACCTCGCCCGAGCGCGTCGACGGGACGTTTGTCATCGATGGCGTGGTCGGCGATTATCTCTGCGAGAAATACGGCGACCTCCGGGAAACGCCGCTCACCATCCGTGTCGAGGATAGCCGATTGAAATCGGCGCACTCGGCGAACAAGCGGCTCGAAAGTGAATTCTGGAACTATTGCCACACGGACGAAAACAGCGACCGCGTCGGCGAGTTTGCGATTGGCACCAATATCGCGATTCACGATGTAATCGGGAATATTCTGCAGGATGAAAAGATTCCCGGCATTCACATCGCGTTCGGTAATCCCTATGCGGCGCACACCGGTGCGGACTGGTACTCTTCGACGCATATCGATGTGGTCGGCCGTGAGTTCGATATCTGGATTGACGGTATGAAGATTATGGATCGTGGAGCGTTCCTGCTTGATCGCATCTCGACGGCATCCGTTTAACCACAGCTGGACACCCGTGAAGTTCGAGCGCTTCCTCGCGATTTTGCAATCGGAATGCGGGGAGAGCCAGCAGTTCCGTCATAGCGAGACGCCCTGCTTTTTTCCGCGTGAATTGATCGACCGCATGGCGCGCTACGGCATCGAGATGGTGCGGCAGCTTCTGGACGACTCGGCTTACCAAACAGCGTCGCGCGCGGAGATCCCGGAAGCCTATCGCGTTCCGAATGAAGCTCCTGTTCCGCTGTTCGTCCAGGCGGATTTCGGACTGGACGAGAACCTCGAGCCGAAGCTGGTTGAGATCCAGGGCTTCCCCTCTCTCTACTCTTATCAGCCGTTTATTAGCGAAGCCTATCGCGAGGCGTTTGTTCTCGACAATGCGCTCGCATCCTTTCCCGGCGATATCGATGCCGAGCGATATTGGGCGATGCTGCGGAAGGCGATCGTAAGCGGCGACGATCCGGAGAATGTCATCCTGCTTGAAATTGATCCGGCGAACCAGAAGACCCGGCACGATTTCCTGATGACCGAGAGAAAATTCGGCGTTCGCGCGGTCGACATCCGCGATCTGCGCAAAGAGCGCAACCGTCTGTTCTATCCGCGCAATGGAAAGCTGGTTCCAGTTCATCGCATCTACAACCGCGTGATCGTTGACGAACTGGAGCGGCGCGGCATCACAATTCCTTTCGATCTCCGTGACGATATCGATGTGGAGTGGTCCGGACATCCCAACTGGTTCTTCCGTCTCAGCAAGTTCTCGCTTCCCTATTTACGACATCGCGCCGTTCCCCGGAGTCAGGTGTTAGCTGACGTTGAACCGATAGAGAACCCCGAACAATTCGTGCTCAAGCCGCTCTACTCGTTCGCCGGCGCCGGCGTGATCGTCGGCCCGTCGCAGGAGCAAATCGACGGAATACCGGCGAATCGCCGCAAGGATTACATCTTGCAGGAGCGGGTTAACTTCCAGCCGGTGATCGAGACTCCGTTCGGCATGACCAAGGTCGAGATCCGGATCATGTACGTCTGGACGGACAATGGCATGCAGCACGTGAATACGATCGTCCGGATGGGACGCGGGCTGCAGATGGGCGTCGATTTCAATAAAGGATACGAGTGGGTCGGCGCGTCCGCCGCATTCACTGAGGCACTATGACAGTCCTTTGTCTTGCCAGCTATGAAAAGGGCCACGATTTTATTCGCGAATGCAAGCGGCAGGGCGCGACAGTTCTGCTGGTAACGTCGCTCTCGTTAAAGGATAATCATCACTTTCCGATCGAATCGATCGACGAATTCTTCTGCATGCCCGATGTCGACCGTACCTGGGATCGAACGGACCTGTTCAAGTCCGTGAGCTATATCGCCCGCCATCGCGAGATCGATCGCATCGTGGCGCTCGATGATTTCGACGTCGAAGTTGCGGCGGCGCTGCGCGAACATCTGCGCATCGGTGGCATGGGCGACACCACGGTCCGCTACTTCCGCGATAAATTGGCGATGCGCATGAGGTCGCAGGAAGCCGGAATTCCCGTGCCGGAATTCGTGCACGTGCTGAACCATGCGCGAATCCAGCGATTCATGGATCGCGTCCCTCCACCGTGGGTGTTGAAGCCGCGGTCGATGGCGGGCGCCATCGGCATCAAGAAGGTCGAGAGCCAGGAAGGATTTTGGCCGCTGATCGATGCGCTCGGCGATATGCAATCGCATTATCTGCTGGAGCAATTCGTGCCGGGGGATGTCTTCCACGTCGATTCGATCGTGCTCGACGATGAGCCGAAGTTCGCGATCGCCAGCAGCTACGGGCGTCCGCCGATGGAAGTCGCGCAGCAGGGCGACGTCTTCACGACGCGGATTCTGGAACGCGATTCCGAAATCGCGAGGGATTTGCTGCTTATCAATGCGCGGGTGCTTTCTGCGCTCGGTCTCTCGCGGGGAGTCTCGCATACTGAGTTCATCCGTGGCCGCGCCGATGGGAAGATCTATTTCCTCGAGACTTCCGCGCGCGTCGGTGGAGCGCACATCGCGGAACTGGTGGAAGCGGCGAGCGGAATCAATCTGTGGATCGAATGGGCCAAACTGGAACTGAATCCCGAGTACACCGTGCCGGCGGCCCGCGAGGACTATGCCGGCCTGCTCGTCTCACTGGCGAAACAGGAGCATCCCGACACTTCGGCTTACAACGACCTCGAAATCGTGTGGCGTATGGACGATAAAGAGCACCACGTCGGATTGATTGTGCGTTCGCCGAGCGCGGAACGGGTGAAGGAGTTATTGGCAGCTTACGCGGACCGGATTAAGCAGGACTTCTGGGCTTACGCTCCGCCGCAGGAGAAGCCGACGCATTAGGCCTGCTTTGATAAACTCTCAATCACCCCCCATACATCTATGACTCGCCGCGAACTAATCAAAGCCACAGCCGCCTTCCTCTTCCCAGCGCCCTACGCCCGGCTAGCTGCCGCGCTCAAGAAGAAGGTCAAGATCACGGACGTCAAGTGCATGATCGTGCGCGGCACCTGGGACTGGAACCTAATCAAGATCGAGACCGATTCCGGACTCTACGGCATCGGTGAAGCCTATTGGGGTTGGGGCGTGAAGGACCTCGTGGTCAACAAGCTTGCGCCGATCGTCAAAGGCGAAGATCCCCTGAACGTGGACAAACTCTACACCAAGATGCTGATGGAGAGCGCGGGTGCGGGCGCTATCGGCGGCGTCACCATGACAGCGGCGAGCGGCATCGAGATCGCATTATGGGACCTCTGCGGGCGCATTCTCGAAACGCCTGTCTGCAACCTGCTGGGTGGACGTTTCCGCGATAAGGTGCGCTTCTACCGCACTATGCAGATGGTGAGCGATGTCGACGATCCCGCATCCTGGCGGGCTAAGGTCGATGAAGCAAGATCCGAGAAATGGGGTTGGACCGCGTTCAAGTTCCAAGGCGACGGCGTTCCCAAAAAAGCCGATCCCGAGTACAGGGATCCCGGCCACGATTACTACACCAAACCAGCCTTGGCTAGTAATTGTCGGTATGTCGCCGTTCAAATTGGCGAATGTAGTCGATTGGAGTAGCGGTCCACATTGGGATCGAAGCTGTCGCCTTTGGTGGATGCGCGCCAATTGTCGTAAGTGGTGATGTACGGCCGGTTGCCGTCGTGCCGCTAGAGAAGCCGAAAGCGCCTGTGAGCGCGATCGGTTGTGCCGCTTGCATCGCGTTGAACCGCTCCGGCGCGCCAGCCGCCGACCACCCTCGAGAGTATGCCGCGGTTCAGGAACGGCTGACGTTTACCGATCGGAAGATCATAGACCCAGTTGAGCTTGACCTCGTGTCTGCGATCATAGCCCGACAGCGCTTTATCCAGTCCGCGATTGTATTGTGTAGCTTTTCCTGCCGCGCATTCCGGAAGGACCGTAGCCACGGTCGTATATAATTCAGTTCAACCATTTCCTGAGGAGGAAATTTTAAATGCGAATGTTGCTTAGAGTATCGATTCCCGTTGACGCCGGAAACGCCGCAGCCAAGGCCGGCACCCTCGGTTCCACAATCGAAAAAATCCTAGCCGATCTAAAACCGGAAGCGGCGTATTTCCTCGCCGATGATGACGGGCAGCGGTCAGGCTCAATTGTATTCGACATGAAGGACTCGTCGGAGATTCCGTCGGTCGCTGAGCCTTGGTTCCTAGCCTTCAACGCAAAAGTCTCGCTCCGCCCGATCATGAACCCACAAGATCTTGCCAAGGCGGGTTCATCAATTGGCAAGGCTGCTGAGCAATACGGAAGTAAATAGTATCCTGAAATTCTTTGAGGCGTCCGGCAGCCTCCATTGCAGACGAAAGTGCAGGTCCACGTGCCGCGCTAAAGTGCCCGGCCAAAGTTCACCAAGAAAAAGGCCCGTCTGAAGAGGCCCACCGTCAAACTAATATGGAGGTGCGCTACCAACGGATTCAACTTCGTCCACCGAAATATCTTTCGCACAAAGAGAAATAGCTGTCCATCTATTTCATGGACACTACACGGATCTGGACCCCTCCCATTACACCGTGCAGGTCTTCGGGGACTCCGGTGTGCCAATTAACGGCCTGGTTCTGTCTGTCGATTTGGCTCAGCTTCAGTTTGTCTTGCCCGCGGAAACGCCGCTCGGACCTCAGATTGGTCTGTACGAAATCACATCTCGGATAACCGGAGTCTGACTGTATCCCGCTAAGCGAATAGATAGCCGTCGCATCTTCGATCCGAACTCGCCACTCACCTGTTCTTGGCGTTGATATCCTGGCGCGGGAACGTATTCAGGAAATTGAAAAACCAGATCACTGACACTGGACCTGATCAACAATACTCCAGCCTCAATTGTATTCCCGTTATGTAGCGCCGTCATCTGGTCGAACGATAGCCCAACCGAATGTAAGCAAGGGTCTGCGGACTGGGACACCGCGACTGTAACCTGGTTACCTAATCGCATCATCCGATTGCAGAATTAGTGGCACATAGCACCCCAGCGCCGAGTCCGCCGGTAGCTGAAAATTAATTTGAACCACTCCCAGCAAGCCAGGAGCCGGGGCCCGCAAATGCCGGTTGAATCTCGCCTGCCAGTTCAATCCTCACGCTCGCCTTCATCAGATCGCCTAATCCGCTCCCCCATAAAACAATGTTGTCACCGGGCAGTGCGGGGTTCGTCAATTGGTTCAAGGAAGGCGCCGTCGCGCCACTGACATTCTGTGCCCGCGCTGGACCAAATCCGCTTTGCACCGTAAACAATCCCGGAGCCGCATGGACTGCATTCAATTGGGCAGGCGCGAAAACCGTGCCGTTGATCGTCAGAGCCACACTTACGAGAATTAGTTGTTCTGCCTCCGCCTCCCGGCAGTTTGAATTTCACAGGGCCGAACGGTCAGCAGTTTTCCGTGACCGGAATGGGCGGCTTTTACTCGGGTGGGCTGCCTGTTACCGGCCCGGCCGACTCGCCCGAACAGTTACCCGACCCGTTCTTTGCGGCGGGAACGTGGAACATCTCGGCCACAGGAGAGAGCGTGATCGCGCCGTTCCAACTCAGCTTTCGTCTACCTCCTCTCATCCTCTGGACCAACCGCGAATCGCTTTCGACCATTTCCAGGAATTCCGACGTGACGGTCACCTGGTATCCGAGCGGGTATTTGCCGAGCGACATCATGTCCGTCACAGTGTCAGCCGCGACGATACTGCCTGGCACCGTTGGAATATCGTGCCGTGCTCCTGCCGTGAACCGGACTGTAGTGCTGCCGCAATCGCTGCTTCAGCGAGTTTCGCCCACACCGGCCGGGGTGATCACGATCGAGGTCAGCCCTCGAGTTAGTGACAGTCCGCATTTTCAGGTTCCGTTTACGGACAAGGCAACCGGTCCAGGCTGGATTACTTACTCAGTCCGCGAGATGGATCACGCTGTGATTCAGTAGCGGACGCAAACGTGGCCAAAGTGCTAAGAAGGTGCTGGACATTCCCTCCGCCGGATGACACAATCAATGACACGCGCCCACCATCCTCGCCTGGAGTCTTCGTGCGCCTTTTCTCACCGTGCTCTCTTGCCACCCTCCTTCTAGCGCCATTACTGGCACACGGAGCGGAATTGGCCTTTACCCGCTATTTCGGTGGCAGTGGATCGGACAGCGTAACCCGCGTAGCCACGGATTCCCAAGGCAATCTCTACCTTGCGGGGAGCAGTAATTCCATCGACTTTCCCACTACCACCGGCGTCCAACCAAACCCAGCCCTCCGCTGCTGGCCATCTCGAATTCCGGACAAACCGCGTCGCATCTGCCGGTCGGAGTCGAAACGAGCGTTATCGCGATTGGAGGCACGAGCGATGGTTCCGTGATTTATGCGCTAACGCCGGTTTCGATTTACGTGACTTCGGACCACGGCGCGACCTGGCAACTGCGCGGATCTCCGCTTACCGCTCTAAGTCCGCAGCCCGCTGCGGGCAACTCTATCACTGTCGGCAATCTCTCGGTGGACGCGATGGATCCCGCGCGCATTTTCATCGCGACCAGCCGCGGACTGCTGTTTTCCGATACTGGCGGGCAGGTTTGGGGGGTTGAGTCTTACGAGCTTCCCTCGAATGAGAACGGCTCTGTGTTCGCGACGTGGGTCGCCGTCAGCCCGCTCGATCATTCGATAGTCTATGCCGCCACCGGAAGACCGAGCGGCCTGTTCAAGAGCACCGACGCGGGGTTTATGTGGCAGGCGCTAAATCCAACGTATCCGGGTGAACCGGCGGCTTCATTCGGTTATCCGGTGGTCGCAATGCTGGCGCCGGACGGAACTGACTTATACGTAGTGGATACCACCGGCAATCTTCTGAAGAGTACGGATGGGGGCGGATCGTGGCAGCTCCTAGCGCAACGATTGTACGGCGCGCGTGCCATTGTCATAGATTCAAACGCCCCCAATGTTTACGTAGTGGACAACTTCGGTCTGCAGAAAAGCAGCGATGGCGGCCTTACGTTTACAACAGCGACGCTGCCGGGAATAACCATGAACGCAGGCGCGCAGCAGGCCGCATTGGATCAATCAACAGGAACGCTGTACGCAGGCACTCAAACGGCGATCTACGTCAGCACGGATGCGGGCAATACATTCCAGCAGATCACGCAGGCCTACGTACCGAATCTTCACACCTTAGTCTCATTGGGCGGCCAGACCTTCGCGGGCTTCAATACACCTGTGGTGCCGTTCGTGATGAAACTCGATCCCACCGGCGCTCAGATCCTCTATTCGACGTTCATCGGCGGAAGCCTGGGTGACACGGTCACCGCGATGGCGGTCGATTCGCAGGGCAACTGCACGATCGCCGGTGTAACCGTGTCGCCTGATTTTCCCGTGACTACGGGGATACCGGGCGCTTCGCCGGCCGGGCGGCAAAGCGGATTCATAACCAAGCTGAGCTGCGGACGGGACCCGGCTGGTGTACTCGACGTTATTGGGTGCCTCGACCGGCGTAAATCTACAGGGACTCGCCCTCGACGCTTCCGGCGCCGCCTACGTCGCCGGGACGACTTCTTCTCCCGATTTTCCAACCACTGCCAATGCACTCCAACCGTCGCCTCCTTCGTCGATGTGTACGAGGCCGCTGAACGGCATCTTCACCAACCCGAATATGGGGACAAACGCGTTCGTGAGTAAGCTGACTCCCGACGGCACTGCGCTCACGTACTCGACCTTCCTCTCGGGCTCGTGCGGAAGTGTCGGGCAAGCTATTAGCGTGGACGCAGCGGGTGACGCCGTCGTCGTCGGCTTCACGACGTCACCGGATTTCCCGTCGTCATCGAATTCCTATCAGCCAGTCTTCCCAGGACCCCCCGGGCAAATAAATCCCCCAAACGCCCTATATGCCGGATTCGTGGCCAAACTGAGCCCCGCTGGTGACAAACTGCTGGCCGGTACCTATCTCGGTGGCGGTTACCTCACGGAGGCCAACGCCGTAGCTGTTGACTCCGCGGGTAATGTCGCGGTTACTGGCGAGACCGTGAAGATGGCGCTCGGCGCGACTCCCGGCGGATTCCAGCAGCAGCCGGCGGATCACTGTGTGCCCACCCTCAGCATCGGTCCTTCGCCTCCGCAGTTCGGAACGTACGATGCCTTCGTTCTGAAGCTGGACCCGACCCTTTCCGTAGCACGCTACCTCACCTACCTGGGCGGTGCCTGCGACGATGCCGGTATGGGAATCGCGCTGGACCCGGCGGGCAATACCTGGATCGTGGGCTCCACCTACTCTCCTGACTTCCCTCTGAAAGCCCCATTTGAGAGCCAGGGGATCGGCTATTCATTTGTCAGCGAGCTTAGTGCAGACGGGTCGCAGCTTCTGTTCTCGAGCGGAACCGACGCAGCATCACTGGCCCTTGATACAGCGGGAGCAGCTTATCTGGCCGGCTCGACCTCAGTTGCGGGATCGCCAAAACTGATGTACGTCCCAGGTCAAGCCGGTAGCACAGCGGAACTCTTGAAAATCGATACGGCCGCAGCGCCGCCCATCGTGATTGACGGAATCACCGCTGTGACTGGTTATCCGGTAACAGTGCCGCCTCCCTTCATCAGCGGAATTGCGCCCGGACAACTTCTGCAGATCACTGGACGAAATCTCGGCCCGGCGATGCAAATCAATGGTCAATTGGATTCGACGGAGAGGCTCCCAGTAACACTGGCCAACACCACCGTCTATTTCGAGGAAATACCATCGCCATTGATTTCCGTCAACGCCATGGCCATCCAGTGTTTCGCGCCATTCGAGATCACCCGTACGACCAATGTAACGGTAGAATCGAATGGCCAGAAATCGAATACATTCCGGTTCGGCGTCGCGATTTCGAATCCACAGATTCTAAGCATTGCAAATCAGGACGGCACCTTGAACTCGGTCGCTCATCCGGCGCCACCGGGATCGGTGGTAGTTCTCTATGCGAGCGGCCTCGGCGAGACCGCGCCGCTGAGTGTGGACGGTTTGGAGAACTCTGCGCCATTGGCCGTGCCGTTGACCGCAGTCACCGTTAACCTGCCCAACGCGACAGTAAAGCCCCAATTCTAGGCGCCGCGCCCGGAATGATCGCGGGAATCGTGCAAGTGAACGTTCAGCTCCCAAACAGGAGATATTCGATGAACCCGGCGTACATTGGTTTGAATGGCACCGCCGCAATGGTCTATATTGCGCAGTAGTTAAACTGAACAGTTGCCTCCAACTGTGCGCGTAAATCGCCGGGCCGCCGCCCGCATCTCAAACGGACATCCGTGGATATTTCGCAGCGACATCATCGAGACCGGCACGGCGTCCCCTGGCGATGTTGTCAAGGTAATCGACGACCGCAAACACCCGGTATGCCTGGCGCACTATAGCTCCACTTCGCAGATCGCTTTGCGCCGCGTCCCAGATCCCCTCGACTGGCGCGCCGCGCTCACAGCAGCTTCCGCGTTTCGGGAACTCTACGTCAAAGGAACAGATGCCTATCGCATGGTCCATGCGGAGGGCGACTTCCTCCCAGGGCTGATTATCGACCGCTATGGCGGCTACATGACGCTCCAGGCGCTGGATCAAGGTATGGATCGCGCCACACCGCAGATTGTCGAGGCACTGGTGGAATTGCTCAACCCAACGGGCATCATCGCGCGCAACGATGCCGCAGTCCGGACCCAGGAGAATCTGCCTCGCGAGACTCGTGTCCTCCATGGTGAAATTCCCGAGCGCATCGCAATCCGCATGAATGGCCTGCAATTCTACACCGATCTCCAGCACGGGCAGAAGACAGGCATCTTCCTCGATCAGCGCGAAAACTACGTCGCCGCTGCGCGCTATGCGCGCGGACGCGCCCTCGATTGCTTCACGTCTACAGGTGGTTTCGCTCTGCATATGGCGTCGCGTTGCGAGCATGTGGAAGCAGTGGATTCGAGCGGGCGGGCGATCGCCGCCGCGATTGAGAACCAGAAAACTAACGCGATCGCTAATGTGCAGTTCCGCGAGGCCGATGTATTCGATCTGCTGTCCAGCCAGGCAGTCGGTAAGCGCTACGACACGATCGTGCTGGACCCTCCCGCGTTCGCCAAATCACGCAAACAGCTCGACCGTGCTATGGGCGGTTACAAGGAAATCAACCTGCGCGCCTTGAAGGCGCTGCATCCGGGTGGCATTCTGGTGACTTGTTCCTGCTCGCATCACGTGAGCGAAGCCGAGTTCCTGGAGACGATCGCCCAGGCGGCTCTCGATGCCGGGCGCACCGTGCGAATCCTGGAGCGCCGCACCCAGTCGCAGGACCATCCAATCCTACTGACTGTCCCTGAGACTCACTACCTAAAGTGCCTCATTTTGCAATGTCTTTGACCAGATTTTGTGCTTGAACCGCACCCGTGCTAAACTCGAGTCTTGCCCGCTGAGCGGGGACGTAGTTCAGTTGGTTAGAACGCCGGCCTGTCACGTCGGAGGTCGCGGGTTCGAGCCCCGTCGTCCCCGCCAATTCTTTTCAACAACTTAGCCGCCTTCATTTCGTCTTATGTTCGACCTGAGTACAGTGAAGTAGGCTCGAGCAAAGTTCGGAGTCACCGGAAAACCGCCACCTGCTCTTTCCAAAATTGAATCACGTTCATCGAATAGTTCTTTTCGAAAGGCAAATCGAGGACTGGCTCCGAGACGCGCGGTTGGAGCAAGTCAAGACGGAGACGAGGATGATGAAGCCTGTGGTAGTTGCGGTGCTGGCAAGCTAGGAGCTTCGATTGGGCCGAGTTCATCGTAATCGCGTCAACAAGCGAGAAGGACTTCGAACACCTGGCGAGCATTGGAACAAAGTCGTCGCTCAACACCATGTTGCCGCAAACGAAGAGACCGAACCCGCTACAATCGCGAAGTCGTTCAACGCTTGCGAAAGCGGAAAGCGGTATCGCTGACCGTGTGAATGTGGTTCGTCATCCTTCAGGCTTCGAGCGAGCGATACGCATGCGACCAGAAATCGTCGAACACCGCCGGTGGTTCTGGTGAATCCATTAAACGTTGGGTCAGCAGGATGCCGATGAAGTCATTCTTCGGATCCGATTACGCCGACGTACCAAAGCCGCCATCCCAGCCGAATCGTCCGGGCACGTGCCAGGGCTGATCAGGTTGGATATCGACTCCCATGCCGAAGCCCCAACTGCTATGATTGCCGAAGAATAGGTCCGCACCTATCCTTTGCTGAGGCGTGAGTTGATCGCTCGTCATCGATTCGACGGAAGCCTGCGCTAACAACCGCTCTCGACGCCACACACCCCTGTTCAACATCATTCGACAGAACGCGTAGTGGTCGTCAACCGTCGATACCAAACTGCCGACGCCTGATTCAAATGCCGGCGGGCGCTGTATTCACTGTTCTCAACGGTGTCGAACAGTTCGAGCGTCTTGCTAGGTGATTGAACTGATAAGGCCCGGAAGCCGATCGAGCTTAGACGCGGGAACGCTGAACGCCGTATCTTTCATGCCGAGTGGATCGAACAAGCGCTGGCGCAGGAAGGTCCCGAACGACTTCCCTGAGGCACGCGCGATTAAGACTCCCATTACATCGCAACTGGTGTTGTAAAGCCAACGCTCGCCCGGCTGGCACATCAAGGGCAAGGCGCCCAATCTGCGCATCCATTCATCCGGCCCAGGCGTTAAGAAGTGATGGGGCGGTCCGTCGCCACCGAGATGTCCCTCCCTGATTAATTGCTGAATAAAATAGATCCCGGGCCTCGCCATGACACTGGCGAGCCGAAGGTCAGAACTAAGCAGATCTCGCACGGCGATTGACCGGCCCGGCGTCTGCCTCGTCAGTGGGGAATCAATGCGACGGAGCACCTTGCGATTCGCAAATTCGGGTAACCAGGGCTCGACAGAATCGTCGAGCCGGAATTTGGCTTCGTCGACCAGAATCATGGTTGCGGCCGCGGCTATCGGCTTGGTGATCGATCCGGAATATAGTGTCGCGACGCATCGGCTCTTTTCCACCTACGGTCTTCATGCCGATGGCATCTACATGAATCTCATCGCCGCGACCGATGAGCGTTACGATAGCCGGGAATATCGCCGCGTTCGACGTAACCGGTCATCGCGATGTGCAGATCTGCGAGGCGCGCCTTGTTGAGTTGGTAATCATCGTCTGACCCTCATGCCTTTTCCGTTCGCGTGGCGCCGAATTATTGCCTTGTACCATGCTTCCACAGCCTTGGGTTGCAGGCATGTGGCGAAGCTGCTAAAGAGAGGCAAAAAAAGTTATGCAAAAACGCAAAATAGATGACATCTGTTTCACGCGAACGCAATACCTGGTGGTAGATGGTGTTCAGCGGACTCTCGGCCCGGCACCTCGCGGTTTCTCCGAGCACGATGGAGCGGGGCCGCGAGTTGTGTCTGGAGTGAATCTTCACAAAGCGGAGCATTCCGATGACCCATGGAGTTGTGTTCGGATTGACCTCATTTCGGCGCTCAGATGCGAATTGGGCCTCTGGTGCAAACCTGGATTGAGCCGAAATCGATCGATGTTTGTGTTGTCGATTCGGAGTAATTCCGGTTATGCCGCCAGTGCCGCCCGCTAGATTTTCGGCATGGTCGCCGTGGCACCGCCCAACTTCCCGTTCTTGAATTGCTGCTTCTTGATTTTCTCAGCGAGTTCGATCCCGCTGATCACCACCGCTGCGGTTCGGAAGCTCTTCCCCCCAGCATCGGAGCCAGTCGTTGTTTCACTCCCCGGTGGTCTTGTTCGATGGTGTAGTTCAGATACTTGCTGCTTCGAACCCGGACGCGCTTCGGCAACTCGCCGGTTCCTTCTGCCCGACACCTACGCGCCCTTCACCTTTATATAGGTCTCATCACACCGCCAGGAGCCACCCACCGGCCGCGCATATCGGTTCCATCGCTTCACAAATGCTGGGGTGTAGTGCTGGACCCAGCGCAGAATGGTTGTGTGTGCAAGAGAGATGCCATGTCCCCCCTCATGGCCACCAGATCGCGATAGCTCAGCTTGAAGCTTAAATACCAACGAACGCACAAAACCACGATCTCCTGATCGAAGTGTCGCCCCTTGAACAACACCTCGACAACTACGAATCGTGCCATCTGTTCATCATCCCCAACTCAACGCCGGTTTGCACTAGAACCAGGTTACTGAGCCTGCGAAGCTTTATACCAGTCCAGCGTCAACCGCAATCCTTCTTCGAACGTGAACTTGGGATCGTGGCCAAGTTCCTCCTGCGCCATGGTGGTATCGGCCTGCGAATCGCGGACGTCGCCCGCGCGCGGCGGACCATACTTCGGCGAGATCTCCACGCCCTCGAACTTCTGCAGCAGGCGCCAAGCCTCATTTAATGTAATGCGGCCGCCATTGCCGGCGTTGAACACTTTTCCCGGGCGCACTTTCGCGGTGGCGGCCTTCAGATTCAAACTAACCACATCCTCCACATAAGTGAAGTCGCGGGAGTGTTCGCCATCGCCAAAAATGGTCGGGGCCTGTCTTGCGAGGATGGCTTTGATGAATATCGAAAGAACGCCCGAATACGGACTCGATGGATCCTGACGCGGGCCGTAAACATTGAAGTACCGCAGGCTCACCGTCTCAAGCCCGAAGCAGTCGGCGAAGACTGAGCCGTAATACTCGCCCGTAAGCTTCTGTAGCGCATACGGCGATTTCGGACGCGGCAGCATGGTCTCTACCTTGGGCAATTCGTCGGTGTCGCCATACGCGGACGACGACGCCGCGTACACCACCCGCCGCACACCGCCCTCCGCCGCCGCGCGATACACGTTGAACGTGCCGTCGATATTGATTTCGTGCGAAGGCACAGGTTCATCGATGGAGCGTGGAACCGAAGGAATCGCCGCCTCATGGAACACCGCTTCAGCGCCCCGAATAATCCCGGCAATCGCGTCTGAAATCGCGGATATCGGCTTTGTGAAAGCTGATGCGGTCGCGCACTTCGGCGAGATTACGCTCGTGGCCGGTCAGCAGACTGTCGATTACCGCCACCTCCGCGCCTTCCTTCAGCAGACGGCGCACCAGCGCGGAACCAATGAAACCCGCGCCTCCGGTTACAACGTATTTTCCTGTCATATTGTTTATTTCGTTTGGGCCGCTCGTTTTAGATGAGCGAGGGACTCGCGAGCGATCTCCGTCGGCGCCCGGCTTGAAATCGAACACTTCGAGCGACACCCAATGCCGGTATCCCAAGCGGATCAGAGTCGCGAGAAGAGTGCCGAAATCGTAATCTGCGCATCCAGGATGCCGGCCGTCCAACTCGTTAACGTGTACATGGCGGATAAACTCAAAATAGCGCTCTATCAGCGCGGGATGCGGCTCGGTCTCATTCACCGCGTTGTGCGTATCGAACATGGTGCGGACCGGCGGGACTGTTGATCTCCTGAACCATCGCGACCGCTTCCGCCAAATCCTGCGACCACGTCGGATTGCTCCACGGGAAGCGCTTCGATCAAAACTGTCACGCCTCTTTCCTCAGCATGGGGAGCAACCGCGGCCAGACCTTCGACGTAATTACGCGTCGCCTCCGCGCGCGTCGAACCGCCTGTTGTGGTGCGTTGTTGAGGAGATCCGAAAACCATCACGCCGTTGTCACCCAAATCGGCGCACAGATCGATGAGATTGCGGATGTGAGCCCAGCTTTTATCGCGCACGGACTTGTCCGGAGTCGTGACATGCAGATCCCTTGGGGCTGACCATCAGCCAATGCAGTCCCACGAAAGCCAATCCTTCGTCTCTCATGACTCGCCGGTATTCTTGACGCTTCTCCTGAGCAATATCCGCCGGGTCCGGAGCCAATGTGAAGGGGCAATCTCGATACCTTCATAGCCAAGGCGTTTTCAACGTCCGGCATTGCTCGACGAACGGCGTCGCCCCGAAGGCTTCGTTACACATTGCATGTTTCAACGGATCGGACATGGATCTTCCAGTGTGCCACAGCCATGAGTGTCGCCAACGCCGATCATCTACATCCCGTCGCGCGATCTTGTCTAGAGCCACCGCCAAAGGCCGGCTCCCCGAACTAATTCCCTCCGAAGCTTGGCCGCAGGCGCGGCTCGGCGGTAGTCGAGATCGGACTAAGCTACTGCCCGGCTGGGATGCGCCCGTCGATCTCGCCCTCCGGCAAGACCGGCGAGCCAAACTCCGGGGCGTTTCCGTCCAGTAGAGTGATAAAGGAGCTTCACATGAAAAACTCGCTATTTGTGCTATTCCTCTTTGCGTCGCTTACCTCCACATTCGCTGAACAACGGCCCTGGCAGCAGATCACCGTGTTGTCCGTACAAGAGGCCGCCGCGAATTTCAAAGCGCCTCCGCACGAATACGGCGCCATCCAGCCGTTCGCCAGTTGGAACGGCCCGGATGCCAAGGAACGCATGGCGAGGATCGTCCAGGATTTGGACCGGCTCGCGGCCAATGGTGTTTTCGTCGTGAACGTCTCACCGGGACGGGGCGAACCGAAGTACCTATCGCCGGAGCACATGAATCAGATGAGATTTCTGGTCCAGCAAGCTGCGAACCGCGGGATGAAAATCTGGCTGCAGGACGAATCCGATTACCCAAGCGGGTTTGCGGGCGGCAAGATCAGCAAGGAATACCCGCAACTCGGTATGCAAGGCATCGTCGCCGATATCCGCGTTCGCGTTATTCCCGGCGAGACGCTATCGATGCCGGCGCCGTCCGATACGCTTGCTATCTTCGCGGTAAAGTCCTCGCCCGACCAGCAGGTCCAAGGGATCGTTCCGATTCCGGTGCCCGCGAATGGCCAACTCAAGTGGGTCGTACCGAGGGAAGGCTCGACTCCGAACGAGCCCCGCTTATCTTGGGAGGTCGTGTTCGTGCGTCACATCTACGTCAGCTCGCCGACCCGGAACTTCAATCGCGAGGACGGTACGCGCGCCAAGGACAGTCTGTACTCGCTGATCGATTATCTGGATGCGGATGCGACTCGCGCCTTCATCAAAATCACGCATGAAACCTACAGGGAGGCTCTCGGAGATCAGTTCGGCAAGACCGTTCTGGGCTTTTTCGGCGACGAGCCGGACTACTCCATCCCTGGTCTTCCATGGACTCCCAAACTGCTTGAGGACTTCGAGAAGCGCAAAGGCTACGACCTGAAACCGTACATACCGATGTTCTTCGCCGGCAAACTGACGGACGAAGCGCAGAGAGCCAAAGCTGACTTTTACGACGTTTGGAGCGGCATCTTCCAGAACACTTTCTTCGGAACGCAAGCCGAGTGGTGTGCGAAGTACAACGTGGAATACCTGGTTCACCTGAACCATGAAGAGACCATGACGGCTTTGATCCGTAGCGAGGGCGATTACTTTCGCGACAATCGCTACGTGCAGGTGCCCGGAATCGATAACCTCAACCAGCTTGTGCCGGGCGCAATCCACACACCGGACGGGACATGGCGAATTAACAACAATTTCCCTAAACTCGCGTCCTCCGCGGCGCACCTGTTCGGCAGGCCCAAGGTATGGAGCGAGGAGGGTGGCGGACTCGGCCTCGACGGCAAGTTCGAGTTGGATTTTCAACTCGTGAGGGGAGTTACCGCGCTGGAGATCCGGGTGCCTATCATGCGCGGGCCAGGCGCTTCGGCTACGGCACCGGCGTCCGCTGCACCTTCTCCAGTACCGCCGCAAGCGTCCATGCTCGCGTGGTACGCGAATCGAGGCGGATACCTGATGGCGATTGGACGTCCCGCCGCGCAAGTAGGTCTCTACCATCCCGGCAAACAGCATCTGGATGGGCGACGACGAAGCCGACCGCAGCACCACCAAGCTCGGATGGCAGTTGTTGGAACATCAGGTGGATTGGGACTACTTCGACGAGCAGTCCCTCAGTTCGCTCGCGGCGATCGAGGACGGCGGCTTCAAGAATCTCAGCGGCCAGGTCTATCGGGCCATCGTGGTTCCTTCGACGACGGTGATCACGCGTATGGGGCTCGAACGTTTTCGTGCTTTCGTTAAGGCAGGCGGCAAAGTAATTTTCGTCGGCAAGACTCCCAAGCTGGTGGTCGACAAGACGTTCCTGGACGCCAAGGACACGCCCGACCTGAGCTTCGCCACGCTGATCGAACCATCCGGCGACATCACGCCGAAGGTGCTGGCGGCACTGCCCGAAGCCGGACGTGAAGCTGGACTCCGAGTTCCCGCGCTTGACATACACGCACCGGACCTGGCGCGATGCCGACATGTATTTCTTCTTCAACGAAAGCAATAAGGAGGAGCAACGGACCGCGACGCTCGCCGGCAAGGGCCAAGCCCAAGTCTGGGACTTGACGACCGGCGAGATTCATCCAATCTCCGGCGTGACTGGCGCGGGCGGTTCGGTGCATGTCCCGCTCCTGCTGGAACCCTACGAGGCAAAGGTCATAGTGATCGGGCCGGTTCCCGCTTCAGCCGCCGGCCAGCAGCCGGCGTTGAGTTCTGCTACCCGGTTGCTTGAAGTGGGCGGCGACTGGACCGTGGATTTGAACGGGAAACAGATGACCACGCCGCTGAAATCGTGGGAGGATCTGGGCATGCAATCGTTCTCCGGTCCGGCGACCTATCGCAAGCAGTTCACGGCTCCTACTATGCCGGCTGGAAAACGAGTCTTTCTCGAAATCGGCGACGTGCGGGATTACGCGCGGATCAAGTTGAACGGTGTTGAACTTGAAGGCCGCGACTGGCAACCGTATCGCTGGGAGATCACGAAAAGCTTGAAACCGGGATCCAACGATCTGGAGATTCAGGTTAACGCGTCATCTTCGAGGGGCAGCAACTTTGGCCGCGCTGCTCCAAAGCCGATTTCCGGTCTGCTCGGCCCGGTGGTCTTGCTCACCCGCTAGTGTACTGCTTACGATTAACAGGGGGCCATAGTGGGCCGTCGCCCGGGAGAACACTGGCTATCGATTAACGTTAACGTATCCAAAAAACTGGGTGCCGAACTCATCTCGTCTTAGCACGCCATCGTCAATCACCGTCGCGTCAACAGGCTAAACCGTTTACTGGACAGGCTAATTGAGGCTCCCGATTCCCGGCGAGAAATCCGCTGTCGCACTACCTAAGGAACGTCAAGTCGCCTTGTGGGGAGCCGAACCCACTTGGCAGTGTCCTCAGCATCTGGAAAGGTTGTTACGAAATGCCGCCTCAACCACGGCCCATCCGCCGAAAGGTTTTTGTGGCACCTTATTTTGACAGCTATGCCCTTTGCAGGAGACCTTTCGCCGGGGTTTATCGAGTTGCCTATTTGCGGGCGCTAGCCAGCCGCGCCTTCAGAAACCGGCCAGTATGCGAAGCCGGACATGCGGCGACCTCCTCGGGCGTACCCGTCACCACACCTCGCCGCCCGCATGGCCGCCTTCGGGTCCCAGATCGATTACATGGTCCGCAGTCTTGATGACGTCGAGGTGATGCTCGATCACCAACACTGTATGGCCCGCATCCACTAAACGGTTCAGACACTGAAGGAGGCGCTCGACATCCGCAAGGTGCAGACCTGTGGTCGGCTCATCGAGGATATACAGCGTGTGCTTCGAGCGCTGCAGCTTGGAAAGCTCGGAGGCAATTTTGATGCGCTGCGCTTCGCCGCCGGAGAGCGTTGTGGCGGACTGGCCGAGCGTCAAATAGCCGAGGCCCAACTCGCTCAGCACCTCGATCTTCTTGCACACGGGTGGCTCGTCTGCGAAGAATCCCACGCCTTCCTCGACGGACATGTTGAGCACATCGGTGATCGTCTTGCCGCGCACCGTGACCTCCAGCGTCTCGCTGCCAAAGCGCGCGCCTTTGCACACTCCGCAGATCACTTCCACATCCGGCATGAAATAGAGTTGTGTCGTTATCACGCCTTCGCCCTGGCACTCCTCGCAACGGCCGCCCTTGACATTAAAGCTGAACCGTCCCGATTTGTACCCGCGTTCCACGGACAGCGGGTCGCGCGCGAAAAGCTCGCGAATGGAGTCGTAGAAGCCGATGTACGTCGCTGGGTTCGAGCGGCTGTTGCGGCCGATTGGAGATTGGTCGATGTTAACCACCTTGTGCACGTGGCCAGTGCCCTCGATCCCGTCGTGATCGCCCGGCAGGGTCCGCGTATCGACTAGCCCCTTCCACAGAGCTTTATAAAGAATCTCGTTAACGAGAGTGCTTTTGCCCGAACCCGATGCGCCAGTGACCGCGATCAGCTTTCCGAGCGGGAAGCTGACGTCTACATTTTTCAAATTGTTCTCTCGCGCACCGCGCACGATAAGAGTCTTGCCTCGACCTTTACGCCGCTGCCTGGGCATTGCGATCGAACGTTTGCCGGAGAAAAACTCCCCTGTCGGCGAAGCTTTGCAGGCCATTACATCATCGAGAGTCCCTTGCACCACGACCTGTCCGCCATGAACGCCCGGACCGGGCCCCATTTCCACAATGTGATCCGCGGCGCGAATGGTGTCTTCGTCGTGCTCGACCACGATTACCGTGTTGCCGATATCGCGCAGGCTTTCCAGCGTGGCGATCATCTTCACGTTGTCTTTGGGGTGAAGACCGATGCTGGGCTCATCAAGCACGTATAGCATGCCCATGAGGCCCGAGCCGATCTGCGTGGAGAGGCGGATTCGCTGTGATTCCCCGCCGGAGAGCGTCCCGGAGCGCCGATTGAGATTCAAATAGTCGAGGCCGATTCCTAACAGCAGGTCCAGACGCCCGCGCATCTCGTTCACCACCTGCCGGCCCGCGTCGCCGCCGCGACCCGAAAGTTTGAGGCTGCCCAAGAAAGGCGTGGAGTTCGTCGAAGTGAAGGTTGCCCATATCCTGGATGGTTTTGCCCGCGACGGTGAAGAGCAACCGCGTGGCGCGAAGGCGCGCGCCGTTGCAATCGGGGCACGTGCGCTCCACCATGACCTTGTCCAGCCACGCTTCCATGCCCGAACTGGCTTCGGCGCGCTGCCGATACCGCCGGTAGTGCCGTTCGATTCGCCGCGCAATTCCATGGAAACCGATTTCATGGCTTTTGAATTCATCGCGCTTGACCTTGGCGTCCGGCGGCAAGGAGATCGCGAGTTTCTTCCCATCCAGGCCGTAGAGGATGGCATGGCGCACGGGGTCCGGCAGACTCTCCCACGGTGTATCGAGAGAGAATCGCAGCGCCTTGGACAAGCTGTAAAGGATGCGGCCGTCCCAGGTGTCCGGATTGTATTTGAATGCTTCGCGCACGAAACAGCCGCCGCGTATGCTGCGCTTCGGATCGGGCACCAGCAGTTCCGGGTGGGTGATCTTGTGGATCCCGAGTCCACCGCAGGTCCGGCAAGCGCTCTCCGGATTGTTGAACATGAAATACTCGGGCTCGATTCCGCCGTAGACGAAATGATGCGTCGGGCTGCAGAGCGCCTCGTAGAAACGTTCGGCGAAACGCTCACGTCCTTGCCGGCGCCTTTCGCCAGTTCTATCCGCATGAGACCATCGCCCACCAACAGCGTGGCGGCAATCCCCGCCTTGATCGCCTTCTCGTGCCTGGGGCCGACTACAAAGCGGTCGACCACCGCATCCATGTCGTGGACGTCGTCTTCGTCAATTGAAAGCTCGTCCGAGATGTCAAAGCGCTTCCCGTCAATGACGATCTGCCGGCAACCCTTCTTCCGAACCTCGGTGAAGACGAAGTCCAGTTCTTCGCCATAAACCTTGAATACCGGCGCTCGCAACTCAATTTCAGAGCCCTCCGGCAGCGACAGAATTGCTTCAAGTATCTGATTCGCAGTCCGGCTGGCAACGCGCTCGCCAGTCCGTGGACAGTGCGGCTCGCCAATCGTCGCGAAGAGGAGGTTGAGATAGCTGGCGATGTCGGTCATAGTGGCCACGGTGGAACGCGGGTTGCTGCCAATGGTCTTCTGCTCGATCGAGATCACCGGCGAGAGTCCGAAGACGAAATCCACGTCTGGCTTGGCGACTTGTGAGACGAATCGCTTGGCGAAGCTCGATAGCGATTCCAGGTAGCGCCGCTGTCCTTCGGCATAGATTGTGTCGAATGCGAGGCTCGATTTGCCCGAACCGGAAAGCCCAGTGAACACGATGAGGCTGTCACGCGGCAGTTCGAGCGACACATTCTTCAGGTTGTGGAGGCGCGCTCCCTGAATTTCGATGGTCGTCCTGGGTGAGGCTTTGAGGCCGGCTTTGGGCTTGGCCGCAATTGGCTTACCAGACATCAGGCGCGCCTTTCTGGTCTGGCGAAATGCTTATGTAGAAAAACGCCAACTCCTCTACATCGACATTGCTCTTTTGGGTCAGCCTCACAGGCAGAGATGCCTTGCCGATCAGGCCCTGGTCGGCAAGGTACTCACATGCCCCAGTCACTCCCTGGATGCCGAAATTGCGCGTAAAGTGATCTTCGATTTCAGTTGCGGAACGAGCCTCGCCGATTTCGCGCAGGTAGTCGATAATGGGGCGGAACAGCTCCTGCACACGCTCGGCGAGATAGCCGTCGATAGCAGATAGAGCCGCCTGGACATTCTTCGCGGTCTTCCTGCTGTTCAGAAGATCGGTGTAGATGATTTTGAAGAAGCCCGGATTCAACTTTATGGCCTGTAGAATTACCTCGCGGTCAACCAGAAGGCGCGCGCTCAGTACTTCGATCTTGGCCAAATGAGTCGCGGCGTACAGGATCCAGAGCGCCGTATACTCGAGATCGCCGCGCGTTCGGAGCCATTTGTGCGCTTTGTAAATCGCCGGCAGCGCACCACCGCGCCGCGTTGAGGAGCTGGACCTGGAGATCGCGCTCACCGATCACGTGCAACTGTTCACAGAGGTGGGCGATGGTTTCATCGTGAGTGTAGACCAGACGCCCCTTGGCGAGGAAAGAATGCTGGAAGCCACTGCGGATGCAGCCTTCGACCGTCTTGCGGAACTCCGCGCGTGGGATGAGGAGCGCATGCACGTTGATGCCGTCTGCGTAGAGCGCGCGGGACTCATCGGCCGTCCTCTTGCCGTCGATTGTTACCAGTACAAGGTCAATATCGGATTTGTCCCAGACCGTATCGTGAGACAGGCTTCCGCAAAGAATCACCGCCAGGATGGACCGATCCTCCTTTATTTTTTCGACAAGCGTCTCCAGAGCGGCGTTGAACTTTTGATGGGCAGTCATTCCAGCGCGGCAGCCACGCATGAATATTCTACAAAGGATGTGCTGGGGCGCCCTCCGGCCTCAATTCTCCTGCCGATGTAGACTGTCTGGATACGGACAATTCATGGCGATGACCAATCAAGCCGCTCTGATTGACTTATTCGAAACTTCGCGCCCGGCTAATCCTCTTTTCTGTCATCAGGAATTTCTCGAAAAGCTGGCGGACCACAGCCGCGATGCCACCGGCCGGCGGGTAGGTTTTCTCATGCAGCGCCTGGCTGTCGATATCCAGAGGCTGCATTACAAAAGCACCAGCGGGTTGAATCGAGGGTGGCGGCGATCCCGTCTGGGCGGCGGTAGCGGGAGCCACTTCTACGCCTGGTGGGCTCCGAAGGATGCCCCGCCCTTCAAGGGACACGACGACTTCGAAGCCGCTCCGGCGGGCGCTCTCTTCCTTCGCGACATTCGTCATCACGACGACCATACGCCTCTCCCTCCGCACTCTGTCGAGGGCCACTACATGCCGATCACGGTTCGCGACCTGCGCGGCGGAGAATACGCGCCATCGCCCTGGAGCCAGTCTCAGGCGCGCTTTGCCGCTGCCCGCCAACCCGTTCGGATTCTCAAAGGGCATCCCGGTTCGGGCAAAACCACTGCGCTTTGGAATGCGGCCGATGCCACCAACGCGGAACACGTTCTCTACGTCACCTACTCAAGCGACCTCGCGTCGCTCGCCCGCAACTATTTCGACCGCTATTGCTCCAATCACAAGACCTTCCATGTCGTGACGTTTCCGAATCTTATCAGGGAGGTGCTGGGCCGCACTGTTCCCGCCTCCATCGAGCATGATTCACGCCACGCCTTCATGCGCGATATCTCTCCTTTCGCGCGCAACATCGGCGTTTGGGCAAGCGAGCAGGCCGCGCTCTACGACGAACTTCACGCGCATCTCGTAGGGGACGCGCTGCCCGCCGCGGTCGGCCGGTTCGCGGCATCCAAGCATCCGCGAGTTCCGGACGCGGCTTATCGGGAGCGCCGCGCCAAACAGATCGGCGTGAATGCGGCGGCATCGGCGCTCGAAGCCGCTACGCGGCTGGAGCGCCTCGATAGCAGCAGTCTCGCAGAACGCTACTTCCCTGAACTCGCTCTCGCCTGGAAAGCTGTGGAGTCGTTGCGAGGTTCTAGCAAGACGCCCATCCAGTTCGAGTGCATCGCGGTCGATGAGTGCCAGGACCTTACCCCTATCGAGTCGCTGGCCATCATCGAGTTGACATCCCTCGCGAGCCGCGGCCGGCGGGCGCCGGTGCCGCTGCTGATCGCCGGCGATGAAGCACAGACGGTCCGCCCCACGGATTTCGAGTGGGGCTGGCTGAACGACATGTTGCACGCGCAGGTCGGCACGCCCGGCGAGTATCAGCTTTCCGCCAACTTGCGCAGCCCGCGACGTATCGCCGAACTGGTGAATCGCGTCTGGGATCTGTACTCGCATCTCGATAAGAGCGGACGTCCCCGAGGCACTGGGTACGCCGAAATCGACGACGATGCCACCGACCAAATCCTATACTGCACGGCCGCGCCCGGGCCGGAACTCACCGAACTCCTGACCTCGCTCTCCGCTCGGGAAGGACTGGCGCTCGTGACTCTCGAAGACAGCGTCCCCGACTTCGTGCCTCAGGCAGTGCGTCCCGCGGTGCTGACGGCTTCCGAAGCTAAAGGGCTCGACTTCCACTCTGTTTGCGTCATGGACGCGGGACTGCACGTCGAGCGAATAATCGGGCGCGGAGACCGCGTGCGCTTCCCGACCGAGGTTGACGGCCTGCGCAAGCGCCTCGCCATCGATCAACTGCGGGTGGCCGTCAGCCGCGCCACCGAACGTTTGGTCTGGCTCGATATCAGCCCCAACGACCAGAGAGTGCGCCGGAGCCTCTCGTTTCTCAACGGAGGAACCGCGGAAGGCGGCGTATCGTCCTGTGTGCCGACAGCGGTCCTTAAGACGCTCGAAGAGGACCAGCTTGATGCGGAGGAACGCATTCAGCTCTGCCAGTCCGATGCCCGCCAGTACATGAGCGTCCGCCCGGAAATGGCGTGGTCACGTGCACAACAGGCCGTAACGCTGCTCGGTCCCCCCGGATCGGCTGCCTCCATCACCGATGCATCGGTGCGCAATGGCGCCTATCTGACAGTGGCGGAGATCTGTTTCTGCCTGGCGTTCCGTAATACCCGGCTCGCTCCTGAATTGGGACGCCCGGATCTCTTCGCGGAAGCCGCCGGGGCCGCTGTCCAGGCGCATCGACATGGACTCGCAGCCATTATCCGGTCCGTCGAGAAGGCTAATCGGCCCGCCAGCGCCGAGCGTCCGGCCGAGCGTCTGAATTCACTTGCCGACCTGGCTAACACCCTTCCCTTGTACCGCGCCGACTTGGAACCGTGGCTCCTCGTCGAAATCGAGTCTAGATCGAAAGCATGGATCGAAGAATTGGAATCGGCCCTTTCCTCGGGTACGAATGCCGCTGTTCTGATTCGCTTACTGCCTCCGTTCTACGATGTCCTGGGCGTCCCCGACCGCCCCGCCCGCACCGAACGGCTACGGCAGAGGGCGATCCAACTCCTGATCAAGGACAAGCAATATTCACTCGCCCTCGACGCGCTACGCGCTACGCCCGAGCGTCAGCCGAAGCTGGAGGCTACCTGTCTCGAAGCAATGTCGGAGTTCAGCCTCGCGGCTGAGGCCTATCGGAAAGCGGGCGATTTGAAAGCCGCGCTGAACTGCTATCGCGCTATACCCGATTTAGATTCGGCTCTCCAGTTGCTGCCCGCGATCAGTGATGGGCACCCGGCAGCCGATTCACTCCAGTGGATGGCGAAGATGCAAAAACTGATCGCCGAACGGCCTGAAAAGTTCACCAAACTGGTAACTCCGGCGGAGAAAAAGATGCTCGAGGAGATGCTGGAGCGAGGTCTCGGAGTAACCCGCCGCAAGCCCGTCCCGCGGGCTCAAAGCGCAACGAAGCGTGCTCCCGCGGCGCGCAAGGCCGGACCTGCGACTCGCAAGGCCGCCACTAAGCGCGTGCCCCGAACCAGCGACCCATTCTAAGAGTGACTAGTTTAGCTCGTAGACCAACGAATCGCGCGTTGCACCAGTTCGCGGCCATTCCTCAACAATAACTTGTCTTTAATATGAGCTTGGTACGACTCGACCGTCTTTACGCTGACGTGAAGCTCTTCGGCGATCTGGCGGCTTCCATGTCCCTCGCCAATCAACCGGAACACCTCGAGTTCACGATCTGTCAGATCGGCAATCGGCGAACGTTCCCCGGGGGTGTCGGCGCCCGCGAAGCGGTGGAGCATCTTATTTGACATCCGATCGCTCACATAGATTTCTCCACCAAGGATTCGACGAATTGCCACCAGCACTTTTTCCGTCGCCTCATGCTTCATGATGTAACCGCTCGCTCCCGCGCGCAGTGCCCGCTCGGCATACAGCATCTCATCCAGCATGGATAGCATCAGGACCGGCAAATTGGGATTCCGCAACCGGATGGCCTTCAGGAGATCGAGACCATCCGGACCATTGAGCGAAATATCTACAATGACCAGATCGGGTCGCATCGAATCGATGAGACGCAGTGCCGCGGACGCCTCCTCGGCATCGCCGCACACCGCAAGATCGGATTCGCGATTGATGAGCAGTGCCAATCCCTGCCTGACGATCGGATGATCGTCAACGATGAATACGGTACTCTTGGCTACTCTTGTTGCAGTGTGAGTTTCAGTAACCATTCTGGCTCTCGATTAGACATTCCGTTATAGGAAACAAACACCGGACCAAGGTTCCCGCGGCCCTGGACGATTGTAGATTGAACGAACCGCCAATCATTTTCGCCCGATAATTCATGATGCGAATCCCCAGGCCGGCGGGGTGGTTCGAAGGGCCGTCAAATCCACATCCATCGTCGCGAATTGTAAGTACGCCGCCGCCTTTGACCACGGCCAGCCCTACTGTTATGTTACTCGCGCGTCCGTGCTTGATCGCATTTGTCACCGCCTCTTGCGCTAAACGGTAAAGGTGCTCAGCAACCACGCCATTGCGAATCAGAACGGATTCGTTACACTCGAACCGGCACGGTACGTGAAACAAGTCGCTCACCTCGGAAACCCAGCGTTTCAGTGCGGCCATCAGCCCGCGAGATTCGGAAACGACCGGCAACAACCCCCGTGCCAGCTCGCGGGTCATCTTGATCGATTCATTTACCAGTTTCACGATCTTGGCTGCATCGGCGGCTTCGGGGAGCGAAGCTTCAGCTAACCGCTCTTCGAGCACCTTCCCCATGAATGCGACTCCAGTCAGGTGCTGCCCGAGACCGTCATGTAAGTCCTGCCCAATCCTTCTCCGCTCGGTTTCGCTGATTTCAAGTATCGTTTTTTGCAGGCGTTTGCGCTCGCTGATATCGCGAATCGCACTCGAAACCAGTACCCCTTCGTCGGTATCGAGCGGACTGAGACTGATCTCGACCGGGAACTCTCGCCCGTCTTTGTGTAAGCCGTATAGCTCCAGGTCGGCGCCCATAGGCCGTACTCTGGGCTCGGAAATGAAGCTTCTGCGATGGCCGGGATGCTTGCCGCGCAGCCGTTCCGGTACCAGCTTTTCGACTTCCTCGCCCAGAAGCTCCTGGCGGGGGTAACCGAACAGCTTCTCAACCTGGGCGTTAACCAGAACGATTTTCCCGAACTGATTCACCACCACGACGGCATCCGGAGCTGCTTCTAAGAGGCCGCGAAACTTCGACTGTGCCCGTCTCTGCTCTGTTACGTCGATCCCGGACGCGATGATGTAAGTAGGTGTCTGCTTCGTGCCGGGCAAAACCGCGGCCGACCAGGCAATAGTTCTCCGCCGGCCATCGCGCGTAACCCAACAGCTCTCGTATTCGGTTCGCGATGCGCTATCGAAAATCTGCTGGAAAAAATTCGTGAACGCTCCAGCTTCTTCCGGGATAAGGAACAGATCCCAGATGCAATTTCCTTTCGCTTCCTCGAAGGTGTAGCCTGTCGTCTGCTCGCACGCGCGATTAAAACGCACGATCCGGCCTTCCCGATCCAGCACCACTACTAACGCGCCGACGGTATCGAGAATCGCCGAAACGACGTTACGTTCTTCCTGCAGTGCTTCCTGGACGCGTTTCAGCTCGGTGATATCGAATCCGACTCCGTGAATGAACCAGGGTTCACCGTCCTCTCGCCGGACAAGCCGCGCCTCACAATGAAACCAGACGACCCGGCCATCGCGAGCCATAACGCGATAAGAGGATTGCAATGCCCTTCCGGAAAAGAACATGTCCGCAGCCTCGCTGCTCCAGCGATCCTTGTCGTCAGGATGAATCTGGCGGTACCAACGGACCGGATCTTCCAGCCATTCCTGCTGCGAAAAGCCGAGTGTCGCTTCAATCTGCGGACTCACGTAGGCTTCGCCGATACCTTGATCCAGGTAGGCCATGAACACAACTGCGGGAATCTGATCGAGGAGGACGCGATAACGGGCTTCGAGGGTCGGGCCGTGATGTCCGGACGTGCCCGTCGATTTCGCGTTGTCGGGTACGCTCTGAAAGAATACCGATGCGAGATCCGCTAAAACCGCTTCGGCATCGCGAACACCTGCCAGATCGAACGGGAGAGTGCCGATGGCTGTACTTGAGCCAGGACTGCTGTCAAAGTCCACATTTCATTTTCACCTTTCCGCTTCATGCCCGCGACTCGGCGGACCAACGTTTAAGAGGCTTACGAACCGCTTAAGTGCATTAGAATACCTATTGGTTCCGGCGTCCACGCCAACTCGGCTCTCTGTTCAACGACGCCTGAGTGAACCTTCGAAGCGCATGGATCGCGCGGCCGTAAGTCATCACCGCTCTCGATGAGAGCAGAGAGCCGGGCGGTTGATTCATGAACGGCATGAATTTATCGGGAAAGCCGGGCATCGTACAGCCGATGCAGATGCCCCCAACATTCGGGCACCCGCCAAGTCCTGCCATCCAGCCCCTCTTTCCGACGTTGCACTGTACGACCGGCCCCCAACATCCGAGTTTCACGATGCAGGTGCGCGCTCCGTATTCCTCCGCGAATTCGGCTTGCTCGTAGTAACCCCCGCGGTCGCAGCCTTCATGTACCGTCTGTCCGAACAACCAAGTCGGCCGGAGCGCTTCATCGAGGGGGATCATCGGAGCCCGGCCCGCTGCCATGTGGAGTAAGTAAAGCAGCGTCTCCATGAAGTTGTCGGGCTGCACCGGACATCCGGGGATACACACGATCGGGATGCCGGCCTTCGATCGCCACTTCCATCCGAGGTAATCGGCGAGGCCCATGCAATCGGTCGGGTTGCCCTCCATGGCGTGGATGCCACCGTACGTCGCACACGTTCCTGCCGCCATGATCGCCCAAGCTTTGGGTGCCAGCCGGTCGATCCAGTCGCAAGTTGTGATCGGCTGGCCGGTCACGTTATCTGTGCCGAAAGCGGCCCAGTAACCCTCAGATTTATTTGTTTCGTCCGGAATTGACCCTTCCACAACCAAAATGAAAGGATCGAGCGCTCCCTTCGCAGCCGAATGGAAACGCGCCAGAAACTCGTCTCCATTCTCATACGCGAGAAACGAATTCAGGAGATTGACTTTGGGAATCCAGGGCAGCCCTCCGCGGACAAGATCCTCAATGCTCGGCTGCGTCGCCGCGGTGATCGCGATGGTGTCGCCGTCGCAACTGAGGCCGGCGTTGATCCAGAGCACGTCAATCTCTCGAATCGGTCCGGCCAACGCCGTATCGGCTGTATTGTTCGGCATTCTAATCCCTTGGGTCTACTCTATCGCGCCGGCGTCAGGCTGATTTTCTGATCCGGAATCTAAAGTCGGGCGCGGCATCCGCCGATAGACAAGTGAGGTCATAATGAAGACGATCTTCCTATCGACATTTCTGCTCGTTAACTGGACCGCCATCTCCGCGAGCGCGATTGAACAATCCGGCTTTGTGCCCAATAACGGTGAAGCGCCCGCTTCCGTGAAATTCCTCGGCCGTGTGGAACATTTTGTCGCAGAATTCGCGGATGACGCGGTGACCCTGGCAGGGGCCCCCGGCAGCATTCGGGTCTCGTTTTCCGGAGAGAATCCCCAATCGGTAGTTAGTCCGGACGGGAATGAGCTTCTATATCGAAACACCTGGCCGGGCATCGACATTGAATACGCATCGCATCTGCAGACACTGAAATCGGAGTATCACGTGAGTCCCGGCTCCGATCCGAATCTGATCCGCCTCCGTTACGAAGGCGAGAATGTCTCTCTGGGACGTCCGGCGATTCTCGCGGATGGTTCTTTGAGAATTGCAGTTGGTGCCGCGCAGTTTGTCGATTCGCCGCCGTATGCCTATCAGGAAAAGGGGAACGGTGTACGTGTACCCGTCCAGGCCGCCTATTCAATTCAAGAAGACGGAACTGTCGGCTTTGTTGTGGGCTCTTACGATCCTGCACTGCCTCTGATCATCGATCCTGTAATAAACTACAGCACTCTCTTCGGAGGCTCGGGCGATCTCTCGGTTACATCAGTGGCTGTGGACGCCTACGGCAACGCAGTTGTAGCAGGCTGGACGACTGCAACGGACCTTCCCACCAATGGCGCACGGAAGACAAACGGTGGAGGAGTGGACGCTTTCGTCGCCAAGTTATCGGCAGAGGGGAATCAAGTTATCTGGTGTACCTATCTCGGTGGAAACGGAGACGATCGGGCATTCGGTGTCACCTTGGACGCATCCGGTAACGTATATGTGACAGGCTGGACCTCATCTTCGAACTTCCCGGTAGCGGGTGCGATCCAGACAAAGTCCGGAGGAGGTCGCGATGCCTTTGTAACCAAGCTAAATGCCTCGGGAACCACTATCCTCTACAGCACGTACCTTGGAGGCAGCAACTACGATCAAGGCAATGCCATAACGGTTGACTCGTCGGGGTCCGCTTACATAACCGGTGACACTTCCTCGACTAATTTCCCGGTTCTCAATGCATATCAGGCGACATCTCACGGCCAGCAGGACGCGTTTATCGCGAAGCTGAGCCCGGCAGGGAACTCCCTGATCTTCAGCACCTATGTAGGTGGAAGCGGAGCGGATCATGGTGCCGCTATCGCTCTCGACTCTGCCAATAACATCTACATCACCGGCTCAACTTACTCTTCGAATTTTCCTGTCGTTAGTGCGACACAAGCAAGGATTGGAGGCGGCGAAGATGCGTTTGCCGTCGAATTGAGTTCGAACGGTAACTCACTGATATTCGGCACTTACATCGGCGGTTCCGGAGGAACTCCGGGGCTTGCGGAATCTGGGAACGCAATTGCGGTTGACGTATCCGGGAACCTCTATGTAGCGGGGTCTACTAGCTCCATCGATTTCCCGACGACTACCGGAGCGTATCAGCGCACTCTGACCAACGGCGGCGCTGATGATCATGGATTCGTTTGGAAGCTCAAGAATGACAAGAGTCAGATTCTCTATTCCACCTATCTGGCTGGAATGAATCTGGATGTCGTGAATGGCATGGCGGTCGACCCCGCTGGCAATGCGTACATTGTGGGTTCAACCAGTTCGACCGACTTCCCCATCGTCCGCCCCTTCCAATCGGGAATCCCAGGGTTGACCAATGCATTTGTTCTGAAACTGAATTCGGCCGGCTCAGGGTTGATTTTCGGCAGTTTCCTCGGCGGATCCAGTTCTGATGCGGCAAACGCCGTCGCTGTGGATTCCAAGCAGAACATCATCATCGGCGGTATCACTCAATCCACTGATTTCCCACTGCTAAACCCAGCTCAAGCCTATACCAACGCTAGCTCCTCGGGCTTTATATCCCGGGTAGTCTCAGGGTGGTATGCAACTACCTTCGCTAATGGCGCCTGGTATACGGACACTTGGCACGATGGCGGTTGGGATGGCTCCTCATACACCTCCGCTTATTCGGCGTTTGGACAGGCTGGCGATCTGCCCATCGTGGGTGACTGGACTGGCACCGGGACGACAAAGCTCGGCGTCTTCCGCAACGGACTCTGGATCCTCGACAGTAATGCAAACGGCCGAATCGACTCGAACGACCTCCAGTTCACCTTCGGTCAGGCCGGCGATGTACCGATCATAGGAGACTGGGATGGCAGCGGTTACCTCAAAGCTGGACTCTTTCGCAAAGGAATGTTTATCCTCGACCTCAGCCCTCTCGGGACTGGCGTCGGCACGGGGAAACAGATTTCCCCGTTCTACTTCGGTAATTCGACGGATATCCCGGTAACTGCCGATTGGGGCAATACCGGAGTTACAAAGGTCGGTGTTTTCCGCAGCGGGACATGGTATATCTGTCCTAAGAACGCCCCCGATATTAGCGGTTATCAGTCGTTTGTTTACGGTATCAAAGGCGATAGTCCACTCATTGGCGACTGGGATGGATCGGGCACAGCCAAGGTAGGCGTCAGCCGCGGCGGATATTGGATACTGAACGTCGCCGGCGACCGCCAATTTCATGGTAGCCAGGATACTCAATTCTATTTCGGAAGCTCGTCTTTCAGCTTCCTCGTGAGTCACTAATCAAACACGGAAGTAATCGGCGCGCCAACTGCTTATCGCCTTCTTAATGTCTGCTGGTGCCAGCTTTTCCTGAATCGTTTTCAAGGCAAGAGCTGGCACTTCAGCATCCGAGGCAAACCGGAGTGCGATTAATTGAGCTTCGGTAAGTTGACTTATCCCGGCGCGCTGTGAATCGGGCAGGAGAGCGGTAAGCCGGAGCCGCTCTTCCAGCCGAATGACCCGATCCTGTACCTTTAACGCATAAATGCGCAAGAGAAATACGGCAACAACAAACAGGAGAGCCGCGAGAGCCAGCCAGATGAACAAGAAGCCTGGATGGCGAACGGCGTTCCAGACCGACGCGACAAATACGATTAGAGATAAAGGGGCGAGAAAGAAGTGAAAGACAGGATCCCGCCTTACATGATTAGCAAGCGTCTGCGGACGTCGTTCTCCCATTGTGTCTCCTCAAGAACCTCACTATCGCACGTCCAGTCGATTTGTAAATAGCGTTTTGCCCCCGGAGGCCGCAACAACGCGCAATCGGTCCCGTCCGAGCAGCTTGGTAAAACGGGGAATCTGCGGATCTTCCGCAACCAGGTAATATCGCTCGGGACTCTCCCACAAACCCGCGAGATCGGAGTTTTTAATGAATACGTCGGGCGCGCCAGGCCGATAAGAACCATACTCCAGGTTATTGACTCGGCCATTGATAATCAGCGCAGTCCGGTTGCTGTAGAAGAACATGGATGAGAACGTATAATACTGATCGTCCACGATCAGTTTGCCTTCCGGCGCCCGATTGAGTGCCTCGGCGAGCGGCCGGGTACTCAGGTATGGATCGAAGACCACGAGCGCCGCTCTTGCGGCCTGGAAGAACAACACCATCATCAGAGCCAAAGCCCAAATCGCGCGACGGAATGGCAGGAACCAGGCGCCGATCGCTCCCGCCAGAGTTGCCACGCCGGCAATCGCCAGCGGCAGTCGCAAGTAGGCGAATGCGGAGAACGTCAAATCCGCCATGTGGCCCAGCGAGAGCGTATAAACATCCGGGTTGGACGTCAGCGCGACCGAAATATCGCCCGGTGCAGGAAGAGATCGGACTTGCCACAACAGGAAAGCGATTACCCCACAGGCTAACGCTGCAATTACGGCCGCGACTCTGGTGGCAGGGCGCAGCCACGGATCGGGCGAAGTCATCGCGGCGCCGAGTAACAGCGCCAGCGCCGGATATGCGGGCATCGAGTAATACTCCTGCGTGGTCGAGAAGGTGAAGAAGCACAGCACGAATCCCGCCCAGCAGAGAGCCAGAAGTCTGCATTTGAGATGCCCTGTCGTTCCCGCGAAAACGCAGCTTCACCACCGACCCGAAGTACACGCTCCACGGAAACAGCCAGAGCAGATGAAAGAGCCAGAAGAAAGCGCGCGGCACCGTATTGTAATCGCGCGGATAGCGCCTATTCAGAAAACGCAACAGATGCTCATTGATGAAATAGAACCAGAAGAACCCGCGATACGAACCAGGCTCGCTGTGCATGGTGAAGTCGAAATACGGCGGATTCCGAAGCGTTGCGAGAATATGCCATGGCGCGGCAATTGCCAGAAACAGCGCGCAACCCGGCAGGATACGAAGACTGCGCCAAGTCCTGCGCTGCCGGAATTTTCCGGTGATTGCCAGAAAGACGATTGCCGCTCCGACGGGGAACACCAGCGCGATCAGCCCTTTCAAAAGCAGACCCACGGCCATCGCGCCCCAGAACACCATGGCCCACAATCCCGGTCGCGCCTCTTCGTTATCCAGCAGGCGGAGAAACGCCCACATGGCAACCGTAATGGTTAAAGTAAGCACCACATCCGGAATCAGCACTCGAGTAAAGAGGAAGATCCCGATACAGGTGGCAAGGATCACGCCCGCATACAGGCCTGCGAGATCACCCAGCGCCCAACGCGCGAAACGGGCCGCTACCAGGCACAGCAGGACTACCGAGATAGCGATCGGAATCCGCGCCGCCCAGTCGTGGACGCCGAAGATCTTGAAACACACCGCGATCATCCAGTACTTGAGGGGAGACTTCTCGAGGTAAGCGATGCCGTCCAGCATTGCGGTTACCCAATCGCCCGAATCGAGCATATTGCGGGCGATCTGGGCCTGTACTGCGTCCACATCGTCCATCAGGGACGGCGGACTGACGATGCACGAGAAGAAAGTTACGGCGGCGAAAAGGAGGACGATTAGATCATAGCGGCGAGACTTTCCACCGGATCTTCCAGGGACTGTGTCGCGGGAATCTCGATGCGCCATTTTTTGAGCCACAGAAATAGCGTCAACAGGCCCCATAGTTGGTATCCGGCATTAACACGCTCATTCATATGATCGCGTATCAGCCGTTCCGTCGCAGCATAACTCGAAAATACCTGTGGATTCGACCGCCTTACTCGTCAAAGTTTCATAAAGCAATGGTTTTAAGATACCCCGGAACCAGGCATGAGCCGGGATATCAAAGCCTGACTTCGATCGGTTAATCACGGAAGCGGGCAGTTTCCCGCGAAGGGTTTCCTTCAGCAGATACTTGCCGCTCGCGCCCCTTACCTTCAGACTCTCCGGCAGCCGGGCTGCAAACTCCACGATCCGATGATCGAGAAGCGGCGGCCGAACTTCCAGCGAGTGCGCCATACTCATCCGGTCCACTTTATAGAGGATGTTGTCGGGCAGATAGTAATTCTGATCCAACAGCATGAAGCGGTTCACGAAGCCGACATCGGAAGCCTGCGGTAGGTGCCTTCCCAATCTCTCGAGATGATGCCCATTCAGCCGTGGCAACAGATTGAGCTTTTGGACCCGGGAGAAGGAGCCATTCCAGAACAGATGGGCTTCATCCGGCGATAGAAGCGACCCCTCCAGCATTCTCTTCAGCTTGTATTCCAGTCCGATTTTCCGCTGTGAGACCGGGAATGAGGCGGCTAGCCGCCGACCATGCCGTCCTCCGAATCAGGGCTGGCACGTGCCGCAACGGGCGCGCCAACCTGTCGGCATGGTAAGTCAGATAGCCGCCAAACAACTCATCCCCGCCGTCGCCCGATAGCGCCACGGTTACGTGCCTGCGGCTCATCTTGGAGAGAAACCAAACCGGCAGCGCTCCGGCATCCGCGCCGGGTTCATCCGAATACTCCGCCATGCTCTCAACCGCGTCGGGGATTTGCTGTCCGGCCGACATACGGAATTCGTGGTGTTCGGTTCCGTAGATCCTGGCAATCTCACGGAAATAGCGGCTTTCGTCGCAGCAATCGGAATCGAAAGCGATCGAGAAGGTCTCGCAGCGGGGCAGTCGACGCTTCCGCCGCGTAGTGCAGCACTGCCGATGAATCGAGTCCGCCGCTAGCCCAAATGCCCAACGGAACGTCTGAAACCAAGTGGTCGCGAACGGACTGCCTCAGGAGCGAATCGAGTTCCGACTTGGCGCTTTCCAGATCGATCCGGCTATCCGGCTTGAATCGGAGCTGCCAGTAGGGGCGTATCCAAACCTTCCCATGTCGGCTCTCCAGCAAGTGCCCCGGGCGGAGTTTTTGAATCCCTTCGATCAGGGTCTTTTCGCCTGGCACGTAGTTGAGCGAGAGAAAGTCCTGCAGCGCCCCGAGATCCAGGTTGCGGGAGACGTCCGGGTGGCCGAATAGCACCTTCAGTTCTGAACCGAAAACGATGTGCTGTCCCGCGCGGCTGTAGTAAAGCGGTTTGATGCCTACTCTGTCGCGCGCCAGCACCAGACGTTGATCGCGTTCCGACCAGACCGCGACGCGCGAACATCCCATGCAGCCGTTCGAAACATTGCGTGTCCCACTCGATAAAGCCGCGCAGGACCACTTCCGTATCGCAATTGGAACTGAACCTGTGGCCTTTCGCTTCCAGCTCCGCGCGGAGAGCTTTATGGTTATAGATTTCGCCATTGAACACAATGGCCGTATTGCCATCCCCGTTGACAAACGGCTGATCGCCACCCTCCAGATCGATGATCTTGAGACGCACAGCTCCGAGCGACACGCGGGGCGTCGTAAAGACGCCCTGCTGATCCGGACCACGATGCGTTAAACTTTTAGTGATCCTGGAGATAAGATCACGATGCCCGTTTACGCCCCCATGCGTAAACCCAGCAATCCCACACATTTGAACATTCCCTTTTTACGACGGCACTCTGTCGGCGTTTGACCCACCCAATCACCCTAGGGCGGGGATTGCTTTGACTATAGCGTGAAAAAGTACTGTTCCGCAATAGGAATTTATAAGAATGCGAAACTTTTAGGCGAGAGCCGTGTTTGCGGTGGCACGGGCATCTTAATCTTTCCTTATGTTGCAGTTACCCTCTGAAATTCAACTACTGCGCTGACCGGCTTTGTAAGATAGGTATATGGTTTCGCTCTGGCCTTGGTACGCCTTGGCACTGTTGTTCATCTCTTCCGGATGGGCTCAGGTCATCGAATTTGAACAGAACGGTCTGAAATATCAGACACTAACCCGCGCTGGCATCACTGTGATGTTTGCCCACATGCCACAACACCTGCGGGGATACTCGATGCTGCAAGTCGCGATCTCGAACGGCTCAGCCCTTCTCTGTACCGTTCGGCCCGAGGATTTCTCCTACATTCGGCGCGAGAACCAACCCATTCCGGCAACACCCGCCAATAGCATCGTCAGTATGCTTATGAACCGCGGCGATCACGGCGACGTGGTGAAACTGACTCTGGCCTACGAATCCGCGCTGTATGGTATCAACCGCATGAAATTCACGAACGGCTACGAATTGCGCAGGCAAAATGCCATGTCGTACGGCATTTCCGCCAGAGTAAAGGCAGCGGCGGAGGCTTCCGCAATCGTATTGGTTCTGACCAAACTGAAGCCCGGAGAATCTACCGACGGAGCGCTGTTCTTCCGGAACGACGCCAAGACGCTCACCGGCGGTCACCTTACGTGCCGGGTCAGCGGCGAGGTTTTTGACTTCAATGACGACTAATCTCCAATACCCCGTGGGCAAGTTCTCCTACGACCGGCCATACACGGCGGCCGAGCGGGCGGAACTGATCTCGCAAATCGAACTGGCACCCGAGCAGATGCGGAGCGCATTCAATGAACTGCCTGCCGGGGGACTCGATACCCCGTATCGTCCCGGTGGATGGACCGCGCGGCAGGTCATCCATCACATCGCCGAGAGCCACATGCACAGCTACCTGCGGTTCAAGTTCGCCATGACCGAGGATGCGCCGGCTATCAAGCCTTATGACGAGGCTGTTTGGGCGGTTCAACCCGACGTAGCGATTACGGCACCTGAGATTTCGTTGGCGCTTCTTGATGCGCTCCACAAGCGCTGGGTACCGTTCTTGCGTACGCTGAAACCGGAGGATTGGAAGCGGACCTTTCGGCATCCCGAACTGGGACCTGTCAGCCTCGATCGGGCTCTTGGGCTCTATGCATGGCACGGGCGCCATCACACGGCGCACGTCCGGTTGATTGGCAACTACATTTGACACGTCCACGACGGCGTCTCAGTCGCAGCCGGCGATCCGGACTCGATCAGCGTGAACTCGGGACCGGAAAACGTAACGCGGTGAGCGGGAGCCTGCCCGGGATCCGGTAGAATCGCTCGCGACACAAGAAAGTCGCTCTGCGGATGATCGCGGACGATCTGCAGTAATTCCGCGTTATTATGCGCCGATATTCCGGTTGCGACCGCCTGGGTAGAATCCAGACCCCAGGCGCGTAAGCGGTTGCGGTACATCGGGAGATTCTTGTCGAGACGCGGGAGTTCGGCCGCCGGAATCAGGATGCCGAGATACTCCAGATATGGATGTTCGCTCGCAACCAGGTCTCCGGCATCGACCCATCCGTAGCGAACGCGATGAAGCGGCAATGCGGCGCTGTTGAACTCGTCGTCCACACCGAGAATGTAGAGATCGACGGCGCGACGCTCTCCGCAGTAACGCGCCAGTACGGGCGCTGCCGCGATAGTGCTGCCGGACTGCGTGGAGACGCCGAACGCGCTGTCCGGATTAGCAATCTTTAGAGCAAAAACGGCCGCGGCAATCGTGACAACAGCAATCGCGCTCTTCCCATTCAGGAGCGGCGAGTACAATCCCGCCATCAGAATGAGCGACGGCACGAACCAGCAGAGGTACTGCTCGGAGCTGAACCGAAACACCATCAAAGCGGCGAAATAGATCGCGAGATACCCGGCAGTTAACCAGCCCGCGGGTTCCCGGCGGCGCACCGCGCGCCATAACGCCGGCGCTGCCGCGATCGCCAGGAGAAGCGGCAGCAGGTCCGAATTCAGAATTCGGACAATGTAGAACCAGAGATGATTTTCAGACGTGTTCTGGTGAGAGGCTGTTCCAATTGTGATGAGCTGGAATTTCATATCGGCCACAAACCAATCCCGATGCAGAATGAAGTTGTAGAGAAACCACGGAGACGCCACAACTATCGCGGAGAATGCGGCAAGCAAGCCTCGCGTCCACCTTCCTCTGCGAACCGCGACTACCAGACCCATCACGCCCAATATCAGCAAGCCGGCGATACTCTTCGCCAAGATTCCAGCGGTGGCGGCGGCAACGAAACCCACGAAGCTCCCCGAACCGCGCAACTCCGGATCGCGCATGAGGATCGCAATCGCGCACATGCTTGTCGCGGCGAGGAGGATGTCCGTCATACTGTGGCGCGACATGATAAACAAGACCTGGCTCGTTAGTGCCATGGCTGCGGCCGCCGCCGCGGCAGCCACAGTACGTTCCCGGCGCACGATCGAAAAGATCAGTGCACAGATCAGCGCGCCTGCAAATATTACCGGTAGCCTGGCGGCTAATCGCCCAATCCCGAACGTCTTCATCGACAAGGCGGACAGCCACATCAGTAGGGGAGGCTTCTCGAATACCCATCGCCCCAGAAAGGTGGGCGTCATCCAGCCTCCTTCGCGGGCCATGATGATGGCCTCGCGTGTGTACGCCGCCTCATCCTGCGCGCCAAAGTGCAGCACCGGATCGATATAACCGCTCGCAATTCCGACGTTCCAAAGATTCCACGAGAGAAGCACCGCGGCGAAGACGAACACCGCCAAATCGAGCCGAAAGGGTTTCATGCAAGTCGAGACGTTATCATAAAGGTTCCGAGTGTCTGGCATCTATATCAGTTATCCTTTCTGTGCACAAAAGTGCACGTATTGCAACTTCGCCTCCGACGTGCAGCCACGAGCGGTGGAACTGCAATATCGAAGGGCGCTTCTCCGCGAGATCGCCGCGCACGTCTGGCAATGGCAGCCCAACACCGTGTACCTCGGCGGCGGAACGCCAAGTTCCATGGAGCCGGCCGCTCTCCGGGAAATCTTGCTTACCCTTCCAGGGCCGAGGTGGGCCGAGGCTACGATCGAGACCGCACCCGGCACTATCACCGCGGAAAAAGCCGCGGCGTGGCGCGACGCAGGAATCAATCGAGTCAGTCTCGGCGTGCAATCTTTCGTGGAACGCGAACTGGCGCAGACGGGGCGTAAGCATCGCGCCGGGACGGTACTCGCCGACGTCACGACTCTCCGGGCAGCGGGACTCGACAACCTCAATCTCGACCTCATCGCCGGTCTCCCTTTCCAGACGGAAGCGAGTTGGCGTGAATCGCTCGACTGGATCGGCCGCCTCGATCCGCCGCATGTCTCTGTTTATATGCTCGAAGTCGACGAAGACAGCCGGCTCGGCCTGGAGATCCTTCAACAGGCTCACGCTACGGCGCGGCGAACGCCCCATCCGACGATCTCACAGCCACGCTCTATGAAACCGCCGTTGACTTTCTCAACGCTCATGGCACGCGCCGCTACGAAATCTCGAACTTCGCCAAGCCCGGCTTCGAGTCGCTGCACAATCTGAAATACTGGCGCCGGAACCTTATATAGGATTCGGTTCGGACGCCCACTCCTTCGACGGTACTCATCGTTGGCAAAACGTCGAAACCGCCGCCGAGTATTGCGCCCGCGACAATCCCCGCGCCGATACCACCGAAAGCCGGGCGAGCGAGGAGAAGTTCTTTGTAGGACTTCGTCTGCTCGAAGGCATAACGCCCGACGCTCGCGACTGGAGCCAGCACGGAATCGCGATTCGACGGTTCCTCGATAATGGCCTGCTCGAACGCGAAGGCGAGGCCATCCGGCTGACGAACCGCGGAGTCCTGTTGTCGAACGACGTTCTCCAGGAGTTTCTCGAAACAACCATATGATCGACCTCCGTAGCGATACAGTTACCAAACCCACGCCGGCCATGCGCCGGGCGATGGCGGAAGCCGAAGTCGGCGACGACGTTTACCGTGAAGATCCCACGGTCAATCGCCTGGAGCAGCGGGCCGCGGAGATCACCGGCAAAGAAGCTTCGCTCTTCATACCTACCGGCACGATGGGCAATACCATAGCCATCAAACTGCTCACCGAACACGGCCAGGAAGTTCTGTGCGACGCGCGCGCGCACCTGCTCGACTATGAACTGGCCATGACCGCGTGGTTCGCGGGCTGTCTGATCCGGTCCGTGCCCACTTCCGACGGCATTCTGCGCTGGAGCGAGATTCGCCGACTGGTTAAGCCGCCCGGACCACACTGGGCTCCGACCGGCTGCATTGAAATCGAAAACACGCACAACATGGCCGGCGGACGCGTCTATCCGCAAGCCGTCATCGACGAGATCTGCGACGAAGCCCACGCGCTCGGCGTAAATGTCCACGTGGACGGGGCGCGAATATTCAATGCCGCCGAAGCCTCGGGACGCCGTGTGAGCGAGATCGCGGCGAAGGCCGATACGGTGACGTTCTGTTTGTCCAAGGCTCTGGGCGCGCCGGTCGGTTCCATGCTCGCCGGGCCTAAAGCGCTGATCGAAAAAGGGCGCCTCTATCGCAAGCGACTCGGCGGCGGTATGCGGCAGGCGGGCGTCATTGCGGCCGCGGGTCTGATCGCGCTCGAAGAGCATCCCGCAAAGCTCGCCGCCGATCACGCTAACGCTCGCGCGCTCGCCCGTTCTCTGGCGGCGATTCCGGGAATTGCCATCGATCCCGCGGCGGTCGAGAGCAATATCGTGATTTTCGACGTTTCGGCCACCGGCTTGAGACCGGCCGACATCAGCGCCACGTCTGAAGGCCAAAGGCGTTTTGATGAACGCCATCAACGATCGGCAAATGCGTGCGGTGACCCATTATGATGTGAGCCGCGAAGATTGCGAGAACGCGATCGCGATCTTGCGGGGGATTTGCGAGTCGCGGGTTTTTGCGACTCCGTAAGGCGGGCGGTCCCTCGCGCTCCTTTGTAGTTGGTGGCTGGAGGCAATTCCGCGAAACGAAGCCGATTGGTTCCGGGTTCCGGGGTGACGCAAACACAGGGAATTTGCGCGTCCATGGGAAGGGGCGTGTGGCATTTTCGAAACGAAGCCGATCTGGGCCGCTGGGGGCGTCGGGTGTGACGCAAATGCCCGGTTTTTGAACGTCGCTAGTGAGATGGTTGGCAGGCTGGCCTGCGCTCATTCAACGCGAAAACGCCGGTGCCTCGCGAAAGCGATGACGCAAACGCCCGGTTTTCTGGCGCAATCTTGTGCAGGGGATATGGTTTTTGCGGAACCAGCCCTTTCCGAGCAATGGGTGAGTGGCGGCGGTGACGCAAACACCCCGATTTTGAAACAGGCCGGTGGAAGTGATGATTGGATGCGGGTCGGGTTGCTGGATGGCTCGGGTGCGTCGTGTGGGTGGGGAAAGGCTTGGCGGGCCGCCGATAAAAGCCGATGGACCCCGATGACAACAGATAACCAAACGAACCAAACGAGGCCATTTGAGCAATCTTTCGTATGCAAGGCGGGGATGACGCAAATAGCTGTTTTTTGAGCGTGACTTGTGTTCTGAGACAGGCGCGGCATCGCTCGTTTTGCAGGAACAGACCCAATCGTGGGGAACGTAAATTCTTGGAAGTACCCATTCGTGGCGGCGGGGCAGGATGGGGTTCGGGTTTGTCGATCGACTCGGGTACGTCGTGTGAGCCAGCAAAAGCTTGGCCGGCCGCCGATGGACGCCGATAAAACGGAATATGCCGCTGAATGTTTTTGCCAAGGACGCGATGCAGGCTACAGTTCCCAGTTGTGCCGCGCCGCTGCCGGGCCGGTCCACTGCTACCTTTTCATTGGCCCGATCGGCCCATAGTTGCATGATTGCGATTTCCTTTTCATCTTTTTCCTCTTTTATCTATGGAGGACACCGGCATTCCGTGTCTTCTGATTCGAACCTAGCACGCGGCCATCGGCCGATAACGGCTAAGTGACTGATTCGTATAGGAAGAAGTGTTGTGACCCAAGGCAAACCCGAGATTTTGCACGTCCTCCATGCGGCGGCGCATGCGATTGCTGGAGGCGATTGGCGGTTTTGCGGATCGGAGCCAAAATCGCGTGCGCTGGTCGCCGGTTTACGAGTCGTGAGCAGCGGGCGATGACGCAAAGTTGCCGTTTTTGAACGGTGTTGCTAAGCGAGGCGAAAGGCGATGCGGGTTTCGCGGATCGAACCCATCTTTGGTGTCGGCTGGCCGCGGTCGGCACCGCGGTGAGCATCGGGGTGGTGACGCAAAGTGCGGTTTTTTGAAACTGGCTGGTGGCTGAGCGGCGAGGATGTCGGATTTGCGGAACCAAGCCGAATTCTTTCTAAGTAGCTGTAATTCGTTTTGCTTACACGCTTGGATCGGGACCTGCGAGCATGTTTCGTTTGTGCAAAATTGTGCATTGACCGTCCCTTGCATATGAGGTTCAACGGCATCCCGGCTATCGAGTGTTTCAGGCCGGGCGCGACCTCTTGACGATCGGTCATAACGACGCCTCCGGCGAGGTGGTACGGACGAGAAAGTTTGTGGGCAAAATGAATCACTCCTGAATTTTGTAGCGGTCGCACGCTCAGGAGCGACCTGCAGATGGGGACGTTCGCCTATCTGCTTTCAGGATGACATGCAAGAACAGGGAAATTGGGGGATCGGCGCGTACGGTGTTGTAATAAAAGGGAAAGAAAAAGGTAAGGCGCCGAACTTTTTAACCGGCCAATCGTTCAGAAACAGGCCGTTGATTCCTTTCAGGTGGAATCTAACCTTATACAGTAGCGGTGATTCCGACGCGTCGGCGTCATCGCGATGCCAGCCAGTGAGCCAGCTGGGCCGGCATAACTTCCGTCAGCATTGTGCGCCTACCGGATAACGCGGCGGGAATGCAAACAGCTTGGGCGCAAGAGCGGATGCAATAGGCAGCATCTTGTTCGATGGCTCACGTGACGCGAGCCTATCAACGAATCGGACCAGACTTTGTGGTGTGTTCGGTGATAAAATTCAACCACATCCCCATGCGAGCCTTGTTTTTGATCGCTTGTTGTCTGCCGATTGTTCTGTCCGGCGAGACAGGCGCCAGCTATTTTCGTGACGTTCGGCCGATTCTGCAGCGGCAGTGCCAGGGGTGCCATCAGCCGAGCGTCAAGAGTTCCGGCCTGGACCTTACAAATTTCGACGACTTCGCCAAGGGTGGCAAACGCGGCCCTGCATTTCGCGCGGGAGCCCCGGCTGACAGTCTCATCGTGAAGTACATCAAAGGAGAAGCTCAGCCGCCAATGCCTCTTGGGGGCACTCCGCTCAGCACGGAACAGATCGCGTCGATCTCCGCCTGGATCGCAGATGGCGCGAAGAACGACACGCCGAAAGAAGCCGCGGATACGATAACGCAAGAGCGTCCGCCGGTCTATATTCAGCCGCCGGTCATCAGCGCCCTGGCATTTTCGCCGGACGGCAAGACGCTGGCAGTCTCCGGATATCGCGAGTTACTGCTGCATAAAGCCGACGGGAGCGGACTCGTCCGGCGGCTCGTCGGCATGTCGGAGCGGCTGAACGCAATTGCTTATTCGAGCGACGGTTCATTCATCGTCGCCGCGGGAGGCACACCGGCGCGGTTCGGCGAGGTGCAGATTTGGGACGCTGCGACGGGGAAACTCAAACGCTCCATAACGCTCACCTCGGATACCGTGTTTGGCGCGTCCATTACGCCCGACGGAAAAGAGATTGCGGTCGGCGGCGCCGACAATACTGTCCGCCTGCTCGATGCGGCTTCCGGGAAAGAATTGCAGAAGATCGGCAATCATGAGAACTGGGTGCTCGGGACGGTGTTTGCGGTTGATGGAAAGCGTGTCGTATCCGTAGGGCGCGATCGCGCGGCAAAGTTGAGCGATCCGGCAACCGGCGCATTTCTCGAAAACGTCAATCTTCTGCGCGGCGAACTCGCGGCTGTGGCGCGGAATCCGAAAAAGGATATCGTGGTGATCGGCGGCGAAGATCGCGTTCCCTATATTTATTTGATGGACCGTCCGAAGGTGATGAAGATCGCCGACGATACGACGCTGCTGCGTAAGTTGCCGCGGCAGGATGGGGCAATCGCAGCGCTTGCGTGGTCGTCCGACAACAAGATCGCCGTCGCGGGAATGGGTGCGCAAGTGAATGTCTACAATGCGGACTCGGGAGTCTTGCTGGCTGCGTGCAAGGGACATGAAGCGGGTATTTATGCGGTCGCGTTCAGTCCCGCGGGCGATCGTCTGGCTACAGGAGGATTCGATGGCCACGTGCGTATTTATAATCCCGCAACCGGCGAGATGCTCAAGGATTTCGTGCCCGTGCCGATCACGGAGGCGGTTACCAGCCGTGAGTAGATTACTCCCCCTGATTTTCGCTTGCGGGCTTGGGTGCCATGCACTGCAAGCAGCGCCCTTATTGACCGGGCTTCAGCCGCGCGGCGCGCAACAAGGAAAAGTATTCACGTTGACATTGCTGGGGCGAGATCTGCCGGCTGGGGCAAAGATTTGGTCCACGCTGCCAGCGATCTTCACTCCACTTACGCCGTCGGACAAGGGTGTTTCGTTCCTGGTTGAACCGAAGAGTGCCGAGCCGAAGAGTGGAGCCCCTGTTGGCACATATGCCGTTCGGCTCGAATCGAGCGAAGGAATTTCCAATGTTCTGCTCTTCACCGTCGGCGCCTTTCCCGAAATCGAGGAAGAGGAAACCACTGGTCACACCAACGATTCGATCGAGACGGCAGAGGTAATCAAGTCGGCGCCAATAACCGTTAATGGCACGCTGACAGGCGCGGATCGCGATTTCTACCGTGTTTCCGGGAAAGCCGGCGAGCGCCGCGTGTTCGAAGTGGAGGCACGGCGCTGCGGATCGGGAATCGACCCTGTGCTGGAAATCTACGATGGTAAAGGCCAAATGCTGGCGCGCAATGAAGACTCGCCCGGCATTGGCGTGGATGCGCGTCTCGACTTCACTTTCCCGCGAGAGGGCGACTATTTCGTCCAGGTTCACGATGCTCGCTTCAGCAAGCAGGAACAGAATTTCTATCGCCTGAAAATGGGATCGTATCCATATGCGGAATCGGTGTTTCCGTTAGGCGGCCAGCGCGGCCACAGTGTGCATGTCGAATTCATCGGCAAGACAGGGGCAGCGCACGCAGAAGTGAAATTGCCAGAGGAAGGCAGTTTTGCCACAGTCGCAATGCCAGGCTCTCCGGCGCTGCCTTTTCGCCTCGCGGTGAGCGAGTTTCCGGAAGTCATCGCGCCCGTACACGATCCTCTCCCGGTTCCCGTTGTAGTGAATGGAAGAATTGCTAAGCCCGCGGAAGTGGATCGATATCAGCTTCGAGTAACTCCCGGAGAAGCGTTCCTATTCGAACTGCAATCGCGGGAACTCGAGACTTCGCGCCTCGATGCTTTGATAACGATCTACGACGCCACGGGCAAGAAACTGGTGTCCGCGGGAGACATTCCACCGCCCGTCGATGTGTTCGCTGTGAATGCTGTGGGACGCACGAGCGGCGACCCGTTTCTAAATTTCAAAGTTCCGGCGGATACCCATGAAATCACCGTCGCCGTCGAGGATATCGCGCAGCGCGGCGGACCGGATTACGGATATAGGCTCACGATCCGTAAGCAAGCAGAAGATTTCCGCGTCTCGACGACACCGGCTTACGTGAACGTGCCGCGCGGCGGTACGGTGCAGATCTCGGTGAACGTCGATCGGCGCGGATACGATGGTCCCATTCACGCCACGATTCCGGATTTGCCGAAAGGGTGGATCGTGGATGGCGGATATATTGCCGCGGAGACGGTGGACCCGACAAACGTGCGTTCGTTCAGCCGGCGCGCTGTCATGACGATTACCGCAGCGGCGGATGCGGAGATGCCGAAGTCGGACCTAGTGGTCGTTGCGGAAGCCAAAGCGTCCGATGGCTCGGTCCTGCGCAGGCAAGCGACGGGATCGGGCGCATCGGTCGATGTGGCGGGCGGGACAGGATTGCCTGACGCTACGTCCAGCGATCGGCAGAAGCCGTTCACGGCGGCTTGGCTGGGCATGGAACTACCATCAGCGATCACCAAAGAGCCGCCGGCTACGCTCGAAGTAAAGGAAACCGATCACAAGCAATTGGCGGAAGGCGACGAGTATAACTTCGAGTGGAAGATAACCACGAAGAATAAGGGGCTGGCGATGCCGGCGGCGGTGACGCCCGATGCGCCGGGCGTTCGCGATATTCGCTTCATCAATATGAAGCCTGCATCGAAGGGCGCAGCTACCGGTACGTTTTCAGTGACGACAACGCGCGCCACAACACCCGCAACATACGACCTGGTCATTAACGCCGCGCTGATGGTGGATGGCCAAAAACAAACTATTACGTCACGGGCAATTCCGTTCGAAGTTCTAAAAGGGGCAACCGATGAAGGTTCGACTAAAGTTACTTCTGGCAGCCGTTAGCGCGATCGCGGTCACTTTCGCGAGCAGCGCGCAGGCTGCGGACAAGGTGACATTTCTGCGCGATGTCGCGCCGATCTTGAACAAGGTGGGCTGCACTTCCGGTACGTGCCACGGCGCGGCCAAGGGGAAGAACGGATTCAAGCTCTCTTTGCGTGGCTACGACCCCGAATTCGACTATCAGGCGCTGCTCTACGATCTAGCCGGCCGGCGCTTCAATCGCTCCGATCCGGGCCGCAGCCTTATGCTCGCAAAGCCCACGCAGGAGGTCGCGCATGGCGGCGGACTGCGGATCGAGCCTGGTTCGAAATACTACACCACCATCTATAACTGGATCGCGCAAGGTGTGCCGTTCGGCGATCCGGCCAAGGATAAGGTAGATCGGGTCGAGATGCAACCGGCCGAGGTGCAGATGGCCAAGCCGGGTCTCGATCAGCAGATCAAAGTGATTGCGCACTATCTCGATGGCGGCGTACGCGACGTCACCAAAGAGGCGGTGATTGCGAGTAACATCCCCGACACCGCCGATGTCTCGACTGACGCTGTGGTCAAGGGTATCCGCATTGGCGAAGCGACCATGCTGGTGCGCTACGAAGGGAAGTTTGGCACGGTTCCGGTCACAGTACTGAACCCCAAACCCGGCTTCGTTTGGAAGCAACTCCCTGAGAACAACTACATCGATCAACTGATCGATGTCAAGTTACAGAGGCTTAGGATTCAGCCTTCGCCTGTGGTGGACGACGCCACGTTCCTGCGCCGGGTATCGGAAGATTTGACAGGACAGGCTCCCACGCCGGAAGAGATCCGGGCGTTCACTGCCGATCCAGCACCGTCCCGCGTGAAGCGCGGCAAGATCATCGACAACCTGATGGCGCGCAGATCCTTCGTCGATCACTGGACATTGAAATGGGGCGATCTGCTGCAAAATAATCGCAAATATCTTGGCGATAAAGCCGTCTGGGAATTTCGTGAATGGATTCGCGATAGTATAGCGAGCAACAAGCATTACGACGTCTTCGTGCGCGAACTGCTCACCAGCCGCGGCAGTTCCAATGAGAATCCGGCGACGAACTATTACCGCGTCACGCGCGATCCCAAGCCGACCATGGAGAAAACCACGCAGGTTTTCCTGGGCGTTCGGATGGTCTGCACGCAGTGCCACGATCATCCGTTCGAGCGCTGGACGCAGAACCAGTATTACGAGATGACCTCGTTCTTTTCGACTGTCGGCCTGCGTCCCGGCTTTGAAAGCGGCGAGGAGATTGTCTACGACAAGCGCGACGACTTCGACGTACACCACCCGAAAGACGATCGCGTAATGAAGCCCAAGTTCCTGGTGTCCGCCACGACTGCGAGTATCGCGCCCACGCCGCTGCCGGACGATGCGAACCGGCGCCAGGCTTTCGCCGAACTGGATCACGTCGAAGGACAATCCGTTCTTCGCGAAATCCATGGCGAACCGCATGTGGAGCTACTTCCTTGGCAAAGGCATAATCGATCCGGTCGACGATATCCGTGCGTCGAACCCGCCGTCGAATGAAGCGCTGCTCAACGCGCTCACGAAGGACTTCAAGGATCACGATTTCGATCTGAAGCATCTGATCCGCACGATCGTGAACTCGCGCGTGTATCAGGCGAGCATCGCGACCAATGAATGGAATGAGACCGATAAGACTAACTTTTCGCATGCGGTGCCGCGGCGTTTGAACGCCGAGCAACTGATGGACGCATTGACTCAGGCGACCGGCGTCCGTCCCAACTTCCCGGAAGTTCCCGCCGATATTACCGCTGAAGAGTTTCCCGATCCGCATGTTGGAAAGGACGGATTCCTCGATCTGTTCGGGCGTCCGCCGCGCGAGTCCGCCGGCGAAAGCGAGCGCAAAACCGACCTGAGCCTTCCGCAGGCGTTGAATCTGGTAAACGGAAAGACAATCTCCGATGCCATTGCCGATCGCCAACCGGACTGATCGCCAAAGCGTTGATGAATGGGGCTAGCGATCATGCGTTAATCGACGAACTGTATCTGGTGACTCTGGGCCGCGTGCCGACGCCGAATGAACTCGATCAGGGCATCACTTATCTACGGGGCGGCGAAGGCAGGGCATCGCGCGCGCAGGATCTTCTGTGGGCGCTTGTAAATAGCAAGGCATTTTTGTACAACCGATAGGAGCCAGACGATGTTAACGATACCAGGACGTGGTTGCATGACGTGCGAAGGACCGACGCGCCGCGAACTTTTGCGCGCCGGATCCATCGGAATGCTGGGCCTCAACCTCGCGAACTTCTTTTCATGGCAGAAGGCGCAGGGCGCGACCGTCGCTAACAAGCTCGCGGGCAGCCGCGGCTTCGAGAGCGCGAAATCCGTGATTATGGTCTTCCTGCAAGGCGGCCCCAGCCACATCGATATCTGGGATCCGAAGCCGGATGCGCCCGCGAATATCCGCGGCGAATTCAAGCCGATCAAGACCAAGATTCCGGGCACGCAGATCAGCGAAACCATGCCGATGATGGCGCAGCAACTGGATAAGTGTACGCTCATCCGGTCCATGAGTTACACGCCCAACGGCCTTTTCAATCACACTGCGGCTATCTATCAGATGCTCACTGGTTATCCGCCGGACAAGGTGTCGCCGTCGGGACAGCTCGAACCGCCGTCGCCCGCGGACTTCCCCACTGCCGGCAGCCACATCTCGAAGCTCCGGCCGCCCACTGAACCGGTGCTGCCGTTCGTCGAATTGCCGCGTCCGTTGCAGGAGTCCGGCGTGATCGGCAAAGGCGGCGCAGCGGGATTTCTGGGCAAGGCTTACGATCCCTACCGCCTCTATCAGGATCCCAACAAGCCGATCCAGCTTGACGACCTCACACTGCGCAAGGAAGTGCCGCAGCAGCGTATGAAGGACCGCTTCGCGCTCCTCAAGGGCATCAACGGTTCCATGCCCGATCTTGAGAAGGCGCTGAACGATTACGCCATCGACGAATACTATGGGAAAGCGTTCGACCTGGTCCTCTCCGGCAAAGCGCGCGACGCGTTCGACTTGAGCAAGGAGCCCGACAAAGTGCGGGAGCGCTATGGCCGCACCACATTCGGTCAGGGGATGCTGCTCTCGCGGCGTCTCATCGAAGCGGGCACGCGCTTCGTGCAGATGAACTGGCCCGCCGTCGCGAATGGCAATGCCGAAGTCGACTCGTGGGATACGCACGCTTCTAACTTCAAACCGCTCCGTAATCTCCATTGCCCGATTCTCGACCGTTCGCTTTCCGCGCTGCTCGAAGACATGTCGCAGCGGGGAATGCTGAAGGACACGCTCGTAGTGGCTATCGGAGAATTCGGCCGCTCGCCTCGCATGGGCGTGAGCACCTCGGGCAACTCCAACGCTCCGGATGGGCGCGATCACTGGCCTTATTGCTACAGCGCCATCGTAGCCGGTTGCGGCATCATGGCCGGCGCGCAATACGGTGAATCGGACCAGACCGCCTCGTCGCCAAAAGACAAGCCGGTTCATCCCAACGATCTGCTGGCATCGGTCTACTACGCGCTTGGGGATCGATCCCGACATGCAGGTGCTCAACAGCCTGAACCAGCCTCGGGAATTGGTGAAGGGCAAGCCTGTTGTAGGTCTCTGGGGTTAAGTATCCGCCCGGCATTCGCCGCTTAACTCCATTTATACCGGCGATCTGTCGACCACCTCTTCTGAAATCAGCTATTGACTCCGTTGAAATAAAGACTCACAATCTTTATCAAGTGCAGTAAAAAGCTAAGTTCTTCCAAAGGGGTATTATGCATATAAAACGTGTATCGTTGGTGTGCGGCTTGCTGTTTTGTGCCGGTCTTCCGGCAATCGCCCAGGAAGTCAGCGCGGGCATCACAGGTAGCGTAACCGATCCTTCCGGCGCGGCAATTTCAGGCGCGACGGTAACTGCTAAAGATCTCGATCGCGGCACCGAATTTCCTACCAAAACCAATGCCGATGGTATCTACGCGTTTCCTCGCGTTCCCGTCGGGAGATATGAACTGAAAGTCGAAGCCACTGGTTTTAAAGTCTTCATCATTCCCTCAATCACGCTCGAAGTCAATCAGCGAGCGCGCCTAGACGTCGCAATGCAGATTGGCACGATGAATGAGAGCGTCTCTGTAACCAGCGACATTCCATTGCTGCAGACGGATACTACTCAAGTCGGACAAGTGATCGATTCGAGCACCATTCAGACCATGCCGCTGATCAGCCGTAATCCGGTGGCTCTCACGTTGTTAGCCGCGGGGGTGACGACGCCCGATCCGGCGAGCTTCAACAACGGGCAACGCACAGTCGGCGGCGGCAGGCCGTATGTAAACGGCAACCGCGAGGAGTCCAACAACTTTCTGCTCGACGGCGTCGATAACAACTTCACCTCGGATAACCTGGTGTCGTACCAACCCAATCCCGACGCGATTGAGGAATTCAAGCTGATCACCAACAACGCGTCCGCTGAGTTCGGGAATTTTCAGGGCGGCATCATCAATGTGGTCATTAAGTCCGGCACGAATCAGTTCCACGGAAACGTTTTCGAGGATTTCCGGAATGACAAGCTGAATGCCGACAACTGGGCGCGCAACTGGCAGGCGCTGCCGCGCTCGCCTCTTCGTTGGAACCAGTTCGGCGGCACGTTCGGCGGCCCTGTGAAGAAAGACAAGTTGTTCTTCTTTACCGATTACCAAGGCTTGCGGCAGGCAACTCCTCCCCAGTTCAGCTCCGCAACGGTGATGCCGCTGGCGTGGCGTACGGGCGATTTTTCGTCTCTGCTTAACACCAATTTCACAGGCGCCAAAGCTCCCATACAGCTTTACAATCCTTACCAGGTGGATGCCTCCGGGAACCGCGCTCCGTTCGTTGGATAATATAATTCCGCAAAGTCTGTTGAGCCCGGCGGCCGTGAAACTATTGAACAATACTTCTTTGTATCCGGCCCCATTGAACGGGAACATCACCAATAACTACACGTATGCGAACGCGAGTTATATCAACTCGGACCAGGGCGATGTCAAGCTCGACTGGAAGCCCAATGACAAGGACTACTTCTCGTTCCGCTATTCCCACGGACGCCAGGACCTGCCTGGTGTAAACTCCTTCCCGCTGTTTTATAACAGCTTCAATATGTCGCCTTTCCAAAACGGTGTGATCAACTGGACGCGCACCATCAGCCCGACACTGGTCAACGAAGTTCGCGTAGGCGTCAACAACACCCTACTGGTGAATGGCGGACAGGATAAGGGCCTCGGCAATATCGCGACGAACGTGGGTATCGCCGCTGCCGGTCCCGGGCTTGTTGAATCTCACGGCTTCGCCTATGGCTACGAGCGGGCTCGGCAACGCGAACATCGGAATCCAACAGTTGTTCGCCAACACCACGTTTCACTATGCGGATAACTTCACCGTCATTCGCGGCCGCCACATGATGAAGATGGGCGCGCAGTTATTGCGGGAATGGATCAACGTGTTTTATGCCGGCAATAACGGCCGCAGCGGCTTCATCGATTTCAATGGCCGCTTCACCGCTCAAAACGCCATCAACCCCGCGGGCACGCAGATCGGCGAAGCGGATTTCTTGCTGGGCTTGCCGGATCAGTTGGGCCGCGGCCTGCAGAACGGAACGTGGGGCCAGCGCTCCTACGTGCCTGGTATTTACTTCCAGGACGATTGGCGCGTATCGAGCAATCTGACGGTGAATCTGGGACTCCGCTGGGAATACCACACGCCCTGGTCCGAAGTGGAAAACCGCCAATCGAATATCGGTGAATACAGCGGGACTCTCTACCTTGCGGGACAATCCCCTTGCGGATACAACGACTGCAACGCGCTCTACAACAGCTATAAGAAGGACTTCCAGCCGCGCATCGGATTCGCCTACAATCCCGAAATCCTCAGCAAGAAATTGGTTTTCCGCAGTTCCTACACCATCTCCTCTTATCTTGAAGGGACGGGGACCAATCTCCGGGAGACGCTCAATCCTCCCTTCGAAACGGAATTCGCGGCAATCTACAACGTCGCCGGAACAGCCAATGAATTGCCAGGAAGCACGCTCGACCAGGGACTTTCGGCATTGAATCCGAAAAATCCTTACGCCGGAGCGACTTTGCGCCTGTGGGATCCCTTCGTACAGCCCGCCAAAGTGCAACAGTGGAACTTCGCTACCGAATATGAACTGCCGGGCGCCATGGTGCTCACCACCGCATATGTCGGTCAGCACGGCGATCATCTAATGGTTCCCATGGGATTCCTTCAGAACCAGGTCATCAATGGTCAGGTGGTGCAGGGGCCGTATCTTTCAGGTAATCCCACGCTGCGCAGCCAAATCGCGCAAATCTCGGGGACAGCTTCCATCGGTAAACAGCGATACAACGCGCTTCAGATGAGCCTCCGGAAGCGCTACGCGGTGGGACTGGAGTACCAGCTCGCATTCACCTACTCGCGCGCCAATTCCGATTCCATCGGATATTACGGTCAGGGCGGCCAAGCCGGCAGCCAATCGGCCTACTGGCAAAATATTTATAACCAGTCTGCCGAAATGGGGCCGACTTACTTTGACGCCAAGTTCAATTTCACCGGCTCTCTTGTCTATCATCTGCCGTTCGGCAAAGGGCTGAAACATGGAACGAACTGGAATCGCGGTGTCGATGCGCTGCTTGGCGGATGGCAATTGGGAGCAATTCCAACCTTGCATACCGGTTTCCCGCTTACCATCAAGCTGGCTAACGATCCTTCCGGCACGAATGCGCGCAGCTATCGTCCGAATGTGATCGGCACTCCCAACGATCCTCACCAGATTGGACCCGGAGCCGAGTGGCTGGACATTTCGGCTTACGCTACCCCGGCCAAATTCACCTTCGGTAATGCCGGCGTCGGTATTGTGCGCGGACCTGGGATGGCCCGGCTCGATCTCTCGCTTGCCAAGCAGTTCCACATCACCGAACGAAAATATTTCGAGCTGCGCGGTGAAGCTTTCAATTTGACGAATTCGCCTATCTTCTTGAGCCCGGCCTCGCAGACGATCACCAGCACTCTGTTCGGCCAGATCCGTAGCTCCGAGGGTGAGCGGAATGTGCAGCTCGTCGGTAAGTTCTACTTTTAGAGAGAGCCTGAGCGGGTAATCCGAAGCGCACTGTGGCCGGGGCCGCGCGGCCACAGGCGTTAACATATCTCTAATGAAATGGACACTGGTTGCCGCGGCCGCAATTATCGGGTACCAAATTTTGTGCCCTCCGATAATTGGATTGGCGGACCAGGGCGACTTCAGACGTGTGATCGGCAAATTCGGTTATGGTCCGGAGCAACCCGCAACCTACTACGGTTTTGTAACCCTAAAGTACGTTCGAGACCTGGCTTACCGGTGGCCCGATTGGGAGCAGTTTTCATCGGAGGACCTGTTCGTCGGTGCGGCGGTGCTTGCCAACAAAGTCGTTTCAAAGGACGGCAAGCTCGATATCCGTGTCATCGGTGTCCTTCACGCACTCGCTTTTCTGGCGGCGTTCGCATGGTTGCTTCACGAAACGCGAGGCTTCCCGCAAAGCAATTCATCTGGATTCTTCTCTCCTGATAGCAACCGATGCTGCGCACGTGATCTACTTCAACACTTTCTATGCCGAACCCGCTTCATACATCTTTTGCGTTTTCTTGTTAGCGGAGAGCATCGGTCTGTGCGTGCGAGGAACTTCTACTCCACGGCTCACGAGATGGTGCCTATGGGCAGTTCTATTCGTACTCGCAAACCCATGAATGCACCACTCGGGTTACTGTTGGGCGCCTATGCGATACGCCTCGGGTGGCGCTCGAAGCTGGCGTGGGCCGGTACCGTAGCTATTCTCTCGGCCGCAGTCTTCATCATTGTCACCGCCCCAATGCCGATGAGGGATGTCAATGCCTACGATCTGGTCTTTCTGGCTGTTTTGCCTGAATCGAAGACTCCCGCCGCGGACGCGGTTACGCTCGGCATCGATCCCGCATTGGCGGTTTTGTCCGGAACCGGAGCCTGGGGTGCGAATAGCGCCTTCTCGGAGTTGAAACTTCGCGGGATCATCGGAAAGCAAGTGACGATATTTACGATTATGCGATTCTATTTGGCGCGCCCGGCACGGATGTGGCGCCGTATCCGGCGCGAATTGCAAGTAGCGATCCTGCTCAGGCCGCCGACTGGGAAATTTCGACCGCTCGTCCGGACAAGCGGCAGGGTCGATGAGCGGCGCTTTTACGCTCTGGAGCGATTTCCATGAACACGTTCTAGCCCGTGTTGTGAAGATAGTTTTTCTACTGCTGCCGGTTCCCGCCATAGTGGCGATCGTCCGGCGCGTTTACACAGGCACGAACCGATTGGCGGGAGGAGTGCTTTGGCCTGCTCACTCTGCGTTGTATGACATCGTTCCTGGCTGTAACCTTCAGCTCGCCCTGGGAAACGATCGAGCACATGCTTATATTCAATGTTCTGTTGGATGCCAGCATGATTTGTGCGGGAGTATTTGCCTGGTCAGCGATCCGAAACACATACCGCTCGAAGGGCGTGGTGCGGCGGCAAGCCGCTATGGCGTTCCCGGCTGATGCTTTCGTAGAGTATGCTGAGAGTTTGCCATGCCAAATAGAAGAGATTTCCTGCGTTTCATGGGGGGCGCGGCAGCCGCGTCGGTAGCACGCAGCGCAACGACCAAGAAACCGAACTTCCTCATCATTCTTGCGGACGATATGGGCTTTTCAGACGCCCGGTGCTACGGGGGAGACATCGATACTCCGAATCTCGATCGCCTTGCAGCCCAGGGTCTCCGATTCACGCAGTGCTACTCGACGGCGCGCTGCGGACCTCGCGAAGTTGTCTTCTCACCGGCTACTATGCCCAGCAGACCGCATGCGACGTGATGACGCCGGGGAACGTCCCGAACTACACCAGGTTCGCGCCGGATTACCTCAAGCCGCTGGGCTATCGCACGTATCATTCCGGCAAGTGGCATTACAAATTTGCGACTGGAGCTGGCGGAGTGGGCTTCGATCATTCCTATACGATGCTCGATGAGAACCGCTACTTCACGCAGCACCGGCACGAGTTTCGATGGACAAGCTCTTCCCACGCCCGATCCGGGTTACTACAGCACCACAGCCATTGCGGATTATGCCGTCAGGTTTCTGAAAGAGCACGCGCGGGATAATGCCCAGAGCCCCTTCTTCCTCTATCTCGCGCCGCACTCACCGCACTTTCCGTTGCAAGCTCCCGCCGCGGACATCGAACACTACAAAGACAAATTCGCGGAGGGTTGGGACACGGCGCGAGAGCGAAAGCTCGCGCGCATGCACCGT
>CAVYEV010000044.1:0-26198 GCA_963767545.1 Terriglobia bacterium
GCAAGCCGATTTTGGCCCGGAATTCACCGGCTTCGACGACGCCTCTCCGGATCAAGCAGACACAACCGATCTTGAAATCGAGTTCCCGTCGGCAAAATGGGGAGTTCTGGACCCGTCCTCGCACGGTCCGATACCTGAAGCGGTCTGGTTCATCGATGGAGTTCGCCGCCTGGAAGCACGAGTCACAGTTCACATCAATGGACACTATACATACGGCGGATTCGGCGCCTTCGCAGTGGGCGCAGTCCGGCTCGCTTCGGCGGACGCGGTCTTCGAACGCATTCTGACCGGGCGTGTTGTCGCGTTATGTTCCAGCGAACAACCAAATTCCTCCGTGGATGTTGCTCGGGCTTCGCCTACATCCCGGTGCGCGTCAAAGAGTCCTAACCTGATGCGCCCCTACGTGCCATTCATGGCGAAATGCGAATGGCGGAAGAGACGCTCGGACGCGAAGTCGCTTCCGAACCGGGACGTCTCGTCATTGTTGACGACCCCCTGACATTCGAGGAAGCGTCCCGAGGAGCCGCTATCGGCTACATCAAACGAGTTATGAAGATCTATCTTCCGCCCGCGCAGTTACCCACGCTGACCGCACTCTCGCCCCGCCAGCGAACGCCGCTCTTCGCTCTCAGTGGCTCTACGCGATTCTCCCGCTTATCCTGGTTTCTCCGCCTCACCGAGGCAAGGCAAGGCGACTCGGAGTTCTCCGGCATCGTGCGGCTGGAGGTCGCCGAATCGGTGGGCGTCGAGCCGGCCCGGAAGCTTGCCGATGCGTGCATCGTAATTACCCGGTCTCAAGTCCCGGCGAGGACTCGATGTGCGCGCGCCTCAGAATCTATTGCCCATTGGCGCTCTCGAAAAACATTTGCGGCGAAAACTCGGGGATGAACGGATCGTCCGAAGGAAGATCGAATGTTTTATCAGGGAGTTCAACCGGTAATGATGAAGAAAATGCCGATGAGCTCGATGAAATCGTGGGCGTCGTACTCGGATCGAGAGACAGCGCTCCATTGGATTTCTGGATTGGGGTGACCAGCGGCAAGTGTCGTTCAACTGGACGATCTGATCGTTCTCAGGACCGAAACTCCGGACGGCTTCCCGCTCACCTACTACGGCATGGTCGATCAGGTGACCAAGCGCTTCGAGGGCAACTCCTTCGATACCGATGCCTTTCACGTGGCGGACCATTCGCTACCCGGTCGAAGTCTCCTATGCCGCCCATGTGCAGGTCACCCGGCTGGACCCGGAAATATTTATTCCGCCACATCCAGGTTCGCCCGCATGTGTCGTGCGCGGCGAGGCCTACAAGAAAGCCCTGTATTTCGACAAAATGGACCGGAAAATCCCTATAGGAATCACCCGAACGGGAGAGCCTATTTATGCAAATCTCGAATTCCTTGATGGCACGCGGGCGCTCACGCATCCATCAGCGGCGTCTCGGGTGTCGCGGCAAAAACCTCCTACGCGACATTTCTTCTGTATTCTCTCTTCATTCCTCCGCGTTGGGTACCGATGCCATCAATTCGAAAGCCCTCATCTTCAACGTAAAAGGTGAAGACCTGTTGTGGCTGGACACGCCAAACTCCCGCATGGACGCGGAGGCGCGCGCTCAATATGCAAAACTCGGCCTGCCCGCGGGCGCGTTTCAGAGTGTCAGGATCTATGCCCCTGCCAAACGCAAGATCGCGACACTTATGCCCGATGTCGGCGGACGCGCCTCCGGGGTCTTTCCCTGTTTCTGGACCCTGCGGCAGTTCGCCGAACCGCGCCTGCTCCGGTTCGCTTTCGTGGGGGCGGATGACCATCGCGCTCAGTTGAGCTTCGTCGTCACCCGCATTGAGCATAAGCTTGCGGAGGCCGCTCAAGGCGGCAAGGCGAACGATCCTTCGCTCACCATCGAAGGCAAGCAATTGACCACGTTTCGCGAACTGGTCGAAATGCTTGACGACACTTTACTCGAAAGCTTGGGCGCGCCAGGCTGCGGCCGCCACGCACGACGCATTCCGCCGGCGCCTTTACAACGCTCTCGAACATATTGGCCACTTGATAAGAGGCGATGAAGGCGCCGCGAAACACACCGTCGACTGGGATGGCCAGCAGGTCACTGTCATCGATATTCACAATCTGCGCGGGGCTGCACAACTATTCGTCGTCGGAGCGATTCTGAAACGCGCGATGGACGACAAGGAACGCAAAGGCACATCGAAGCCGCTGATGTTTGTCGTGCTGGACGAACTGAATAAGTACGCTCCACGAACGGGATGGTCGCCGATCCGCGACGTGATTCTCGATATCGCCGAACGCGGGCGTTCGCTGGGCGTGTCGCTGTTCGGGGCGCAACAGACGCAAGTGAGGTGGAAAGGCGCGTGGTGGCCAACGCGGCGCTGCGCGTGGTCGGCAGGCTGGATGCGGCGGAAGCGGAGCGCGACGAGTACCGCTTTCTCAACTAGCGTCGCGAGGGTTCGCGCCACGGTGCTGCAGCCCGGTTCCATGATCGTAGCGCAGCCCGAGATACCTACACCCATTCTGCTTCGCTTTCCGTTTCCAGCATGGGCCACACGTGGGAGCGAAGCTCAGGGCGAAGTAATCGCGGAGAAAGATTTGTTCGCGCGCATGGAGGACGAATGAAAATCGTTCATACCAGCGACTGGCACGCAGGCCGCCTATGGAAAGGACTCAACCGGCTCGATGAGCTGGAGGAATGTCTTGACCATCTTGCCGGTTTCATTCGCGCCGAAAAAGTGGATCTTCTACTGATGACGGGCGATATCTTCGATACCGGCGCTCCCGCTGCCCGAGCCGAGCGAAGTGTGTTTCAGTTCTTCAAACAGATCGGCGAATGCGGAACTCATGCGGTGGTGATTGCCGGAAATCACGACTCCGGCGATCGCGTCGAGGCGTGGAGCCTGCTCACTGAACTCATCAATGTCCGGGCTCTTGGCAGGCCGAAGCCGGTCAGGCAGGGCGGTCTGATGGAGATCCGCGTGCGATCCGGGGAAACTGCGCTTGTGGCCGCGGTTCCCTTCGCCGCGCAACGCAGACTCGTCAGCGCGGCCGAACTCGCGGAGGGAGAGGAGACTGCGATGCAGACATACGCGGAAAAGATGGCGCGCATCGTCAATGGCCTGTGCTCCCACTTCCGCAGCAATACCGTCAATCTGCTATGTCTGCACACGCATCTTGATGGAGCGACAGTTGCCGCTTCGGATATATCCGAGAGAAAGGTGCACTTGGGAGACGAATGGGCTGCCATGCCTGGCACGCTGCCGTTCACCGCCCATTATATCGCTGGCCATATTCACAAGCCGCAGAGAATCGCTGCGCCGTCTCCCGCTTATTACGCATGCTCGCCGCTGCAGCTAGACTTCGGCGAAGCGGCGGAAGAAAAAAGTTTTGTGGTCGTTGGCGCAACGCCAGGTCCCACGCCCGCGCGGATCGCAACCGTACCCTACAAGGGCGGTCGTCAACTTATGAAAATCCGCGCGACGCTCCAGCAACTCGAATCGCGCGCCGAAGAACTCCGCCACGCCGGATGGTTGAAAGTCATCGTACCTCTGGATATGCCGGATTCGGACATTAACCGCAAGGTCCGGATGCTTCTGCCGGGAACCGTTAAGCGTGACGGCCGATTTAGCCCAGCCGATTGAGCCGGAGCACACTGCTATGAAGGATGGCCTCACGCCCGCCGACATGTTCCGCGCCTACTATCTGGGAGCGCATGGCAGAGAGGCCACGCAGGGGATTATCAAAGCTTTCGAATCGCTCAGAGAGGAAGTCGAGGTGGTCTGATTGCGGCCGGTGCGCCTCGAAATAAATGGGCTTACCTGCTATCGGGAAAAGCAGGTCATAGATTTTTCCCGGCTGCATTTATTCGCCATAGCCGGCCCCACCGGGTCGGGCAAATCGAGCATTCTGGACGCGATTGCGCTTTGCTCTATATGGTTGCATTCCCCGCATGGGCGGACAAAATCTGAGTGAGTTCATCTCACTCGGCGCTTCCCGCGCCACGGTTACGCTCGATTTCGATCTGCAGGGCGAGCGCTATCGGGTGGTCCGGACCATGCCCCGGCTCGGCGCAAAAAAAGCCCAGTTGGAACGTATCACTGCCGGCAAAGAACAGCCTATCGCCGACGCTATCCGTACGGTTGACGATAAACTGCAAAGCCTCCTGGGACTGAAATACGAAGCGTTCATTCAATCGGTCCTGCTGCCACAGGGGGAAAGCAATCCAGCCGATCGCCAGAAGATCTTGAGCGACCGCCGTGCGCCTCGATAGCCTCTTTATTGACGAAGATTTTGGGACTCTCGACCCCGAAACTCTCGAAACGGTTGCCGGGTCCATAGAGACGCTTGGGCGCACGAATCGGCTGGTTGGCGTCATCGCCCACGTTCCCGAACTCTATAGAAGGCTGCCGCGCCTCGAAGTGAAACCCTCTCCGCTCGGTTCAACCGTCGTTTTCGTTGAAGAGTAGCGCTTAGGTTACCCTGTTCCCCCACGCGCAGGCAATTTCACCACAAACACCGTGCCGCTCGAATCCGATCGCTCGAGCGCCAGCGAGCCGCCGTAGGCTTCGGCAATTGATCGGGCGATCGGCAACCCAACCCAGCGCCCGGCGCATTAGCCTTATCGGCCCGATAGAAACGGTCCAAGATGCGAGCCTGGGTCCGGTGAAGGAATTCCCGAGCCGGTATCTCGAACCAAAATGCGGTACGCGCCATCCTCTCGTGCGAGATCCAGTTTCACCTTGCCCCCAGTCTCTGTATATTTCACGGCATCATCCAGAATATTGAGAATCATCGTTTCATCGCGACCCACAGCGCGGCCGAAATCTCCGCTGCGCTGGGCCAGGATGGCTACATCTTCGTAAAAGAGCCTGGAACACTCGAGGCCCGCTTTCTCGCAGAACGGGTGGGTGACCGCCGGACGCGGTGGCCAATAGCATCCAGTCCAGATTGCTTTCGGATCGACCAAGCCAAGCACCCGCCTCGATCCCGCGGGTTTTTTCGATATGACGTTCGTGAAGCGCGCGGAGTCATACAGATAGCGCGCAGATAGCGCGCCACAACACATGAGTAACCGGGTTAGAAAGCTCTGAATTGCAGATTCTTCTTGCTTGAACTCTCATTTCATCCGAAACTGTTGATTTGGGAAACACATTGGAACGAAATGGCCGGAAGGGTTCACTCCTGCTCGAACCCTCCGAACGCTGGTCGACGCAGGACGCTCGCGAGCTTTACGACGTGGCGAGTTGGGGCAAGGGATATTTCTCGGTCGACGACCAGGGCCACGTGCTCGTGCATCCGGAGAAGGACGCCGCGCGGTCCATCGATCTCAAAAAGCTTGTCGATACGCTCATACTGCGCGGCATCTCTCTCCCGATCCTCATCCGTTTCGCCGAAATCTTGAAACACCGATTGGGTGAGATCCACAGCGCCTTCGATACCGCGATGAACGAGCACAAGTATCAAGGCAGCTACTGCTGTGTCTATCCGATCAAGGTGAACCAGCAGCGCCAAGTGGTGGAAGAGGTGCTTGAATTCGGGCGTCCATTTAAATTTGGCCTGGAAGCCGGCTCGAAGCCGGAACTGCTTGCGGTAATGGCGCTCGCGGATAATGACACGCCGATCATCTGCAACGGCTTTAAGGACGACGAGTACATCGAGATGGCGATGATGGCCCAGAAGATGGGCCGTAAAGTCATCCCGGTGGTAGAAAAGTATACCGAGTTGCACCTAATCGCGAAGTACGCCGCCCGCGTCGGTGTTCGCCCACAGATCGGTGTCCGCGTGAAGCTGGCGAGCCGCGGCTCGGGCCGATGGAAATCGTCCGGCGGATTCCGTTCGAAATTCGGTCTCACTTCGTCCGAAGTAATGCGCGCGCTCAATGAGCTTCGCAGTTTAGGCATGGAAGATTGCCTAGTCCTGCTGCACTTCCATCTCGGCAGCCAGATCACCAATATCCGGCAGATAAAAGGCGCGGTAAATGAGGCGGCGCGTCTATATGTCGAACTTGCCCGGCTGGGCGCCGGCATGAAGTACCTGGACGTCGGCGGCGGACTGGGAATCGACTACGACGGTTCCCAGACCGACTTCGAATCGAGCGTCAACTACACGCTGCAGGAATACGCCAATGACGTCGTTTACCACATCCAGAATGTGTGCGATGAGTCCAATGTGGCGCATCCGGTTATTGTCACTGAGAGCGGTCGCGCCATCGCGGCATATCATAGCGTGCTCGTGTTCAATGTCCTCGGTGTTGCCGGTTTGGGCGACGAAGAAGTTCCGGTGGAGATGCCCGCCGAGCCGGAGCAGCCTCTCATTGACTTGCAGGAAACGTACCGGTCTGTAACCGCCCGCAACCTGCTCGAAAGCTACCACGATGCGCAGCAGGCGCTCGATCAGGCGCTTAACCTGTTCAGTCTCGGGTATCTGCCGCTCGAGCAGCGCTGTCTTGCGGAGAACCTCTATTGGTCGATCTGCCGCAGAGTGCTGAAGCTGGCGCGCGAACTGGATTATTTGCCGGAAGAACTGGAGGGCCTCGAAGCTATGCTCTCCGATACTTACTTCTGCAATTTCTCGCTCTTCCAGAGCATGCCGGACAGTTGGGCGATCAAGCAGCTTTTTCCCATCATGCCTATTCACAGGCTGGAAGAGGAGCCAACCCATCCGGCCGTGCTGGGCGACATCACCTGCGATTCCGATGGCAAGGTGGATCAATTCATCGATCGCCGCGATGTGAAGCGCACACTCCGGCTGCACACTTACAACGGTCAGGACTATTATCTGGGCGCGTTCCTGCTGGGCGCTTATCAGGAGATTCTGGGCGATCTGCACAATCTGTTCGGCGACACCAATGCGGTTCACGTCCGCTTAAATGAAGCCGGCGAGATAGTCCTCGATGCGGTGATCAAGGGAGACACCGTGCGGGAAGTCCTCGATTACGTTCAGTTCAAAGCCGACTCGCTGGTCGCCAGATTGCGCCGCGATGTCGAACTGGCGGTGCGTGAAGGCCGCCTGACGTACGAGGAGTCTGGCCACTTGTTGCGCTATTACGAAGATGGCCTGCACGGATATACGTATCTTGAAGATGTGCACGAGAGCTGAGATGCCTGCTCATGCTCACCGTTGCCAGCCCGGCGATGGGATCGTGCCAGTTAAAGAGCCAGGCGCCGCCGGACCCATGGCACAATCCCAGTTTCCGATCCTTCCGAACGTACCCTTTCGAGGCGCATTCCGGCGCTGTCAACGAGCTAACCCAAGCAGCGTTGGGGACGCGAACAAATAATACAATCCCCGAGCGCTACGGTGAGCCACTCAGCATACAAAAGATTCTAATAGGGAAAAAGGGTGTGGACAATGTGGACCAATCTTCGAGAATCTGATCGATCAAGCTGTCGAAGGCTTCAAACGGCGGTGGAGAGGCCAATGTTTACCATACCGGAGAACATGACAGAATCGCCGCTCGCAGGGAGTAGTGAGTCCGGACATTGTGGATTGCGAGTAATTGGAGAGATGTTGAGGACGAAAGGCGGCGTTAGGGAGATAGTGAAGCTGGGAACTGAGAGCTAGCCTATCGGCGGCTGCAGCCTGCGTTGGTGTGGAGCGCCGACGAGAAAATCGGATCGGCAGCCTGCAGCAGGGCCAGTGAAGGCGGCTGGATCAAGGTCCCACGCAAATACGAATAGAATTTCTGCTGCGAACCGTCCGGGTTGGAGACTTCGAATAACGCCCGGTCAATCGTCTGTTCGTGCGTCAGCGTCAGCCGGATTTCGTTGGGGCTGATGTATACCGGTGTCCCGGCTTGCAAATGCGAATTCACGGTCGTACGAGGCTGGAAGCCGCTGCCGTGAATGGAGATCACCGTTCCGGCGGGCCACGTTCCTCCTCCCGGATAGACTCCGCTTACGGACAAAGATCCGCCGATCGTGATTGTCGGAGGATGCGGATCGCTCAGCAGAATGGTTCCCGCGGGGCCGTTCATGGCAATGGCTTGGATAGGGCTGATCATTTGCGTACACACGGGCAGTTGCGGCGCAGTCAGCGTGAGCGCCAGAATCGGGTAACCGTCGGTGCCAAACGTCGAATCGGGAGAATAGATCGACACGTGAATCGTGCCGTTGAGAGATAGCGCGACCCCCAGACGCGTCGGTGCCAGACCAGACGCGGCGACGCCGTCGAGAGAGAATCCGTCGGACGGCACGTCGAAGTCCGCATAAGTGATCGGACGAGGTTGGCTTAGCAAGTATTTAAGCTGCACTGCGCCGCCCGAAATCGTCTGTTCCGCCGCGGCCCGGACGGTCGCGGTGGAAGGAGTGGTATTGCCACCGCCTCCTCCCGATGATCCGGAACCGCTGTCGGCGAAGAGGCAAGAGGATAAAACAATAGCGAGTAAAACAGATTTCTTCATTATGTTACCGGTGTTCTGATGAATGAGAAGCTATTACGCGAAATTGCTCCACCTTGGATTCCTGGATGGTGTGACCCGAGGCATCAAGGGCTTTTACATTCCACAATAAGGTACGTCCTGGTTGCAGCAGCGAGCGAACTCTTGCCGGAAGTTTCAGAGTTGTGCCATTGACGTTGGACTGATACACCACCGTGCCGTCGACTTCCATTACAGTGACGGCGAAACGATGAGCGTCGCTAGCGGCGGTCCAGCGAAAAGCCTCCGGCGCTTTCTGCAAATCGCCGATTGGGAACGCCGCCTGCACAGTAGCGGACCGGTAGACCGCGTTGTCCGCTGTGGTTTGACCCTGATCGTTGAAAGAGCGCTCCCGGACCCCGACGGCGATAATGGAAATAACCGCGGCAGCCGCGATGCCGGCGAAAAAACGCGGCGTCCACAGAATCCGCTTGCGGGCCGCTCGAATCGGAATCGCCGCTCTCACATCGGAAATCGGAATAGGATTCCTCATCTGGGCGGCGATCGAATCGACAATTACCGCCTCTTCCGGTGTCGCCATGGCATTCTGGAAATCCTGTTGCAGCAAGTAGCCCGCACGGCAGCGTGGGCACCTTTCAAGATGGCGGGCGGCATCGGAGTGCCGGCTGTTGAACTCATCGCGGGACAGCGCCTCCACGAGCTGTGCCAGCGGCGGACAGGAAGCGGCCGGTTCAAAGCTAATCGAATGGGATCGGTCATAGTGTTCTCCTGCGCGCATCGCCGCGCTCCCGCCAACCGTCAAGAGCCGCAGCGAGCTTTCTTCGGGCATTGACAACATGGGCCTTGGCGCCGCTCCGGTTTTCAAGCCCTAGCAGACGGGTGATTTCGTCCAACTTCACCTCTTCACCATAGTGGAGCATCAGGACTTTTTGCTCCATATCGCTCAGGGTCGTGCACATCAATTCGCGCAATATCCGGACCTCCTGCTCCCTCTCGAGACGCAGGTCGAAGCGGTCGCCGCGCGGTATGTCGGCGGTCAGCGGTTCAGACATCCGCTCTCTACGACTCGCCCGTTTGCCGGCATCGTCCCGGCAATGATTCATCGTTATGGAGTACAGCCAGGTGGAGAACTTCGATTGGTTCTCGAAAGAGTCCAGATGAACATAGGCCTTGACGAAGATCTCCTAAGCCAGGTCGGCAGCCGAATCCCGATTTCCGGTGAAGCGATAGCACCACAAGATGACCTTGGCATGATGCCGTTGGAACAATCCGCCGAGGATCTCGCGGCGGACCGAGAGATCGGGCGAACTTTGCGCCTCCTCGATGAGTTCCTCGTCTTCCACGCACTGCCCTAAAGCTGTAATATACTTACTCCGCCTGATTAGGACGGAGATTTAATTCCCGCGGAACAACTATTGTTCGACTGGACAAGCGGGCGCTACGACCGCTTGACGGTGGTTGGCGGCGGCGGACCACAGGCGCGGGACAAGCCGTCCCCAATAGTTTGCGCATACGTCAGACGAGGCATGCAAGGAAAATTCCGCAGAACCGCGCCGTATACTACGCGATCAAGGGGACACCTGTCCCATGCGCCAGTTGTCGGCCGCTATCCCCAGGTACTGGCGCTCTGAAGCGCGAATAGTCTTCTGATATTCACGCTGGAAGAATTCGAAAACGTCGGCCGGTCTCCGACAATCTCCAGGTCCGAATCATTCATTGTCAACTTTCCGAACCGGATAACGCCGCCACGATGGTAAATGTAGGCTGCCGAGTGAAGTGGTCTCTGTATTGAATGATTTATTTGAATTTACTATCTTCGATGAACTGCTGACTTAGACCCATCCAAGTGTACGTAATAGAACGATGTAAGTAGATGTTGCACCTGTGCACCTGGCAGTATTTCTGTTCCGGCGGTCGTCCCTCTCAGTCTTACTTCAAGAAACCGATCGGGGCCAATGTCGCTTTTTGCAATGTTATGGCGTATGCGGATTCTGCTGAAAGCCGAAAGTAATTGGTTAAATCAAATTTAGATGGAGATATCAAGATGAAAACCCGAAGACGTACCGTTTTAGCAGGTCTTCTGTTAATAGTAGGCACCGCAGGTTTGGTTGCCGAACAAGGTGGAGGCGGTCAGAATAACGAGACTCGCCTACGAACGAGACTGACAGGCGCGGCCATCCAGGGAAAGACTCCGGAAGGCAATGCTGACTTCAGATCAGACCAGCGGGGTCGCACTCGGTTGAACGTGGAAGTGGAAAACGTTAACTTACCGACCGGAACTGTACTAAACAGTCGCGATACTCCATGGCATGACGAAGACGTCGGTGGGGACGATCCAACTATCGGCTGCCGGCGAGAGCGAATTGGAGCTTGATTCGCAGGACGGAGCCGCGGTTCCCGCGATACAGTCCGGAGATATGGTCACTGTGAGTAACGGTTCAAAAACCATCCTCGCGGGCGTGTTCTAAGCCGCATATCTCTTCATTTCATCTCACGGCCCGGATCGAGAGGTTGATCGCTTCTGGTTCGGGCCGCTGTCCGTGGGGAAACGGTATGGAACAGCTTTAGCAAGACTGTGCAGGTGTCGACGACGCGATCTGGGTTGATGCCACCGTGAGGCGGAGCGCCCGTTTAGAATGGACTTACTTCTTCGTCGCAAATCCGATGTAAACCGGGCCACCCGTCTCTTCGAGCGCTATCTCCTCTTCTCCATGCCCGTTTCGCCGCTGTTTGACTTGCTCACCGAACAAATTTTGGGCGAAGGCTATCTCATCGGCGTGGAGTCGCACCGTGACGTGCGAGTCCGGTTGCTCACTCCAAACCGCGAAGATCGTGTTATCTTTTCCCTCCAGACGCATCGCGTGGACTCCATCAGGCACCTCTCGAACCATTCCCGAATAGGCGTGATCCTCGGCGATGCGCGACAGGACGCGAAGCGCCTTCATTGCCGGTTTGTCGGCGCCACGCGCATCCAGCAATCCGTAGTTATGTTCCGGATTTCTTGGGTCGTCGCCGTCGTCCCGCAAGTCGTACCAGACTGCTACTGGTAGACCCAGGGCCCAAACGGTCAGCGCCTCGCGGCAACCCAACACGGCTTGTCGCATTCTCCCAGCTTCGCTATGCCCGTCGCCCCGCAGATTCTTTGAAAAATAATCGTATGAGGCGTAGCCCCATTCCGTGTCCCATATCTCCGTGCTCGCGCTGCCGCTCCGCGCGAGCATCTGGCGAACCAGCGGCAACTCCGCGGCGAGGGTCTCCGGAGGGAGTCTACGATAGGGATGCACGGCGACGGCATTGGCTTCGCGGTTCCAGCCTGCGGCTATCATTCCCTGCAGAAATGGCAGATCGATTCTGGCCAGGCCGCCACTCGATACTTGCGCCGCAGGGTCGGCGTGGTGAATCGCGACGGTGGCTTCGTTCAACAGCCTTACGAACTCCCCGGCGTTCGGCTGCGGCTTCCAAAAGCGGTCAGTATTTGGTTCGTTCCAGACTTCAAATCGGGCAATCCCTCCTTTAAAGTGCGTCGCTGCAGCTTCGGCGTAGCGGGCAAAAGCGGCTATGTCGTCGGCGTTGCGCGGGGGATCGCCTCCGTGCCGGGGATGCCCGTAGTCAAGTATCCAAATTGCACCCAAGTGGCGCGCCTCTAGCGCGCTGAAAAAGCGATCGAAGAATTGGAATCGGTATCGTCCGTTCCTCTCCACCTGCCGCCACGGCAGATCTGCGCGTACGAAACTAAACCCGGCGTCTCGTACAAGGTCGAGCATGCTGTAGTCACTTAGCGTGTGTATGTTGACCCCGAACCGTGGCCGCAGATGCGCAGCCGCCGGCGGCGCTGGCGCGACCGGAAGAGCAGCGCTCAACGCGAAGGTTTGGTCGGGCGATTCAAGCAACTGAAGCTCATCAAAACCGAGGGCACCTTGCAGCGGCTGAGGATATCGCGATTCGGCAAAAATTCCGATGGCACTTAGACGGCCTTCAGGCCGACCGCTATGATTTTCGTCCCAATAACCCGTGGACTTGGCCGCCAAAGGAATTACAACGTGGCGCCAATCCCCAAGGGCCTGATTGTCCAACGTTGTCACCTCAAAGGGGTATCGTCGCAATCCTTCATTCGTGTCTTTAACGAGAAGTGCGAGCCTCACTTCCGGCAGTGCTCGAATCCACAATGAGATCGCCGCTTTGCGTTTCACGCCGATCGGTTTTGGCGGTGTCCAAAAAGCGGCGACAGAGCCGCTACAATTTGATCCGCGTCCGCAGTCGAATTGGTATTTGAGTACCGCGCCCCGGTTGGTATGCCCAGGACCCAAAGAGAGCCCTCGACTTACGGCCACGTCGGGATCGCCGGAGACAGTCCAGCGCGCGAGAGGATCTACACCGTCGAAATCGGAGATTAAGATCGGTCGATCAGAGGCCAGTAGGCTACCCGCAAGCCAGTATGTCCACAGGAGGAGTGCGCTCGCGCTTCCACTGATGGAACTGGACGTGACTTGCCTGGGCCGGGCTGAATCGATCTCGGGCTTTACGCTTGAGTAGGTGACCATTATCTGTCGTGCCAGTTTAACGAGCACACGCACCGGCGGCATAGCGGATTCGACTTCACATCAAGCGTTGACCGGAATTCGATCGCCGACGCACTGTTCAGGATGGTCTTTAGATCTTTGCCGGACTTCAAGGTCCCGATTGCCGGGTGGAAGAAACACGGGCGAACGTCGCCATTGGCCTCTACTACGGCCGAAGTCCAAGGGGCGTTGCATGTGGGCGCAACATACTTTCCCATATTCCAATGGCAGCGGAAATGGTGTGCGATCCTTCTTAACTTCGAGGGAGACTCTAGAACGAAGCCACCGCAATCGCCTCGGGCAATAATTGCTTCAAGTTGAGCTTCGAGAAGCGGGATCTGTTCTATGGCGACCGCGAGGCCTGACTGCCGGAGCAGTGTCAATCCGCCGGGGCGGTTGAAAGCATTACTATGGACGTCCACGGCGAGAAAGGAAATCGAATGCAGACCCATTTGACGCGCCGTCAGAACCGAATCCAGCAACGATTCACAGTTTGCACTCTGAACCGTGCAACGGCCGCCGATCTGAAAAGCCGGTCTCAACGTATGCAGGCGGGCGACCCCAGCGGCGAGGGACTGGTAGGCTCCTGGCAAACGTCGAATCTGGTCATGAATGATTTCCGGACCATCGAGAGAAACGATCACATCATCAACGTGGTCGATGACGCTGCTCGCATAGCGGCCTAACAGAATACCTGTGGTGAGTATGGTCACCCGGGCACCCTGTTTCCGAGCGATCTCGCAGAGCGTGAAGATGTTCGGGTGCATCAACGGCTCTCCGCCAGAAAACACGACCCAGCGGATCTTCATGTCCGCGACACTGTTGAGTTGCCTTTCAAGGTCCTCGCTCGACAGCGCCTGCAAGTCGGTCCCTTGCCAAATATCGCACATCACGCAGCGGCAGTTGCAGCGGCTGTACGGGTTGACAATAAGTACAGGCAGAGCTTCGAGGCTTGGGTTCACAAAGATAGGCACTTTCCAGCCAGGCGAAATCCGGAACCCAGCGCTTCGGTAGTGACGTGGTTGAGCAGTGACATGTCGGCATCCACCCACCAGTCGCCATGGTCCTGAATCGAGATCCGCTGGAGCGGCAGCAGACGCAGAGATGGATTCCGGGAGAGAAGACGCTGCGACAGCAGGCGAATTCGACCTCGCGTGATCACAAGGTCCGGACGAAAGTCACCCAGAGACTCCGCCGGCGTCTGACCGCGATCAACTACGGCCACTATGTCCGCAGCACCCTGTTCTTGGAGCTCGCCACTCGCCTTCGGCAGACGGAAGATCGACGCCGCATTGGTCGTGAGCATTTCAAAAACTCGTTCTTTGGTGATTGGTTGGAACCCTCGCGCCGCCCGGATCTCGTCGACAATATCGCCTTCGCCTGTCAATGCGGAATCGGTACCTAGCGCCAGAGGAACACTCGAAGCGAGAGTTTGGAACCCCATCGTTCGTCCAAAGTTGAAAAGATTCGAGGAAGGACACCACACGATTGAACACTTCCTGGCTTGCAAGATTTCAAGGTCGGACGGTTTGAGCGCGATGGCGTGCACCAGGACCGTTCGTTGATTGAGGACGCCGATCGCGTCAAGTCTTTCGATTTCGGAAAAAGCCTGTGAATCTCTGCCTTCGGCGGCATGGATGACGAAGGGCCACTCTGACGGAGTCCTGCGGAATCTCTCGACCATGTCAGGACTGAAGTGAAGTGAGTGAGCCCAACCGAACTGCCGGATGACTCGGACGGGAAAATAATGGTTGAACACGCCCGTCTCGTAGGGATTATGTTGCGCGACGGTGGTCACACCCGAAAGTAGGTTTTTGATTCCACCCCATAAGAGGCGAGCGAATTTTGGCACCGCGAGATGTTCCTTCACCGGTGAACTCTCAGGATGATAAATGTCGCTAGCCCAGTCGACCGCGTTTTCGTATGGTCCCCGGCCGAGGCGTGGAAAAAGGTTGAACTCCAAATGGTCATGAGCATTAATCAACCCGGGTAGCAACAGGCAGCCCGATAGATCGACTACAGGGCATTGGTTGACATGAGAACCGAACGCGCCGATCCGTCCACGCTTTACCACCAGATCGATACGCTCCGCCCGGCACGCATTTCGGGTTACTCTCGCGCCGGCCAGGTTGATGACTTGCCACGCGATCATGATCGCACCCAGCAACTGGAAAGAATAGCGGGTACGCGACACGCCTCGGCGAACGCCCCTTCTCGTCCGGCACGGATAAAGATCTCGCGTTCTGGTTCTCCCAGATGTGACGATATGCGCCAGTCAGTCTTCATTCCGGCGCTGTATGCCGCTTCATCCAGTTCTCGAGCCGTGTGCTCGAAATGTTCGATCTGGTAGCGACGCCCCTCGATTTCGAAAGACCGTTGCCATCCGGCATTCACGGCGCACTCGTGCAGATCGCTGACAATCACAGCGCGCGAGACACGCGCCAGTTCCCGGAATAGCTTGCCGATTGAAGCGACATAACCCAAGGCCAGAGAACATATCGCCACATCGGCAATCGCATCTTTGACGGGAAGAGCGTTCATGTCGGCTTGAATCAGCCGCTCCCGCAGTTGAGGTTTTTTCGCCGCCTGGCCCAACATCTCCGTTGAAACGTCGATTCCGAACGCTCGTGCGTTCTCCGAAAGAGCGTATGTCAACCAGTATCCAGTTCCTGTCGCAACGTCCAGCAAGCAGCGTCCGCGCAACGGACCGAGTCGCTCGCGAAGGACTCTTCGCTCAAGGGAAAGCACGGCGTTGGGATCATGGTCATACGAACGGGACCATAGCCGGTATCCCACATGTACATCAACGAGCACTAAAGACTCTCCCAGCGAGGCTTGCGCAAAGCGACCATCTTTTGCGCCCATGATAATTCGACCGGAAATTCGTAACGACCGAAGCGCATAGCGCCAACTGCTGAGCGTCTGTAGCAGCATGCGGCCCCAGCTCGGCAGGTAAATATCCTGCGCTGTCGGCCAGCGCGAATTGATCACAAGCTCGAAATTATCGATGCGCCGTTTCACGTGCCCGGGCAGCCACGGCAGATGCGGATCCTGCCGCACCGTGAAGTTAAGCCATCGTTCGGTGGCCCATTCCTCCGGCGTCTGGGGGAATTCGATCTTATCGTCGATTTTGCCGTACATTCCATCCGGATGCGGAGTCGGAATGTAGTGTTGCACGATAATCTCGGCAATCCGCGATTCAGCTTCTTAAGCTTGCGGATGAAGCCAATCGTCTTTCGCGTATCTTCTTCCGGATTGTGCGGGCTTCCGACGACGAACGAGAATTCCGGAATAATACCGAATTGCCGGATACGCGCCGCCAGTTCCAGAGTCTGGCTGGTAGTGATCTTCTTATTCATCTGGATCAGCACTTCATCGGACCCCGATTCAGCGCCAAAGAAAATCATAGTGGCTCCTGAACGCCGAATGGCGCGCCACGTTGCATCGGAATACCGCAGAACCGTATCGATGCGGCCTTCCGCCCACCAGCGCATTCCGAGCGGAGCCATGCGTTCTGCCTGTTCACGCGCATGGCTCTCGTTCAGAAAAAAATTATTGTCGTAGAACTGAACAGCATTAGCGCCATAGGTATTCTTCAGATAACTCAGAGTGGCAGCGGTGCGCTCCGGTGCCTCGATTTTTTGCTTGCCATCGAAAATCGGAACCACGCCACAGAATTTGCATCGGAACGGACATCCGATACTGGCCTGGTGAACTGCGGTCCGGGTGCCCAGAAACGTTGGCAGCAGATAGCGGTCGATATTTTGCAGGCGGTGATACGGAAGCAGCGGAAAATCGCCTGGTGAGCGCAGTGGCCGATCCGCATTGTGGACGTGCAGCCCGAAGTCATCCTTATAGGAGAACCCGCTCACGAGCCGCGAGACTTCGCTGTGCGCGGATCGCGGCGACAGCTCGATGAGCGTATCTTCGCCCTGCCCGCGAATCGCGAAATCGACATATCTGGCGTTTAGCGCCGCGTCAGTATAGAGAGATGGAAAATACCCACCCCAGGCGATCGGTATTGCGGGATGCTGTTTGCGGAAATCGCGGCAAACCGGAATCGCCGCGACCATTTGCGGACCCGGCATAACCGATACCGCCAGCAGTTCAACAGGATTCTCTGCCGCGATACGCGACGATTGTTTCACCCGGGTCCGGATCCAGATTTCCATCGACAATGACATAATCCTCTTTACCCTCGAGCGACAGCAGCGACCGAAAGTATCGCCAGCGGAAAGCGGCGGTTCTTCGGTTTGACGGCGCGCGGATGGAACAGGATAATCATTAAACTTTGCTGCTGCGTGCGTCGGAAAACGAAGAGCTGGTGGTCGGCCATAGCGCGGAGAATCGGCCAGTCCGGCGAGGCGTCGTCGATTCGTCCGCGAATGCGCAGCGAAGCCGGTGAGATGTTCGCAATGCCGGAAGGAGGGACGGCGAGCCCAATAGCGGTCCTGCGCACAAGTGAAATTCGGGCGTCAAGAGCCCGCATGATGGTGCATGGCAGAAGGATAGTACACAGTCCAGAGTCCAGCTGTTGCGCATAGCGTGCCCGGCCTCTCCATCGGCGTGCCGCTTTCCGAAACTGAAATCTGCCGCAGAAAATGAAGCGATTCGCTCAGGCAGAAACGTCCCATCAGACAAACCGCAAGATGGCCGTTCGGCCGAATTAGTCTCGCGAGGGGATTGCGCAGACCTGAGAGTTCCGGCACACAATTCAACGCGCCGAAGTTGGAAATGACGCCATCGAACATGCCGGTCAGGTCGTGAATCTCTTCGATCGTCCGATGGCAGCCTATACGCCGCGATGAACTGTGCGATCCGCACCATGTCCGGCGGATGCATCGATGGCGCGATACCCTGAACACCGGTGCGCGCCAGATGGCCGCGTCCTCTCCGGTTCCACACCCTAGATCGAGACACGTGTCCCGCATGGAAAAAGCGGCATCAAATGCCTCCAGACGGCCTCCCTTTGCAGACGGCCAGCGGCGCTATTCGTCCAGCGTAGGTCGTAGTTGCGCGCCAGAAGATCGAAGCATCCGGAAGCCATGGCTTTAAGCCTCAACCTCCAACGCGGTGCCTTGTAGAGGCCGCGCGAGCGGCATCGATCCGCGCGGAACAGCCGACTCGGGGCCGTCTCACTGCGCAGCAATTCGTCGGCATGCTTATAGAAAGTTCGCGAGTGCCGTCCCCGGATCTTGAAATCCCGGTCGGTTCGCTCGTGCCATTCGCCCAGAGTAACCAGCCGGTCTGCGACCTTATTGAAGTATGGTGTGCCCTTTGATCGGGTAGGACACGGTGGTGAAAAAAATATCCGGCCGGCACTGTTTGACATGATCGACGGTAGCTTCGACATCGGAGATTTCTTCGCCGTCATATCCCCACATCAAGAACATTCCTGTCTGGATTCCCACTTTCTTGCACCGCCCCACGGCGGAACGCACCTGCTCCACAGTCACTCCGCGTTCCATAGCATCCAGGATTCGCTGGGAACCGCTCTCGGAGCCAATCCAGACACGCATGCAGCCTAGTTCAGCGAGCGATCGACCATCCGTCCGTTTAGCCTGTCGGCGCGGGTTATACATTCGAACGGAATTCGAATTCCGCGTTCCTTCATCAGAGCTGCATAGTTCGCGATCCATCCGGGATGGATCGTGAACACGTCATCGGCAATCCAGAGACGTCGGGATGATAGCGGCCGAGCAGCCACTCGATTTCATCCACCACGGATGCGGGGATCGCCGGCGGTGCGTCATGCCGTAGACGGAATGGCTGCACCAGTTGCACCGATAGGGGCATCCGCGCGCGGTAATCACGGAGAGCGAGTCCATCCCGTGAAAGTCTCTCCACGTCTGGAGGTAACGCGCTATATCGACACGATCGCGGTCGGGCCACGGCTGAGCGTCGAGCGATGGATCAGGTCTGGCGGAGCCGGTTCGTACTATTTCGCCGGACGAAGCGCGATAAATAATACCTTTGATAGTTGGCCAATGCGCTGCGTCGAACTCAGTCGCCATGAGTTGATCGAGCGCGCGCTCTCCTTCGCCCGCAACAATGACATCGGCGCCAGCTGCGAGATATTCATCCGCGTAATTGGCAGGCTCCGGACCTCCAAGAATCACTTGCCAGCCGCGACTGCGGGCCCTCGCAATGATCGCAAGCACATTTGGGCGAGTCATCAGATTGCCGTAGATCCCAAGCGGCCCCGGTTCGCCGTCTTGGAGCGACTGCAAACAGGTCGGCACGCGATCCGAACGTTGAATCGTAGATCTCGACGTCGAAACCCTTAGCCGCGCAAGTGTGACGAGAGATACAGAAGCCCGAGTGGAACATAGGGCTTCATGATCTTCTGCTCTTTCGCGTCCTCGCGCAGGAAATAGCCGTGTGTCAGTAGGAGTCGCATCAGGCCACCTGCTCCACGTCGCGGAACACCTCCAGCAACTGGTGTACACGATGCCACGCCCGCTCTGCTTCGCCACGCCGAACCTCCAGGTGGATGGCGTCTGCCAAAGCCCGATAGAACTCAGTCCCATAAGCGCCCGCGAAACATCATCGAAAGATCCGCGCTATCGCTCCAATTCGCTTTGGGGCCGAGCTGGCTGGACACAATCTGATGAAATTTGGTTCCGGGCAGCGGATACGATACGGAGATCCCCACGTCGTCTGGCGCGACGTCACGCACCATCCGAATCGTCTCCTCGATTTCCGCCCATTCCTCGCCGGGATATCCGAATTGAAGAAAGAGACATGCGCGGATCCGGTTCCTCCTTAAGTTCTCGCACGCGTCATAGATCTGGCGCACGCTGAATTCCTTTATCCATAGCGTCCAGAATGCGCTGTGAGCCGGATTCTGCGCCCATCCACACTTCAATACAGCCGCTGCGCCGAAGTGACTTGACGGTATCACGCGTCATCAGGTCGCATCGTGACTGCATCTTGAACGGTACCTGCGCATTCAATGACTCCACAGCGTCCGCAAACTCCAAGGTCCACGGCGGCGAGAGCGCAAAGATGTCGTCGGCAAACCAGATATGATCCGGCTGAAACGATTCCTTCAATCGTCGAAGTTCGCTGGCCACCGAGTATGGCGAGCGCACGTGATAGGAATTCCCGTAGATCGGTTTCGCACACCAGTTGCAGCGGTACGGACAACCTCGACTGGAAACCATATTGAGTGAGAAATACCCATGAGCGGAATTCCATGCTCGCCGGTATTGATCGATGTCGACCAGATCCCAAGCTGGCAAAGGCAGCATATCCAGATCGGTCCGCAAGAGAACGCGGGGTAGTGAGATGCACGGTGGTTCCGGTATGATATGCCAGACCTGCGATTTCATTCCGCGGTCTCCCCGAGGCCAGTTCGAGAAGCGTAGTTTCAACTTCGCCAATCAGAACTGCATCGAAGCCGGCTCGTAGATATTCACTGGTGTGGTCGCTCGCATCGGACCCGTGCGCGACAATTGGTATCCCCTGTTTTCGAGCCACGCGCTCATCCGAAACGCGAGTTCGCGATTTCGAGCGAGGCACATTTTTGACAAGAAGTTGAAGTCGTCCTCGCAAATGACGACAAGGTCCGGCTTGTGGCGGCACAGTGCGGCCTCGAAGGCCTCCACTGGCGAAACGAACATTGGATCAAAAAGTGCGACCGGTATTCCGTGCTCGCGCAGCACTGCTGCCGCGATGAGCGGCTGCAATGGCGGATAGGGCTGCATCTTCTCCACCTGTTTGCGATCGGAGAACAAGTGGTTGCTATGCGTCAAGAGAACACCTGCCATTGTCTATGCGCTCCTGCTCAGCGTCTGACTTAACGGCTGCCCCGTAAGCAGCGACCGGCGCATCACAACCCATTTTTGTGCCATCGAGAGCCAGAGTTCGATTGGTAAATCGAAGGAATGGTTGCGCAGCCGCCAGTGTAGTGGTTTACGTAACATCGACAAAGCCGACTGCATCACGGCGCGAAGTTGATTTCCTGTGCGCTTTATTGATCTCGTTATCAAGCAGCAGATACGAGATACTCCGCTGTAATGTATTGAGGGATTTCCCGCGCAGCCAGGGAAGCGTGTTGCTTCCGAGATCAATATCGGCCCACGCTTCGAGGGTTTCAGGTTCTCGCAGTCCCCGCTCTTTCAAATCCGGCCAGATCGGAATACCGGGATACGGTGTGAAGATGTTTGGGGAGAACGCAACGTTGTCGAAACGGGAACCAATATCGCTCATGACCCGCAGTGTCTCTCGGCGGTGCTCTTCGTTCTCGCCCGGATAGCCGAAGATCAGGTTCAGCGTGACACGGATTCCGGCGAGCGAACATTTGCGTGTGGCTTCGTAAATATCTTCGATATGCTGGTGACGTTTGTTCATTCGTTCCAGGATCTCCGGCGATGCGGACTCCGTTCCGAAACCGATATGACTAACGCCGCTTGCGCCCAGCAATGCCACTTCCTCGTCGGTCATGCGGCAAAGCAGGTCGGTCGATGCCTGAAAGGTCCACTTGAACCGCACGCCCGAACCGAGAAAGCCGCGCGCGATTCCGACCGCGCGGCGCACGTCCACAAGGAAATTTGAATCGACCAGAGCGACTTCACTAACGCTGTATTCTCGTACCAGCCTGGTCACCTCATCGACCACGCGGTCGACTTCGTAAGCATTGAACCGCCGATTGTAGAAGACCATATCGGTACAGTAGTTACACGCATACGGACAGCCGATGCTGGTCGCATAGGGCAACTTGCGACCGCCTCCGGATGCCGCATAGGAGTCGAAATCAGCGAGATCATACGCTGGCGGCGACAGGTCTGAGATCGGCGACGCGGGGCGATCCGGATTCTTTATGATCCGCCCGTCCCGCTTAAACCAACACCCCGCAATCAGATCCAGGTTCTTCCCTGCACTCAGTCGCCTGGCAATTTCTACAAGGGTCTTGTCGCCCTGCTGCCGGACCACGATATCGACAAACTCCTCGCGTAGCGTCTCGGCAGTCACCAGACTCGGATGCCATCCACCGAAGATGATCGGCAGATCCGGACGCAGCCGACGAACCATTCGGCTGGCCATAATTGCGTCGCGAATCATGGGACCCGTCAGCAAGGACACACCAAAACAGAGACACCCGTCCAGCCCTTGTTGAATTCTCAGCAGATAATCGCGGTGCAGCGCGCCGTCGATGATCAGAGGCTCATAGCCTGCGTCGCGCAAAGAGCCGGCTAAGCTCAACAATCCAAGTGGCGGCCCTAAAAGCCTTCCGCTGTACGGCGGCAGAAATAGTACGACTCGATTAGGCCGACTCAACAAGTCACGACCTCCGTCTCGAGTTGGTGAGCATCCACCTTGGATTTCGGCGGCTCGACCGAGCCGGTTCGCGAAATCCTTCAGCCACAGTTCGAAGGGGAAGGCGTAGACATGATGATCCAGCCTCCAGCGTGCGGGAATTTCGATCATCCCGTGCACCAGACGCTGCAAGGAATTTTTTCGGTGAACACCGATAGGCACCCTATTAAACGCGATACGCAAATACTCGCGCATCGTCTGCACCTCGCGGTGTTTTCGTCCTTTTAGCCAGGGCAACACGTTGTATCGTGGGAAGAAATCGACCCAGCCTTCCAGCGTCTTCGGTACGTCGATGCCAAGCTCAAAGGCCCGCTGCATCACGGGCGCGCCCGGATATGGAGTGAAAATATTCGTCCAGAATTCCGCGCCGGGAAAACGGCGGCAAATATTCATGACCATCGCTACCGACTCACGACGCTCTTTCTCCCCTTCGCCGGGAAACCCGAAGATCATGTTGAACGAGGGCCGTATCCCCGCGCCCGACAACTTCTCGGCCGCGCTATAGATAGTGTCGATCTTCTGAAAATCCTTGTTCATCAGATGCAAGACCTCCGCCGACCCGGACTCCGCGCCTTGTGCAACCTGCGACAGCCCGGCCCGCCGCAGCAACACCAACTCTTCGTGAGTCAAGCGGCAGACGAGATTCGTCGACGCTTGTATGCTCCATTTGAATTTCACGCCGCGGCGAACGATCTGTTCGGCAACTTCGACGGCCCGGTCGCGATCCACTAAGAAGTTATCGTCCACGATCCACAACAATTCCAGGCCGTACCGAGTCACCAGGTCGCAAGTCTCTTCAGCGACCTGATCCGCCGGCAGGGCGTTCCACTTCCGGCCATATACTCCTTCGTTCGTGCAGTAACCACAGTTATAAGGACAAGCCAGGCTTGACGTATACATCGCCCATCGCCGGCCGCACACTCTCTCGTAGGCGTCGAAATCGGCCAGATGATAGGCTTTCGGAGGCATTTCCGCGAGAGGCCTCAAGGTTCGCGGAGCATTAAACCTGATGCGGCCATCCTCTTTATAGCCGACACCCGCTATCCCGCGGGAGATTCACCGGCTTCGATCGCCTGTAGAATTTCCAGCAGGGCATCTTCACCTTGCCCTTTCACGACGATGTCGACATATTCGGCCGCCAAGGTCTGGTCTGGTAACAGCGATGGATGCCATCCGCCGAGAATCACAGGTTTCTCCGGATAAAGACGCTTCGCTGCGCGGGCGATCTGAACCGTCTCCTTGATCATCGGTCCGGTAACCAGTGACACTGCGAGACAGACCGCATCCGCCAGTTCCGCCAAGACTCTTTGTTGAAATTTCGGAGTAATGGTCGAATCGATGATGCACACCTGATACCCTGCACGCAGCAACGGTGTAGACACGGCGAGAATTCCCAACGGAGCCGTGGCTTCCTGGCTGGAAAACGCGGGGAAGAAGAAGACAATTTTCCTGGGCTTGAACACTTATTTCAACTCTGACCTGATGAGACACCATTCGATCGAGCGGTGGAACGTAGCTTCATGTTCTCTTTCGAGAGCAATGTTGTCTAAACGATTTTCATAAGCTCATTGGCATTCAGGAGCGAAGTTGACGCCTGTATACGAGATCGAGAGCAGCAGTAGTCCTAAAGCACGGCACGATGCCCGCCCGCTGCGTTGGATTTACAGGCTCGAACCTCTTGTCGCTACGGCGGCGCTAATCCTCACTTTTCCACTCGCGCTGGCAATCGGCGTCGTGATCGCCGTCCTCTCGCGCCGCTCTCCATTGATCCGGCACACGCGCGTGGGCTGGGGCGGATCGACGCTTCGAATGCTGAAATTCCGCACCATGTGGGGAAAAGATTTTCCACGCGGCGACCTATGCAATCGTCGAGGACATCTCAGATGCGGTGCCTGCATCTAAGAGCAATAACGATCCGCGAGTGGTCAGCAGGTTTGCGGCGATCTGCCGCCGTTACTCGCTTGATGAAATTCCGCAACTCTTTCATGTGGCCCGAGGACAGATGTCGTTCGTCGGGCCGCGGCCGATAACGCGTGAAGAGTTGGACAGATACTATGGACCGCATGCCGCGGAAGTGTTACAATTGCGGCCTGGGATAACCGGCTTGTGGCAGGTACTGGGCAGGAACCGTCTAAGTTACGCGCGGCGGATGAAGCTCGACATCCTGCTAGTTCGCCGGGCATCGCCGAATCTCTATTTCTGGATATTATGGCGAACAGTGCCAAAGGTGGTTTGTGGTTATGACGCCTTCTGAGCGCATACTGGCTCCGGGCGGATTCCAGGATTGGTCCGTACTCTTGAAGGAGCACTACCCCGCCGCACTCTTTTGCGTTACGTTCGGTTCGGCAGTCTCAATCATCTTCTCGATCGCGGTGTCGCAAATCCTGATGGGGATCGGGCTTTTTCTGGTTTTGATCGGCCGGCCGCGCGTGGACTTCCCACCGATAAAGCTACCTCTTGCACTCTTCTTCGCTGCCACGGTCATGGCTGATCTGCTATCGGGCCACCCACAAGCCGGCATTCCCCAGATCCGGAAGTTTTTCGTTTTCGGAATTGTGGTGCTCGTATCGTCGGCCTTTCGTAATTTCAACAATATTCGACAATTGCTGATCGCATGGGCCGGTATTGCCGTACTGTCGGCCGCAGATGGATTTGCTCACGTGTTCTCCCGTCATGAAGAAGCGCTGAAGCTGAAATGGAATACTTACGACTACTATCTGGACGATCGGATCAAGGGTTTCGCCAGTCACTGGATGACTTTCGGCGCGGAGCAAATGATCGTCCTGCTCACCCTGATTTCCTTTCTGCTGTTCGCGTGCCCGCGAAGTTGGCGGTTGATGGGATGGGGTTGCGTCCTGGTGCTCTGGGTATCGCTGATGCTGGGCCTGACCCGCAGCATTTTTCTCCTCGGGGTGCCTGTTGGAGCTTTTTATCTGTTTTGGGCCTTTAAACCATGGACGCTGGCGCTGGTTCCGGTCCTGGCTCTGCTGTCATGGCTGGTAATGCCATTCCAGGTTCGTGAGCGGGTAAAATCCGTGATCGCGCCACACGGCGAGCTGGATTCCAACACTCATCGCTCGGTGACCCGGCGCACCGGATGGGAAATGATCAAGGCTCATCCCTGGTTTGGACTCGGACCTGAACAAATCAAACCGCAGTTTGATTCCTACGTCCCTCGCGACATTCATCGTCCGCTGCCCCACGGCTGGTATGGGCATCTTCACAATATCTATCTCCAGTATTCAGCCGAACGCGGCGTCCCGGCGCTTATGTTCCTGTTGTGGATGATCGGGAAAATGCTGGTAGACTTCACCCGTGCTCTCCGGTCACGTTCTTTGGATCAGGACGTCCGGTATATGGTGCATGCCGCGATCGCCGTTATTGCCGCAGTCATGGCCGAAGGGTTTTTCGAATACAATCTCGGCGATAGCGAAGTGCTCACGATGTTTCTGGTGGTCACGACTTGCGCTTACACGGTCATCCGCGGAGAGCGGAAATTATGTTTGTAGTTCCATCCGGATCACCGGACCCGAGCGAGGGAATGCGCGTCGCAATCGTCCATTATTGGCTTCTCGGCTGCCGGGGCGGGGAGAAGGTCCTGGAAGCGATCTGCCGGATCTTTCCGCAGGCCGACATCTTCACTCTATTTTACGAACCGGATCTCGTCTCACCGCTGATACGGTCAATGAATGTTTATCCGTCGTTTCTGAATCCATTGAGAAGGTTTCACCGCGGCCTTCTGCCACTGATGCCAATGGCAATCGAATCTTTCGATCTTCGTAACTACGACCTGGTAATTAGCAGCGAATCCGGACCGGCAAAGGGAGTCATCACTTCGGCTACTACGCGGCACTTCTGCTACTGCCATACGCCCATGCGATATTTATGGGAGCTGTATCCCGCCTACCGGAACGAGTTCGGTTCCTGGTTTCAAC
>CAVYEV010000045.1:0-114867 GCA_963767545.1 Terriglobia bacterium
GCTTATGACGGTTTGGCTGGCGGTTTTCGCTCTTCGTATGCGATGGAAACAACTTCGTCGAGCAGCGCAGCGTCTTCGCGACTGCCGAATAAGCTCAAGCCTTGTTGAATATGGTTTTTGGCTGGCCCGCTATGAAACTCTTCGCACCACGGCGTCGAGCGGTAAGCCTCTCGCTTGCGCTGCCTCAAGATATGCGCTTTCGACCTGTGGCGGTAGATTAACGTTAACGGTCACGGTGTTCTCTGCTCCTTCATTTTAGCGTCATCCACCCTACCGGAACGCGCGGATGTTGTCCATGAAAGAACAGCGAGGGAGACCGGCCCGATACCTGGTTACAGGGCTGCTGCTCCGTTCCTGCTCCATTTGAATCTCTGCTCCAAAACTGCTCCATTAACGGACACTCTGAAGCAGGGCCTTGAAAACAGGCGTTTCTGTCGCCTTCCATTGACACCAAAGACGCTATGTTGTGTATTTTCAATCCACATGCGATTTCCCAAGCTGGACGTCGCGGGTTCGAACCCCGTCTCCCGCTCCATCTTTTCAAAAACTTGGGACGGATCGAGAATCAAGCGTTACTCCGTTTACTCCGTTTTCTTTCTGAAATCGGTTGAAACGGCCGGTTTCGCGGCTGTCCACCCTCTCCTGAATCGCGGGTTTCATTATTGAATCACCTCGGATTCGAGGCGCTTCGCTGCGTCGACCTTCTGTTGTACACCGCTGATTGAATAAACCTCCAGACTGACACCCAGCCGCGCTGGTCGGCAGCGACCTTGTCGTCGATCATCGGCCTGCGAGAAAGGCTGGCATTCGTTCGGCGGAGAGCCTGGAACGTTGCCCACTCCAACCCCACTGGCTTCAACTTTGGGAAGAGATCCCGATACAAACGTTGTCGCGTCGAAGCGGCGTCTCCCGTTCAGTCGGAAAGAGGTAAGATTCCGGCTCCTGTTTGAGGAGAAGCATCCGCCAAACCTTCAGTTCGGGCGATCGTTCCCGGAGAGAGCCCCACGGTTTGCGATGTGCGCTTACCTTTCCGGCCTTTCGGCGTGTCGATGTTGCCTTTGCAGGCGCGCTGATCGATCAGCACCGACTCTCCGGAGATGTTGCCAATCTCCTGGTTGGTCGTTACCGGTGGGTTCTGTCACGCCGATCCAGAGCTTCGCCAGATCGAGATAGTTGCGCCCGTTCAGAGGCAGATCGTTGATAGCCTGAGTCTCGACGACCTGGCCGACGGAGGCGTTACTGCTTTCGAGCATCGGGGTGGCCGCCGTGACTTCGATGGTCTCGGTCACCGCGCCCACTTGCAATGTGAAATCGAGTCGCGAAACCTGTTGGACTTCGAGCCGCACGTTTCGGATTTCCTGTTTGAATCCCGTCAGCCGGACCCTGATTGCTCCAAAGCTTCCCGGTAGCGCAGTTCCTCTCGAAGTCTCGACTGGCAGGAGCGGAGTTGAACCTGAAAAGGCAAAAAACTCTGATGCCAATCGGCGCGGCGATCCAAATCGACGGTCAATTCGTCAATACTGGGGCCCTGCGCGCCACGGTGAGCAGACTATAGTAAACATCGTAATCTAACCATGCGTGGCAATTAAGTTTTGTTCGTTGCCCGGCATTACTACCGGACTCGCGGGCAGCAAGATAATAAACCGCGTGCCCTTACCCGGCTCGCTCTCGACACTCACCGATCCTCCGTGGGCTTTAGCGATCCATGCCACAAAACTCAGGCCAAGTCCCAAACCCTTTTCGGGAGACGCAGCCGCGCTCGGACTGCTGACGCGATAGAAGCGATCGAAGATATGCGGAAGATGATCCGCCGGAATACCTACCCCTGTGTCTTCCACGATCAATTGCGCCTGGTTCTCCAGTCTGGATAACTTCACTCGAACCTCGCCGCCCTCTGGAGTAAACTTGACCGCGTTGGACAGTAAATTCGATAGCATACGCTCGATCTGCACCCGATCGGCTTCGATAATCATCGGCTCCGTCGTTCCCCTGACCGACAGATGAACCTGTGCGCCTTCGGCCGGAATCTCGAACTGCTCCGCAATATCGTGAACCACCGCCGCGAGATCAAGTGCCGATTTCTGCAATATCACTTGTCCCGTCTCCGCTTGAGAAAGCAGCAGCAGCGCGCGCACTATCTGGGACAGTCTCTCGATATCCTGCAGCGAACTAACAATTGCATCGCGATACTGTTCCGCGGTCTGCGCGGTGAATAAAGCGACCTCCATTTGACCGCGGATAATCGTGATTGGCGTGCGTAGTTCATGCGAGACGTCGATCGAAAACTGCCGTATCTGACTGAACGACGTCTCCAGCCGCTCGATCATCTGATTGAACGTATTAATCAAATAATCCAGCTCGTCCTTAGCGCCGCGCAACGGTATGCGCATGCTCAGATTCGATCCGGAAATCCGCTCCGCCGAACGCGCCACCTGAAGAACCGGACTGAGCGCCCGCCCGGCGTTGATCCAGCCGAGATAACATCCCGCTGCGATCGCCAGTGGAAGAATGAACCAGCAAAGCCAGGTGAACTTCTGGATCAGGTTGCGAGAATTAGAAATCGGACGGCCGATGGCAGCATAGTAGCGCCTGTCCGTTTCGTCCACATCTCCGCCCAGAAATCCACCGCGGATCATGTAGGGATGGCCCTGTTTATCCTTGGCTTCGCGCCATACCGCGCCTCCGCTCCGAAGTTGCTTAACGTCGGCTGGACCGTCGATGCCCAGCGATTCGTACGTATCCGACTCGTACAAGACTTTCCCCTGCTCGTCCACCAGGAAACATACGCTCTGCAGTCGCCCCGCTGTCAATGACTCATCCGGATCGTCGTGCTCGTAAAACCAATTGTATTTTCCGTGCTCAACTCGCAGATATCCACCTTTCAGAGCGCCCCAATCCTGCTCCAAAGCATCGGTAATCTGCAGGTCGATATTGGAAACCAGTTGTTGCCGGAAGATAAATCCGACGGTCACCACCAGCAAAGCGAAAAATAACCCGTAGCTCGCGGTGAGCTGGAATCGAAGCCCGCGAGTGAGCTGTCTGATCGGCAAGCTACACCTGCTGTTGGATTGGAGACTCGTCCGCCTTCGGAGATGCCGCCGCCTTGGGCTCCTCGATCATGTAGCCGATTCCGCGCACCGTCTGAATCAACTTCTGAGCATACCGGTCGTCGATCTTGCTGCGCAGGTGCCGGATATATACGTCCACGATATTTGTCAGCCCGTCGTAATCCATATCCCACACATGCTCGACGATCATGGTGCGGCTGAGCGGGCGGCCCTTGTTGCGCATCATGTATTCCAGGATTCCGAATTCCTTCGGCGCCAGATCGATCGTCTCATTGTTGCGCGTCACCTTGCGGCGCGTGCAATCGACGTGCAGATCGGCCACTTGCAAACGCTCGGCTGCCGGCTGGCCTCGCCGCAACAACGCCCTGACTCTCGCCAGCAACTCGACAAAAGCGAATGGCTTCGTAAGGTAATCGTCCGCGCCCTGCTCCAGACCCTTCACCCGATCGTCAACGCCGCCGCGAGCGCTCAGAATAAGCACCGGCGGTCCAGCCTTCTTATTGCGGACACGCTCCAGCACCTTCAAGCCATCCATATCGGGTAGCATGAGATCGAGAATCACCAGGTCGTAATCGGTCGCGTGAATAAAGCCGATCGCCGTAGCTCCGTCCGGCGCGACATCCACTGCGTAACCCGCTCCCTGCAGCCCGCGCGCCAAAAAATCGGCAATCCGCCGCTCGTCTTCGACTACCAGAATCCGCATCTAAGTCCTCAACTTCAGCTTACACGTTATTTCGCGGATAAGACGCGCATTAAGCCGGTTTAAGCTCGCGAGAAACCGGAACCACAAAACCTTTATCCTGAAAGGAAGCGCATGTCCTTACGCCGGAATCCCCAACCCTGGTTACTCCTCTCTACATTGACCCTCACCCTCAATGCCTGTGGCGCCGAGCCTTTGAACAACCGGGTTCTGGTCGTGTACACCAAGGGCTCGGTCGACTCGCAGTCGATCGCCAACCACTACGCCAGGGCCCGCCGCATTCCCGCCGCCAACCTCTGCGCCATCTCTCCGGATGCTGCCGGAGAGCGCGGATTATCCGCCCCCGATTACAACGAGCATGTCAAAAAACCTATCCAGCGTTGCCTCACCAAAGTAGGGAAGGAGAAAATCCTCTACATCGTACTCGCCTACGTCCGCCCCTATATCGTCGATCCCGGTGGAGGTCTTCATGCGTATGCACTCGATGCCTATCTCGCCGATATCTGGGAATTCTATAGCTCCACGCCCTTCAACCCGGCCCCGAATATCACGCACCCATACTATGCCGACAATCGCGCCAAGGATGACATCTATCTTCCGTTTGTATCGCTCGCCGATTTCCGCTCCAAACCCTACGCACCCATCATCTATTCCGTCTGGCGGCTCGACGGTCCGGAGCCCTACATCGCCGATTCGCTTGTCACCAAAGCCATGCGGGCCGAAGCGGCGCACGGTCCCAAGGGGCAGGCATGCATCGATGAGCGGGAAGACCCAACCAACTCTCCCGAAGAAAGCTACGCCGCCGGTGAATGGGACCTCTATCGCGCCGCCCGATTTCTCTCCGCGGCCGGCTTTCAGGTGTTAGAGGACAAGCGCCAGACAGAGTTCGGAACGCCGCCCTCGCCCTTGTGTCCCAACGCGGCGCTCTACGCAGGCTGGTACAAGTTGAACCATTACAATGACGCCTTCACCTGGAACGTAGGCGCAATCGGCTTCCACCTCGATAGTCTCTCCGTCAACGATCCCAGAATCGGAGACAATTGGGCCGCGAACGCGCTGAAGCACGGTATCACAGTGACCAGCGGCGCAATGTCTGAGCCCTACCTGATGGGACTGCCAAGGCCGAGCGGCGTCTTCCACGACCTCCTGGCCGGCGCCAACGTAGGCGACGCCTTCCTTCGCAACACCCGTTTCCTGAAATGGATGATCCTCAATATTGGCGACCCGCTCTACTGTCCATTCCCCGGCGGCCGCACGGCTGCCGATAGCTCTCTTAGAAAAGCAATTTGAGCCCGAGTTGAAGCTGCCGCGAACTGCCGAGGTCTCCGCGCGCAGTCCGTGTCGCGGTAATCTGTCCGAACGTTGCGGCCGTAAAGGAATTGCCGGGTTGGCCGAAATTCGGATGGTTCAGCAGATTGAACGCCTCGGCGCGAAATTGCAGCGATACGCGTTCCTTGATCGCCGTATTCTTCGAAATCGCAAAATCCACATCCTGAAATCCTGGGGAGGTTAGAATATTGCGGCCGGCATTCCCAAATGCTCCAGCGGCCGGACGCGTGAATGCGGCGGTGTTAAACCACAGCGTCGGCGATGGATTCGGCACCGAGATCGAGACGCCCGGGACAACATTGGGACGGTCGTAAGTCTCCAGACTGCTGGTGTCTGTAACCGCTACGATCGGACTGAACGGATTGCCCGATTGCAGATTGACGATCGGAGATAAACTCCATCCTTCAGCGACCCGGCGCAAGAAGGCGTTCTGTCCACCACTGAATGGAAGCAGATAAACACCGCTGAGCACGTACCGGAAACGGGCATCGAAATCGGATAGAGCGCGCTCGGCCGAAATGTTATAGAAATTTTGCACCTGGGCGTTCGAACTGCCGACGGAATTATTGTCGATCGACTTGGACCAGGTAAACGAGGTGTTGAGACTAAGCCCTTTTGAGAGCCGCTTTTGCGCGCTGATCCACATGCCGTTGTAACTGGAATCGGCAGTCGATTCATTGACAGTTATGGCTGAGAACCCGGCGAAAGGGCGTTTTCCGCCGATACCCTGGTTCAGGTCGCCCGTAATGCGCAGATGACGTCCCTGGCTGCCTACGTAGGCGACCTGCACTACCGTGCCGAGCACTTCGCGCTGGATGTTGAAGTTGTACGAGAGTACGCGGCCGTCTCGGAAATTTGGATCGACGGCGCTGAGCGCGCTACCACTGCCCGCCGGCGCATTGAATGGAGTCGCCAGGTTGATGCCGCTCGTGATGTTCACAGACGTCGCAAAAGGCGGATTCGAGCCAAGATTCGAGACCATATTGGTTACCGGTTGGTCATAGTAGACGCCGACTCCGCTACGGATCACGGTTTTGCCATCGCCGAATGGGTTCCAGGCGAGGCCGATACGAGGTCCGAACGCGGTGAATTGCTTATGATAGGCCTCGTTAACGCCGTTGGTTCCGACCTGGACCACAGTATCGGAGGCGGTCTCAAAGACGCTTAGCCGGTTATGAATTTCGCTTGGAACGCCGTTGTATTCCCAGCGGAGTCCGAGATTCAGTGTAAGAGTTTTGGATAGCTTGATATCGTCCTGCGCGAAGGCGCCCAAGGCATTCACGCGCAAACCTGGGTTAGCCGGCAGCGCGGTCTCGATATCCTGCGCCGGGACTCCGGCCAGAAAATTGGCGAGATTGGAAAAGAGGATAGATCCTCCGGTGCCGCCGTTGAAGTTGTTGTTGCGGAATCTCCGGTACTCCAGGCCAAACTTCAAGGTCTGTTTACCCTTCACCCAAGACACGGAATCGCTGTATTGAAATGTTGAATCGCCGCGGCCTTGCGGAAAGCCGGTGATGCCGCCGAAAAACATCCCTCCCGATACTTCGATCTCGGGGAAAATACCGGAAGGCGTCGTCAGGCCAAAATCGGATGGACTACCCGCATACGATTGATCGAAAGCGATCAAGACCCGGTTCAAGCCCGCGCGCAGTTCGTTCGTAACAGACGAAGAGAAGATGTGAGTATAGCCGAGCGACAGAAGGTATCGTTTCGCTGGGCGGAAGTCGCCATAGCCCGGAAGATTATTGCCCTGCAGCGTCGGCTCGGTTCGCTGGTCGTGATTCGAAATGAAGCTGCCGAAGAGAAAATCGTTGGCGGATATATTATGATCGATCCGGCCTGTGAATTGATTGAGTGTCCGGTTGCGCGGCGTTGGCCCGACGAAGAATGTGCCGGTGGGATCGGTAGCCGCGGGAACCAGAGTAAGCAACTTCTGAATGATCGGGTTCGTAACGGCGTTTCGCTGTGCCACGCTCGGAACCTGAGTCTTCAGAGACGCGACTTCATGCCCGCGCCGTCCCTCATAGCTGGTGAAGAAGAAAGTGCGATTCTTAATCACGGGTCCGCCGGCGCTATAGCCGAAGATGTCGCGATTGAAGTCGATGATCGGGCCGGGCGGATCGAAGAAGTTCTTGGCATCGAAGCGCTGATTGCGCAAGAACTCATATGCGGTGCCATGGATTCCATTGGTTCCGGACTTCGAGACGGCGTTAATAATAATGCCGGCGTTCCGTCCGTATTCCGCGGAGAAGGCGTTGGTCTGTACCTTGAACTCCTGAATCATGTCGATGTTTGGCTGGAAGGTGATCTGGTTCTGGACCATGTCGCTCAAATTGATTCCATCGAACAAATAATTCGTGGAATCTTCGCGTGTTCCGGAGGCGTTAATACCGGACATCCCAATGCCGCTCGGCACCGCGAGGAATGTGCGGTTATTGGTGCTGGGAACCACGGTGCCCGCCTGAAGGAGAGCCAGATCGAGGAAGAAGCGGCCATTGAGAGGGATCTCAGCGATCTGCCTATTCTCGACGACCGAGCCGAGACTCGATGACTCAGTCTGCACTCCCGAGGCCGAAGCTTCGACGGTGACCGCCGTACTCGCTTCGCCAACCTGCAGAATCGCATCGACCCGGGATCGAGAGTCGACCGCCAACTGCACCCCCTCTTGCACGTACGTCTGGAAACCCTTCTGTTCCACTTTGACTGTATAAGTGCCGGGTTTCACGATGGCAAATTCGTAGTTGCCCTCGGAGTCGCTTTGCAGCACCTGGGAAATGCCCGTGTCGCGATTAGTCAGATGAACGGTTGCGCCCGCAATTACCGCGCCTTGAGCATCCTTTATAGTGCCGATCAAAGCGGCGTTTTGAGCAACCAGCGGAAGACACAAGAGTACCGCGAGAAGTAACGTAGAGAAAGGAACACGATGTCGCGAGATCATTGACCAAACCCCCATGCAGAGTTAGATACGTGACCGAAAGACGCCGGAACAATACATTAGCGAGATCGCACAACGATTAAATGCTGGAGGCGAGATCGAACTGAGATGTGTACGCCCCCGATAATGAACACGAGTATACACCAATTCCGCGCCGAGCGCGATCGGGAGTCTTGTTTCACTTGTCTAACTTAAGACACTGAGGCTCTGCAGTGCGTTTCGCTCATCGATGATGCCTCCGCTGTTAAAGCCGATTGTAAGCGCTGTGCAGGAAGGCGAACTCTGAGCATACAAATCTTTCCAGCTTCAGCCATGAAATGCCTCCTTCGAATGGCAAGTCACACTCTCCCAACTCGGCTCATGCGGCCACCAACAGTACACGCCATCCAATCTTAACGCTTTCACAATGACACTCAGAATGGCATTCATTGATAAGTCGGCTTGTGATCGGTAGTTCGCAGACCAGCCACTTTGGCGCATAACTCCGACTGTACATGCGCTATACGGCCGGCCTGAACTCGGATTGCAGAAGCAGCCGAGGGAATTTTCGCCGGTAATGCATAACCCGCACGCCACTAAGCAGACGCCCCTCCGTCTTTCGTATGATGGTGCCATGAACCGTCGAGATTTTTTCCTCCGTGGCGGGACCGGACTCGCCGCCCTGCGCAATTTTCCTCACCATCTCTTCGCTGCAAGTACCGCTAAGCAGGCCACCGACCGCATCAAACTTGGACCTCGCGGCGTCGAAGTCAGCCGCCTTGCCATGGGTACGGGCACCAACGGCGTGGGCGGAAGCTCAAACCAGACCAAGAAACTCGGCGTGCAGGGTCTGGCCGATCTCTTCAAGTTCGGCTACGATCATGGGCTTACCTTCTGGGATTCCGCCGATCAGTACGGCACCCACCTTCACATGAAGGCAGCGCTCAAAGAAGTGCCGCGCGATAAGGTCGCGATCATGACCAAGACTCACTCCACTACCGCCAAGGAGATGCGCGAGGATCTCGACCGTTTCCGCCGCGAGATCGGCACCGATTACATCGATATCGTCTTGCTTCACGCGATGACCGACGGCGACTGGCCCGAAAAGAAGAAGGGCGCGATGGAAGTGTTATCCGAAGCTCAGGAGAAGGGCATCGTCCGGACGCATGGCACTTCCTGCCACAGTTTCGATGCCATGAAAGCCGCATTGAACAGCCCCTGGTGCGAAGTCGATCTCGCTCGCATCAATCCGGCAAAGATCGCGATGGACGCCGACCCGCAGACGATCCTGAATCTTCTCGCGGACATGAAGACGGCTGGCAAAGGCGTAATCGGGATGAAGATTTTCGGCGCGGGGCGGCTGCGCTCGAAGCCCGACGAGTGCCTCCAATTCGCTCTGGCGCATAATCAGATCGATGCCTTCACCATCGGCGCGGAAAGCGTGATGGAATTGGGAGATCTGGTGAAGAAGATTCCGGCGGCGAGCGTTCGCGGATGAGATTGCTTTCGCTCCTTTTAGCGTTGCTCACGCTCGCGGCCTGCAACCGCACGGCAAGGAAACAGATCGCCGTAATCCCGATGGGGCGGTCGCACGTGTACTGGGTATCCGCGCATGCGGGAGCCGTGAAGGCGGCGCGCGAAGAAAACGTCGATATCATCTGGAACGGCCCTGCCACGGAGTCCGATTTCAGCGGGCAGTTGCAGATCGTCGAGAACATGATCAATCAGCACGTGGACGCGATTACTCTCGCGCCCATCGATCGCAAGGCGCTGGCCAACGCCGTCGATCGCGCATCCGCCGCGGGAATTCCGGTCATCATCTGGGATTCGCCGGTGGACAGCAAAGACTTTTGTAGCGCAGATAGCAACCGACAACTACGCCGCCGGCCAGTTAGGCGCGGATCGAATGGGCGCGATCCTGAACGGTAAGGGCAAAATTGTCGAAGTCGCATGCCAACCCGGCTCGGCGTCCACGATGGCGCGCGAACAGGGCTTCGAGGACAAGATCAAGCAGTCTTATCCAGGGATTCACATCGTCGATAAACGGTACGGTATGGCCGATGTGGCCAAGTCAATGACGGTCGCGGAGAATATGTTGAATGCGTTCCCGGATCTCGACGGCATGTTCGGTTCCAACGAATCGAGCACAGTGGGCGCGGCCCGCGCGCTTTCGAGCAGCAAGAGCAAGGTCAAGCTGGTGGGCTTCGATTCCAGCGCGACCCTTAATTGATGGACTGAAGGACGGCACCATCGACTCGCTGGTGACGCAAAATCCTTTCGACATGGGCTACAAAACGGTGAAGGCAGCGGTCAGTAAACTGAACGGCGCTGCCATCGAGCGGATACAGAGCCTGCCCGCGGTGGTGGTGACCAAAGACAACTTGAACGAGCCCGTTATCCACGCCCGTTTGTTTCCCGATCTAGACCCATATCTCAAGTAGCCCGATTTCGAGTAGCGCGCAGAAATTCCATCATCTTCTCCACCGCACGGCCGCGATGGCTGACCAACGACTTCCGTTCGGCCGTTACTTCCGCGAAAGTCGCCTCGAACGGCGGATAAAAGAATAGCGGATCGTATCCGAAACCGCCTGAGCCCCGTGGCTCGCGCAGAATGCGGCCTTCCACGGACCCGCGAAACGTGCGAGGCGCATCTCCAGGCATAATCAGTGCGATCACTGCGACGTAACGCGCCTCTCGCCGGCTACCATCCGCCCAAACGCTCGATCAGCAGTTCGTTATTGGCCGCGTCATTTGCATCGGGCCCGGCGAATCGCGCGGAGTACACGCCCGGTGCGCCGTCCAGCGCATCCACCTCCAGGCCCGAATCTTCAGCGAACAACGGAGCGCCGTTCGCGTACCGCTCATAATAAAGCGCCTTCTCGACCGCGTTATCTTCAAATGTGGAGCCGGTCTCTTCCGGAGGCATAATCTGGCCGATCCCAGGCAACGGTTCGATCTCCCACTCAGGCCGCCCTGCACTGCGGAATTCGCGCAGTTTGCCAGGATTGCTGGTGGCGCAGTACAGGATCACCGCAGCTTCACGAGTCCCTTCTGAATCTCCACAAGCTGCACAATCCCCGTGCGCGCCAAACTCAGCAAGTCGCCCATTTCAGAATCGCCAAAGGAATCGCGCTCCGCCGTGAATCCCAACTCGACGAAGCGTCCGCTGCCGGTCATGACGATGTTGGCGTCGACATCGGCGCGGGAATCCTCTTCGTAGCACAGGTCAAGCATTGGGCTGCCGCCAACCATCCCTACGCTGGTTGCCGCAAGATAATCCGTGACCGGCATCTTCGACAGAACCTTCGACTGCACCAGCGACCGCAGCGCTAGGCACATCGCAACAAAGGCGCCGGTTATCGATGCGGTCCGTGTGCCGCCATCCGCCTGCACGACGTCGCAATCGAGAATCACCGTACGCTCGCCAAGCGCTGCCATGTCCACCACCGCGCGAAGCGACCGGCCTATCAGCCGCTGAATCTCCTGCGTGCGTCCCGAGGGCTTACCCTTCGTTACCTCACGCGTTGTCCGGTGGACTGTGGCTCTCGGCAGCATCGCGTATTCCGCCGTCACCCACCCGCGTCCCATGTTGCGCAGGAACGGCGGCACATTGGACTCGATGGTGGCGGAACAGATCACCCTGGTGTGCCCGAGAGTAATGAGCGCGCTGCCTTCCGCGGTGGCGAGGTAGTCCGCTTCGATTGCGACGGGTCGAAGCTGCCCGGTTTGCCGTCCGTCAAGTCGCATTTCTCATCACCCAGTAGAGGAAGACCATCACGAGGATAACAGCCAGGATCACGAAGATTACGCACGGTAGCCCACCGCGCACGGGCGGCACTCCCGGTTTTTTGGGACGCACCGATCTGAGCTTTGCCATTATCTTTGAGACTAGCCTATCCGGCGCCGGACGAACGTAACTGTTCGGCTTGATCGTCCTGCTTATCTGCCAAAAATCGAGCCAAATAGGGTGTTATCATAAGTCAAGCATTTATGTCATCAGCCGTGGCGGACGTCACGAAGAAACAGCGGGTTCCTGATCGCCCCGTGGGCGGTGATCGCCTGGACCGCAGCGCTCATCGGTGTTTGCTATTTCCGTGTGATCGTTCGGCTCGTTACCCAATGGTCGAACGACGACGACATGGGATACGGCTTTTTCGTCCCCGTGATTGCCGGGTGGATCGTCTGGCAAAAGCTTCATGAGACACAGGCAGGCCCTCCTGCAAGTCCCGACTGGCGCGGGTTGATTCTGTTGGTTTGGGGCGCCGCGCAACTCTTTGTCGCCACGTTAGGCGCGGAATTGTTCCTGGCGCGCACAGCCATTGTCATCACCATAATTGGCGCGGTCTGGCTTCTTGGCGGCCTTCAATCGCTGCGCAAATTCGCATTTCCGCTGTTTCTGCTGTTTTTCATGGTGCCGATTCCGGGCGTTGTCTATCTGCGGCTCACGTTTCCGCTGCAAATTTTCGCCAGCAGCGTTGCGCAATCCATGCTCGAATTGTTGGGTATTCCGGTGATGCGTCTGGGCAATATTCTGGAACTCTCAGACATGCAGCTCAACGTCGTCGAGGCATGCAGCGGAATTCGCTCGCTTCTGTCGCTGTCATTTCTCTCGCTCGTCTACGGATATTTCTTCGAATCGAGCACACCGATACGAACTATTTTGTTTTTTTCCACCATCCCGATTGCCATCCTTGCTAACGCCGGACGTGTGACCGTCACCGGAATCCTGGCACAGTTCAATCCGAAATTGGCGGAAGGAATGATCCACGAAGCCGAGGGTTGGCTGATTTTCATGATCGCACTCATCATCATGGCCGGCGTCCACCAACTATTGAGGCGCATAGCGGCGTTTTACAGGAGGCGATACGCGTGAACGAGATCTGGCGAAATAAGTATGTACGGGTTCTCAGCACTGTGCTCGTCCTGCAAGCGGTTCTGTTTTACTCAGCGTCGCATGGCGACAGTAGGCCGCTCCGGCAGCCGTTAAAACTGTTTCCGCAGACTGTTCCCGGCTGGCAGATGATTTCGCAGGGCATCGTAGAGAAGGAAGCCATGGATGTTCTCAAGGCCGACGATGTGCTCGATGCGTTCTATTCTAGAACGCCCGTTCCCGATCCCACCCAGTTGACACGTGAGGAAGCGCAGGCGATGATCATGAACTCCGAGGAACTCTTTATTGCGTTCTTCAGCACGCAGCAGCAGGGCCAGTCGCCGCACTCTCCCAAGAATTGCCTTCCCGCCGCGGGTTGGCAGCCATCGGAAACCGGCGAAGTCAGCGTTCCAATTCCCGGACTCGCAAACCCGATCACCATCAACAAGTACATCGTGTCCAAAGGGGAAAGAGAGAGCCTGGTCCTCTACTGGTACCAGTCGCACGGACGCGTGGTGGCCGGAGAGTTTGCCGCGAAGTACTACCTGGTGGTCGATTCCATGCGTTACCATCGCAGCGATTCGGCGCTGGTCCGTGTGGTTGTGCCCGTGATTCATGACGACGTCACGTCTGCCATGAACGCCGGCACGAGATTCGTGCAGGCAGTATTTCCGGTCGTGCTCAATTACCTGCCGCGCTAGAATCCCGGCCGCCGCCCGGCTTTTCAGTTTTCCGCATCGCTTTCACGCCCAGCCACCCCAGGACGCCAGCTAACACTACCACGCCTGCCGCGACGATCCACAATCCGTGCACGACGCAGTACGCAACTGCGGCAACCAAACCGACGAGAACCAGGCAACCGCAGGCGCACATTAACGCCGCACGATCACTTCCCGGAGCGACTCTCGAGTGAGGAAGAACTTTACCGACTCGAATTTCGCGAACATTTTTTCGAGACCGCGGTTATTGAACATCTGCGCCGGCTTGCGAGTCCCCCTCTGTACCAGGGTCAGCGTGCTCTTGTCCTGGATGCGGAAAGTATAAGAAGGCGTAAACTGCGCGCGGTCTTCAGGATTGAAAAATGCAAGCAGATAACTCTTCGGACGCGTAATCAGAAAGACGCGCTCGGTCACCGCGTTCAGCAGCGCCGGCGCCATGTACTGCAAAGTATCCCAGAGCAGCACGCCATCGAAGCTGTCGGCCTGATAATCCAGATTTTCTTTCAGAAACGATTCGATCTGGCCCGGATTCGACTGGTCCGTATCGGCGACTCCGCCGAATGTCTCGTCCACGCTTTGCAGGATGCTTTGGGGAGTGATGCGGTGTCCAAGACTGGTGATGAAGTTGATGTTCTCCTGGCAGGCTCCGCCCATATCGAGGATCGACAGTCCGGTTTGTTCGCGGATGTGGGTGAAGAACTGATCGAGGCCGCGGCTCTGGCGCGTGGTCACGATCTCCTTGTCGTGGCCGCCGTTGGGCTTGAACAAGGACGAGGAGCCCTCCGGCGCGCCTGAACCTCGGAAAATACTTTTGAGCTTGTCAGGGAGCAACCGTAAGGTCCTCGTCTTTCCTGCAATTCCAGCGTTCTAGCGGTATCGGTGCGATACCCTTAGCGCTTTACCTCGCTGCCTGCTGCAGCAGCTACGGGAGTGCTCTGCGGTGTCACGATTGGCGGTCCGGCCGGAGCCTTCTTCTGTTCCGACTTCACGATATCGATGCTGCCCTTAAAGTATGCGCCGTCTTCGATGATGATTCGCGCTGTCTTGATATCGCCGACGAGCTTGGCATCCTTTCGGATATCGAGCCTGTCCATTGCCTCGACGTTTCCCTGGATCTGGCCGAGGACAACAACTTCGCGGGCCTTGATAGCAGCCTGCACGCGGCCGCTAGGGCCGACCGTCAGTTTGTGCTCCGCCAATTCGATGGTTCCTTCGACGTCGCCATCGACATAGAGATCTTCTTTGCTGTATATCTGTCCATTAATCTTGACTGCCTTTCCAATCGAGGCAGAGCCTCGAGTGTCCGGCTCTGGTGCTTTGAACGGGTTGGTGGCCACGGGCGTTGTCTCCTTCCTTACTTCCACGGGATTTTGTGCCACAGGCGGTATTGGCCGCGCGGCGGGTTGCGGTGGTTGTGGTGTTTCTTCCTGACGTTTATTCCACATACTTTTTGGCCCTCCATTTTCTATTGAGGACATTTCGCCCACTTGAGATGCGGACGCTTATGAATACAAAGACCAGTCTAGTAGTACTGGCTTGCGTCTGTCCATAACCGATCGGCGCTCTAGCTGGAGAAAAATATCGGCTGGTCCCATCTTACCGGAATAAACGCGCCAGCCCGAACGCGACAGCCGCGGCCAGTCCCCCGATAAGTGTCGTCTGCATCGCCCCTTTTAGAGGGTTTATGCCGGTAAACCGTCCCTTCATGTACCCAAACCCGAACAGTGCCACGATGGTGACGCCGACGGACCACCACAGCCCATCCGCCACATTGTGTGTCATCATGTACGGTGAGAGCGGAATCATGCCTCCAACGATGTAGGAGGCGGCGATAGTGGCGGCGCTATAGAAAGCCCGTTTGGGATCGGGCTCTTCGAGATTCAGCTCGAATTTCATCATGAAATCCACCCAGCGCTTCTCGTCGGAGCTGATGATCGAGACGATCGGCTCAATCTGCTGGTCCGTCAATCCCCAGCCTTGAAATACTCTGTTGACCTCGGCGATCTCTTCGTCCGGCATTTCCCGTGTCTCGTCGATTTCGCGCTGCCTCTCCGAGTGATAGTGCTCCTCGTCGGTGCGCGCCGCTAAATAGCCACCCAAGCCCATGGCGACCGATCCCGCGGCAATTTCCGCGATACCCGCCAGTACAACAATCTTCGAATTTGCCACTGCCCCGGAAAGGCCCGCGGCCAGGGCAAAAGGAACCGTCAATCCGTCGGACATGCCAATGACGATGTCGCGAACGGTCGCGGGAGAGGCAGTGTGATGCTCCTTGTGCCGGATCATGCTCAAACCAGTGTAGCGGGTGCGGATGCAAGCCTCGTATTCAGAGCGCAGTGGCTCGGAACGTTTCACATAGCGTAACGCGGCGCATGCGAATCACACACCTTCGAGCCGCCCCGCAACACCTTTCGATCGGCGCGAAAGCTTGAGTTAACAATGGTTCGCCACCCTCGCAACGGGTTACGCAATGCATAAAAGCCGCGGCGCTCGCGAATGTGGTTGACCTCGGGGCTACCTGACGTGGGCTAATATTGTTGGATCAACGCCGTGAACAAAACCAAACAATCGGATCTCATTGCCGCCGCGCTCAATCGCTTCCACATCGAAATCCCATCATGGGGTTTCGCTAACACCGGAACGCGTTTCGGCAAGTTTCAACAGGCCGCCGCCGCTTCCACCCTGGAAGAGAAGTTTAGCGATGCGGGCGAGGTGCATCGATGGACCGGCGTGTGCCCGACCATCGCGCTGCACGTGCTGTGGGATCTCCCGGAGGGTACCGGCAGTGTGGCCGAGGTGCAGCGTCTGGCGGCACGATACGGCGTGCAACCGGGATCTATCAATCCCAACGTCTTTCAGGATCAGATTTATAAATTCGGATCATTCGGCAACCCCGATCCAAAGGCGCGCGCCGAAGCTCTGAATCATGTTCTCGATAGCGTCGAGATCGGACGCCGTCTCGCTAGCCGCGATCTTTCGCTTTGGTTCGCGGACGGGTCGAATTATCCGGGTACCCAGAACATACGCGCGCGCAAGAAATGGTTCGAGGAAGGCCTCGCCGCCACGCACTCCAAATTGACCGGCAATCAGCGCATGCTGGTGGAGTACAAGCCCTTTGAGCCGGCGTTCTACCACACCGACATCGCGGACTGGGGCATGGCGCTTCTGCTTGCGAAATCGGCCGGACCGCGCGCGAAAGTGCTCGTCGACACGGGTCATCACTATCAGGCGCAGAACATCGAACAGATCGTGGCGTGGCTGCTGGATCTCGACATGCTCGGCGGCTTCCACTTCAACGATCGCCGCTATGCGGACGACGATCTCACGATGGGTTCGATCGATCCATACCAGGTGTTCCGAATCTTCCACGAAATCCGCATGTTCGAGTGGGAGAAGGGAATAACGGCCGATATCGCCTACATGATCGATCAGAGTCACAACCTCAAGGGCAAGATCGAGGCGATGATACAGACGGTCACCACAGCGATGGAACTGTATTCAAAGGCCGCCCTCGTGGATCATGAGAAGCTTGCGCGGCTGCAGGAAAGCTGCGATCTCGTGGACGCCGAGAATTGCCTGCGCGACGCGTTCGCTACAGACGTGCGGCCGGCCATTGCGGAGTGGGCGCAATCGAAAGGGCTTGCCGCCGATCCACTGGCTGGCTTCCGTCAGAGCGGATACATCGAGAGGGTTTCGGCGGAGCGCGGCGCGCGCAACCTTTCCGGCGTGTCGAGCTACGCTTAAAGGATGTCCTCAAACGGGCCAAAGAACTTCCTGGCATTCGATCTTGGAGCTACCAGCGGTCGAGCCATGCTTGGCCGTCTCGACGCAGGGTTGATCAGACTGGAAGAATTGCATCGGTTCCCGAACGATCCAGTGCATTACAACGGTGAAATGCATTGGGATGCGCCCCGTCTCTGGTTCGAAATGCGGCGCGCGCTGGACATCGCGCGCCGGCAGGCCGAGCGGATCGACAGCATCGGCGTGGATACCTGGGGCGTTGACTATGGACTGCTCGGCGAAGGCGGAGCGCTGCTCGAAAATCCTTATCACTACCGCGATCCGCGCACCGACGGAATGGTGGAAGAAGTCACCCGCAAGCTTTCGGCGGAACGTATTTACGATCAGACCGGCGTGCAATTCATGGCGCTGAACACTCTTTATCAACTTTATGCCGCATCCCGCCATACGCCCAATTTGTTGTACAACGCCGAGTTTCTGGTCACGATGCCGGATCTGCTTAACTTCTGGCTGACGGGAGTTGTGGCCTGCGAGTACACCATCTCTTCAACCACGCAATTTCTCGATTGGCGGAGCAAGTCCTGGGCTTGTGATCTTCTGGAGAAGTTGGATATCCCGACGCATTTGCTTGCCCCGATCATCTCGCCGGGGACGGAGATCGGGCGGCTGCGCACGGATCTGGCGTCGGCCCACGATCTTGCGTTCACCAGCGTGATTGCGCCGGCGTGTCACGATACGGGATCGGCTGTGGCCGCGGTGGCTGCTGGCGGGAGCACGGCGTTTCTCAGTTCGGGGACCTGGTCGTTGCTGGGAACGGAGGTCGCGTCGCCGGTGGTTACGGAGCAGGCTCGGCGGCTCAATTTCACGAACGAGGGAGGCGTGGGCGGCACCATCCGGCTGCTGAAGAATATCACCGGGATGTGGCTGCTCGAAGGCTGCAGAAATGCCTGGGCGGATGCCGGCGAAACCTACACTTATGCGGAACTGCTGGGGGCTGCCGCCGGGGCGCCGCCGCTCGGACGCTGGATCGATCCCGATGCGGCTGCATTCGTGCGGCCGTCCGACATGACGCGCGCGATTCGGACCTTCTGCAAACAAACCGGTCAACCGGAACCGGCGACTCCGGGCGAGTTTACGCGGACCGTGATGGAGAGCCTTGCGCTGAAATACCGCTACGAACTGGAACAGCTCGAAACTCTTACCGGTACGGAGTTCGAGGAGGTGCGTGTGATCGGCGGCGGCTCTCAGAACTCCCTGCTTAACCAAATGACGGCGGATGCCACTGGAAGGCGCGTAATCGCAGGTCCATCGGAGGCGACGGCGCTCGGAAATATGGTGATGCAGATGGTTGGGCGCGGCGCGGTGGAATCGATTGCAGAGGGGAGGGAGATCGTGTCGCGATCCTTCCCGCCCACGAGCTTTGCGCCCGAACCAAAGGCAGATTGGGACGGCGTGTTCGATCATTTTGCACATTACTGCCGGAACTCGGCTTACTGATATACTTATGCCCCGATACGCATTCAAACTGAGAATCAAGGCCGACGCCGTGGAAGAGTACGAGCGGGAGCACAAGCGCGTGTGGCCGGAGTTGCTCGCCAAACTGAAGGCTGTGGGAATTTCGGATTACTCGATCTTCCGCAGAGATCAGGATCTGGTGCTTTGCCTGCGCGTAGATGACTTCGAGAGAGCTTGGGACGAACTGGATCGCGATCCCGTTAACCGGCGATGGCAGGAGTTTATGGCGCCGCTTTTCGAGCCAGTTCCCGGCAAGCTGCCCGGCGAGCGTTTCGCGATGATGCGGGAAGTCTTCTTCCTCGAATGAGACTCAAAAAAAAATTGGAAAAGTTTGACCCGTTCTTCCGAGTTTTCACGCATCTGTTAACAGAGGGAAGATGAAAAGCTGAACTTGGCTTGGATCTTCCGTTGTTGGTGTCCGCGAGACCTCGCCTTTCCGCGGCGGGTCCGCCTGTTGTTCGCTCGTTGGCAGTCACCGCCACATGGATAGCGCGGCTCTGGGGAGGAACGGAGCCGTGTTGGCCATGTGACGTTTTTTTGATTTGCCGTCAGATTCAGTGCGAGGAGACAAGAGTGGGGCATCCTCCGCTATGCCCCACTGTCGCGAAAAGCTACCGGCGGTGTTCCATGTGCTCGCGGAAGCGGCGCATGCGGTTGAGATCTTCCCGCAACGCATCGCGGTCGTCGCGGTGCAGCCCCCGGATATCTACCACCCGCTGCACGGAAGCGATCGCGGAGTCCATGTCGTGCGGATCGAAAATACCGCGCGACCATTTGCTCTGAAACTCACCTACTTCATGCCGCGCACGGTCGAAAGCGCGAATATCATCGCCGCGTAAATAACGGCTATGCTCCGCGCGATCCAGATCGCCCTGCAGCCGGTCATAGAAGAATGCGCGGTACTCGCGCATCATCCGCTCGCGATCCCAGAATCCGCGGTCATCGTCTCGCCGATCGCGGTCCTGGAAGTAACTGCGGTCCCGGCCGTATTCTTGCGCAAATGCGCCTTGTGCAAATGCACCCATGCCGAGCGCCATGGCGCCGCAGCCAATTACTATTCCCTTTACGACTCGATTCATCTTTGCACTACCTCCACGCCAGATCAGACGCATCCGGCATAGGTACATGATACCGAGGTTAGATCCAATTAATATGAATCTCTATTCACTGAAAAGTATCGCGCAATCCAGTCAGTCGTAGCTTCCCATCCAAGAATGCCGGCCGTTGCGCCAAGCTGCTGAACCGACAATGCGCCGGCCGCGTTGGCGATCCGAGCGGCCTCCTGGTGAGGAAGTTTGCGCTGCAGCGCGGCAACGTAACCGGCAGAGAAGCAATCTCCCGCGCCGGTAGAGTCGACTGCGTTCACGCGGAAGCCAGTCGATACGAATTCAATGCGATCGCCGAACACCGCGCAGCCCCGCGGCCCTAACTTGACACAGACGGTCTTGGCGCCGGCCGAGCGCAGCGTGCGCGAAGCCCCTTCGGGATCGCTATGGCCAGTCAACATGCGGGCCTCGTCCTCATTGACGAAGAGCAAATCGGTTGACGGAAGGCTCGGCGCGAGGACCTTCATCCATTCGCCCTCCGTATCCCATTGCGTGTCGACACTGGTAGTCATGCCCAGTTCCTTCGCCCTGTGCAGGACCTCCGGCGCGACGCGGCGGAGATGCTTCATGCGGAACACTGCCGCCAGATGAAAGTGATCCGCGCCATCGATGGGAAATGCCGGAAACTCCTCCGCGCTCGCGCCGAGCTGGTATAGCAGCGCGCGCTCCGATGCCTGATTGACAACACAAATAGCGACGGACGTCGGAGCATCCGTTCTCTGAATGCGTGAGGTATCGACGCCCGCGGAATTGAGGCGCGCCGCTACCGTTTCAGCCGCTGAATCCCGCCCAACCAGAGTGACGATGAAAGTCGGTATGCCCAGTTTCGCTAGCGTGTAAGAAGTGCTCCCGGCATTCCCGCCGAGTTGTTGGCTGATGGTCTCGACGAGGGTCGTGGCAGCCCAGTTCAACTGCTCGACAGGCCGGACCAGTATGTCAAAAACCACATTTCCGCAAACGCAAACGCTCACCTCTGTATTGTGCGGTATGGCCGGTACTCTTGCTCGTGCGGTTTAGGCGATTCTGCCACTTTCGTGGCGCACATGCGCGTCCGCTGATGACCGCCTTCACACGACCCGGTGAACGCATTTCTGCTCATCCTCGTAATAGGCCGCCATAAAGGCGTTACTGATCGCGCTCTTTGATGATGCGGTCCGCGACGTTGACCAGATCAGGAGCGGCCCGCAATGCCAGTGTTCCGGTTTCGAGGCAATCGAAAATTCTGGTCAATGGCACTTCCGTCCGGATCGCCGTTACGAGTTGGTTCAACGCCAGCGCTCCGCGCGTATTCAGGTAATAGACCCGGGCCACCGAATCCGGCGAGTCGGGAATGACGTACTCGTGCTTTTGCACTCGAGCCTGCGCGTCCGGTTGCGCGTCGATTTGATGGAACAGCCAATCGGCCAATTGCACGTTCGAAGTGCAACCACGGAATGTCATACCCTGGGGCGCCGAAGTGTGCGTGAAAATCATCTGAACATCGGCCACGGTGCGGATCGTTGTGACCATTTCGTTCAGGCCACTCTGCGATCGCGGATATTTCAGAAACGCCACCTCCGCCATCCCGTTGCCGCAGCGACCCGTCGGGATCTCATATTGCGCTGTGCTCGTATGATTGGCAGGCGACACATCCATCTGATGAACCAGCCAGTCGGCAAATTCCGCCGAAGCGGGTGTAGCCCGGATCGCAATCGCGTCGAGTGGGGAATATGTGAAAATCCGCTGAATGTTGCCCACCGTCCGGAGGGCGGTGACCAACTCGTTCAGCGCATGCTGGGCCGGAGTATTGGCCAGGTAGTAGATGCGCGCGGCCGTCATGTCGCTTCCGGCAGCGGTGTATTGCGGCGTTGTCGTCGGCGGGCCCGCGACATCCAAGTTTTCAACCACCCACTCGGCGAACGCGATTTGGTCAGCCGTCCCGGTGACAGTGATTTCTTGCTTGGCTTGATCCGAGAACGGCTTTTCATTATCCAAAGTCCGAAGGATGGTCGCGATTTCATTCACCGATGCATTCGATGGGACGTGAGTGAGATGGAATGTGCGGCTGAGCGTCTGTCCCAACCCGCTGAAGGCAAATGCAAGTATAGATACGCTAACTACCAGGAGTTTTCGCGGAACTGCCATAGTGATTCCTCGCATCTACGACGCACGTACATCGCAAATCGTTGAGACATTCCTAAGCGAGAACCCGATTGCGCGGGTTTGAGGCAATTCAACATGTGGTTGCTTTTGTGTTCATGTTGTTTCCTCCAATTGTTTAGCCGTGATTGCCTTCTACACATGACGAGAAAGCCCACGCCGATGAGTGGGGAAGGGAAGGGAGCGGGACCGCAGGATTCTATGTCGGTTGGGTTACCATGCTCAAAGAATTGGCGCCCAAGAATTCCCCAGTCATTGTAAAGACGGTCGACACCGGACGCTTACCGAAGATGGGGGACTCCCATTTTACAAGCCGCTACCGAACGCCCCCGCCACGGACATATCACGCGCGTGGACTCGCACCGGAAAGCAGCGGGCGTTCGTTGCCGGTTACACGATCCTCGGCACACGGGAGCGACAAAGATGTTCCGAAGCGGTTACTCTGGCATCCCATGGCTTCTAAGGATGAAGCGGTGGAAAGCCTCCGAGCCACTGAAAGTAATTCAGCAACCTGTAACTTATTGAAAAGAGTGGTGAGCGCGGAGGGAATCGAACCTTCAACCTAGTGATTAAGAGTCACTTGCTCTGCCAATTGAGCTACGCGCCCGCCATGAGTCGTACCGGGCAGAAATATACAGCTCTCCCTGCCACTCCAGACTATTCTAGCAGAACCAGACCAGGGAATCAGCCTGGTTCTCGTTGATAGATCCGGGCTGGATGTAAGTCTCCAGTGCCGAAGTGCAAAAAGTAGGCGTACAGCACCGCTTGCTTACGCGCGTGCCTCAGCAATGACTTGCCCCATCAATGACTTCTGAGCCGCGACCGCGAAGAAGCCGGCACGCAAAATTTCGCAAGCAGGTACTAGCCGCACGCTCAAAGCAGAGCACCTGCGTTCAATTCGGTCAGATCGCATCGACCAGTATCTATTCGCTGCCGAGGGTAATGCAGTTTGCCGTTAAGCTAAAGTTTTGAGGCCGAATTCATGAATCACTTTACCCGTCGCCGCTTTCTTAGTTCAACCGCCGGCGCGGCGTTGGCCGCTGCCCAGACACCTGCCGCGCAACGGCGGCCAAATCTCGTCTACGTCTTCGCCGACCAGCTTCGCTATTTCTCTTGCGGGTATGCCGGAGACGAGTACGCGAGAACGCCGCGCATCGACAGGCTCGCCGGCGAGGGCTGCAATTTCCATCAGGCCATCTCATCGACGCCGGTGTGCGCTCCGCACCGGGCATCCTTGATGACCGGGAAGTTTCAGTCGAGTACTGGCATGGTTATCAACGAGCTCCGCCTGAGTCCTGAGCATGAATGTTTCGGTCACGTCTTGGGACGGAACGGCTACCAGACCGGCTATATCGGTAAGTGGCATATGTGGGCCAATGAACTCGGGCATCACGAATTGACCCGCAACGGGTTCGTGCCGCCCGGACCCTACCGGTTGGGATTTGACGGCTTTTGGGCTGCCTACAATTTCAACCACACGTACTTCAATTCACCGTATTTCGAGAACGATACGAACCGGCATATCCGCAAACAGTATGAACCTGACGGACAAACCGATATGGCGATTCAGTTCATCCGTGAAGCGGGAAAGAAGCCCGATCCATTCGCGCTGTTTCTCTCCTGGGGTCCTCCGCACGACCCTTGGGGCGCAGATAACGTTCGGCCGGAAGATGCCGCGCTCTACCAGAATGTCACGCTGCCAAAGCGGCCAAACTATTCCGAAAAGTCCGATCCATATGCGGATAACTGGGCTCGCTTGACGGACGGCTACGGCAAGGTTGTGGACAGCTATCAACGCGCCTACTACGCACAGTCGGCCAATATCGACTGGAATTTGGGCCGCTTGCTCGATGCGCTCGATCGCGAAGGGTTGGCGAACGATACGATTTTCGTTTTCACTTCCGACCACGGAGAGATGTTCGGCTCTCACGGCAGGCGGGCGAAATATATCTTCTATGAGGAAGCGGCGCGGATTCCCTTTCTGGTACGATGGCCGGGGCACGTACCCGCCAAACTGATGTCGGATGCATTGCTCGGCACTCCCGACATTATGCCCACTCTACTTTCTCTGATGGGTCTCCCTGTCCCGCGAACCGTGGAGGGAGTCGATCTCAGCGCCCACGTTCTGGGGAAGGGTGTCGCCGGCCCGGAAGCTGCCCACATGCAAGGCATGGGGACAACGGCGGCATGGGTCGATGGAACGGAATGGCGCGCTCTGCGAGACCATGAATATACTTACGCCATCTATCGCCGCGATGGCCGCGAACTTCTCTTTCACAATTGGGCCGACCCCTACCAATTGCGTGACCTGGCTGAAGACCGGTCACAGGCTGCTACCCTCCAACACTACCGCGAGATTTCGCAACGTTGGAGGAAGCGGCAAAACGATACCTTCGAATCCTGTACCTGGTATCGCGATCATTGGACGCAGGATCGCAACATCGTCGGCACTGCAAAGGGCACCCGGCAGGACATCGGCGCTTTGAGCAAGATCACGGAGCACTGGTTTAAGAATGGGGTCGGCGATAGGGCCAACTAGATTATTGTTCTGTTGATACCTATACTATGTGAACATTTTTTTGCCAGAATGGTTTATGCCATTCACCACAAAGCGGCGCAGCATGCCAACAACAGCTACGTGAACTCGGCAGCGCCGGCCAAGCCGGGTGAAGTGATCATTCTGTGGGGTACCGGGTTCGGTCAGGGAAATCCAGCGGTACCTCTGGACAGGTCTTTTCGGGAGCAAGTCTCCTCGCGAGCAGTGTAACCGCGAATATCGGAGGACAACCGGCGAACGTCGCTTTTGTGGGAATCGTGGGCGCCGGGCTGGTCCAGCTCAACGTCACCGTACCTTTTAGCATCAACAATGGCGACGCAGCCGTGGTAGTCAGCATCGGCGGGGTTTCGACGCAACTCTCTGGCAATATGGTTCCCATACACAACTAGGGAAACGTCGTCACGGTAGCGGGACACGCTTACTTTCAGGATGCCGGAGAAAGGCTTCGGCTTGCGGGAAGCCGCTCTCGCTGCCCCGAAATCGCGTGATCTCTACCTGTTTCGGATACCATTTGTCGGGCTGCTGAGAAACGTGCGCATAACATGCAGCCCTGCGGCGCGATTCTACTGCGGAAATGTCCACGTACTCGGAGGGCGAGAACATCATCGTATCCTCCGCAACCTCGTAGTAGTAGAGCGCGAATCGCTTGCCGTCCTTTAACCAGGCGTCGAGGGTGAGCGCCGATAAAGCGCGATGGTCGCGATGACGGTCGATCGGCCATTGAGTGAAAACCGCGTCGGGACTTTCCGCCGCGATCAGGCGAGCGAATGCCTCGTAATGCGGAGCATCGACGACCGCTCGGCCATCGTATTGGCCCGCGAATACCGCACGGGCCTTGAGACTTTGGCAAGCCTTCTCAGCTTCCGCCGTGCGTATGGCGGCACAGCGCGAGAGGGCCGCGCCTCCGCAGAATCCCTCACCGCGATTCAGGTAAAGCAGCACGACCTGATGTCCGAGATCGCTGTAGCGTGCAATCGTTCCGGCACAGCCGCACTCGGGGTCGCCCGGATGACCGCCCGCGACGATGATCTTCAATGCGCGCGCGGACTGCGCAAGAAGAGGAGCAGCGGTGGCAGCAGCGAGCAGTCTACGTCGTGAGAGAGACACGGACGGATTATACGATGTGGCGCGGTACCGAAATTTGATCTGCTTAGCGATCCGGCGGCAGTGTCGCCGGCAAAGCCGCCTTCGTCGCGATCTTCCCCGACCTCACGTCCGCGATCGAAATATGGTGAACCTCGAGAGTGGTCCCCGTCGCCTGCTCCAGCGCCACGCGCGCGTTGCTATAATCCACCAGCGCAACAGTCTCCGCCGAATTGGCGTTCACCAAATCGCGTTGTTGTTGGACTACCAGGTAAGGCGTCGAAGCGCCCAGCGAATACTTCTGCTGCTCGGCGGAGAGAAGCTGCTCGTTGAGTATTCGGCTCCTCATTGCGGCATCGTACTTCGCTCTCGCCTGCTGAAGCGCGATCACCGCATTAAGAACATCCACCTGGGCCTGGTTCCTGTCTTTCTGAACGGTGAGCTGCCGCTGGCGCAATTGGATCTGTTCGATGCCGTAGTCCGCCTGCGCCACATTGCTTCCGACGGTAGTCTGGAACGCGACTCCCGCGGTCTCCGTTGGAAAGTTGCGGCGGAACGTCTGCCCGAGCGCGGTGCCCTCGCCGCCGACAAAATACGGATCGGGAAAATCGACGAAGTTTCCAATGCGGAACGGCTTGGCTTTACCCGCAAGCCCCGACTGACTTTGCGTCGTGAACGCAACCAGCGTAGGTAGAATGCCATTCTTCGTTCCGAGCGCGGAGATTTCGCTCGTGGTGATGCTCGCCCGTTCCGCGGCCAGGTCGCTGCGATTTTTCAGCGCCTGATCCACCAACTCCTTGAGCGGCGGAAGATCGTCATGAGCCGGAATGTCAATATGGTCGAGCGGCACAATCTGAACACTGGCGAGCAGTGGATCGGCGATTCCGGTCCGGCTCAGTAGGTTCTTGAGCTGCACCTCCTGCTGTTGCAAGCCAGTCTGTGATAAATCGACGTTTTGGCGTCCGGTCACCATCTGAGATTCCGCGTTGAGCACATCGAGCGGCGCGAGTGCGCCGAATTCGAGCTGCTGCTTGCTCTCCGCATAAAACTGCTGCGCGGTTTCAGACGCTTTGGTTTTGGCGCGGAGATCGTCGTAATCGGCAACCAGGGCGTAATAGTTATCCAAAACATTGACCACCAACCCGGTCACCTGCGTTTTGAAATTGAGGTCGGACGTGCTTACATTGATGCGGCTCACCTCTATGTTCCGGCCTCCGACGGCTGTACCGAAGCCGCGCAGTAAATTGTGCTGGAACGAGATGGACAGGCTGTTCGCGACTGAAGGATTCAGCACATCGGTCGGCGAGTTCTCGTTCAGATAGTTGTCTTTAAAGGTGCCCGAAACCGATCCACCGCTGAGAAATCCCTGCTGAAAACTGCCGGAGTAGGCCCGCGTGTTGGATATCAGCGATTGAGTCAGACTCTGCGTAGTGTTCTGTTGCGGAGTGGTTTGATGTCCGAACGTCGTCGTCTCCTGAAATGAAGGATCGAGGACCTGAGTGACCGGACCGATTTGTGAAACCGTTGCATTGGCCGTATTATTGCCGGCTCCGTTGCCTCCCCCGCCACTTACGCCCGCCGCGGCTTGACTACCTTGTACGCCCTGTCCGCTTGCCACGGAAAACGCTTGCGAAGCGCTGTTCGGAACTCCCGCCAGTGCGCCGCCCGCCTGCGCGCGCTCGAGTTGCCATTCCGCCGCCGGCTTATCGTAGCGGGCAATCTCGATATCGACGTTGTTTTCGAGCGCGATCTCTACCGCGTCCTGCGCCGTGAGGTACAGTTTGCCGGCGCGCACAAGTTCGCGTATTCGATCCGAGTTCCCGAGCCGCACTGGTGGCACTTCCACCGGCCGGTAAGGGCGCTCAAAAATCGGCGCATGCGGCCTGATGGGTTCGATACCGATCGGCCCAGTGGAGGAAGACTGCGGCAGCAGCGGCGCGGCAATGCAGAAATAGCAGAGTGCGGCTGCAAGCTGCCGCCGGGCTATCGAGAAGAATTGGCATCGGGTAAACTTCATCGTATTCTCCTCATTTGCCTTTCGTAGACGTACGGCCCACGCCGGCTCGCGCATCGTCGATCGAAATCTTGTAGACATCGAGCGTCTTTCCGACAGCCTGATCGAACGCCACACGCGCGTGGCTGTAGTTCGCCATGGATTGCACTTCGGAACTCTGCGCATTCGCGAGATCGCGCTGGTCCTGTACCACCTGAAACGGTGTCGAGGCCCCCAGTGTCAGCTTCTGCTGATCGGCTTTCAGCGTGTCCTCTTGCAGCACGCGGGCTTTGCCTGCCGCCTCGAATCGCGCTCGCGCCTGCTGCAGTCCGATCACCGCATTGCGCACGTCCACTTCGACTTGGTTGACGCTCTTCTGCAGACTGAGCTCGTTCTGCCGCAGTTCGATCATGCTGGTGGCGTAATCCGATTGCGCCGCGCGATTCCGTAACGGAATATTCAGCGAAAATCCCGCCGAGTAACTGGGATAATTGCGGCGCGCGATTTCCCCAAGCAGGTTGCCGTAGCCGCCCGCAAGATACGCGACGCCCGGCTGTGCCGCGCCCAAGGCCGTAAGGTCGCCCGTCAAGCCGTTGTTGGTCAACTCCGCGAACGCCTGCAGCGACGGTTTCAGCGAATTCTTGATGCCCACCAGATTCATCTTGTTGCTTTCGATATTGATGCGGCTCTGCTCGATTTCGACGCGCTGCTTCAACGCTTCATCCATCAATTGATCGAGAGGCATCATCTCGTCTTTGTCCGGAACCTGAAGCTTATCGAGCGGTACGATATGCGCATCGGCCAATCCGGCGCTGGCGACTCCGGAACGGCTGAGAGTATTTTTCAGAATTGTCTCCTGCTGCAGCAGATTGGTCTGTGCTACCACCAGATCCTGTTTGGCGGCATAGAGCTGCGACTCGGCGCGGGTCACCTCGATCTCCGCCAAAGATCCGAATTGCACCTGCTGCTTGTTGTCGTCGTAGAGTTGTTGAGCGGTCTTGACCGCCTGCTCGCGCGCGCGCACGTCTTCGACAAAACTCACCAAGTCCCAATAAAGGTTGAGCGCCGCCGAAACCGTCGTGATCACCTGCTGCTTGAATTGCAGATCCGTCACTTTCAGGTTGTTGTTCTGGACGCGGATATTGCGGCCGTTCACCGCCGATCCGAAGCCTTGCAGAAGATTTTGCGTGAGCTGAAGATCGAGGTCGCCGGTCGTATATGGATTCAAATTGAAAGAAAAGCTATTGACCGCAATATGGTTGCTCAGGTAAGTCGCCTGCGCGTTCAAGCCGAAGTCCCAGTTCTTCGAGAACTGCGCCTGATAAGTGCGCACTGTATCGACCAGCGCAGTCGTCCCGATCAGGATCGTGTTGCTCTGTGGGATGGTCTGGTGCTGGAAATTCGCGAAAAACTGAAAAGTCGGGTCGAGCGTAGGAATGGGCGGACCAAGTTGTGTGACGATGCCGCCGCCCGAACTCACACCGTTACCCGCGGCGCTGGCCGAGATGCCGCCATTACTGACGTTCACGCCCTGCAGACTGACACTCTGCGGGCCTGGCGCTACACCCAGTCCGACGCTGCGCAATGCTCCGCCCGCCTGCGCGCGGCGCAGCACTTCCTGGGCGAGCAACGGCCCGTAACGCTGCACTTCAATATCGATGTTGTTCTCGATCGCCAGGGCAACCACGTCCTCCGCCGACAAATAGAGATTGCCCGATCGCATGAGCGACTCGATGCGCGAGGTGTTATTCAAGTTGATCGCCGGTATCTTCCTCTGACGGTACGGCCGTGTCAGCCAGATCAGCCGGCCCTGTGCGGGCTCAATCCGGATGGCATTTTGAGCGGCGGCTGAAGTGGCGAAAAACAGAAGAGCGCACAGTAAAGTTCTAATGCTTCGAATCATTAGGGTTCGATCCAATGGGAGGCGCATGCACTTGTGGTCACGTCGTTCTTTCGTTAGGGACTGATACCATTAGAACGCATAGTCGCCGGGAAACGTTCCGTGCGCCTCGGCCGGACGATCGAAACTCGTACAACCGGCCTGATTACCGGTTTCTCAGGCGAAGTCGTTGTTGAGCCGCGCGCGTAAGAAGACGAGAGTAAATGGAAAACGGCTCCGGCCGAATACGCGGGGAAATGCGAAATCATTAAGCAACCTCAGAACACTTCTTATGGCTCTGGCGATTGGCCGATTAGCGGTTCACCACGTTCACAAAATCTTTCCCAGCCTTATCAATCACTTGCGCCAAATGCCCCAAAGGTTGCCGTCATCCAACTGTTATCCTCAAATCAGCCAGGCGGAAGCCTGACTGCTGACCGGCGCGACAGAACTCTTCTGTGGCGCCGGATTTCTTTTTTAGGACAACACTTTCATGGCAACAGCCGCGCAAATCGCCGCCAACATCGCTAACTCGAAAAAGTCCTGCGGACCCAAAACTCCGGAAGGCAAAGCTCGCGCACGCGACAACGCCCTCAAACATGGACTCTTCGCAGCCACCCTCCTCATCAAAGGCGAAGATCCCGAGCAATACAACGCTCTCGTCGACGATCTCATCGAACAGCTCGAGCCCCTCGGCACGATGGAAAACCTGTTGCTCTCTCGCATGTCCGCGTACCACTGGCAAAGCCGCCGCGCGACCATCAATCTGAGCAAACAGTTTGAGTCGAGCGGCGAGCAGGATAACGCAAAGCAGATCTCGCTCGCGCTGCGCTGCCAGACCACCGCCGACCGCGGCTTCTACCGCGCGCTCAACGAGCTTCGCAAAGCACAGAAAGAGCGCTACATGACAGCCGAAACTGAAGCCGCTTCCGAGTCCACTGAGGAGGAAATCGGGTTCGTTCCGCAAACTCCGGAAGCGCAAGAACCAGAAGCCCCAGAACCGGAGGCCCCGGAAGCCCAAGAACGTGAAGACAATGACGCGCCGGAACCCGCGCCGCCCGAAAATCGGGCCACGCCGGCCCAAATCATACTCAGTTGGGTGGACAGCACCTCTGAGCAGGACCGGATAAGGGTTGAACGGTACCTCGCACGCAAGAATAAGGCCGTCGAAGACTCCGATTCATTCGAAGACGCCGCCTAGTAGGTGTCGAAATTCAAAAGGTCCGGCGGCTGCCGCACCTGGGGTGTATCGACACTGGCGTTGCGTTTTGCCCTTCTTTGTCCGCCCAACGAACAACTTCAAAAATCGCCGTTTGCGTCATCGCAATCGTTCTCTCTCAGTTTTCATTAGGCGTTCATCTACCGTGCCCGTCGGCCGCCGGCTCAGGTTTTCCAATCCCGTGCTTCGCTTACCTGCGTCTTCCTCCGCGTGCTCCGCGGTCCTCTGTGCCTTAATAATGTTTTGGGAGCGAAAGCGGCGGTCAAAAGAATCAAAGGCCGGCCTTCAGCCGATTATCCGGCTGAAAAGTTCGCCGCGTTCACATTTTTAATTCAAATATTTGCAGTCACTTACACAACCTCTCCATCAAATTCTCACGTCTCACGTGTCAATCTGAAAGCAGAGAGGTTACCGCGCGTCTAACAGCCCCGGAGGGAGCCCATTGTGCGCGCTCACTCATTCACAAGGAAGAGATTATGTTCGACACAGGAAATTTCAATACTCAATTCACCGGCGCGCACGCCGCCGCGGCGGCCACCCCGCATTTGCGTCACTCGAACGAGTTCGTTCTTTTCTATCCCATTGGGCTTTCCCGCCTCACGCCTTCCCGGGCTCTCGTTCCCCCGGCCGACCTCCAAAAACCACCTCTTTGCGTCACCGCGACAACCCAACCCCCCGCGCGAGAACGGTCCGTTCCGCGAAACCCCATCACGCTCTTGTTTCAAAAATTGCCATCTTGCGTCACCAGGATCAGCCGTTCCACCCCGAAATGGCTCGGTTTTGGAGAGCCTCCCATCTTCTTGCGAATTTCTTGTCCATTTTCGGGTCGGAATTCCGCTTCTCCAGTCGTATGCAGCCGTTTGCAGGAACCAGGCAGACGCCCACAATTCGTAAGATTACGTACGATAACGGGCGGCCGGAGCGGTGTCGGGAGTCGCACATACCCCAAAAACGTCACACATTCGGAGAAGATTGATGTACCATAGCGAACCAGTAGCTACTATGCGCGCCACACGAATCACACTTTTTCTCTTCCTATCCTCCCAGGCTATTCTCAGCGGTGCGAACCCGGAACTCTCGATCGCGCGAGCGCCTTCCGGGGGTTTTGAGCAAGTCACTCTAAAGCCGGTTACCGCCGGTACGCGCTGGCAGCTAATCGATGGCGTTCGCCCGATCGGTATTGCGGTCGCGGATCGCTCCGGCGAAGCTCGACTTGAGATTAAGTGGCTGTCGTCCGGACATCACCTTTTACATGCGGTCGAGTGGGGTACCGGGAGACTTGCCGGTAAACCGCTGCCGTTCACGCTTCCGGCTCACAGCGCGGGTGGTTTTGAATCGCGCTCCGCCATTGAAACGGGCCTGCATACAAGCGTGATTACCTCAGGCGACTTGTACGGACAAGGTTTTTCCGATCTGATCTTCGCATCGGCCGGCGACATCAGCGTGATGCGGAACAACCGCGGCGTGTTCAGTTCAGCCAGGAAAGTGGCGACGGTCGATGAGCCAACGGCAATTGCTCTGCAGGATTTCAACGGCGATGGGAAGAACGATCTCGCGATCGCCGGTGCCGATGGCAGCGTGACCATTCTTCTGAACCGCGGTGAAGGCGAATTCGAGGCGATCCACAGCGCCCACGCGGGACTGCACCCGTCTGCAATCGTGGCGTCCGATTTCAACAGCGACGGAATTCCCGATCTCGCGATCGCGAATCGGGAGAGTAATGAAATCTCGATTCTGTTGGGTAATGGCGATGGCACGTTCAGGAAAGTCGCGTCCGTGCCTACCGGAATGTCCCCCAGGGCGTTGGTGGCAAGCGATTTCAATGGCGACGGAGTGCCCGATCTGGCCACAGCCGACTTCGGTAGCAATCAGGTCTCTATTCTGCTAGGCGATGGCAGAGGTGCATTCAAAAAGGGCGTCGTCGTAACCGCTGGGAACGGACCAGTGAACCTGGCGACCGCGGATTTCAACGAAGATGGCGCGCTCGATCTCGCCGTTCTTAATCAAAATGACGGGACTGTGAGTGTGCTCTTGAACAGCGGTTCCGCGGAGTTTCATCCGGTAGCCTCGATTCCGGGGGCGTACTCGATGGCGGCCGGCGATGTCGACGGTGACGGCCACGCCGATCTGCTGGTGCAGTCCGGCAATGAAATTCGAGTAAGGCCAGGACGCGGAGACGGCAGTTTCGGCGAAGGCTATGCTGCGCCTTCGTCCGGGTCGCCGTTGCTGCTGATCGTCGGCGATTTCGATTGCGACGGGAATATGGATGCGGCCACCGTCGACCTGAGCGGCAAACTGACGGTGACGCGCGGAGTAACGCGGATGGCGGCTCCAGAGGCTTCGAGCGAGAACCACTCGCGCCGTCAATAGCGCCTGCGGAACATCTCGCGCCATCGGTGGCGACCAGTCTGGGGCTATCGAGTTCAACAAGCACCTCGACCTTAGGTGCGCCAGTGACTTTGACAGCGACGCTAACTCCTCTAGCTGCTAACGGCGCAATAACGTTTTATGACGGCGTCGCGGTCCTTGGAACGAAACCTGTGGTAAACGGAGTAGCGGCCCTGACTACCAGTCTGCTGCCCTTTGGGTCTCAATCTCTCAAAGCGTACTACCTGGGAAACGCGACGTATACGGCGAGCGCCTCGAATATCCTTTCTCAAACGGTTAACGCGGTGATGGGAAATGGCTTCCAAGGGGCAGTAAACTATTCTACCGGCGGTCTGGCTCGCAGTATTAGCATGAGCGATTTTAACGGAGATGGCAAGATAGATCTCGCCGTAGCCAATGTTGGGAGCAACAACGTAAGCATACTGATTGGTAATGGCAATGGGACCTTTCAGCAGGCTGTGAATTATGCAACCGGTAGTGGGCCCTATTCTGTTGCGGTCGGAGATTTCAATGGGGACGGGCAGCCCGACCTCGCTGTAGCCAATACATTCGACGGCACGGTGAGCATACTCTTGGGCAGGGCCGGAGGGAGTTTTAACGGCCAGGCGGTCATCCAACTGCCCGGGGGCGGTGGTCCGATCTCGATTTCGGTCGCGGATTTCAACCTCGACGGCAAGGCCGATCTTGTGGTGGGTAACTACGACAACAGTAACGTAAGCGTGCTTCTCGGCAATGGCGATGGCACCTTTCAACAGGCGGCAAATTACGCTACCGGCACGAATGCTGAATTCGTCGCGGTAGCCGACGTCAATGGCGATGGTAAAGCCGACCTCGTCGTGGCCAACCTCAACAGCAATAACCTCAGCGTTTTGATTAACAACGGGAATGGGACCTTTCAGCAAGCGGTGACTTACGCCGTTGGCGCGGCCCTACCAGCGTTGCGGTAGCCGACTTCAACGGAGACGGCAAACTGGATCTGGCAGTCGCGAATCAGTATGACAACAATATCAGCGTGCTCTTGGGCAACGGTAACGGCACCTTCCAATCGAGAGTGAATTACGCCGTCGGCAGCGGGCCCTTTCATGTAGCGATTGGAGACTTTAATGGAGATGGAAAGTCCGACTTAGCTGTTGGCAATTACAGCGGTAGTAATCTCAGCATCCTCTTAGGAAATGGGAATGGAACGTTCCAGAATGCAGTGAACTACGCTACCGGGAGCGGCCCCGTGTTTGGCGTTATCGCAGACTTCAACGGAGATGGCAGAGCGGATATTGCCGAAGCTAACTGGACCGGCGGAAGCGTCAGCGTGCTTTTGGGTGCCGGATCTAGTTGCGCGTATAGCCTGTCCGCCAACTCCATCACTGTTCCCGCCACCGCGTCCGTTGGCCTGACTGTTGGGGTAACGGCGCAGCCTGGGAATTGCCCGTGGACAGCATCGAATTCCCAAGGCAGCTTCGTGACGATTACAGCGGGCGCCTCGGGTACCACGAGCGGAAATGTCACATATAACGTAGCAGCGAATCCGAACAGCGGCCCGCGAACGGCAGGGACTCTGACCATCGCAGGTTTGCCGTTCACTGTGAATCAGGCGGGTCAAGGTTGCGTAATAACACTCGGTCCTCCGAGCGTATCGTTGCCATCCAGTGGCATTATGAATGGCACTTTCACAGTGACAACGTCCGGAGCGGATTGCGGCTGGGCTGTCAGTAATCCGCCATCGTGGGTGACGATCAAATCCGGAACCGGCAGCGGGACGGGAAGCGGAACTGTGACCTACACCGCGGCTGCTAACACGTCGACAGGGGCGCAGAGCGGGACGATTACAGTGACGTCAGGTGCGGCGGGTGCCCAGTCCGGTGTCGCGCAGGCCACGTTTACCATTACGGAATCGGCACCCTCAACCACGTGTACGTATACTCTGTCGCCATCCAGCCAGTCTTTCCCGCCGGGCGGAGGACCTGGGAGCGTGTCTGTTTCTGCACCGGGCGGCTGCCCGATCTCGGTTGACCCGACATCGGTCCCGAGCTGGATTACGATGGGCACGGTAAACTCCACGCCCGTTACCTTTGGCGTGCAGGGAAACTCGGCGGCGAATGGGCGAACGGCCACTCTGAAGATCGCAGGGCAGCCGTTTGTGGTTTCACAGCTTGCGATATCACAGTTACTGAGTTGCACGGCGAGTATACCAGGTGGCGCGCCAACGGTGGCTCTAGAGGGCAGAACCGAAGTCTTGGGGGCACTTTCGCTGACCTGTGGCGGCTTGAGCGGAGCCATAACAGTCGATGTCAAATTGACTCTGAACACCGACGTTACCAATATGTTGACCTCGGGTATCGTCAGCGATGCGACGCTGGTGGATGGGGGAGCCTCGCTGTTCGGACAAGTTAACGGCTACACCACGGTGGAATGGCCGGCTGTTCCCCTGAACCCGGTGAGCGGAGTTGCATCGGTGCAGATTACGAATGTGCGGGCGGACGCGAGCTTGCTGGGCGCGGCAGGAGCTATCACAGGTCAGTTGAGCGTGACCTCAACCAGCCCCGTACCAGTGGCAAATTCACAGCTAACGCTCGCGAACGCGACCTCCGCGTTAGCGTTCCAGCAACAGGCGGCATCCGGAGTTCAACCCACGTTCACAGTGCCGCTGGTGTGCCAGGAAGCTTTCAGCACGGCGTTCAGTGCGGGCGTGACGCGATGCCGGTTAGTGTTTAGCAATGTGCCGGTGACCACGCAGATTTTCGCGCCGGTATTCCCGGGTGGCGGGCGGCTTCAAGGGCAGTTGTACTCGGCGGACTTTAACGGCCAGGCGGGATCTCCAGTAACCGGCTCTCCGATGTTCGGCGGTCAGTATTCGCAAGTGACAATCACTCCGAATACCACTGGCAACCCGTTATTCGGAACGGCGACGGCAACGTGGCTGGTGACTGCCGCCGATCCCAATCAGATCGACACCCTTACGTTTCCGGTTGTATTTACAAGCACGACCAGCGCTCAATTGGCGGCTGTCCAGGTTTCAGAAAGCCTAGCGCCAGCGAGCATCGTCGGGACCGCGGTTCCAATCACCGTACTCCCAGACCCAACCAATAAAACCGCCCCAGTCCCTCGATATCGCGATTTCTCCATGCCGCAACCGCTGGTGAATCTGCGGTTAACGTCCATGCCTCCGACAACTTCGACTTCCTCACCCGTGAAATTGGCCCGATCCGGCGCAGCTTCGGCCCTCGCAAAAGAGAGACTTCTGGCCGGAACGTCGACCACGGAGAAATGGAATCTGATGCTCGTGAACAACGCGTCGAACGGCGGTCAGGGCGCTACTAACGCGAAGCTTCAAATTGGTGTATCGGCTGGCCAGACGCTAGTGAGTTGCGCAGTTTCCGGGGTGGCTGGCGCATGCACCCCGAATGGCAATCAAGCCACGGTCAATACTGCATCCCTGTCTGCGGGGCAAACCCAGCAGGTCACGGTTACCACTCAAGTGGACCCCACCAATCCACCGCAAACCGTACTCTATGTTTGCGCGAGCGTGACCAGCGACCAAACGCCATTGGATACTTCCTCGCTTCAGACATGCCCGGATGTGGTGCTCGATCCAGCCGCCTACTTGGACACGCCTCAGCCAAACCTGAATGGGCAGACTGGAGTATCGCTACCCACCATCAATATAAGTGCGAAGGACGGCGACAACAACACTGTGGGATATGTTGACCGGCTGGTCATATTGCAATCTACCGCCATAGGTGTCGCTGGCAATCCGTGTCCGATCAATAAAATGGCTACCACCGTCAATGGCGTGGCTACGTTCTCCAATATCGTTTTCACCTGCCCTGGCACGTTTAAATTGCAGGCGATTTCCAATGGACTTGGCCCGTGGAATAGCAATCAATTTGCTATCGTTGCCGGTCCTAGCGTCGCGATTGATTCGCCGCTTGCGGGTGCAACGCTTTCGGCGGGGACTACTGTCGTTTCCGGTTGGGCACTCGACAACACGAGCGGAGTTGGGACCGCGATCAATCCGGGTAGCGTTAAGGTGTCATTGGACGGGGCGGTGGTGGGTACTGCCAACTACGGAATCAGCCGGACCGATGTCTGCGCCGCATACGCCGGGCGGCCCGGATGCCCTAACGTCGGCTTCTCATTTTCGCTTAGCACGGCAGGTTTGAGCAGCGGACCACACACCATTACTGTCTCGGCCGCGGATACCGATAGTCCGACTCCCGATACCGGCACTGCGAGCGTGACAGTGTTGGGACCGGCCGCTGCCGGTCTGGAGTTCTATCCGATCGCACCTTGCCGCATCGCCGACACCAGGACCGGGGCGGGATTTGCCGGTGCGTTTGGTCCGCCATCGATGGCTGGAGCCGCTACACGTTCTTTCCCGATTCTTTCGAGTTCATGTGGAATTCCTACCACCGCTGTGGCGTATTCCTTGAACTTCACGGTAGTGCCGCAAGGGCCGTTGGGTTTCTTGACCACTTGGCCGACCGGCCAGCCGATGCCCGGTGTCTCGACGCTGAATGACAGCGGCGGTTATGCCTTGGCGAATGCGGCCATCGTGCCCGCCGGTGCCGGTGGCGCGATCAATGTTTATGTAAGCAACCCGACCGATGTGGTGTTCGACGTTGACGGCTACTTCGCTCCACCGCTTCCCTCCGGTTTGCAGTTCTATTCGGTTACACCTTGCCGTATTGCCGACACAAGAACTGGGGCGGGATTCACCGGGCAATTTGGTCCACCAACGATGACCGCAGGCAGCCAGCGTTCTTTCCCGATTCCTGGTTCGTGTGGGATTCCGGCCACGGCTGCGGCGTATTCGCTCAACTTCACCGTAGTGCCACAAGGCTCGCTGGGTTTCCTGACCACCTGGCCCACTGGCCAGTCGCAACCGACTGTCTCGACGTTGAACTCGCCAGCCGGCTCGGTAGCAGCGAACGCGGCTATTGTGCCCGCGGGAACTGGCGGTGCGATAAGCGTTTATGTGAGCAACACAGCCGACGTGTTGTTCGACGTCAACGGCTATTTCGCTCCGGCTGGGGCGTCCGGTTTGAACTTCTATTCGCTCACGCCTTGCCGGGTCGCCGACACCAGGAGTAGCAGCGGATTCACGGGGGCGTTCGGCCCACCCTCGATGGTCGGGGCCACCCCACGATCTTTCCCGGTTCCATCCAGTACCTGCTCGGTTCCGGCAACGGCCGCGGCGTATTCGCTCAACTTCACGGTGGTGCCACCCACGCCGCTCGGGTACTTGACGAGTTGGCCGACTGGCCAGATGCAACCGGGGTCTCGACCTTGAACTCGCCTAATGGCTTGGTGGTAGCGAACGCAGCCATTGTGCCCGCCGGGACTGGCGGAGCAATCAGTATCTACGTGAGCAACCCGACGGATGCGCTGTTCGACATTAACGGCTACTTCGCTCCATAACTTCGGCGATTATGCCGTCGCTAACTACTACCGTAACTGGATGAAGAATCCGAATTCGGCCTTCATGAAAGCATCGGCGGGGAAGCCGGTCGTCGAACGCGGCTTGTAGCCCTTTGCTTCGAGCCGGAATCCGTAGCGCGGATTGATATAGTAGCGCAGACCTGCGCCATAATTAACCGCGAACGCAGTTGATCCTTTTACTGGAATCGGGCCCAAGGGATGGCCCGTTCCATTGGAATCCGTGAACGTTCCCGAATAACTGAAATCGCCGAATGAAAGTCCGCCGACACCGAAGACGCCATACGGGACCATGCGCGATTCCTTGATCGGAATCCTGATATGTACGCCGCCATGAAAATCGGAGATCGGCACAGAATAGGTAGCCATCACCGTCGACGTGGAGATCTGTCGTTGGATTCCAGGGAAGTAGCTGTATTCCACATAGGGTAAAAAGACCTTTGAGACCGCATACGAAAGATTGCCGCCGCCCATAACCCGGGCGTTGTCGACGCCATAACTGGCGCCAAGAAACCCACCTAATTCGAAACTGCCCGACCGGACCGATGGCACTTGAGCGGAAGCAACGGCAACGAACGATACTGTACTCAATATTTGCAGAAATCTGCGCATGAACTCTCCCATTAGAGCGAAATTAAGTCTCTATTTATAGCACAATCGTGCAAAGGCAGGTTTACGGTTGCAGTATCTGTTTAGTCTTCCCGGTGTCGTCGAGGACGCAGCGAAAACCGACGTTATTCTCGGCATTGGAGGGTTCCCGAAGCGAGGTACGGAGGTGCTTCTTCGGGTCGGAGTAGAACGATCCGCCGCGCCTTACGTGTTGTTTGCCGGAGGCCGGTCCAGTGGGGTCGACCGCCGGTGAGTTCGAGTAGTAGTCTGGCGCGAACCAATCGTTGACGAACTCCCAGACATTCCCGGCCATATCATATAGACCAAAGTCGTTGGCATCGAAACTCTTGACCGGCGCCGTGTTGTCGAAGATATCGTTGCCGCTCTTGCCGAAGAAGTTGGCTTTCGCGCGGCCATCTTCCTCGCCCTGCAATGGTGAGATTCTATTCGATTTGCCTCCGCGGGCTGCGTACTCCCATTCGGCTTCGGTTGGCAAACGTCCGCCTGCCCAGGAACAATATGCTTCCGCGTCCTCCCACTTCATCCAGCTAATCGGATGGTCTTCATGCTGCTCCCACTTCTTGTTCCAGTCAGGCGCTGAAGGCATCTTGCGGGATTTCGTCTTATCCACCGATATGAATCTCTTGTAAGATACTACCCGGACCTCGGTCTGTCCCATCCAGAAGCCCTTCGTAATCGTGACTTCGTGCTGAGGCTTCTCGCTCTTATCGCACTTGGTGTCGGACGGAACGCAGCCCATGAGGAACTTACCAGGGGGGATAAAAACATAAGTTTCGCGGTCGATGCGGTTCTGCAGCGGGATATGCACTGGAGTCGGAGGCGGCGCAATATCGGGCTCGTGGAAATAGAATCTCCGTGTCAGTTTCATCGCCGACGTGGGTTGCTGGCCCGGCGACTCTTTCATGACGGTGCCCAGTACGTCGGACATCAGTTCGGATAGAGGTTCGCCTTTGCGATCAATCGCCTGCGCGAGCGCTTTCGTGAATAAGCCAACCTGATCCGGCGGCGTATCGATCGGCTGATTCGCCCCGTTGGGTATGCCCAACAGAACCTCGGTTAAGTCGCTTGTATCGGGCAGGAAAAGACCGGGCAGATTAGCATCAGCCACCTTTACTCCTATCTTTCTCGCGCCCTCCAGGAAGATCAACTTGAGGCCCGCCTGCTTAACCTGAAGCTTCGCTGCCAGAGCCGTAATCTGATAAGCTCCGCTATACAGTCCACCTGTCACCGAAGGATCGAAATCAACCGGCAGCAGGAAATCGTCTTCTCCGTTTTGAGCCGCGTAGCCGGAATAGTAGACGACGCAGATGTCATCCGGTTGAACCTGGTCGGCAAAACTATTGACATCCTTCTTTAGCGACGTAAGCCCGGCGTCCAGGACCGAAGTTACCTTGAAGCCGGCATTCTCTAGCGATGACTTGATAAGCGCGACTTCCTTCGGAGCGGCAGGCAAAGGGGGAAGCTTGGAATTAGCGTACTGGTTGCCAATGACCAGAGCGAGCCTGCGTCCCGGATTCTGTGGGACTGCTTTCGGAGTTTGCGGCCGGGCGGCGAGAGCGGTTAGAAGGAACAATCCGGCAATCGCTGAGGATCTCATGGAAGACTTCGATTATAGCCGATGGTACTTCTACTCACTTGCCTGCCGACCATCGAAGAGTCAATGCCTGGGAGATCGGGCTGCTGGAGATGTTCTTTAGAACGAGCGTGTAATGATTCGCCTTTGTCGGCTGTTCCACAATCTGGATCTTGTCCGGCATGGGATTGGCGATAACGATTGCCCCGAACGGCATTCGGCGATTCACGCTTCCGTGGCTTGCTGTCTGACGATTTATGGTCAATGTTTCTGATGGCGCTAAAGTCCCGGTCCAAAGTACTCTTCCGATCTCAGGTATGTCCGCGTCAACTGGAGGATCCGGCGTCACAGGCTTTGGCTGTTCCTGCGGCGGGGGCGGCGGGGGCGGCTCGGCTTTCTTCGTTGCCACCGGCGCGGGTGCCACAACCTCCACATCCACCGGCACCTTTGTCTGTGGAGAGAAGATCAAATCGTCGTGGTGATGGCCTGCATCAAGATTACCCGCAACGTGAACCACGTACTTCGTCTTCCCCGCGGCGCTACCTCCGGGCGTGATCGTAATCCAATCGGCTTTCTTCCCCGGAGATACGCCTTTCGGTAAGCCGAAGACTGTGATTTCCTTAGGCGGGACAGTATCCCCGCGCGTGTAACCAAAACTCAATGACGTCGGATCAACCATTACGGGCGGGGTACCACTCGGGAGCGGAGGGACAACTTCGAGATCGACGTGCAGTTTCAGTTGATCGGTGAAGGTCAAATCCTCGCCGTAGCTGCGTGGAGGAAGACCGGTCGGATTCACCCGCACGGCGAACCTGGCGGCCCCCGCAGGTGTCACTGTAATCCATCTCGCAGTCTTCTTCGGAGCAGGCACGTCCGCCAGATTCCGAACTTCAATGTCTTGAGGATCCGGCATCTTGCCCCCCGGCTGGAAGCGGAATGTCAGGCTGGCCGGCTCGATCTGAGGCGGCGGCTTCACGCCCGGTGCGATTACATCGAGCACCACATGCACCCTCTTCTCGGGAGTGAAAACAACATCGTCGCTATAGGTTCCGGGTGCCTTGTCTGCAGCCACCAGAATCGCGAACTCGGCGCTACCCGCACGCGAGCCCTTGCGAGTCACCGTTAACCAATGAACACTCTTCGTTGGATCGGCGATCTCCGGCGGACCGCTAGCAGTAATCGTTTGTGCCGGCGCAGTGACGCCGCGTTGATAGATGAAGTGCAACTCCGTCGGCTTGAGATCGAGCGGAGCAGCTGCCGGATGCGGCCTGAGAAACACGAAGCCCGCAATGGCCGCCAGGACCACTGCCCCAATTCCGTACAGCACGCCACGGGGGAATTGCCCGGCCGAAACGGGCTTTACCGGGCTAACCGCTGATGATGGAACGGTGGCAGTGGCCGCAGCGCCCGCGGCGGCAGCCTTCCGAGCACGTTCTTCGGCCGCGGTCGCGCCGGCCAGATCTTGCTGTAGCTGTTTATCGGCGGGAAATTGAGATAGCAGGTATTCGAACTTGGCAATGGCCTCCGCGTACTGCCGGTTACGCAGCAGTTGATCGCCTTCGGCCCGGCCGCTGCGATAGAGCTTCTCTTTCCTATCCTGCTCGCGTGCCGCCTCAAGCGACGCGCGCAATTCCTTCGCGGCTGGATCGTTGGGCCGCCGAGCCGCCAGCTCATTGACGATACTTTCCGCGGCATCGAAACGCCGCGCAGCCGTGTTGTTGCGCGCCGTTTCGATCAGACTCGCCCGGGCCCGCTCATCCTTGATATCCTTCGCCAGCGCCGCCACCGCGGATTCGTCTCCAAAGGACGCCAGATTCTTTTCGAGGATCTTTTCCGCTTCGGCCAGGTTACCGGCGGCAAGACAGCCGCGCGCCTTATCGATGAATACTTTTATCTCTCGTGCCCGGCGTGTGCGGGCCTGTTCCTGCAAGCTCACGAGTTCAGGATGGCCGGAAAATGTCCGATTGAGCTCATCGATGCGCTTGAGAGCGCTTTCCCAATTACCGCGATCTACATCGCGCTTCACTCCGGCCGCGGCGGCCGCCAGTTCGCGCTCGCGTTCACCACGTTCCATCGTGGCCTGCACCCGGTTGAGCGCCGCGCACAGATCCGGATCGGCCGGATACCTCTTCAGCGCCTTCTGCAGGATCGGTATGGCGCGGGCGTGCTCGCCCTGCTTCTCGCACTCCGCGGCGCGGTTGAGATTCTCGGAGATGAAAGCGCGATACTGCTCTTCCGTCCTTCGCGCCTCCAAGAGCTTGGCTTCAGCGCCGGCGATTTCTTCGGCAACAGCGCGCACGATACCCTGGTCCTGATGGGATGCCAGATTCTGATCGAATAATGTCCTGGCATCGTCGATTTTGTTCTCGGAAAGCTTCTCCGGACGGCCGCAGCCGCGCTTTCGAGAAATGCACGCCGTTGATCGAGAGCTCTGGCCTGCAACTGGATCAGCACCGGGTCATTGGTAAACTCCTGGCGGGTTTGCTCGATCAATTTCAACGCCTGCGACCAGTTAGACCGGGCAAGCGCCTGCTCGATAGCGGCCAGCATCTCGCTGTGCTTTGCCGAAGTCAACAAAGCACGGCAATGCTTCTGGACGCTAACCAATTCCGGCTCGCCGGGATGCTTCTCCAGTCCCTTTTCAATGGCCGCCAACGCGCCGGCTAAATTGCCTTGCCGTTCCAAGTCTCTTGCGCTGCTGAGACACTCCTCAATGAACGCCTTCTTCTGCGCTTGCCTGGCAACCGCTTCTTCCCGCCGCCTTTTGGCCGCGATGATGTCGGCCCCCAGCGCTCTTACATCGGGATCGTCGCGATGATCCAACAGATTGGCGGTGACAAACGCCTCCGCTTCCGCTATCTGCCCGCTATCCAGAAGACGCCGGCAATCGGCGATTCTCTGGCCAAGATCCTCGCGTTTGCGGCGACGTAGTTCCTCATCGAGCCGCGAAAACACGCCCTCTGCCGGGAACAGTTTGGTGGCTTCCTCAAGCTTTGCCTGCGCAAGTGGCCACTCTTTTCGGTTGAGCGCTTCCTCGACTTCCGCCGCTTCCGCCGAAACTTTGCGTCCGTGATGCAACCGGTCGCGATCGGCGTTCAACCGCGCCCGCGCATCCAATAATTCCTTGGCTTGAGGAGAGCGCAAAAGCGCGTCCTCGATGATTTTCAAGCTGGTGGTAATGTCGCCGCGTTCTTCGAAACTGGTCGCATGCTTCAGCTCGGATTCGATATACCGGCGCTCATGCTCGGCGCGCTGCGCTTCTTTGGCCTTCTGCAGGAGCTCCGTGAGTTCGCGTTGTGCGCCGAGCGCCAGGATTGCGGACTCCAGGCCATTGACTGCGGAATCGGGACGCCCGGCCCGCAGGAGCCCGTCGGCTGTTTCGAGCGCGATCCGCACTGCGGCCGCCCGATCGGCGCGGCTCTTCGCCTGCCTGATCTTGGCTTCGAGATCCAGCACTTCACGGTTGTTCTGGAACTCCGAAGCGAGCTTGGCAATCGAATCCAGAGCCTCCGGCCATTGCTGACGCTCGTACAGCGCCTCGCATCGACGCAGATTATCCTGAAGGGCGCGTTCCCGCTGGAACGCCAGCCTGTCGGCATGGGTCGAACGAAGGAGGCGCGTTAACGGGAGATCCTCGGGAAATTGTTTCAGTCCTTCTTCAATAACTTGGATGGCCTCGTCAAAACGTTGGCCCCGGCTCAATTCCGACGGCGGATTCGGTAATCCGTCTTTACCTCCTCGCTCTTCTGTTTCGCCTTTAATTCCTGGCGGGCGTACACCAGAAGGTCGGTGGCTTCAACATCCTTAGGAAACAGGCGAAGGAGTTGCTCTAATTCCTTAACCGCCTCTTCAAATTGGGCTTCGCGAACCGAACGTTTGGCCTGTTCCAGTCGCTTTGCGAAGTCCCGCCGCCGTTCCCTTTCGGCGATGGACTGCGCCAGTTTGGTCAGCAGATCTTCAGTTTGAGCCCGTCCCGGGTATTTTTCCTGTACGTCGTTGAGCACAGCGACCGCGCCATCCAAGTCGTCAACCGCCATCAAACCCCGGGCCCTACGTATTTCGCGTTCGACTATGCGGTCGGCTTCCCTCGCCTGCATTGCCTCTTGAAGTTTCTTGAGCAGCCGCTGCGCATCCTGGTTGTCCGGATCGAGCGATACCGCTTCCGAAGCATGCTCGAATGCGGAAGTCACGCGATTGCCGCGAAGCTCCTCGTCCGCTTCACTGACCAGTGCGGCCGCCTCTTCTAATCGGAGTTTGAGCGCGCGAAGTTCCTGGAGCCTGGCAAGAACCTTCTCGTTGCTGTCGTCAAGCTTACGGGCGGATTCCAGTAAATCTATCGCGTCTGAGATTTTTCTCTGCTCCGCGCACTCGTTTCCGCGCCGCAGCAGCTCTTCGATACGTGGACGCAACGACCGGCGCTGCATGCCTTCCTGGGCGCGTTCAAAGATGATTCTCGCGGTGCCATTTTGCGGGTCGAGCTTGCGGGCCTCGCGAGCGGTGGAGAGAGCTTCGTCCCACTTCTGTTGGAACAGCAACTGCTGAGCGATAGACAGAAGGCGGTCCGCCTCGGTCTTCTCAAGATTACGGAGAATAGGCTGCAGGTCAAACCGGGCATCCTCCAACGTCTGATAGCGATTCTCCCGCTGCCGTGCGAGCAACTTGCCCACGACCCCCTGGAGATCGGCGGGACAGACGCTAAGGGGTGGCATCGCTACGTCCTGGTTGACGATCCGGTACATCTCAGACTGCAGTACACCGGTCTGAAATGGGTTGCTCCCCGCCAGGAGTTCATACAAAATGACTCCATAAGACCAGATGTCGCAAAGGGCGTCGACCTCGATCCCCGCGAACAGCTCCGGAGCCATGTAGACGACAGTCCCGATGAGGTATCCCTGCTGAGTAAGCCGCGTGGAGGTATCGCGCATCAGGCGCGCGATGCCGAAATCCATGATCTTAACCGCGCCATCTTTGAGGACCATGATGTTGGCCGGCTTGACGTCGCGATGAAGCACGCCATTGCGATGCGCGCAATGCAGTCCGTCGGCAACCTGGTCCATGACCTTCAGCTTCTGGTGCAAGCTCAGCGATGCCGGCTTCTTCAGGATCTGCTGAAGATCCTCGCCCTGGAGATACTCCATGACTAGGTACGGCGTGGTGTCTTCCATGCCGAATTCGTAAACCGTAACGATGTTTTCGTGGTGAAGGTTGCCCGCGGCGGTCGCCTCGTTCTTGAAGCGGTTTAGCGAACTCGCGTCGTCGGTCGCCGTCAAAACTTTGACAGCGACGACGCGGTTCATGACAGGATCGAAGGCCCGGAACACCTGACCGAATCCGCCACGCCCGATTTCGGCCTGAATTTCGAATCTACCGAGGCGAGAGATCATAGGGATACTGCTGGAAATATGCTGATGCTTACAAATTATAACGAACCCAGGCGCCCGGCATGGATCAGTCGAAAAAGTCTGAGAACCGCTGTACTTTATTGGTTCGCAATTTCGCTCAGCGGTCCAGCAAACGCGCTAACCAGTTCTTCGGCCGCTGATCAATTCCCTCCAGCATCCGGATCTGAAACGGCCGCTTGCCAATGGATGTAAGTGCGCGTTTGCCGTCCGGATGGATGCTGAATCCGGCCAACGAGGCCGTGGGACCCGGAAATCCAAAGCCGAGATAACGAGCGGGGGCTCCTGAGATGCGCTCAGCCGCTAACCTCGAACACGTATATACTTACACCCATGAAGAAACTGTCGCTCGCAGCACTTGCGATCACGACGCTCCTGTCTGCCCAGACGCCCCCGCCAGCCGGAACTCCAGGAGCTCCCGGTGGACCGGGAGGCCGCGGTGGACGGGGCGGCGCACCTCAAAAGCCGACTTATGTGGTGCATCCCGACCGTACCGTAACCTTTGATCTCCGCGCGCCCGACGCCACTAGCGTCAAGCTCACCGGCGATTTCGTTCAGGGTCCACAGGACATGAAAAAGGCCCAAGACGGAACTTGGAGCATCACCGTCGGCCCCATTAACCCGGCGGTCTATAATTACCGCTTCAGCATCGACGGCGTCAGCGACATCGACCCCGCCAACCCCATGGTCAAACTCGGCGACCGCAGCGCCGACTCGATGTTCGAAGTGCCTGGCGATAAACCGGCGGCTTACGATATTCAGCCGGTTCCGCACGGTACGGTCCATATCAACTTCTACGAATCCAAGGCGATCGGCGCCTTTCGAAGTATCCTCGTCTACACGCCGCCCGCATATGAAGAAAGCAGGAATAAGCTTCCCGTACTTTATCTGCTGCACGGATCGGGTGACACGGAGTTCGGCTGGGTCACGGTGGGGCGCGCCAACCTGATTCTCGACAACCTGATTGCAGAAGGCAAAGCGAAACCGATGATCATCGTAATGCCTTATGGCAGGCCGGCGGGAGACGTCCTTCTGGTCCCCGCAAAACCCGGACAACAGGCGCAGCCGCAAAGCGCGAACACACTCTTCGGCCAGGATCTGCTGGAGGACGTAATCCCCTTGGTGGAGAAACTCTATCGCGTTTCGGCTAAGGCCGACGACCGTGCGCTCGCCGGGTTATCGATGGGCGGCGGACAAGCGCTACAGATCGGCCTTTCGCATCTCGATACGTTCCATTACATCGGAGCGTTTAGCGCGGGTATTCGCGGCAATGTGGAAGATTCCTACAAAGACTTCCTGGCGGACCCTGCGGCTGCCAACAAGAAGCTAAAGGTCTTCTACATTGCGGTCGGCAAGGCGGATAGCCTTTTCCAGCCGGCGCAGTCCTTAGATGAAGTGCTCAACCGGCGCCAAATCAAACACACCTTCGCTCCATCCGAAGAAGGCCACGTCTGGCGCAACTGGCGCAACTACCTGGCTGATTTCGCCCCGCAACTCTTCACGAAGTAAGGCGCTCCTCGGGTTTGCAGCCGCGCGATGCTGCCACTTGCCGCCGTTACAGCGTGCCTCGAAGGCATCGCCCATTTTCGCTGCGATTCGAGGGTCAGTGCGCAGACTGGGGCAGACATACGAGTTGATGCCAGATTGTTAGACTTGATTTACACGATGCCACAAATGCTGGTCCTCTACAATCATCCCGCCGATCCCGCGGCTTTCGATTCGTACTATTACAACACTCACATTCCGCTTGCCGAGCGGATACCGGGATTGCGGTCCTACTCGGTTAGCACAGCGCCGCCCCGTGTGCTGGCCGGCAATGGGTTTCATTTGATCGCTGAATTGACGTTCGATTCCATGGACGACCTCAATGGAGCGTTGGCTTCTCCCGAGGGCCAGGCAACGGCGGCGGACCTGGCGAACTTTGCTCAGGCTGGCGCCACGCTGCTAATCTATGACACTCGAGAAGTGGATGTTCGAGGGGTTTGAAGAATGTGCCGAAGCATAAAAGTTCTGCGCAGGCCGGGGCAGCCGGTGACCGAGGACGAACTCAGCCAGGCGGCACGGCAATTCGTACGCAAGATTAGCGGGTTCCACAAGCCTTCGCGGGCGAATCAGGAGGCGTTCGAGCGGGCGATAGTGGATGTAGCGGAGGCGAGCCGGCGTCTGCTGGATGAGATTGCGTTTGGACAGAGGGCCAGAGAGGCGCCTGCCGCGGATCAGGGATCCGCTCCAGTGTTTCGAAGTCAAGGCTAGCGGGCTTGCATCGGGGCGAAGATGGTGAGGGGGCTGAAGTAAGTAACTAGCCATTTCTTGCCGCGCTTTTCGATTTTGATGGTTACTTTGGCGCGGCGGCGTTCGAAAAGGTTTTCGTCTTGTTGGGATCTGATGGACATGTACCAGTCGAGTTCCGCCTTTTGCGCGGCGCCTTCGCTGCTGTTCGCGATCAGGTCAACTGAGCAACTGACCAGATTCTGGTCCGCGAGAGCATTGAGGTCGTGTTCGATCTGGCGGTATCCGGGCATTTGAGGATCGAGGGCCTTGAGGAACTGTTGGGGGTTGTTAGCGCTGAGCGCCGAGGCGAGCGTGCTCACAACGTCTGTGATGTCTTGTTCCCCGTCAGCAATAGCGGGCGCGCGGGTCAGGAGAAGAAGGATGAGCAGACGCCAGATCATGTGCGGTAACTCGCGTTGATTTCGATGTATTCCTTGGTGAAGTCGCAGGTCCAGAAGGTGGCGCTTCCTTTTCCGGGTCCGCGGATGTTGAAGCGGATGGGGCAATCAGGGGCGTCGAGCTTCTTTTTCAGTTCGGCTTCGGAGAACGGGGCTGCGAGGCCCGACCTGCACACCGGGGTGCCGTGGATGTCGATGTCCACTTTGGCCGGATCGAACTCGATGCCTGCATAGCCCGCGGCGCAGATGATGCGTCCCCAGTTCGGGTCGGAGCCAGCGATGGCGGTCTTGACGAGGGGTGAATTGGCTATCGCACGGGCGATACTGCTTGCCGCCTGATCGTTCTTCGCGCCGCGAACTTCGATGGTGATGAGTTTCTTCGCGCCTTCACCATCGCGAACGATTTGTTGGGCCAGAGATTGCATGACGCGGGTTACGGCCGCGGCAACGAGAGGGAACTCTTTCGGGATCTGGGCGAACGCCGGAAGCGCCATTGGCGAGCAGCATAAGAGTATCGTTAGTGGAGGTGTCGCCATCAATGGAGATACGGCTGTAGCTCAGTTCGTTGCCGGCTACGAGCATGCGGCGGAGGACTGCAATGGGGATTGCCGCGTCTGTAAGGACGAAGCCCAGGGTGGTGGCCATCCGCGGCTGAATCATACCCGCGCCTTTCGTCATGCCTGCAATACGTACGGTACCCCGGCGAAGCGTTATTTCCTCGTAGGCAGTCTTGGGAACCTTATCCGTGGTCATGATGGCGCGCGAAACGCGTTCAAAAGCATCCACAGCGAGCGATGAGGTGAGCGATGGCAGCGCACCGATGATCTTTTCAGGATCGAGTTCCACACCGATGACACCAGTAGACGCGCAGAGTACCTGAGAAGATTGCAGACGAAGAAGTTTGGCAACGGCGCGGCAGGTTGCGAGGGCTACACGGTCGCCGGTGCGAGTTGCGCAATTGGCGTTGCCGGCGTTGATCAGGATGGCTCCGGCTTTGCCCTTTGAGGCGCGCAGATTCTGGCGTGACAAACGGACGGGTGCGGCCTGGATGCGGTTTTGCGTGAAGACAGCGGCCGCGTTAGCAGGCAGAGCGGAAACGATCAGCGCGAGGTCATCCTTTGCAACCGCGCGTATGCCAGCGTACGTGGCTGCATAACGATAACCGACGGGTAAGTTCAAGTCTTCGATTCTCCCAAAATTTCGTGAGGGGCAAGGCGCGCGCCGCTCGAGAATACATCGCCCGGGCAGACGCTTGCGTCCTTCGAGTTGCACCTCGCGCAATTCCAAGAATAAACCGTCGCCGGCCGAGGCATAGAGACGATGATCATCGAGCTTCAAGACGCCGGGAGGATACGGTGAAGAATGGTCCGTTACGGAGGAACTCCAGACATGCAGTTTGTGGCCGCGGAATGACGTGTATGCGCCAGGCCAGGGTTGGAAGCCGCGAATGCGATCATGGATGCTCTGAGCCGATAATTGCCAGTCGATGAGTCCGTCTTCTTTATTCAGAATGGGCGCGTAAGTGGCAGCGGCGTTGTCCTGGTCCTCCGGTGCGATGGAGTCGAGGTGGCTGAGAGTTTCGATGAGGAGGTCCGCGCCCGCTTCGGCGAGGCGCGTCGATAGCTCGATCGCCGTTTCTTCAGGCCCTATCGCGACTTCAGCTTTGCTGAAGCATCGCGCCTGTGTCGAGGCCGGCATCGATCTTCATGACAGTTACTCCGGTGATCTTCTCGCCATTTGCAATCGCCCATTGGATCGGCGCCGCTCCGCGGTATTTGGGGAGAAGCGAGGCGTGGATGTTGAGGATGCCGTGCAGGGGGATGTCGAGGATCGATTGGGGGATGATTTGACCGTAGCCGACGATTACCATGATCTCGGGCGCGAGAACTCGAAGGCGTTCGATGGCTTCCGGGCGGCGGACACGCTCGGGTTGAAAAACTTCGAGACCGTGGTGAAGGGCTGCTTCCTTTACCGGCTGGCATGGCGATCGAATTACCGCGTCCTTTGGGGCGATCGGGTTGAGTTACAACTAAGGAGATCCGATGTCCGGCGGCGATCAGGCGATCGAGAGTTGGGACGGCAAACTGGGGAGTGCCGAGGAAGATGGCTCGCATGGGAGTGTCAGTCCCATTCGCCGGCTTTGATCTTTTTCTTGATAGCGCGTTTGATCAGGTCGCGTTTCAACGGGCTGATGTGGGTGATGAAGAGGATGCCATGAAGATGGTCGATTTCGTGCTGCATGGCGCGTGCCAGCAGGTCTTCACCGGTTCTCTCGAACCACTCGCCTTCGAGGTTTTGGGCGCGAACGATGACCTTCTTGGCCCGCTTCACGTCTTCGCGAAATCCTGGGATGCTAAGGCAGCCTTCCTCGCCGACCTGCTTCCCCTCTTTGGAGACGATCCGAGGATTGATCAGCACAATCTTTTCGGCCGGTGGCGCTCCTTCTTCTACAACTCCACCGGAGATGTCGATGACGGTTATCTTGCGGCTGAAGCCGAGTCTGGGGAGCGGCGAGACCGACGCCCTTGGCCGCGTACATGGACTCGAACATGTCGTCGACGAACTCGCGCAAATCGGCGGTGCCGAATTCCTGAACATCCGCGCCCTCGCGCTCAAGGACGGGGTCGCCATATTTCACTATCTTGTGGATCATCGTACGTTCAATCAATAGCTCTTTACCTGGGTCAAATAGCCAGTGTAATTCCGTTGCGTCTCGCCGAGAGAATCGCCGCCGAACTTCTCCACGAAGGCGCCGGACAGCACGATTGCAACCATGGCTTCGCCGATCACGCCCGCGGCGGGAACAACGCATACATCAGACCGTTCGTAGGCGGCGAGAGCAGGGTCGCGCGTTGGAAGATCCACCGATTCGAGCGGACGGCGAAGGGTCGAAATTGGTTTGAGGAATCCGCGCACCCTGAGATCCTGGCCGTTGGTCATGCCACCCTCAATCCCGCCGGCACGATTGTTGCCTCGAAAGAAGCGGCGCTCCTGTTTATCGTAATGAATGGTATCCTGCACCTTCGAACCGAAGCTTTGGGCGCCCTCTTCGGCTTCGCCGATTTCCACGCCTTTGACGGCCTGCATGGAGACAATGGCTTGCGCCAGCTTTCCATCGAGCCGGGAATCCCAAGTGATGTGCGAGCCAAGTCCTGGCGGAAGCCCGCGAGCGATTACTTCAAAAATTCCGCCCGCAGTATCTCCGGTCCGGTATGCCTCGTCCACGACTTCCTTCATTTTGGCCTCTTCCACGGGGTCCACGCAACCGAGGAGAACTTCGGGTTTCCGGCTCAGCGCGACAACTTCCTCCCACGAGGCCTGGCGATCCATGCGGTGTGAACCGACGGCAATGACATGGCTGAGAACTTCGATGCCGAATTGCGCCAAATAGGCCTTACAGACGGCCCCGACTGCGACGCGCGCCGCAGTCTCGCGCGCGCTGGCGCGTTCGAGGATGTAGCGGGATTCGGGGAAATTGTACTTGATTGCGCCAGCGAGATCGGCGTGCCCGGGGCGGGGGCGAGTGACAGGTTTGTGTTTATCGGGATCGCCGCTTTCCACGGGAAGGGATTCGGTCCAATTTTTCCAGTCGGAATTGCGGATGATGATGCCGACTGGCGAGCCGATGGTTTGGCCGTGGCGCACGCCGGTCACGATTTCGGCGCGATCGGTTTCGATTTTCATTCGGCCGCCGCGTCCGAATCCCTGCTGGCGACGCCACAATTCGCGATTAACGACGTCGAGAGAGATAGGGATGCCGGCCGGCAGTCCGGTAAGCGTGGCAAGGAGGCACTCGCCGTGCGACTCGCCGGCAGTTTCAAAGCGGAACATGTAGGTGAAACTCCATGATAACAAAAGGCGATGTTCGGAATGCACCGCGAGAAGCTCGTTACCAGCCAAGTTACAACGTGCAAGCGATGACGGATCCAAAGCACAGTGATCGTAGCCGTGGAAGCGATACAAAGCGCATCCGATGCTAGTGGCTTAAAGCTTCGAATGAAACACGTCAACCACAATCGGGGTTAGCACTGGCGACGGCCGAAAGGATGGACCACAGTTCGCTCTATTCATCGCCCTTCATCGACATCAGGCTTCGGGGCGTTGAGGACATCATCGATTCAACGTAAGTCGAGGCGATTATTTCCATGCTCCACGATATTAAGCAGCGCGCCATTGCATAAAGCCGCAAAATGTTGCCGAACCTTTAGGTTCGCCAACCGTTACTGTCTAGAGAATAGGAGCGACGAGATGCGAGTGCCACGCCATTTCGATCTCGCTATTGAACTCGATGAGGAGGGGTTATTATGCTGCGTTCGTTCCGCAGTTCCCGTGTGCCATACACACGCGCGGTCCCTTGACGACGTCACACAACGCATTCGCGAAGCCATCGAGCTTTGCCTGGAGGTTGAGCGCGCGCCGGCATAATCACGACGCATTGTGACGCAATAGCCCTTCATCGTAAGCGGCCCAGAAAGCAGCGTCAGCTTAGTTTCGAACTGATTTGCTCACGTGCAGCCTGGGTTGCCAGTTCATCGGCGCGGTTGTTATCAGTATGCAAGGCGTGGCCTTTCGTCCATGACCAATTAACGGCGTGTAACTGCGTCAACTCATCGAGCTCTTCCCATAGATCGCGATTGACCACTGGCTTTTTCTCCGCGGTCGTCCACCCGCGGCTGCGCCAGCCTTTGATCCACTTGGTGATCCCATTTTTCAGATACTCGGAATCGGTGACTACTTCCACGTCACAAGGATTGCGCAGGATTCGCAGCGCTTCGATCGCGGCAGTAAGTTCCATCCGATTGTTCGTGGTGTATGCCGCGGAGCCAAACACTTCTTTCCGATGCTCGCCGTAGCGCAGAATTGCAGCCCACCCGCCGCGTCCAGGATTGCCGAGACACGAGCCGTCGGTAATGATTTTGACTTTCTTGCGTACTGCCGGATCAGACAAGCGCGGGTTCCCCGCAGAAGAACGCGTCGACCATTTCGAGGATCTGTAAGGACTCCGTGGCGTGATAGATCGTAGCCCGCAGTTTGGCGCCGTTCTGCACGCCATGTGTGAAGTAAGTGGCGAATTGTTTCATCTTGCCGGTGCAATCGGATTCTTCGCGCTCGATGAGCATGGAGTAGTAAGTGCGCATCATCTCGTACCGATCCTGATGAGTAGGTTGAGTGTAACTGCCCTTCGCGAGATACTGTTCAATCTGGCGGAAGATCCACGGATTCGACGAAGCCGCGCGGCCGATCATCACGCCGTCGCAAGCCGTTTCCCGGATCATGCGGATGGCATCTTCGGGCGTGAGAATATCGCCATTGCCAATTACCGGAATCTTGACGGCGGCCTTGATCTCGGCGATGCGCGTCCAATCCGCTTTCCCGCTGTAGCCCTGCTCACGCGTGCGAGGGTGCAGAGCGATCGCCTGCAGTCCGCAATCTTCCGCGAGCTTCGCCATGCGCACCGTGACCAGTTCTTCGTCGCTCCAACCCGCGCGGAACTTCAGCGTAAACGGGATCCGGATGGCGGCGCGGACATTGCGCAGAATCTGTTCGACCAGCGGAAGATCGCGAAGGAGGCCGGAGCCGCCGTTGCACTTCACCACTTTGTTGACGGGACAGCCGAAGTTGATGTCGAGGATATCGAAGCCGAGGTCTTCACAGACGCGCGCGGCATCGGCCATCACGTCCGGATCTGCGCCGAACAATTGCGCGGAGATGGGATGTTCCTCGGGCTCAAACGCGAGGTAACGCTCCAGTGTGCGGGTCGGTTTCTTGGCGCGGATTGAGGCGCTCACGCCGTGCGAACTGGTGAACTCGGTCATGATCAGTCCACAGCCGCCAAGATTGCGGATAAAGCGCCGGAACACGGTGTCGGTCACGCCCGCCATAGGCGCGAGGACCGTTGCCGGAGCAATGGTAAGCGGACCGATCTGGATTCTACCGGGAAAACTCACTTAGTTTAAACCTATACTGTGATTTTAGCCGATAGGCCGGATTCTACGAACAATGCTGGATTGAGGAAGGTTAACTTGGCGGTGATCCGATAGCCGAAACGGGCGCTGAAGCAGTACCGTCTACAACCATTGAAAAGGGGCGTTGTATGAAGCCTGTCTATGTCGTTCTCCTAATGGGCGCGGCCGCAATCGGCGGAGGTCTGGTCGTGCGGTTCAGCGATCATCCGATAGAGACTGCCACGGCATCATCAACGCCGCCGGATGTGATCGCGCCACCGATCCCGCCCGCAATGCATTCCCACGCGCCAGTGGCGCCAGCCTTAGCTCCGGAGCCGGAGCCCCCTTCCAGTGCTGCGCCGGCCAGGCGCGATAAACCGTCCGCTTTGAGCGTACCGGTGCACATCGGGAAAGCGGATAGGAAAGCCCGTACACACCGCCTGCGCCGGTGGCTCGGACGAGAATCCCACAAGATCCGCCGGTGTTGACTCCCTTGGAACGTACGACTGTACCGTCGGCTGATCCGGCGCCGGAAATCGCCAGCGTTCCTGAAGCTGCGCCCCGACCCGCGCGTGCCCGCCGGCACCCGCCGCTCCGGCTCCGGAAACGCCTCCTCAGCCAGAGCCGAATCGCGTCGTCCTGAAGCCGGGGATGCTGATCCCGGTCCGTATCAATGACGCGCTCTCTTCCGACCGTAATTCGCAGGGAGACGTATTCTCTGGGACGCTTGACAAACCGTTGGTAGCCGATGGATTTGTCATTGCCGAACGCGGCGCACGGGTTCGTGGAGAAGTGGTCGAGTCGAAGCGTCCGGGAAGAGTTCAGGGCCTCGCGGAACTAACGCTTCAACTGAAAGAGATCTCGACGTCCGACGGCCAGCGCGTGCATATCGTCAGCCAGCCGTGGCGGAAACAGGCCACCGCATCGTCCGGCGAAGATGCGGCAAAGGTCGGCGGGGGCGCGGCGCTCGGCGCGATTATCGGCGCGGTTGCCGGCGGCGGGAGAGGCGCGGGTATCGGCGCGGGAGTAGGCGGAGCGGCTGGAGCCGGAGATGTGCTGTTGACTCGCGGGCGCGCGGCCATCATCAAGCCTGAGACGAGCATCACATTTCGTCTGGATCAGCAGGTCGAGGTCACCGAGCAGCGGTAAATTGCCCCGATCAACAGGTAGAGGGATTTTCCTGGGGGTGGACGGCGGCCAATCGACGACGACTGCCATCATCGGCGATGCAAACGGCCGGGTTCTGGCGCGTGGTCTAGGCGGACCGGCGAATCACGTGAAAGCTTCTGAGGGCCGAGCCCGCCTGATAAACGCCGTGACTGCCGCGTTGTCAAGCGCCAGCGAGCAGATCGGCTGCGCGGCGGAATCGATTGAATTCGAAGCGGCTTGTCTCGGGTTTACCGGAGGAATCGACGGCAAGGAGGAGATCCTGCGAGGTGTGATTCGGTGCGGCCAGATGCTCGTCACCGACGATGTCACCATCGCACTGGCGGGCGCGCATGAGGAGGGTGCGGGAATCGTCACGATTGCGGGTACGGGTTCGGTATCGATGGGAAGGAATGCCGCGGGCGAGACCGCAAGAGCCGGCGGTTGGGGCTACGCGTTTGGGGATGAAGGGGGCGCATGGGGCATCGCGCGCGACGCATTGCGCGCGGCGTTTCGCTCGAAGGAAGGTTGGGGTCCGGCGACCGTGCTCCACGATCTGTTTCTGAGCGAAACCGGGGATACTGATATCCACGTGTTTCGCCGCCGTCTCTATACGGAAGAGTATCCTCGGCCGCGCATTGCGGCATTTTCGAAATTGGTAAACGACGCGGCTCAGCAGGGCGACGCGGTGGCTCTCGACATCCTGAAACACGCGGCTGAGTCTCTCTCGACTATCACCGGCGTCGTGCGCGGACGTATATTTGCGCCGGTCGATTCGGTGGATGTGGCATACGCCGGCGGTGTGTTTGCAAGCGGCTTTGTGCTCGATGAATTCCGGCGGCGAGTGGAGAGCGACGGTCATACGCGATTGATCGAACCGCGTCATAATCCAACGATGGGCGCGCTCCTCGAAGCGATCCGCATAGGCCGAGAGCAATGAAGCTGGCTTGTTGGATCGCCGCTTGCATCTCAGCATCGGCGATTTATGCGCGGGCAGCTTCGCCAGTTCCGTATGTTGGCGCGCAAGCCTGCCGCCCCTGCCATGTTGCCCAGTTCACATCTCAGTCGGCCAGCGCTCATGCCGCGGCGCTTTCCCGAGTTTCGGATCACGCCAGCCTCCCTGCGGGCTTGAAGTTCTCACGTCCTCCGCAATATCATTACGAGATTCTGCGAACCGAAGGTGGCCTGCACGTTCACATCGATAACGGAGCAGACCTCATGGATCTCCCGCTAGAGTGGGCGTTCGGCGCGGGCCGCCAGGCGATCACCTTCGTGACGCGAGTCAATCCGGACTGGTACGTCGAACACTACGGCTCCTGGTACGCTGCAACCAACTCTTACGGCCCTACGCCCGGGCAGGAGGCTGCGCATCCGAAATCGATTTCCGAGGCCGCGGGAATTCTTTACAGCACGACGGACGTAAATGCGGGAATCAAAGGCTGCTTTGAGTGCCATTCCACCGGACCAGTTACATTTGAGGACAACGGCGATGCGAAGGTGACCGAGCGCGGAGTTCGTTGCGAAAGCTGCCACGGTCCGGGAAGCGAACACGCGGCGGATCCCCCGCATCATTCGCTGAACAATCCAGGCAAACTCTCCGCGGCGGAGTTGAATCAATTTTGCGGCCGGTGCCATCGTCCGCCCGCCGCGAACGGGGTCGCCATCGATTGGAACTATGCGTGGAACGTTCGCCACCAACCTGTCTATTTCAGCCAGAGCCTTTGCTTTCTAAAGAGCCGGGGCGCGCTCTCCTGCGTCACCTGCCACGATCCGCACGAGTCTGCCGCCAAGAAGCCGTCGTCGTTCTTCAATCAAAAGTGCCTGGAGTGTCACTCGGGTTCGGCGAAAGCGCTCAAGACCTCATGTCTTGCGAAAGGCCGCAGTAACTGCATCGATTGCCACATGCCTCTCGTGTCTCCACAACCGCCACTCCGCTTCACAAATCATTGGATCGGCATCTACGCGGACGGCGCAAAGCTCAAGCCCGTTCGCCAGTAACTCGAACACATCAAGAAGAAAACCGGTAGCCAACGCCGCGGACCGTGCGTATGTAACGAGGATACTCGGGATCTTCTTCCAGCTTTTGCCGCAGCCATGCAACGTGTACATCGATGGTTCTCGACGATACTCCGGGTTGATATTCCCAGACGCCCTCCAGCAGTTCTTCCCTCGAGACGACCTTGTCGCGGCGATCGATCAGGAACCGCAGAAGCTCGATTTCTTTGGCCGCAAGACTGATGCGGGCGCCATCTTTCAGGGCCAGGCCCTTCTCGAAATCGACGTCGACATTACCGAATTGAAAACGCGCGATCGGAACCAGCACGCCCTTCTTCGCACGGCGCAACGTCCTTACGTCGAAACCCCTGCGCAGCATTCCCGTGGCATAGGTCGAACGAAACGTCTTCAGATCAAATTTTGTCGCGTCGAGTTTGGCGCGCTTCGCGATAGATTTGCAGTGATCGAGCATGTGCTGTTCGCGGTTCCCTGTAGAGGATGGGAACACAAACTGGCAGTTTGGGCGATGCGTGCGTATGCTTGCGAAGCTCGTCGATGAGTTCCACCGGGGCCGGAATCTCACGATCTTCCCATCGCTTCGGGTAGAATCCCAGCTCCGGTTTCGAGGTCACCCGCACAGTCCGCAACTCGAAGTTCACGTCGCTCCAGCGCAGGAACATCACCTCCTGCTCGCGGAAACCGGTAAGCAGAAACGTTGCGAACAAGGCGCGTTCCGCATCGGAGCACACCGCGAAGAAGCGGGCGAGCTCCTCGTGGCGGTATATCTTCACAAGCGGAGTGATGCGCTCCGGTAGCGACAGCTCTTTCGTGATCCCGCTCCTGCGATGGCGCTTGAGAAATTGGGCGACGATGACCGCCTTGTGCAGGATCGTGTTGGATCCCAAGCCATGATCTTTCTTGAGTGTCACGACGAAGCGCGTCAGATCGTCACGGGAGATCGCGTCGATCGAGACGCAGTCGCGGAAGAACTCACCGGAAGCGATTCAGCACGGCTTCATATTTACGATGAGTGTTGGGCTTTTCAGCGCTTCGATCTGCTCCAGATATTTGGTGATGGCGACGTGCAACGCAGGCTTCTTGACCGTTTCGCCGGCTGTTTCAAACCCGGGGACACCCAGTTTGCGGCCTTCCAGTTCATGGTGCTTGCGCCGCTGTACCTCAAGTGCCTGAGCGGCGGTGACGCCAGCGCTCATGCGACGGCGAGTGCCGCCCACGTACCACTCGACATAGTAGAGGCCGTCGGCGATGGCGTTCCAGTCGTAGTTGCCTTTGGCATTGCGGGGGATGGAAAACATCTTCCAGCGGCCGCCAATTTTGATACGTTTGACGATGTTGACTCGGGACAAAATGTCTCTCCTGCGAGCCGCATCTTAGCGGACAGCATGGGAGACAGCACATGGTCTAAATGACAGAAAACAAAGAGGGTGGGTAGAAGCTGGCATTCTACCACTGAATTACTCCCGCTCAACGAAACTTCAAATATAGCAAAAGCGATTGACGGCGGGCGAAGCCAAATTCGACAAGGGGTGCACACCAGCAGAATGCGACTCCTTTGGATGGCCTGATTTTTTGGTTTGTTCTTACGACGTTAATAGCCGCAAAATACACTCATGACCACTTCCGCTCCTCCCGACGTCCGCCCCAGGTCTGCCAACTCGCCACAGAGATAGCCGATGTAAAGCCCATGCGCCGCGGTTCCCATCTGAACGAACCCTGAAGTTCAGCAAACCAGGTTGCGCTTGTACGCAAGATCCAAAATCTCGTCCCGGTCCCTGCTACATGCCTCACGCATGCCGTCGGATGCAGGACGCGCTTTCTCACGGCGGAACAGGCCCATCTGGTTCAGCAACAGATCGATAGTTGCCGCAGGTTTCGCAGGCATATGGATGCGTTGTGGGCATACGAACACTGGACTGACAGTCAGTTGGCGGATGTTTCAGCCTCTTCCGGAGAGGCCAAGAAGGGGCTCCAAGCGAATCTCCAAGACGAAATCGCGATTGGGCACCCTTCATCAGGCCTTCAAGGATCACTTCCTCTTTCTCAAGCGTGGCTGAGAGGTCGATCAACTTCAGACGGCTCTGCTGCAAGACGTCGTCCATTTTCTTCTGCTGCTCCGGAGTGATTCCAATGCTCCTGACCATTTCCGGGTTGTCCCACCACTTACCGCCGGGTCCCGAATGTCCCCGGCCCGGTGCCGGTTGTCCCGAACCGAGCGTGGCTACTGCAAGAAAAAGGACAAGTGTGGCCCCGCGATCCCCTATTGTTTTCATGTTGTCTCCTCCCGATTACCGCTACCGATTCAGATCGCCGGGGATTAATCCTTCCAAGGGTTCCATCGGCGCCGGAACCGATCGAGCGACTTCGGATTCTACTTGCCGCAGCAGGGCTTCGTCTGTAACCGCGACCGCGCCGGCATCCGCACGCCGGCTGCTCTGCTCATGCCGATAGAACGGCACTGCCACAAACACCAGGAGGGCGGCAAGGGCAAAGGCCAACCGCCAGGCGGCCCCCGCGCTCTGGCGCCTGACATAAGCGCGCGGCCGCACAGGGCTCGTCTGCTCCTGAGCCCATGCGCGCACCGCACCGCCTAGCAATACAAACGGCGCTACGGCCCGGTCCACTTCAGCGGCGCACGCCTTGCACGCCTGAAGATGTTCCGCACTTTCCGTAGGGCGCTCTCCGGCGATCCATTCGTCGATTTGTCGCGCCGAGAGATGTTTAGTCACTCACACTCCTTCGCCAGCCGGGCCCGCAGGGCCTGCAACGCTCTTAACAGGTGCACCTTCACCGTTCCTTCCTTCATCCCGGTGGTGGCCACGATCTCCAAGATGTCCATGTCCTCAACGAACCGAAGCAGGAGAACCGTGCGCTGCTTTTCCGTAAGTTCCGCCGCGGCGGACCAGATCGCCGCCAATTGCTGCTCCGCCAATAACGCGGCTTCGGGCGTGCCGCCCCGATCCGGCAGCAAGCCTTCCGCCAGCGAAAGATCGATGCTCGACCGCTGGGTGCGGCGCCAGAACTTCAGCCGGGCATTCGACAGATGATCCCGAACCAGGTTCACGGCGATTCGCATCAACCACGTCTTGACGCTCGCTTCGCCGCGAAACCGGTGGCGCGTTTGATAAGCCCGGAAGAGACACTCCTGCGTAAGGGTCTCCGCCGCATCCCGATCGCGAAGCGAGGCGAGGATGTGGCGGAAGATGCCCGCCTGATACAGTTGTGCGACCGATTCGAAATCCGCAAGTCGCTTGCGGCCGTATCAACCGGTGCCGGGATCAACTGCGGCGGCAGAACTCGCTGCATTCAGCTACATAGACCCCGTTCCGCACGCCTGGGTTTACACTCGCCTCCATGTATTCCAATGTAAACTCTGGCTGGCGCAGCGCGCGGAGTTGAATACCGGTAAAATGATCCATTGCGTCCATTGAAAGACAAGAGCGTCCTGATCACAGGCGCGGGCCGTGGCATCGGCAAGCGGCTGGCGATCGGTTTTGCGTCGGCAGGAGCCCGCGTCGGTCTCCTGGCGCGAAGTCCGGCGGAACTGGACCTGGCCAAACTGGAGATAGAACACGCCGGGGGCACCGCTCTCCGAATCCGGGCGGACGTTCGCGATTACGAACAGATCTCGGCCGCTGTCGACCGGATGCAGGTGGTCTTCGGGGGCACCCACATTCTGATCGCCGCCGCGGCGATTCAAGGGCCGATTGGCCCGCTTCACGAATGCAAGATGAAGCTGTGGGCCGAAACCATCGAGACCAACGTGATCGGCGTAGTGAACGCGATGCGCGCGGTACTCCCCCGCATGGTCGAACGGCGATCGGGTAAGATCATCGTGCTCGCCGGAGGCGGCGCTGCCTATGGCCGTCCGAACTTCTCTGCCTACGCGGCGTCAAAATCGGCTCTGGCGCGCCTGGTGGAAAGCGTCGCCGAGGAAGTCCGCGATCACAACGTTCAGATCAACTGCCTGCTGCCCGGCGGCGCGTATACGAGTATGACGGACGAGATTCTGCAAGCCGGGGACCGTGCCGGCGCTAAGGAATCGAAGAAGCTCAGAAGATCCGGGTAACGGGCGGCGTTCCCGCCGAGAGACAGATCCAACTCGCGCTGTTCCTGGCAGCGGAGAACTCGAACCACGTAACCGGTAAGCTGATCCACGTAACTGACGACTGGAAGAAACTGGAACACGAGAACATGAAGCACGAAGCGTACACTCTGCGCCGACTTAAGTAGGTATCCGGCTCAACAATGCGAATTCTATCGGTAATCACCCTGTTGGCGGCGCTAAGCTGCAATGCGTTTGGATGGGGTTGCGAAGGTCATCAGATCGTGGCTCTCATTGCCAGCCAACATCTCACGCCAGAGGCTCATGCGGCGGTCGATCGGTTACTGAAGGACAATCCGATCAATCCGGGATTGCAGCGATTCTGCCAGCCGGCCGCATCCGACGCCATTGCCGATAGCGCCACCTGGGCCGATGACGTCAAGCGCAGCGAGAAGACCGGAACGTGGCACTATCTCGATATCCCGCGCGGCATCGAACATGCCGAACTCATGAAGTACTGTGCGCCGGTTGGCGATTCGAAGGATGACAAGGACCGTCCGGGCTGCCTGTTAACTGCCATGCAGTATGAGCTGGACATCCTAAAGGACCGCAACCGGCCCGATGCGGAACGCGCGACGGCACTGCGTTACCTGATCCACTTCGCCGGAGATCTGCACCAGCCACTTCATACCACCACGAATGACGACCAGGGGGGTAACTGCACCACGGTGACCCTGTTCGAAGATCCCAAGCCTGCCAACCTGCACAGCGTCTGGGACTACGGAATCATCGCGCATTACCTTAAGGAGAACCACGAGACTCCCGCGCAATTGGCGTTGAAACTCGATCAACGCTATGAACCGGAAGGACGGCGCTGGCTGCACGAACCGACGGATTTCGCCAAGTGGATCTGGGAGGGTCATCGGATCGCCGAGAAGGTGACTTACGACAAACTGAATCCGAAGGCGCCTGTGGCGCCACTCGCAAACGCGCCTGGGTGTCCGGTGGAGCGGGAAAAGACCGCCGCTCTGAAGATCGATATCGATAAGAAGTACGCGGACAAGGTCATGCCGGTCATCGATCGGCAACTCGCCAAGGCGGGCTATCGTTTGGCGGAAGTCCTGAATGCGGCGCTATAAGGACGCGGGAATTCCTTCTCGATACGTCGGGTATTGCAGCGAAATCCCGAGGCGTGCACGGATCGCGCGGCCGTCCACCTTGCGATCGGCGCGGCGAGTTTCATGCAGCTCATCGTTAGGCGACGCATTGGGCATCGGTATCCCTAGTAAACGGGAGCAGAACTCGGCAATCTCTCGCGAAGTGCACGGCAAATCGTCGCCCACTGGATAGGCACCGGAAAGATCCGAATCCAGCGCGGCCACGCAATGCGCGGCCAGATCGTCGACGTGGATGCGGCTGACGAAATTGTCTCCCGAACCTGCCAACTGAAAGCGGCCCGCCCGCATCGAGACGTGAATGCCGCGGCCCGGCCCATAGATTGCCGCCGGCCGAAGAACTAGTGAAGACCAGGGCCCGCTTCGCGCAGATTCTTCCGCGTCCAGGCGCAGTTTCTCGCGCGCGGTAACACCCGCAGGCCGCGTGTTCTCATCGACATCGCGGATAGACCCGTAGACGCCGGTTGTGGATAGATATACCAGGCGGTCCGGCGCTTCGGTAAAGCTGGCGAGCAGTTGGGGCGTCATCTCGACGGGGCCGGCCGGACCATCGATCAAAGGGATCGAATGCAGAACTCGCGCGCCGCGAGGGATTTCAACAACGCCGGGATTGGCTGCATCGAGCGCCAGCACGACAGCGCCCATTCGCGAAAGATCCTTAAGGGATGCCGGATCGCGAGCTGTTGCGATCACCGGCACGCCGCGCTGCAGGTAGTACGCGGCAACCCGCTTTCCGGTGTAACCGCAACCTAGAACGACAACGTGCGCCTGGATCATCGTTTCGTCTGCTTGCGGCGAGCCAGATGGGTTGCAAGCATGCCCGCAGCCACAATCAGCGCGACTGCCAAACCGAGCTTGGGACGGCGCACTACGATGCCGACGGCGAAGACCAGCACGACCAGCCACATCCGTACGCGGAGGCCATTCCAGGTCCGATTATTCATAGCGGAGGGCCTTATTCATAACGCAGCGCTACGGTCGGATCGATCCGCGTCGCGCGCCAGGCGGGGATGAAACACGCAATCGCCGAGATCGTGAGCAGCAACAGACAACCCGCTGCAAAGGCGAGCGGGTCGGCACCCCCGATGCCGAACAGCACGCTCGACATGGTTCGCGTCGCTGCCAGGGTTGCCAGAATCCCGATCGTCAGGCCGATCCCCGTGACGAGTAAACCTTGCATCAGAACAAGACGGAATATGTCGAGGCGAGCGGCCCCGAGCGCCATCCGCACGCCCATCTCCTGTGTCCGTTGCGCCACAGAGTAAGAGACTACGCCGTAAAGTCCCAGCGCCGCCAGGATTAAGCCGACAATCGAGAAGATGACCAGGAGGGTAGCCAAAAAGCGTCTCCGGGAGAGAGACCGCGAGAGCACGTCGTCCATAGTGCGGATGTTGCTCAGAGGTTGCGCGGGATCGGTCGCCGCGACATCATGCCTCAGAGACTGGGCGATTGTCAGCGGATTCGTCGCGGTCCGCACAACCAGATTGTCCTTGGCGAAATACGAGGGGTAGTAAAGCGCAGGCTGGAGCGGCGCATCGAGGCCCGTGAGACGAGTATTGCCGACCACCCCAATGACTTGGCACGCCGAAGGCGAAGTAGCCGCCAGGTCGGTGAGTATGACCCGGCCAATTGGATCCCGCTCGCCCAGGAAACGATCAGCCAGCATGGCGTTGATCAGGCATCGCGTGTCGTCGGGATTGTGCATTTCCTCCGCGGTGAAGGTACGGCCATGCAGAATGGGGATACCCAATGTTTTGAAGAGATCCGCACCTACAAACACCACCGCGGTTATAGGGTATTTCCCCGCTTCGGGAACGGGGAAGTCGCGGACCATGAACCGTGTTTGACTGATGGTTGAAGCAAGCGGTAACGCTGTACTGGTAGATACGCTGATAACGCCGGGAATGGCGGCGATTCTCGGGAGCAAGCGGTCGTAGAAACTGTAAATCCCGGCTCGCTTGTATTGCGTGGACGGGAGCGATAGTTGCGCAACGAGGACGTGATCTTCACGAAAGCCAGGATCGACCTGCAAGATGTGATTGAAGCTGCGGACCAACAGGGTCGCGCAGATCAGCACCACGAGAGCCAGCGCTACTTCCCCAACAATCAGAACGTTGCGCAATCCGCCGGAATCCGATCTCGAGGTTCGGCCGCCGGCTCTCAGCATCCGATTGAGATTTGCCGCGGAATATTGTGCCGAGGGGAGCAGACCGAAGAACAGTCCCGCGACAACAGCGATACCCGCGGTGAACAGCAGTACGCGTACATCGATCCCAACATGCTGCAGCCGCGGAATGCGGCCCGCGCCAAGGTTGCGGAGCAGAGGCATGGACCAGAACGCGAGTAGTAAACCGGTGGCGGCTCCGGCTATCGACAGAATCAGGCATTCGACAATGAACTGCCAAACTATCCGCCGGCGGCCGGCGCCAAGCGCCGCGCGAATGGCGATCTCCTTCTGCTTCCCCGCGATCCGCACGAGAAGCAGGTTTACGACATTCCCGCAGGCAATGAGCAGGATTAAACCCACGGCAGCCAAAAGGATAAGAACCGGTTCCTTCACTTTACCGATAATCTCCTCCCGCAAAGGCGAAAAGTAGGCAACGATGCCGGCATTAGTGGAAGGATATGAGCGCTCCAGGTCCGCGGAGATGGCGGCTATTTCGCTTTCCGCGCCGGGAAGCGCCACCGGGCCCAAACGGACGATGACGTTAAGTTCGTGATAATTCCGCGGCTTGGGCTTGACGGGATTTGCACGGGAATAAGGCAGAAAAACGTCCGCTTCAGCCGGATAAGCCTCTGGCCCCATCACCCCCACGATCTGAAGTTTTTGGCTATCGAGAGTAACTTGGCGATTGAGTATGTCATTTGAACCGCCGAACCGCGATTGCCATAGTCCATAACTAAGGATGGCGACCTGATTACCGCCGCGCCGATCTTCCTCCGGCAGAAAATTGCGCCCGATCGCCGGCGTCACGCCCAATAACGGAAGGAAATTCTGGGTGATAAACGAGGCCGCGATCTCAACGGGATCTCCCTCGCCGCTGAGTATTTTACTGCCCGCGCCTGGTTGCGTGAACCCGCCGAGTTCCAGCGAACCGCCGGTTCGGGCGCGAAAGTCGACGTAATCCAATTCAGAAATGGCCAACTGGGGAACCGATGCATTCTTCTGGCAGAGCATCAGCAGGCGGTCCGGATCGCGAAAGGGAAGCGGCTTGAGCAGAACTCCGTCCACAATGCTGAAAATGGCGGTATTCGCGCCTATACCTAACGCCAGCGTTGCCACGATTACCGCGGTAAAGCCCGGACTTCGGGCCAACGCGCGTAGAGCGAACACAATATTCTTACTGGGGTTCAACATGCGGGTGATAGTTCAGCAAAAATCGTTTACGCGATACGGGTGAATCAATACACTTCGAACCTCCATTCTAAACGATTCCGTAGTGCCTTTGTGTAGTAAATTTAGCGTTTCTGGCAGGTTGCGCAGAAGTGTGTGCCTCGTTGCGCCACCAATGTACGCCGGATGAGGCGCCCACATACAAGGCAGGGCTCGCCATCCCTTTGATAGACGCGATGAGACCGTTGAAAACTTCCGAGCCGGCCTTCGGCGTCCACATAGTTGGATACTGAGGAGCCGCGACTTTCGATAGCCTCCGCGAGCACCTCGCGAATGGCATCGTAGAGCCGTCTGGCCCTCGATTTGCCGATCTTTGCGGCCACTGTAAGCGGATGAATTCCAGCCCGGAAGAGCGCTTCGTCAGCGTAGATGTTCCCCACCCCCCCGAGAAACCGCTGATTCAACAGCAGGGCCTTCGCATTGGTCTTGCGAACGTGCAAAGCCTTCCAAAATTCATCAAATTCGATCCCCAAGGGTTCCGGGCCGAGCTTTGCGACGCTCCTCGGAACTTCCTGGCTCCATTCGAGCCTCCCGAATTGCCGCGGGTCGTCATAAGTGAGCACGCCGCGATCTAGCTGGACGATCGCGTGAGTATGCTTCCCGATCTCACCACCAATGAGCAACCTTCCGGTCATGCCTAAATGCACCGTAAATATCCCACCATTGCCGCTTAGATGCATCATGATAAATTTGCCGCGGCGCTCGAGGCTGGTGATCCTTCGTCCCGCGAGACGCCGCGCCGTTTCATCGGGATCGCCTCGCAGGACGCGCATTTGGCGGAATTCGGCGCTTCGAATCACGCGGCCTTGCAGATAAGGCACGAGGCTCCGCGTGACGGTTTCGACTTCTGGCAGTTCAGGCACTCTTTATCATCTTTTCACAGGCTCTTTGCAGGCGGGCCGACCGTGCCCTACGGAAAGTCGACGAGGACCACGTCGCCTTCCACTCTTACGGTATAGGTTGGGACACGGAGCTGTGGATCGAAGTCGCTTTCTCCGGTGACGCTGCTGAATTCCCAGGCGTGCCACGGACACGCGACAAACTCGCCGTCGATAGCTCCCTGGCCGAGGGGGCCGCCGTGATGCGGGCAAATGCCTCCGATCGCCCGGATCCGCCCGGCTGTGTGGCAAAGAGCGAGCGGATGACCGTCGACACTGACCTCAATTACACTATCCGGCGGCAGTTGCGACAGCGTACATACGTTCACGAACGGCATAGGAACGATTATGACGCGGACAGGCTCAGGCCGATGCCGCGACAAATGACGATTTGGTGACGCAAACCAGATGTTTTCGATCGAGGCCGGGCAAGGCGGCGGCGAAAAGCAAATTGTCAGCCGCTCGGCGGGGAAGGACAAAAGCGGTCGGGTGACGAATGGACCCGAAAGCCCACGCTAATACAAATCGATTGATGGAGTTAGTATGTGAGCGAGAAAACCTGAAGGAAGCATTGCGGCAGGTGAGGGCCAATAAGGGTAGCTCGGGCGTCGATGGGATGACCGTCTTCGGAATCACGGACTACTTGAAGCAGCACTGGCCAGCTATCCGGGAACAACTACTGAACGGAACTTATGAACCGAAACCGGTGAGGCGGGTGGAAATCCCCAAGCCGGACGGCGGGGTGCGAAAGCTTGGCATCCCTACGGTGCTGGATCGATTTATCCAGCAGGCGGTGATGCAGGTTCTGCAGAGGCGGTGGGACCCGACGTTTTCCAATCACAGCTATGGGTTCCGAACGGGACGGTCGGCTCATCAGGCAGTGGCACAGGCGCAGCAGTATATCGCCGCAGGCCACGGCTGGTGCGTGGATCTTGATTTGGAGAAATTCTTCGATCGAGTTTCGCACGACAAACTGATGGGTCAGATCGCCAAACGTGCTGAGCAGTGGCAAGTTCACCTCTTTTGATTTTCCGAACGCAGCCTTCACCGGGGCGTATGGGGTCAGCGCCGCTGGCGACATCGTTGGCCGTTACCCCGATGCGGCCGGCGTGACTCACGGTTATGTATATAGCGGGGGGACGTTCACGACGGTCGACATCCCGGGCTCGACACAGACGGCGGTCAGCGCGATCAATTCTGTCGGCGATTTTGCGGGCCGCTATCTGTCCAATGGAGTGAACCACGCGTTTGTGATGAACAGCCCGGCAGTGAGCTATACGATTACCGATCTCGGCACATTGCCGGGCGGCTCATTCAGCCAGCCAGTCAAGGCAATACTGAAAACGGGTTGATCGCCGGAGTGTCGGATGTACCCGGCGGCAGCCAGCATGCGATGCTCTGGCAATTCGGTCAAATGATTGACCTCGCCGCACGAGGATTGGGAGGACCGAATAGCTTCGCGGGCGGTCTCAACGACAGCGGCGCCGCGGTAGGCGTGGCGGAAACTTCCGATTCGGACCCGGAAGACTTCTGCGCCTACGGCACCGGTCTGAGGTGTGTGCCGTTCCTCTGGCAAAACGGAATCATGAACCAACTGCCGACCCTTGGCGGTGCCAATGGCGGTGTCAGCGCGATCAACAAATCGGGCGCGATTGCCGGACTTGCCCAGACTGCAGCCAGAGACGCGAGTTGTCCGGCTCCTCTGTTTCACGACTACGAGGCCGTGGTCTGGGGACCGGCTCCTGGTCAGATCCGCGAACTTCGTCCTCTACCCGGCGATACAGTCGGCGTGGCCTTTTGGATTAACGATCGGGGACAGGTGGCCGGCACATCCGGCACGTGCGCGAATACGCTGCCAAATGGCGTGATTGTAGGGCCGCATGCGGTGCTCTGGGATTCGGATGGCACTCCCATCGATTTAGGCAATCTCGGCGGGTCCGTCGATGTCTCGTTGGTTGCGGTCGGAACCCGGGCGATATACATCAACAACACCGGTGAGGTAGTGGGCGGAGCGGCACTTGCGGGGAATAAGACCGCCCACGCCTTTCTGTGGACGAGGGATGCGGGCATGAAGGATCTCGGCGTACTTCCCGGGGATGACAATAGCGGCGGACTCGCGATCAACGATCGGGGTGAGGTGGTGGGCGTGTCGAATGACACTCAAGGCAACGGGCGGGCGTTTATCTGGCGTAATGGGCTGATGACGGACCTGAACGCGCACGCTCCCTCCGACTCACCTCTGTATCTGGTGTTTGCGTCCGGCATCAACGACCGGGGGGAGATCGTGGGGTTCGGGGCAACGCAGACAGGCGATATTCACGCTTTTCTGGCGACTCCCAACAATGGTTTGGCCAGTCTGAAGCCATTGGGCGTGGAACGTCCCGCGGGTCTCGCCGAAGCTTTAAGCAAAGCGCTCCCGCGCCATTCAGGAAAGCGCCTTCCGTTTGGGCGGCGTTAGGCGGAAGTATTGCGAGGCCGGGTCATCAAGCTCCCGGCCTCGCGTCAGTCCAACGCTGAAAGAAGAACTTCGCCACTACCGTGTAAGTCGAGCGGCCTTTTGTCATCTGTCTTCCGGAATCTGCCTGAGGGCGTTTAACTACTTCTTGGAATAAAGGGAGATCGTTCGCCACCACTTGCCACACGAGATCGTGGTCGATCTCGAAATAATGGTGGACGAGAATGTTCCGAAGTCCTACTGCCTTTGTCCATACTGGGTCGGGGAAGCGCGCACGAAACGATTCACTTAACCCTCGGCACGCCTCCCCAACGACCTGCAGATGATAAAGCACTATACCTGTAGCTTTGGATCTTGCCGAAACGCGTCTGGACCAGCGACGGTCTCCGACGTAATTCGAGCAATCGCGATGAAATGTCATTCAGTCTGGCTCGATCGTCTCTCACAAACGTATGTCCTCGGATAAGACCCGATCGCGAATATCTTCGCGAAGGATACGTTCGGCTGCAACATCGACCCGTATACATAACTGAGCCTCGATATCCATGAGAAGACCACCTAGATCCATGAGAGTTCGGCCGGTATCGAGATCTACCAAGAGGTTCAGATCGCTTCGTTCGTTCGCCTCGCCCCTGGCGACTGATCCGAAGAAGCGAACATTGCGCGCGCCATATCGCGCCGCTGTTGCCAGAATTATCTCGCGGCCTGTCTGTCCTAAGTTTTCGAAAACCAGGCCAATGTTAGTCATTTTCGAAAGCCGCCCGTTGCAAATTTTCGTTCCGCCAAATAATGAAATAAATCCCTCAATCTGAAACAATCAAGAGCTGAATGTCGGAAGCCACTTTGCCCGCTCTCTCCGATCTTGCCGCGGAGTTGCGAGTCCGCCTCATAACCTTCATGGACGAGCATGTCTACCCCAATGAGAGGCGATACCACGAAGAGATCATAGCCGACCGACGCCGTCCATCGCCGCTGATCGAGGAACTGAAACCGAAAGCCCGCGCGGCCGGACTCTGGAATCTGTTCATCCCGGATAGTGAGTACGGCGCGGGACTCACCAATTTCGATTACGCGCATCTCTGCGAGATCATGGGCCGCTCGTTGTGGGCTCCGGAAATCTTCAACTGCTCCGCGCCCGATACCGGCAACATGGAGGTGCTCATCCGCTATGGCACTGACGAGCAACGCGACCAGTGGCTGAAGCCGCTACTCGCCGGCGAGATCCGCTCCTGCTTCTGTATGACTGAGCCCGGCGTCGCTTCCTCCGACGCAACCAACATTCAAGCCTCGATCGTCCGCGATGGTGCGGATTATGTCCTCAACGGGCGCAAGTGGTGGAGCACGGGCGCAGGCGACCCGCGATGCAAGATCGCAATCTTCATGGGCAAGACCGATCCGAGTGCGCCTCGCCACAGGCAGCAGTCTATGATCCTGGTCCCACTCGAAGCCCCGGGTATCAAAATCGAGCGATTATTGAACGTTTTCGGCTACGACGATGCTCCTCATGGTCATGGCGAACTCTCCTTTATGAACGTCCGTGTTCCTGCAGCAAATCTACTGCTTGGCGAAGGCCGAGGATTCGAAATCGCGCAAGGACGCCTCGGTCCAGGACGCATTCATCACTGTATGCGTTTGATCGGGCAAGCCGAGCGGGCGCTTGAAATGATGTGCCGCCGCGTGACGTCGCGCGTGGCGTTCGGCAAGCCCATCGCCGAACAGGGGTCGATCCAAAGCGACATCGCGGACTCCCGCATCGAGATCGAACAGGCGCGCCTCCTTACGCTCAAAGCGGCTCATATGATGGACACCGTTGGCAATAAAGAGGCCCGCGCGGAGATTGCGATGATCAAAGTGATCGCGCCCAACCTTGCTCTGCGAGTGATCGACCGCGCCATCCAGGCTCACGGCGGAGCAGGCGTCTCCGGCGATTTCGAACTGGCCGCAATGTGGGCGAGCGCGCGCACGCTGCGTTTGGCCGATGGTCCCGACGAGGTGCATCGGCAAGCCATCGCCAAACTGGAGCTGCGGAAGTACTCCTGAGGAGCCACTGCTACAATCCCCTTGATGGGCAGTTCCATTCAAAATTCCGGTTTCGGTAGCGGATTTGCGGCCGCGGTCCTGCCGATTTCCGCGGCCACGATCACCACGGATACAACCGGCCTCATCGCCGGAAGCATCAGCATTCCCACGTCTGACCGTGACATCCCGGGCTATCGCGCCATGCCTGCGGAAGGCAAAGGTTTCCCGCTCACTCTAGTAGTTCACGAGGTATTCGGCGTTCACGAACATATCAAGGATATCTGCCGACGCCTCGCCAAACTGGGGCAGATGGCCGTGGCACCCGAACTCTACATCCGGCAGGGCGAGGTTTCAAAGATTCCCAACATCCAGGAGATCATCTCCAAAGTCGTATCCAAAGTGCCTGATGCGCAGGTAATTTCCGATCTGGACGCTACAGTTTCTTGGGCGGAGCGTACCGGCGCGGCGGACATGAACAGGCTCGGAATCACCGGTTTCTGCTGGGGAGGCCGGATCACCTGGCTATACGCCGCGCACAGCTCCCAATTGAAGGCGGGCGTCGCCTGGTACGGCCGTTTGACAGGCCCGAATAGCGCGGCGACTCCAAAGCACCCTCTCGACATAGCTTCCGATCTCAAGGCTCCCGTCTTGGGTCTCTATGGGGGAAAGGATCAAAGCATTCCGCTCAGCACCGTGGAACAGATGCGCGAAGCCGTGAAGGCGGCGCACAAGACTGCTGAGATCATCGTGTACCCGGAAGCCGGTCATGCGTTCAACAGCGATTACCGGCCCAGCTACAACGAGGCAGCCGCCAAAGACGGATGGCATAAGCTAAATAACTGGTTAAAACAATATGGTGCATCCTAAACTACCGCTTACACTTACTTCTTTACTTATTGGGCTTACATTGCTCTCGGGAGCGTGCTCTAGCGGCGGTGGCCGGACCTCCACGGAAGAGTTTCCTCCGGTTCCCAATGAAAAGGCCCCGAATCAATATAAAGTCCGATTCGAGACCACGAAAGGTAACATTCTGATCCAGGTGGAACGCGACTGGGCGCCGATTGGCGCGGACCGCTTCTATACTTTGGTCAAGACCGGCTATCTGAATGGCGACCGTTTCTTTCGCGTCGTTCCCAACTTCATCATCCAGTTCGGCATCAATGGCGACCCCAAACTCACCGCGCGTTGGCGGCAGGCAAACCTGCAGGACGATCCGGTCAAAGAGAACAACATGCGAGGCACCCTCACTTTCGCCACCGCCGGACCCAGTACCCGGACCACGCAGCTCTTCATCAACACCAACGACAACGTACGCCTCGACGGCCAGGGTTTCGCACCCTTCGGCCGCGTAATCGACGGCATGAAGGTTGTAGACGAGATCTATTCCGGCTATGGCGAGCAGCCTCAACAGCCGCGGATCGAAGCTGAGGGGAACGCCTATCTGGAGAAAGATTTCCCCAATCTCGATTACATAAAAACGGCTTCGATCGTGCAATAAAGCGCTAGGACATTCAAGAATAGTTCGAATCTGCCGATAACTCTTTTATGGGACGTTCGGCAGCTATGTTGGGCTCATCCTTTGCTTTCGCGGCGGCGCTCTACGCCGCTCCGCCTTCGTTTGTGATGACCACGGCGGCCGGATACATCCCAGGCGTTAGTGCGACGGCACTCCAGCAGCACCTGATTCAGCCCGTCGTTGTGGCCTACGACCCCTCAGGCAATCTTTATTACGGAACGTACCGTCAAATCTGGCGTCTGAATGCCGATGGTAGCTCAACGCTCATTGCCGGAACCGGTGTTAACGACACTTCGCATCTTGGCGACGGCGGCCCGGCAACCGCAGCGTCTCTTAGCTGGGTCGGCGGGCTCGCCATCGACGCGCAACTCAACGTCTACATCTCCGACTTCGGCGCTTATGAGATCCGCAAAGTGAATCCGGCGGGCATAATTACGCGGTTCGCGGGAACCGGAGCGCTTCCGCTGTACGGCGCTCAATCGAACGCCGGTAGCGGGACTGCGGCGGTGAAGGTGCCACTGAACCCCGGCCCGCTCGCGATTGACACTGCCAATCTCTACGTGTCCGATGCCGCGACATCGAGCGTGCTCGCATTCAACTTGAACGGACAAACGTCCAAAGTAATCGCCGGTAATCACGGCAGCAAGTCCGCCGGCGACGGCGGTCTCGCTATCAACGCTTCGCTCTTCTATCCCGGCGCGCTCGCGATCGGCAACGGAATGCTGTTCATCAACGAGGCAGGCGGCGCATCCATCCGGCAGGTGAGCATGCGAGACGGCGGCATCTCCAGCCTGATGAAGGGCCCACAAACCTACAACTCCGAAAACGGCAACGACGGCCTGGCAGCCGACAGCGATGGCACCGTCTACATGCAGCACGGCAACACCATCCTCAGGATCTACCCGAACACTGCTACCGCTCAACCGTATGCGGGAGGCGGAGATGCGAATCCGGGAGATCCAGGAACAGCGTCGCAGTCGACACTTCTCACGCCCAAAGCCCTCGCCGTCAATCTCGCGACTCACGACCTCGCGCTTGCCGACTTCGACGGCAACATAATTCAAATTGTGACCAAAGCGACCGGCAACATTCAAACAGTCGCGGGAATCGTGCATTTCGCGGGAGACGGCGGGCCCGCCGCGATGGCCATCTTCAACGTGCTGGACAGCGTAGTGACCGACTCGCAGGGAAACGTTTATCTCGCCGACGACGGTAACAATCGCATCCGCAAGATCGACACGCACGGTATCGTTACCACCGTTGCGGGTAGCGGCATTATCGGCTTCTCAGGCGATGGCGGACCCGCTACATCCGCGGCTCTCAACTTGAAGCACGCGCCGCAATTTAGCAATAACCTGGCTATCGATTCACAGGGCAATCTCTACGTCTCCGATTACGGTAACGCTCGAATTCGCGAGATCGATACTACTGGAGTCATCACCACTGTCGCGGGCGGAGGACAAACGCCAATTGCGCGCGGTGTTCCGGCCAAATCCGCTTCCATCCAGCCCGGTCCGCTGGCCGTCGATGTGAATGGCGTCATCTACTTCGGTAATGTCATGACCAATGGGGCCGCGACGATCCCGGCGATTTACAGAATCGACTCGACAGGGCTCATCGCTCCTTTCGCCGGAGGATCGGTCGCAAGCAAAGTCCCCGAGAGCGGGCCGGCGATTTCCACCCCGATCGGCTACGCCTCCTGCATGGTTTCCGACAGCCTCGGTAACATCTTCATCTGCGATTCACTCAATAACCGCGTTCGCCAGGTGAATACCAAGGGGATCATGATGACTATCGCCGGAAACGGCAACAGCGCCAATGGGACAATCCAAAGCGGATCGCCCACCACCACGGCGATCGGGCCGCCGACCACCCTAGCCGTCGACTCCTCGGGAAATCTGTACATTTACGCGCTCAATCAAGTCCTTGAGATCGACAGCACTGGCATGCTTAACCCCATTGCCGGCGCGTATTCATTGAAACCGGCATCCGCCGGCGATGGCGGGGATGCCTCGCAAGCTACCTTCAGCGGTGTCGCGGCCATGAACGTAGATCCGTCCGGCAATCTCTACCTCTCGGATGGCGGTATCTATCTGCGAGAAGCTATGCCGGTCGGTGTTAACGGCCCTCCCCCGATCGTCGGTTCCGGCGGTATAGTCGGCTCAGGTGGCAGCATGCCCGCCGTACAAGCCATTTCTCCAGGCGACATCGCAAGCGTCTTCGGATCGAACTTCGCGCCGGCCGGCTCACAGCGGATAGCGCAGTCTACTGACATTGTCGCGGGCAAACTGCCGACTAACCTCGCCGGAATCTGTGTAAGTATCGGCGGCGCCAATGCGTCGATTCTGGGCGTCTTCCCGAACCAGCTCAATGTCGTGGTGCCTTCCCTGCCCCCAGGGCCGGTCCCTGTTGTGGTGACCGCTAACTGCGGAGCGGCCACTCCTGTTACCGGCAATATCGGAGCGGTACGGTTAGATTCCGCGTCGCCCGAATTCTTCTCCTCCATGCCAGATCCGGTAGCGGGCCACAATCCCGTAGCCGCGGTCAATGTAACGAGCAGTGCGGTCGTCGCCCCTGCGGGCTTGGTCCAGGGCCTCACCACGATCCCGATTGCCGCGGGTTCGACAGTCGAAGTTTATGGAACCGGTTGGGGCGTGACCAATCCGCCGGTTGCCCCGGGTACCATCCCCGGAGCGGCAGCACAGCTTGCGACGCCGCCCACACTGACATTAGGTGGCGTCGCCGTGCCTTCGGCCAATATTCTTTACGCCGGCGTGTCTCCTTGTTGCGCCGGTCTTTATCAACTAGACTTTACGGTGCCCGCCGGCACGCCTTCCGGGAACCTTTCGCTCGTCATCACGATTGGCGGAATCTCGTCGCCACCCAACGCCTATCTTGCAGTAAGTCAATAGAAGTCGCGTTACCTGTTCGCAGCGTGACTCCGAGTGTGTAGCGCGCGCTCGAACCTACAGAGCGCCGACGACCGTTCCGCCGGATTTACTCGGGAATTCTCGTTGACAAGGCTAATGAATATTCCATATCAGGCCGATATAAAGGTCATGCGCCTGAAGACGCCTGAATCTGAGAAATTCGCCCGGCCGGCATTGCGGCACGGCCGTCGTGATCGCGCTGTTCGGCCTGATAAATATTATAGGGTTTGTTGTTCTAATCACTTTCGACGGAACTGCCGGCGATCAGGGATCCGCTCCCGTACGCTGGCCAGCTTCCAGTCACCTTCAGCGTGACGGCGGCAAGCTCAACGTCCTGGTCTTTGGACACCCTTTTTGCCCCTGCACTCGAGCAACTCTCGAGGAACTCTCGCGAGCGTTGGCCATGAGACGCGCAAACGCGCCGCCGGCGTCAGAGCGCGTTCTGTTTATCCGGCCTTCGGATAGTGCATGGACAACGGCAGCCACGTGGAATCTGGCCGCATCGATTCCGGCATCCACGGTGGCTTGGGACGACGATGGAGTCGAAACTCATCGATTCCACGCGCAAACATCAGGGATCGTTCTCGTGTACGATGCGGGTGGCCGGCTGCTGTTCCAGGGCGGAATAACCGGATCGCGCGGGCACGAAGGCGACAATTACGGCCTTCAAAACCTCGTCACAACCCTTAACTCCGGCCTGCCTTTAAGGACTAGAACCCCTGTATTTGGCTGCTCCCTATATTCAAAAGGAACACAGGACTAATGAAGCTTGATTATAAGATGTCGGATTCGCCGGTTTTATTGGAGCAATCGGAGGAGAATTTCCAAGCCGCGCGGTCGGCTCTCTCATCTCGAGTGGATCGAATCATGATGTGGCTCCTGGCGGTGGAGTGGCCTGCTCTGGTGTTGGCGGCGGTGGTACTGGGCGCGATGACATGGGATGGCGCTAAAAGCCGTCTTAATCCGCATTTAATAGCTGCGCTATTAGCGGGCCCCGCATTCATTTTTCCAGCGATATTGCTGGCTCGCCGCTTACCGGGGAAGCTCTCGCGGCATGTACTTGCGGTCGCCCAAATTCTGGTTTCAGTGTTGCTCATCGACGTCACCGGCGGCCGGATTGAGTCCCATTTCCACATCTTCGGGTCGCTCGCGATCCTCGCCTTCTATCGCGACTGGCGGGTGCTGGTGACCGCATCCGCCATTACCGCGGCCGATCATTTCATATTTGGCTACTGGTGGCCGGAGTCGGTCTATGGTGTTCTCACCGTCAGCCCGTGGCGCTGGATCGAGCACGCCTTCTGGGTCGTGTTTGAGGACTTCTTCCTGATCCTGATGAACCGCACGAGCATTCGGGAAATGTGGACGGTAGCCACCCGCGAAGCGCAGCTCTCCTGGGGCGCCTACTACGACTATCTAACCGGCCTGCCCAACCGGCGCGCGCTCCAGGACCGATTCGAGACGCTCAGCGGCGGCAAAGCCGGGTTTCGAGGCGCGGTCATGTCTTCATCGATCTCGATCGCTTCAAGCAGGCCAACGACACGCTGGGCCACACCGTGGGAGACAAGCTGCTGAAGCAGGTGGCGCGCCGGCTCTCCGGGGTGCTCGATCCCGATCAGATGCTGGCCCGCGATTGGAGGCGATGAGTTCATCGTCTTTCTCGAAGCCACGGCTTTGCCCGGTTCACCTCGGGAGCACGCCGATCGGCTGTTGTCGGCTTTTAGTCAGCCCTTTGATTTAGAGGGGCATAAACTGTTGCTGAGCGCGAGCATTGGCATAGCGCTCTATCCCGACCACGCAACAGAACTGCAAGAACTACAGGAACTCGCCGATCGGGCTATGTATGTCGCCAAGGCGCGAGGGCGGAATCAAGCGGTCGTCTTCTCACGCGACGTGGAAACGCGAGAAGTGTTCGTTCAGGAAATTGCCCGCGATCTTTCGCAAGCCGTTGCGCGGGGTCAGATGAAGCTCCACTTCCAACCCCTGATCCATCGCAATGGCACACTCACCGGATTTGAAGCGCTGCTTCGCTGGGAACATCCGGTGCATGGTCCAATTCCCCCCTTGGACTTCATTCCCGTCGCTGAAAAGTCCGGCTACATGAGTGTGCTCGGAGATTGGGTTATGGAGGAAGCGTGCCGGGAATGCCTGGGTTGGAATCAGCGGGGCTTCAAACTTGGGGTTGCAGTCAACGTTTCAGCCGCGCAATTCAATAACGTGAATTTTGCCGGGCAGGTAATTCGAACCATAAATCGGCTTGGCCTGGACCCAGCTTTGTTGACACTTGAATTGACAGAAAGCATGCTGGTCCAGGACCGAGGAAAGACCAGTCACGAATTAGCGGCGTTGCGTCGTTTTGGCGTAAGAGTGGCGCTGGATGATTTCGGCACCGGATACTCGTCGCTCAGCTACTTGACCACAATTCCTGCCGATATCATTAAGCTTGATCGATCTTTCCTCAAACGGGAGACCGATGCGGAGACCGCCGTTGTCGAATCGATCATCGAATTGGCGCACCGGATCGGCTTGAGCGTAGTGGGCGAAGGCATCGAAACTTTGAGACAAAGCGATCACTTGCGATCATTGGGCTGCGATGAAATGCAAGGTTTCTACTTTAGTCACCCCATTGCCTCGGATAAGGTGGACGCTTATTTGAATGAGAACTCAGATGCCATGTCTGTGCCGGAAGACGGGATAGAGAAATTCGACGGCGTCGCGGTAGATGCTTGAAGTAGTAGGTACCTGTGATGGCCGCGTAATAAAGACTCGCCGCAAGCCGATAGCGGAACTCGTATGCTGGCAATTGAAGGACATGCGCATACCAATCGCAGTAAGGCTGTTCCTCAGCTCTTTCGTGCTGACCGCCGTCATGGTCCTGGCGGTCGACTTTTCCGTCGGTCGCGAGGCCGAGAGTCCGAATGTCCGTCGCGTGCTGGAACTGGCCGCCTGCTCCTGTGCCGCGGCTCTCATGGCCTGGATCTTCTCCCGCGCGCTCGCATGGCGAATCGGACGCATCACTTCGTTCGCCGATCACGTCCTCGAAGCCACCGCCGAAAATGCGCCTCTGCCTGATGAGGGAGAAGAAACAGCCGCGCTGAATGCCGCTCTACACCGGATGGATTCCCGAATTCGCGAGCTGGTCGAACGGCTGAGTATGGAGTCCGCGCGCAGAGACGCGATTCTGTCGAGCATGGCCGAGGGAGTGCTCGCGGTGAATCGTCATTTACAGGTGGTCTTCTGCAACCGCGCTCTCCTGAATGCATTGAGTCTCAAACGTCCGGTTCTCGAAGGCATGCCGGTGCAGGACCTGATTCGTGATCCAGGCTTTCTCGATATGATCGCGGAAGTGCTCGAAACCGGAGAGCCGGTCACCAGCAAACTGCAGCTTCCAGGTAAGGAGATCTCAGTTTTTGAAGCCTCCGCTGCGGCGCTGGCCATGCCTCCCGACCGCGGCGCTCTACTGATCCTGCACGACATCACGGGACTCGAACGGCTGGAGCGCATCCGGCGCGACTTCGTCGCCAACGTTTCGCATGAATTGCGCACGCCGCTCACCGCGATTCGCGGCTACGCCGAGACGCTGCTCGACGGAGCGCTTGAAGACGTCGGACAATAATCGGCACTTTGTCGAAATCATCCAGGCGCACGCGATCCGGCTCAATAACATCGCGTCGGATCTGCTGACGCTCTCCGACCTCGAATCGGGCCGCATGGAAGCGGAGGGTGGATCGATCGCCGTGGACGATGCGGTGAACACCGCCTTCCTGACGGTTGAAGCGGAAGCCAAAATTCGCGGCGTTCGTCTGCTGCGCGGGAACCCGGCAAACCTGTGGGTGAACGGCCATGCGCTGCGCCTCGAGCAGGCGCTGGTGAATCTTCTGGACAACGCCGTGAAATTTAACCGGCAAGGCGGGGAGGCCCGCATCGAGAGCGGTTCGACGGAAGATGGGCAGGTGTGTATATCGGTCACCGACAATGGGAGTGGCATCCCGTCGGATGATCTGCCGAGAATCTTCGAGCGCTTTTACAGAGTTGATAAGGCCCGCTCCCGCGCGGTCGGGGGCACCGGACTCGGGCTTTCGATCGTTAAGCACGTAGTGGAACGAATGAACGGGACAATAAAGGTCGAGAGCCGCTTGGGAAAGGGAACGACGTTCACGATTCTGTTGCCCCCAGGGTAGGCGCGCTAGAACCCCCCGTCAACTAGCGCCCGGGATTCGATGAAGACTCCCGCGTTCCTTCAGCGGGAAAGCCCCGGCTGAACCAATCCGCGTACATACTGTTGGGAATGTCGAGAACGCGAATTTTGGTGAAGCCCAACTGCTTGAGCACGGCATATGCGGGGCGTACATTGGGGCATTTGACCATCGGACAACAGCCGCAATAAATCACTATCAGCTCATCTTTGGGCAGCGCCGACGCCGCGGCTTTGAGCATTTCGAGTCCTTCAGGTTTCGAACCGGGGCCTGCGAAAATTGCGCCGGGAATGTGCTTGCTATGGTAGAGAACCGGGAACGCCACCGCGATCACATAAGGCGCATTGTGCGATTCGATCGCCTTGGCGAGCGCGGAGGGCTCAATTAACTCAGACTGCCGCCAAGGAGGCGGAGATTCCTGGCTCAGGCAGATGCTCAAACAGAAAGTTGACAGCATCGCGGCGGAGGCAACAAGCGCCGGACCGCGGAAATTGTGACGGCGGACATTCGACCACACGAAACTGAGCATATCGTAAATCAATCCAACCTCGCAGGCGCCAGCCGCGGCGAAAGCATCTGCACCACTCCGAGTGCAACCAGATAAGCCAGTCCCGCGACAATGAATATCGGCACATAACTATTCGTGAGCTTCACAACGTAGCCGGTTGCCGGCTGGAACAGCACGCCGCCGAGCGATCCGACCATGCCGCCGATACCCACCACCGACCCCACTGCCGCCTTGGGAAACGTATCGGAGGGCAAAGTAAACAGATTCGCAGACCAGCCTTGATGCGCTGCCGCCGCGAGCCCAACAAGCGCGACCACGACCCAGATATTGGACGTGAACGGAGCATACAGCACCGGCACAACGGCCAGCGCGCAGACCAGCATCGCAATCTTACGGGCGGCATTGTGACTGTAACCGCGCTTCAACAGAAAGGCCGAAATGTATCCGCCGCCGATGCTGCCGAAACACGAGATCGCGTAGACGGCGACAATTGGCGCACGGCTTTGAGTGAGGTCCAGATGGAAGGTTCCCTGCAGGTATCGCGGGAGCCAGAACAGATAAAACCACCAGATCGGATCGGTAAGGAATTTGGCGATCGCAAACGCCCAAGTCTCCTTTCGGGGAAATAGCCTTGCCCAGGGAACGCTTGCGGTTTTCTCAATGGGGTCGCTGTGGATGTAAGCCAGTTCCTCTGGCGATACGGCCGGGTGCTCTTCTGGTCTGCGATACAGCCAGAGCCAAAAGGCAAGCCAGACAAAGCCGGTCATTCCAGTTGCGACGAAGGCTCCACGCCAGGTGAAAGTCAGGGTAAGGAACGGAACCAGGATTGGCGTCAGGATATTGCCGATGTTCGCCCCCGAATTGAAAATACCGGTTGCGAGCGCGCGTTCCTTCTTGGGAAACCATTCAGCCACTGTCTTGAGACACGCCGGAAAATTCGCCGCCTCTCCCAAACCGAGCACGAACAAAGCAACACTGAAAGTAGCGACGGAAGTCGCCGCGCCGGGCAGCATGGCGGCGAAACTCCAGAGCACAATGGCGAAAGAAAAGCCCTTGCGCGTGCCCAGACGGTCTGTCAGCCGGCCGGCCGAAATCAAGCCAATCGCATAGGCCGCCTGGAAGCATGCCGTCATGTACCCGTACTGGACGCTGTTCCAACCGATCTCGCCTTCCAGAAACTTCTCGAGATAACCGATCACCCCTCGATCGATATAGGCGATCACGGTGGCAAAAAATAGCAGCCCGCAAATCACCCAACGGTAGTGCGACGTGGCGGGCCTGACAGCAATAGTAGGCGTCATGGACTAGTCGATTATAGTCTCAGGAACCCCTCCCCCTACCCAGCCGCGACTGTGAAAGTGTCGGCACAGCCGGGGCCCGTGGCATGATGCCAGGTTCAGACTTTGGAGCGTGCGAAGCGAGCCCGGTGCTTCGGCGGTTACTCATTGCCAAACGCGGGCAGCCCAAACCTCAGTTCGCGGCAGCGGCCCGATTGTTTCTCGCGGCGAGTTCGGCGCGAATACCCTTCATACGTTCCCGTATGGCGGCGACCCGCTCGCGGCCATCCGGCGTCGAGTCGACCAGCTTTTCAAGGCTAACCAAAAATTGCGGGTAAGCGGCGCGCATTTCCCCAATAAACGGCTCGATCTTCGAAAATACACTGAGGTGCTCACCGTTCGTATCGCTAAAGAGATCCACGCTGATTGCCCCGTGGTTGACCAGCGCCGCGGCCATGTCCCAATAGCTCATGATCATGCGTAGATGGCCGCTATGTTTGCTGAACATCGCCTCATTTACATCGGCGATCGATTCAGGATTGAACTCCATGAAGAACCAGTCGCGTGCCACGCGCATTGTCGCTTCCCGGCGCAAATCGTAGAGTTTAAGAATGAGATCGGCTTCTGCGTGAATAGACATTAGTATCTCCTTTCAGATGTGTATCCTGTGTGTATTTTGGCGATTGCGAAATTCGCAGGCCTGACCTAAACAGATTAGCAGGTCTTGTTCTTTTTGAGTCGAACTTTTTCTACGGGGCTCTCGTTGCTAGAATTGTTAGTGAGCAGCCGTGTTACGCCATATCCCGTTCATCCTTAAGAATTGCTGGCGGAACCGCCGGCGAACCATCCTCACTATCATCAGCATCAGCGTGTCACTCTGCCTGTTGGGCGTGATGATGGCGATCTATCACGCGTTCTATTTCAAAGCGCCGTCTCCTTATCAGGCCCTCCGGTTGGTGGTGCGCAACCGCGTTTCCCTCGCATTCGGGATGCCGCAGTTCTACCGCGATAAGATTCGCCAGATTCCCGGCGTTCGTGAAGCCGGCATCTCGCAATGGTACGGAGGGGTCTATCTCGATCGGCGTCCGGAGCACATGTTCGCGCGATTTGCCACCGAACCGGCTAAAGTGCTGGCGATACGCGGCGAGCTTCAAATGCCGGAGGATCAGAAAAAGGCCTACATGAACGAGCGGACCGCTTGCATCGTCGGCCGCACCCTGGCGAATAACCAGCACTTCCAAATTGGTCAGAAGATTACGCTTCAGGGCGACATTTTCCCGGTCAATCTGGAACTTACGATCCGCGGCATCTTCGACGCTCCGATAGATGACGAGGTGCTTTACTTCAATCGCGATTATCTCGAGGAAAGCTTGCCGTTGCGCCGTCGCGGGTCCGCGGGAACCATCAATGTTCTGGCTGCCTCGGCGGAAGATGTGCCGCGCATCGAAACCGCCATCGACGACATGTTTCACAATTCGCCGATTCAGACCAAATCGGAATCGGAAAGCGCGTTCTCGCTCAGCTTCATCTCGATGTTGGGCAATGTGAAGGCGTTCCTGTTGGCGGTAGTTGGCGCGGTTACGTTTACAATTCTGTTGGTTTCAGCCAATACGATCGCGATGTCGGTTCGCGAGCGGGTGCGTGAGGTCGGCATTCTCAAGACGCTGGGCTACACCCCGCACGTTATACTCGGCATCATACTGGGTGAGGCTGTGGCGATTGGTCTGGCTGGAGGCATACTCGGAGTTGCCCTTGCGTCGCTCATGACCGGGGTAGTGCGCCACGCGCCGGGCATGATGATGCCCGAACTGCAGCAACTTACTCTGCTTCCGCAGGTCGCAGCGGTCTGTTTGGGTGTTGCCGCGCTGATCGGCCTGCTGAGCGCATTGTTACCCGCCTGGAACGCCTCCCGCATGTCGATTCTTGAAGCACTGCGATCTACCGATTAACGTTATATGGCAATCCCGCTCACTTACAACTTTCGCAATCTGGTAGTCCGCAAAACGACGACGATCATGACCGCGCTGGGCATCGCGTTGACAGTCGCGGTACTGTTGGCCGTTCTCGCGCTGATGAGCGGATTGAAAGCTTCGCTGCAGTCTACCGGCGATCCGCTGGACATCCTGGTGCTCCGAAAGGGATCGGATTCCGAGTTGATCAGCAATATGGAGCGCGGCGATTACCAGACCATAAAATTCCTGCCGGGAATCGCTCGCAACCAGCATAACGACCCGCTCGCTTCCCTCGAAATGGTTACGGTGATCAACCTTGTCAGCGTGGACGCGCCGGACGGAACTAACGTCACCTTGCGTGGTCTCACTCCGCTCGGTATGGAATTGCGGCAAGGTTTGCACATTGTTTCCGGACGCTGGTTTGAGTCCGGCAAACGCGAGGTAGTCGTGGGCGAATCGATCGCCAAGCGTTTCCCGGCCGCGCGCATGGGGAGCAAACTGCACTTCGGCCGCGGCGACTGGGATGTCGTCGGCGTAATGGCGGCCGGGCAGAGCGCTACCAATAGCGAAATCTTCGCCGACCTGAACCAGGTCAGTTCGGATTTCTCCCGGACCGAAGTGCTCAGTTCGGTTCTGGTGCGCGCCCAGGATGAGGTCGCAGCGGACGCGCTTATCAAGAGAATCTCGAGAGACCAGCGGCTGAACGTCGCCGCCCAGTCGGAGAAGAGCTATTATGACGCGCAGACATCCGCCGGCTTGCCAATTGCCATTCTCGGGATTTTCGTCGTCGGTGATCATGGCGGTTGGAAGCAGCTTCGCGGCGATGAATACCATGTTCGCGGCAGTGGCGCGGCGGGCCCGGGAAATCGGCACGCTGCGCGTATTGGGGTTCTCTCGAGGAAGTATCCTGCTAAGCTTCTTCGCGGAATCGGTGCTGCTCTCGGCGCTCGGAGGATTGATCGGCTGCCTTCTGGTATTGCCGCTGAACGGGGTGACCACCGGCGTGGGAAATTTCTCCACTTTCGCCGAAACCTCCTTCAATTTGAGAGTGACTCCGCAGATCATGCTCGCCGGAGTGGGATTCGCTGTCGTGCTTGGCGCAATCGGTGGATTTTTTCCGGCGCGCTCGGCATCGAAGAAAGAAATCCTCACCGCGTTGCGGGAAATTTAGAAGCGAGCAGTAAAAAGTAAATCATGGAAGCTGATCTGAAAAGCCTGCAAATCGATCGATCCAAGAAAGCGGTCGGGCGGGCCGTCGCAAATGGGCCACGCGATGGATCGTGGGCGGCATCGCGTCTGCTCGTGGTCTTGGGCGATCGCGCGTTTCGCTTACACGCAAAGTGAACGCGCCGATCGAGGTCAGCGTGGTGCGTGTTCAGGCCACCGGCGGTGCGGCGGCAGCGCAGGGCGTCGTCCTGAACGCGACCGGCTACATCATCGCGCATCACAAGATCGAAGTGGCCGCCAAGGTAGTCGGGAGAGTTGCCTGGATCGGCGTGGAGCAAGGCGATCTGGTTCATGAGGGCCAGGTAATAGTTCGCCTGGAAGATGATGAGTATCGCGCGCAGGTCCAGCAGGCCAAGGGGAATCTGGCGAATCTCGAGGCGAAGCTTGCGGAAGCGCATGCACGGTTCCCGTCCCGAAGAGATTGCCGTCGCGGAAGCCAATATGGAGAACGCGCAGGCGGACCTGGAAGATGCGCGCGCTACTCTCGACCGCACCAAAAAGCTGTCCGATGCGAAGGTGGTTTCGCGGCAGGTACTGGACGATGCGCAGGCCAAATATGATGGCGCGGTTTCGCGCGTGAACTCGCTCAAGAAGACGCTGGATCTCGCGAAACTCGGTCCCCGGCAGGAGGAGATCGATGCACTGCGCGGCCAGGTGGAGCAGGCTCGCGGAGCGGTGGACTACGCCGAAACACAGCTTGCCAACACAATCATCAAGGCGCCGGTCACCGGTACGATTCTGGAGCGTGCAGTGGAAAAGGGCGAGTTTGTCACCACCAGCTTCGTTGGCGACAAGGGCGCCAAGGGCTACGTTGTATCGCTGGCCGATCTTAACGATTTGCAGGTGGAACTCGACATCGCGCAGAACGATTTCGCCAAGCTGCACGCGAAGCAGAAAGGCGTAGTCTCGGTTGACGCGTTTCCCGGACCGCAAGTACAACGGCTACATCTATGAAGTTGCGCCGGAAGCGAATCGCCAAAAAGCGACAGTGCAGGTGAAGGTGAAGGTGGTGAATCCGGACCAATATCTGCGGCCGGAGATGAATGCGAGCGTTGCCTTCCTGGCTGACGATCAGCCCAAGTCCGCAAGCTCCGCGGTGCCGGTGATTGTGGTGCCGGCGTCGGCGGTGAAGGAGGGTGCGGTGTTCGTGGTACTGAACGGGAGGGCGGTCGAGCGCCCGGTGAAAACGGGCATGACGATGGCGAATGGCGTGCGAGTAGACGCAGGGTCTGATCGGCGGCGAGGACGTTGATTGTGAGCCCTCCCGCCGGATTGGCGGATGGCGCCCAGCGTAAAACTGAAAGGCTGAATATGGCGGGCGATTGGGTAATACAGACGCGCAAGCTGCGCAAAGAGTTTATTCGCGACGAATTCCACGTCATCGCGCTTAAAGACGTGGACATCGAAATCCAGAAGGGCGAATTTGCCGCTTTGATGGGGCCTTCGGGATCGGGTAAATCCACGCTGCTGCATCTGATCGCCGCGATGGATTTGCCGACGGGTGGCGAGATCACTGTACTCGGGCGAGAATCTGCGGCAACTCGAGCGACAAGGCAGATTGCGCGTTGGCGCAACGAACACGTTGGATTCATCTTCCAGTCGTTCAATCTGATTCCGGTGCTGACGGCACTCGAGAATGTGGAACTACCGCTGAAGCTCACGAACCTCAACAAGAAAGAGCGTCTGGAGCACGCTAGTACAGCGCTCAAACTGGTCGGCTTGGGCGACCGGATGATCCCACTATCCGCGGCAGCTTTCAGGAGGCCAGGAGCAGCGCGTCGCGATCGCCCGTGCGATTGTCACCGATCCCGCCCTGATCCTGGCGGACGAACCACCGGCAATCTCGATGCGGCTTCGGCCGACGAGGTGCTGAACATGTTATCGCGGCTGAACAAGGAGTTCGGCAAAACGATCGTGATGGTAACGCACGATCCCCATGCCGCCAGATTCGCGTCGCATGTATATCACCTGGAAAAGGGTGAGTTACTGCCGCAGACGGCCGTTCAGGCCTTGTAGAAAGACTATGGCTTGGGCGCCTTCTTCATAGTTAGCGGCAAGCTATTGCCTCCCTGTGTCCAGGTACCAGTAAGCTCGGTCGCCTCTTTGTTGATGTCCGCCTGAAACTCTCCGCCAATCGCCGCCACTTTGAGCGTGATTTTCAAATCCTTCTGCTCGATGGATTGAACCGGAATCTCATTGCCGCCCTGATCCACACTAACCAACGTGGCAGCCGCTCCGCTATCGCCATTTGAGATCGTCAGAATTAGCCGCAAGGGTTGGCCTGCTTCCAACGTACCCTCCCATTTGCCGAGGAACCCCTTGGCAACCGCGGGACTGCTCTTCGGTAATTCCACATTGGGGTCGCCCGTGCGCGTGGCTTTGAAAGGAGCCGAGGTGGGTCCGTGTGTGAACTCGCCCGTCATCGTCGTTCCATCCGCGGACATCGTGCTGCTGAACCTTGGCTCACCGGGGATGCCCTTGATCCGGAATGACAGTTTGCCATTGCTGAATGTAATACTCTCGAGCTGCATGCCGCTCGAATTCTGCGCAGGCACCGAGATGGAACCGATCCATCCTTGCGCGGTTTTATCCAGATCGATTTGGACCTCCAACTCCCGGTCGGGAATCGAAATCGCGCCTTTCCAGTGGCCTCTGGCTGCGTCCTGCGCCGACAGCGTGCCGACCAACAGCAGTATGCCCAAGAGTGCTTTTAGAGAAGTGTTCATATGTGGCCGTTTGGACTCCCGCTAAGTATGTCATGTTTCTTCACCTGCAACGCGCCATGGCTGTGTAACCCTGCATCGTCGAAGTGGCTGGAGAGCCGCGGCTCAGTAAACGGGCTGGCGCGTTTACAATGGAGGCATGATGCCTGTTGCAAAAATTCCGTCCTTCTCTTCGCTCGAAGTGAAGCAAGAGGCGCTGTTCGATTCCTTGCGGCGTCTGGGTAGCGTGATCGTTGCCTTTTCCGGCGGAACGGATTCCGCATATCTGGCCTGGGCCGCCACGCAGGCATTAGGCGAGGATGCCCTTGCCATCACCGCCGATTCTGCGTCCATTCCGGAATCGCACAAACGCGACGCCGAGGCGTTCGTCCGGCAGTTCGGAATTCGACACCGGTACATTGAGACGCATGAGTTCGAGAATCCGGATTACGTCCGCAACGATGCCAATCGCTGCTTCCATTGCAAGGACGAGTTGTTCACGCGATTAGAGGAGTTCGGGCGGGAGCGCGGGTCACCGGCCATAATTTACGGCGTCAACAAGGACGATTTGGGCGATTATCGTCCGGGTCAGAATGCGGCCGCGAATCATCGGGTGAAGGCTCCGCTGGTAGAAGCCGAACTGACCAAGGCCGAGATTCGAGAACTGTCGCGGCGCGTAGGTCTTCCGACGTGGGATCGTCCGGCGGCGGCTTGTTTGAGTTCGCGTGTACCGTACGGGACGCCGGTGACGATTCAGACCATCAAGACTGTGGAGACGGGCGAGGAGGAGATGAAAGCGCTCGGCTTCCGTCAGTTCCGGGTGCGGTTTCATAACGAGCTGGTGCGGATCGAAGTCGCGCGCGAAGAGTTGCCTCGGGCGTTGAATCTGGAGATGGCTGGCAAGCTCACCGAGGTGTTCCGGCAGTTGGGATTCAAGTACGTGACGCTGGACCTGCAGGGGTATCGGCAAGGGTCGCTTAATGAAGTGCTGCAGCTAAGGGCTTGACAGCGCCTGAACGCGGGATTGTGCCATCGTCCGGTCGCGCGGACTCGTTACACAGTCGCGGCGCGATGGCGTGACATTGGGCAACGGCTAAGGAGACAGAAATGAAATCGATTCAAAGGTTGGGCATTGCCGGCATTGCGGTAGTCGGAATCGCGCTCGTAGGATTAGCGCAGAATCCCGCGATTAAACGAACGATTCTGCAGAAGCAGGACATGTCGATCCCGGGCCACGAGGTGGTGGTGGCGCGAGTTGAGCTTGCACCCAACAGCTTTGCCGGCCGCCACACGCATCCGGGAGAAGAAATCAGCTACATCCTCGAAGGCGAGGGCGAAATACTGGTCGAAGGCAAGCCCCCGTTGAAAGTTAAGCCGGGCGACTCGTTCATCATTCCGGCGGGCGCGAAACACGATGCACATAACACGGGAACGCAGCCCCTGAGACTGGTCGGCGTGTACGTGGTTGAGAAAGGCAAACCCTTAGCGACTCCCGCCCCGTAATACTAACCAAAGTTACAATACAAGTGCACATGCAAATTGCACTTAGCCGCAAGCCGGCAGCGGAGATCGAAACCGCTGCGCTCATTCTTCTCGAGACCGAGGGCTCCCCTACAGAGCCGCTGAAGCCTCATCTGCAGGCCGCGTATGATTCAGGCGAGATCTCCGGAAAAGCAATGGAGATGACACTGTTACACAACGTCCCCGGGTTTCGCTCGGTGCGCGTCCTTCTTGCCGGGGTTGGAAAGCGCGAACGTTTCGGCGTATCCGAACTCCGCAACGTTGCCGGAGCCGCGATTCGCCACCTGAAGAGCCGCAAAATCAAGGACGCAACGCTCTTTCTCGATTCCGCATACTCCACTCCGGAACACGTGACGGCGGCCGTAGGAGGCGCCATCCTGGCCGACTTCGAGCCCGAGGCGCTCAAAACCGAAAAAGGTTCCATGCTCGACAGCTTTACGGTCAACGTAACCGGCGAAAATCCCGGCCTCGAAGAAGCCCTGGAACACAGCCGCATTGTAGCCGAAGCCCAGAATTTTTCGCGTGAAGTGGCCAACGAACCACCCAACCTGCTCACCCCGATGGCCATGGCCGCGCGCGCCCGGCAGATGTCCGAACAGTTCGGTCTGGAGTGCGAAATACTCGATCAGGACCGTATGAAGCAGCTTGGCATGGGCTCGCTGCTCGGAGTGGCACAGGGAAGCGCGGAGCCGCCGGCGTTGATTCTCTTGCGATACACCCCGGCGAATGGGAAGAAGAGTCCGCATCTGGGTTTGGTAGGGAAGGGTGTGACCTTCGATACGGGCGGCATATCCATCAAGCCGGCCGAGCACATGGATAAGATGAAGTTCGATATGGCAGGGGGCGCGGCAGTCCTCGGTGCCATGCGCGCCATCGCTCAACTGAAACCGCCCATCCCAGTGACCGGGCTCATTCCCGCTGTGGAAAACATGCCGGGCAGCCGCGCCCAACGTCCGGGCGACATTGTGAAGTCGCTCTCCGGCAAAACCATCGAGGTTCTGAATACCGACGCCGAAGGCCGATTGATTCTGGCCGACGCCATTACGTATGCAAAGAAGATCGGCTGCACCCACCTGGTCGACGCCGCGACGCTGACTGGAGCCGTCGTTATCGCCCTCGGTCACCTGAACACCGGCGTGTTCACCAACGATGCGGCTCTCTACGACCGGTGGATACACGCTTCGCAAGCGCAAGGCGACCGCATGTGGCAGTTGCCGATGGACGAAGAATATAAGGAGCAGCTTAAGAGCGTGAATGCCGATCTGCAGAACATCGGCGGACGGCCCGCGGGATCGATTACCGCCGCATGGTTTCTGAGAGAATTTGCCGACGGAACTCCCTGGGTGCATCTGGATATTGCGGGCACTGCGTGGCTCGATGACGCCAAGCCGTGGATGGCCAAAGGACCTACTGGAATACCGCTGCGAAGTTTTGTGCACCTTGCCATGAATTGGAAGGACTGATAGATTTTCGAAGCCGCGGAGCGAGCCAATCGTCAAAAGGCCGAGGGATTCATTTAACTGCTTCGCGGCCTAAGTTAACTCCTCTTAACGCAACTTTCTATTGACTTAACCCGTCAGAAAGGCAGAATGAACGATATGCGAAAACTAGCTCTGTTGTCTCTTACAGCTTTTGCGCTCGCGAGCGCCGACACCGTAACTTTGAAAAATGGCCGGGTCATGAACGGAACGTATCTTGGCGGTACCGCGCGGGAAATCCGATTGGATATGGGCGACCATGTGGAAACCATTCCCGTAGAGCGGGTCTCGACAGTGCAGTTTGACAGCGCGGCTCCGGTAGCGCAAACCGAGCCGCCCCGGGATCAACGCGACCAGCGTGACCGCCAACCTTCGAACTTCGATCGCTTTAACGGGCCGCCTACCGCTTCAAACGGCGACGCGCCCCCGCCACGCAGCGATGCGCCGCCACGCAATGACGTTGCAGCCATGGTAATCCCTCAGGGAACTCCTATTACGGTGAGGATGATCGATAGCGTCGATTCCGAAACCGCCCGTCTTGGCGACCATTTCCGTGCGAGTATTGAGGACCCGGTTATCGTCAACGGCCAGACAGTCATTCCGCGTGGCGCGGATGTCAGCGTCCGGTTATCCGACGATCAGAAGTCGGGCAAGATTTCCGGCAAAACCGTGCTGACATTGACCATCAGCACCCTCACTATCAATGGACGCGAGGTCGATGTGACAACCGGCGATGTACAGGAGGCCAGTTCGTCTCGGGGCTCGCGTAGCGGCAAGGTGATCGGCGGAACCACGGCTCTCGGCGCAATCATCGGCGCAGTTGCCGGAGGGGGGAAAGGCGCGGCCATCGGCGCAGCTTCGGGAGCCGCGGTCGGCACCGGTGGCGAGGTGATGACAAAAGGTCAGCGAGTGAAGATTCCCTCGGAATCGCGGCTCACATTCACTCTTTCGAATGATGTGCGGATATAACGCGAGTCAATTCTTGTACTCGCTCAGATTCGCTCCGGAAGACCGTGTCGCGCCAACGATTTCGGCTTCCATTCGAATGTTGTGCGAAGGCTAAGGGAGAAGCGCCGTTTGAACATCTCCTCTCAGATTTGACGGAGCTGGCAAGACTACCCAGATCGGCGGTTAGCGCGGTAGAAGAATTGTCGGTCGGCAACTTGAAACTCGCCCCGCTCAGCCCAGAGCACTCGCGACCGCTGGCCAGGACTCTTTGATTTTGCGAAAGTGTGAATTGCGGGCTGTGGCTCAACAATCGGGATTGCTTACACTCCTATTCGCTAGTGAACAGCATTGCCGCACGCCTCGCCATCTTTCTTGAATATTTCGTGACCCCAACAACTCCGTATCGTGTAATCTGTAGAGATTCTTGTTTATCGGAGGTAGATGTGCCAATTAAACGTGCTCCGGTGGTTATGCCACTTCTCGCGGCCGTGCTGTTCCTGGGCGCCGGCTGCAATCATGCCGCGAGGGCGCCCGTCGTTGCGACTGCTCCGGCGCCGGTAACTCCGCTACCGCCTTTAACATCGCCGTCGGGAAAGACATACAACCGAACCAGAGTTGGTCCGGCCGATAATGACGAACCCGTCAATATCCCACCGGTGCCGCCTGGTGCCGCGCCCAACCTGGATACTTTCCACGGGACGGCGCGGATGGCTGCGAAGCTGTCGATCGCCACGGGAAGCACGCAATCGTTCAGCGATCTGGGACAGGTTCTCGATTCATTGATCCCCGACGCGAAGATGAGGGCCATGAATATCAGCAAGGGAGCCGATTCAGGGCGGCTTCCTCAAGAGCAAACGCTGGTCACGGTGACGGCATTCCTGTATGCCGCAAGCCGCGAGAGCGATAACGATTTTCACTGCATCGTGGGGCGCAATCCAAATCAAACCGCGCGCTTCATGAATGTCGAGGTGTCCGCGCTGCCTCCGTCCAGTTCCCATTTCTTTGCCCCGCTCAAAGCGGCTCGCGATGAATTCAAGGCGTTCTTCACGGCCAACAGCGACGCGCTTCCGTCGGGTGGCTACGATAAATTCGACCCTCCGATTCCCATCAAAGTAACCGGCTCGCTGTTCTTCGATGTTGACCACGTCCCGCCCGCGGTGGGACCGACCGGGATGAAGCCGCTGTCCGCATGGGAAATCCATCCGGTGAGCGACATTCAGTTCGAACCGTAGGATCGTCCGGAGATTCACAATGCAGGTCACCGCGCAGCTTGCGCTTGTCTCGGAAACCGCCAGTGTCAGTCTTCCCGACGTGACCCGCGTCGGAGCGGCCTTGCAGAAACAGGTAACGCGCGACGCCAGCCGGTATTGGGATTTGCAGGCGACAGTCAATGCGTTTGCCTCTCTCGAAGACGTCCCTCCGGGCTACTGGCCAATCATCATAAAGGATGATATAGGACAGGACGCATCTGGTATTCACTGCGATGACACTGGGCAGCCGATGGCGCTCGTAACATCGGATCTCGATTGGTCTGTGACCGCCAGTCACGAAGTTCTCGAAATATTAGTCGATCCATTCGGCAACAGAATGGTGGCTGGCCAGTCGGTCAGTCCCGATCAGGGCCGCGTGGAATATCTGGTCGAGGTAGGTGATCCGGTGTCCGGGAAATGGTATCAGATCGATGGAGTCAAGGTGTCCGACTTCTATACACCCCGCTTCTTCGATCCGCTCAAGGCAGATGGAGTGCAATACAGTTTTATGGGTAGCATCACTTCACCGCGGCAGATCGTGTTCGGCGGATATCTTACGTGGTTTGAACCAGTGCAAGGCGAGTGGTGGCAGCAGTCCTGGTTTTCCGGAGATCAGCCAACCATACGAAATCTTGGCGCGCTGCAAAAGACAACGTGCGGGATGCGGCCCACCATCGACCGTTTGACCAGCCAGCATCGCAGAAATACGTCTGGAGCGGCGAGGAGGCTGGAGTATCCGGACGCCGACCGCGCCGCACGATCCGTGGCAGCCTCCAGTAAGGCCAAAGCAACTCGATGGCGGGCGCATATCGATAAGCTTATTGGTAAAGTTTAAAGTTGCATGGCGCAAGCTTGAAAACCTGCGTCATGCACCACGCCTGCTATTGGGGGTCACTCCTCCATTGGTCAAAACTTGCACGCTAATGGTTGAGGTCGGGTTTGCTGGCCCGGAGAGGCCGCAACGCGCGGTTTCGGAGCCCGGCGTCCTTGCGCCCAGTGGTAATCGCCGGTCAAGTTGATGTGCTCCCACTTGAGCGGTGAGAGAGGGGCGAGCGACTCGTCGGTCACGGTCTGGCCGGTTTGGCGGATTGCAGCAACTGCGCGCTCCAGATAACCGTGTTCCAGAACACGATGGCCGCGACTACAAGATTCAACCCACTGGCGCAATGACGCTGCTCCTCATGCGTGCGATCCCGCAGTTCGCCTAGGCGGTTGAAGAATACCGCCCGGCCAACGCGTTTTTTGCTCCTCCTTTAGTAAGCCCGATATGGATGCGTCGTCGCAGTTCGACGCTGCTGATGAATTGGAGAAGGAACATCGTCCGTTCAATCTTGCCGAATTCTCTCAGCGCCCACGGCCAGGCCGTTCTGCCGTGGGTATGCGCCAAGCTTGAGAAGCATCAGGGATGCGGTAACGGAGCCGTGCTTGATCGACGTGGCGAGGCGGAGGATTTCGTCCCACTGGCCGATGATCTGTTTCCTGTTCACGACGCCACCAATGAGCGGAGCGAGCGTCGCATAGCTGGATGGTTTCTCCATGGAATAGAGACGCGTATCGCCAAGGTTGCGAATGCGCGGGGCAAACCGGAACCTAAGCAAATGGCACAAGGCGAAGACGTGATCGGTGAATCCGCCGGTGTCGGTGTAATGCTCTTCAATGCGGAGATCGGTTTCATGATAGAGCAGCCCATCAAGGATGTGGGTCGCATCCCGCACGGTGGCGCTGATGAGTTTGCTGTGAAAGGGGGAGTACTGGTCCGATATGTGCGTGTAAAACGTCGAGCCCGGCTCATTGCCGTAGCGGGCATTGACGGACCCAATGGCCGCGCCTCCGCCTCCGGCTTTGAATCGCTGTCCGTCGGGGGAACTCGTCGTGCCGTCGCCCCAGTGGGCGGCAAACTCAAGCTGATGTTGATGATGACGATCTCGGCAAGAGCCTTGGCGTACGTCTCATCCCGGATGTGCCAGGTAGCAATGCGCGACAACGTCGAAAGCGAAACTCCAGGACACGCATCTGCCATTCGCGTCAGTCCAAGATTGATGCCATCGGCGAGGATGACGGTGAGCAGCAACGCGCGATCAGACACCGCCTCGCCGGAACGCACGTTTGTGAAGTGCCGCCCAAAGTCGCACCAACTATCCACATCGGTGAGCAGGTCGGTGATCTTGATGCGGGGCAGAAGCCCATATGCTTGGCGAGTTAGCAACTCGGCTTCTTCCGACTCCTGGTTGTCGAGAGGTGTAATCTTCAACACCCCCTTGGTCACGGAGCTCGGCGGCGAGAGATCGATTGAGTCATCGTCTGGCGGCTGGATCGCTGGGGACGGTCGCTGGTAGACCCTTTTCAACACGCTCCAGGAATTGACGGCTCTCGACGTGGGTTTCGTTTCGCTGAGCGAAGCGCTCGATCTCACCACGCCGAGCGGCCGTGCTCTCGCAGGCATGCTGGCTGGGTTTGCGGAATTCGAACGGGAGATTTTGCGGGACCGGGTGAAGGCGGGCATCGATCAAACCAGAAAGGATGGGAAACCGCATGGGCGGCCAAAGACCGCAGGTAAACTCGTGCCAGAAATGAATCAGCTTCGCAAGGACGGGATCAGTAAGCGAGCCATCGCCAAGCAACTCGGAATTAGCCGCACCTCGGTTATCCGGCTGCTGCGTTCCAGGAAGCGCGCTTAGAGCGTACCGGTTTCCTCTACACTGCGCAACTGATCGGGAGTAACCAGCTCGCAACCAGCATCTTCCAGGCAACAGTAGCAACCGTAAGGAAAGCCAGTTACCATCTACGTAAGGCCCAATTTAGGACTGAGATGATTGAATCAGATTCTCATCAATACAGGAGGCTCCCGCATGGTCTCGCCGCGCCCTCTGCACTGGGTCGGGGCCTCATTGCTGCGTCTCTCCTCCTGATTTCGAGCACTCTGACGGCCTGCGGTCCGGGGTCCGCAAGCACACACGGACTTGCACCTATCCTTTTGTTCACTGGCGCTGGAACGTCCAGTGATGACGTCGCGGCAATCGAAGCAATTCTTGAAAGCAGACACCTCAACTACTCGACCGTAAACTCTTTTCAGTTGAATTGGATGACAGAATCGCAGATTGCCGGGTACCAATTGCTCATTGTGCCTGGCGGCAATTTCGTTCAGATGGGCAAGAGTCTGACGGTTGGCACGACCGCGAGCGTTCGCAACGCTGTGAAGCGTGGTACGAATTATCTTGGAATCTGTGCGGGCGGTTTTCTGGCCGGTAGTTTCCCCGCCCCCTACAATAGCTTTAATCTGAGCTCGGGTGTGCAATTTGGCTTCTTCTTTCCCGATAAGCACGGGATTCTTCCGGGCAATGGGAGCGCTTTATACGGCCTCGATCCGAAAGTGGGTCCGCAGCAAGAAACCCGCAAAGCAGCAGTGAGGATTACTACGGCTGCAGGGCCAGCACTCGATCAGTATTGGGAGAGCGGCCCTCAATTTACCGGGTGGGGCAAAATTGTCGGTAAGTATCCGGACGGAACCCCTGCAATCGTCGAAGGGTCCGTCGGACAAGGTTGGGTAATCCTGAGCGGTGTTCATCCTGAGGCCCCAGCAAATTGGCGGCGGGGAATCGCCTTCAACACACCTGTGGCTGACGATACCGCATACGCACATATGCTTATCGCCGCGGCCCTTAACGGCACCACACTATCGCATTACTGATGCTGATCCGGCAGCTGTCGGTAATCGAGGGTACCCGTGCTTGTCCACGTCCGTCGTAACAGCAGGGCTACCATAAGATAGTCTCCCTATGGAATGCTTCTCTAGACGACTGCCAATGCGATGTCACTATTCAAGGCTTTAAAAGGTACACGACGGTCGTCTCAGTGTCGGCTGGGTTCGGCGTCGGATCTCCGTATATCTCCCACGAATGACCGGCAGACTCTCTCCGATTCGCCGCCGTCCATTTTCTGATCGCCTCGTGTGCCTCGTTCATGCGATTGTACGGGCCTCGGTGGACCGCGACGGCAGCCTCGCCGCTTGGCGTTTCGGTCGCGTACACCTCGCCCGCAGTTTCAAATGCACGCGTGACCTCGACGCCGAAGTCGCACAGTATCGGCGCGCCCGGCTCGGTCGGGTGGTGGTAGAGAAAGATGTTGTGGCCAACAGTCCACAGGCCGGGTTGGGTGCGAATGAAGTTCCAGACCTTGCCCACGGCCGGTCCCCACGCTGAACTAACATCGCCCGGCGCGACCTCGCGCCGGACTGCGGCCAACTTCCGGGGATGGACAGTCAGTAAGTTCACGGAGATGGGCATTCCCCCCGATTATAAAACCAGGATCGCGGTCGCGTGCCGGTTCTTTTGAGCATTCGAGGCCCGCCGGGCCGCGCGCGAATTTAACGGACGTATTCAGGATAGAACCCGCAAAACGGCACAGCGTAGAGCTTTCCGCTGCGGGCACTTTGAGGCCCCCTCATTAGCCCTTAGCGTGCAATATTTGACCAATGGAGGAGTGACCCTCTACTGAATCGTCACGCTGTATGCCGGACTGCACACCTGTCCCGTTGAACAGACCGAAAGCTGGGCGGTCCCAGCAAGGTCCGCGGGCAACATCACATTGACCTGCTGCAAGCCGGGAACTCCAGGCGCGGACCCGAGTACACCGACTGCAACGTGCGGTTCCCGATGTTCACAGCAGCCCCCGACACCGCCGGAAGTCCGGTGAGGAAGATCTGCAGGATGCTGCCCCTGACCGCGGGCTTGCTTGTCCCGTTTACCGAACTATCCTGGTTCAGAACTCCGTTCGGGAACACAGCCGGCGCGGCGGTTACCAGGGAGACATTGAACGGTGACGACTGGCGGCCATCCACCGAGACCTGCATCTGCGTCGAACTCTTCCCGGAGAGCGCCGCTGGCACCAGCAGGTTGATCTGCGTGGCGCTGGTATAGGACATAACCGCGGGAATACCATCAAACGAAACCGAGACACTACTACCCGCGAGCGCGGTCCCATAGACAGATCCAAAGGAACCCGGGACTAACGAAGTTACGTGGCCATCCGCCGAATTGCCCACCGATGTCACGAGCGGCGTGGACTGCCCAACGGTGAACGTTACCGGCACCGATTGGGTGCCGGCCGCCAGACCGGCGTCGATCGTGACGGTTGCGTTGTACGTCCCAGGCGCAAGATTCGCCGGGTTCGCGTGAACGTTGACCGTAGCGCTACCGGTTCCCGAAGTCGGATTAATCGAGATCCAGCCAGATCCGGTCTGATATGTGACGGATGCTGTCCAATCCATCGTGCCCGAGCCGCCGTTCTGAAAGGGTACAAAGCCTACCGCGGGCGACCCGTTCGACGGCGCGGATAAGGGCACTGAGGAGGTATTCATCTTCAGGTGCGGGAAATAAGATGCGGAGCAATCGCCGCGCACGTTGCAATCGGCTGGCGGCGTGCCTGCGGCGAAGCGCGGGACCGGGTCGGTCATGGTTGCGATTCCTACCGTCGACAGCGGTGCGAATGACACGGACACCTGACCGTAGGTGCCTGGCGCGGTGGAGGAAGTGAGCGTTACGAACGTAGGAATCTGCGCGCTCTCCTGTACCGCCGGATTGGAGTCAACGACCTCATAAACGACCATGGCGGCGCCATTGGAAATACTAAGTTCGGTAGTCGAAGAGAGGGTGATCGCCGGAGTGCCTCCTGAGGGTGGTGTATAGAACGGCGAGCCTCCGGACCCATCCGGAAGCGGGCTGTTGATACGCGCCAGCAGCAGCGAGCCGTTCGCTGACGAGGCATACATCCCGGTCTGCTGCGGTACACCTAAATCGCCGGCGGAGGTCTGCTGCAGGGCGCTCGAACCGGCGATCATGTCTGGGACAAAGAGCCGCGTAGATGCCGGCAGGTTCGAGTACTTAATCATGATGCGGGTGCCCGCGTCCGACGTACTGTCCTTCGGGATGAATGCGTTGTTGAAGCCTTCGGATACGCGAATGGTATCGAAGCGCGTTCCTGCGGCTGCAAGGTTCGCCATATTGACGATAGACGGCAGAGGCGAACCGCTACAGTAGATTCCGGCGGAGTTATCCGACGAGAGCAAACCGGGAGCAGGTGCTCCAAGTTGTACCTGAGTGTTGGCCAACACTAATCCGGTAGCAACCAGATTCGCAGTGAGCAACGGCTGCTGGCCGCCCGCCGCCGAATTCACGTTCAGCCGGAGATTGCTGATATGGATAGTTAGACCGGTATCGGTACCGGGCGTATATTGAATGCCGGAGATGTTGAGCTGACTGTTTCCGACTAACTGGATGTTTGCGGGAACCGGCTGCTGGAAACCGCCAGCCGTAACTGAGACAACGATATCCGGCACATTGCCCGTCGAAAGATGATTGGTAATGTTGACAGGGGTGAAGATGCTCAGAATTGCGGTTGCCGGAACACCGGGCTTGGCTCCGGAACAGGATAATGTGAGATCGGTAGCGCTCTCCGCCAGCCCCTCGCTCCGCAAATTCGTGTTGCCGGCGTTCGGCACACACACGGGAAGTTGCTGAGCGGCGAGGGAGATACAGAAGAGAATAAGGCCGATAAGTATATTTAGGGTCGAGGTCGGGACCCGAGTCGAAGTAATGCGTGCCACGAGACCTAGTTTACCCGATCCGGAGCGGACGCAAGCGCGTCCGAAGGCTAGCTCGGCACTTATGGGGCCACTAACTGAAGCTAAATAAAACCAGGAGAAAAAAGCTAGTTGAAACTTAACGTAAGTCTCCTCGTGTGCCGGCGATACGCTGTGAAGATAGCTGGAATAACCACTAATCCGCAGATTCGGAACGTGCTTATCTCCTGATTATTATGGGTAACTACTGATTTTCTGAACCTTGTCTTTCTGATATGTAGCCGCGACATTTGTGAAAGTAAATACACCTCGGCGACTAGGACAAGAGTCGGATAGAATGACGTATTGGTGAAATTCAGCGAGTTGCGATCGAAGGCGCAAGGATATAGCTTCGCGTTTCTGCTGGTTATCGCGGCTGCGAGTCTTCGCTTCGTACTCGAACCGATGATTGGGACCATCGCACCCCTTCAGTTTTTCACGGTGGCTCAGGTGGCTGCGGCGTTTCTCGGGGGAAGAGGCCCCGGGCTTCTCAGTGTTTTGCTGGGCACCGTGTTTGGGTACATCTTATTCATGAAGCCTGGGGGCCGGCTCCATGGTTCCGAACTGGTCTCTTACCTCATCATCAATTCCCTTGTTAGTATTGCATTGGTCTGGATGGCTGACGCTATGCGCCAGGCGTGGAGAAAAACGCGCCGTAGCGAGGCCGAGGGCCGGTTGGCGCATCAGCGTTTGGCCGATCTGCTGGATCGTATCGGCGATGCGTTCTTTTCTTTCGATAACGAGTGGCGGTGTCGTTATGCCAATGAACGGGCGGCAGCCATGAGTGGCCTTCAAACTTCGGAAATGACTGGCAAGACGTTTCGCGATCTGTTGCCGGGCATCTTCACCGCTCAACGCGCCGAACTGTTGCAGCGCGCAATGGAACAGCGTGATTTCGTGGCGCTCGATGGACTTGCAGAATCTGGGATCTGGTTCGAATTGAGCGTTTATCCGGGCACCGAAGGTCCGTCGGTGTTCATCCGCGATGTGACCGCCCGAAAACGCGGCGAGATAGCCATTGCAAAAAGCGAGGAATATTTCCGGAGGATTTTCGACCAGAGCCCAGTCGGCATGCTGATCATCGGGATGGACGGGAAGTTTGTCCGTGTAAACAACTCTATGTGCCGCATGATTGAGTACTCGGAAGAGGAATTAGTGCGGATGCAAACCGTTGACGTCACCCCTATTGAGGATTGGGATACATCCGGATTTTATTCTCAAAAGCAGCAGGAACTCATAACCGGACAGATCGATCATCTGCAAATGGAGAAGCGGTATGTTACCAAATCCGGCAAGATCCTCTGGACGAATCTGAATGCATCGATGCTCCCGGAAGGGGAAGATCGCCGTTATTTTCTCGGAGTTGTCGAGGATATTACCGAGCGCAAGAAGGTCGCGGAACAGTTGCGCGAATCCCAAAAACTGGAGAGCCTCGGAGTGCTGGCCGGTGGCATCGCCCACGATTTCAATAACCTGTTGACCGGGATCTTGGGAAATGCGAGCCTTTGCCTGGACCTTGCGCCCGCAAACGGCCCGGTGCGGCCGCTGTTGCATCGGCTGATGCAAGCAAGCGAGCGGGCGGCCGATCTGACGCGGCAACTCCTGGCTTATGCAGGCAAAGGACGTTTCATTGTCTCCGCGATCAGCCTCTCCTCCGTCGTGAAGGAGATCAGCGGCCTGGTGCGCGCGAATTTCCCGGAAAACGTCCGGCTGGAACTGGATCTTCCGCCGCAATTGTCGGCTATTGAAGCCGACCCGGCGCAGATCCAGCAGATCGTAATGAATCTGCTTCTGAATGCCGCCGAATCGGTACCCGCGGATCGTGAAGGTGTGGTTACTGTCAGAACGTTCGAACTGGTGGCGACTGAAGAGGATCTGCGCGGCGCACTCGCTAGCGTGCGGCCCGAACCTGGCAGATATGTCGGTTTGGAGGTCCGTGATAATGGATCGGGTATGGATGCCACGACCCGGGTAAGAATTTTCGAGCCGTTCTTTACCACAAAATTTACGGGGCGCGGATTAGGTCTTTCGGCAGTGCTCGGTATTGTCAGCGCCTGCAAGGGCGCGGTGTACGTCGACAGCCAAGTCGGGACCGGTACTGTCTTCCGGATACTTCTGCCCGCGTGCGCCAAGCCGGCCGATCGGAGCGTCATAGTTTCACACGAACAACTACGAGGCGCCGGAACTATTCTGGTAGTGGACGATGAGCCGATGATTTTGGCGGTAGCGCGGGGCGCTCTGGAACTATTCGGTTATCAAGTATTGGCGGCCGCGAGCGGAACGGAAGCTCTGGAAATTTTACAAAGCAGGACGTCGGTTGAACTTGTGCTCCTTGACGTGACCATGCCGGAGATGAGCGGCCAGGAGACTTTCAAGCGTATACGATCGGTGCGGCCCAATCTCCCCGTCATATTGTGCAGCGGTCATAGTGAAGAGGAAGCCGCCGGACGCTTCTCTTTCGAAGGACTCGCGGGTTTTCTCCAGAAGCCCTACACCGCCTCCCAACTGGCGGAAAAGATAAAGCCGGTTTTGCAGCCGAACTAAAAGTGCTGATCGCCGCGGACGCAACGTACAGCATCGATTCCGGTCCTACAGGAGTCGGCGTCTATTCGAAAGAAGTCCTGAACGGCATGGCGCGCGCACATCCCGGCGCCGGCTTCTTGTTCTGTTACCGACCGCATCGTTTTCTCCGCGCGCTTTCGAAACCGCGGAGGAGCAATGTCTGGTGCTGGCCGTTGCTCGATTGGGGACTGCGGCCGGGGGAATTGTTCCATGGACTGAATCAGCGGCTACCCGCTAAACCCTGGCCGCTTCAGATTGCCACCTTCCACGATCTGTTCGTGATGGATCGGGAATTCAGCACGCCGGAATTCCGCGCGCGATTCACGACCCAGGCGCGCCATGCGGCCACGCACGCCGACCGAATCATCGCGGTGTCGCAGTTTACCGCGAACGAGATCGAGAGGCTTCTGGGCGTCGATTCGCGCAAGATTCGCATAGTGCCGCACGGGGTTCACCTTCCGCATGTGGTGCATCGAGAGCGGGAGAAACTGGTGCTCTCGGTCGGATCGATCCAGAAGCGAAAGAACACGGCGCGTCTCGTGCGAGCCTTCGCTTGCACGCCGGCGGGTTGGCGGTTGGTGCTCGCCGGCGGCCGGGGATACGGCGCGGAGGAGGCATTGCGGGCAATCGAGAACAGCCCGCGGAAGGCGGACATTGAAGTCACGAATTATGTGACTCCCGCGCGTCTGGCGGAACTGTACGGGCGCGCCGCTATCTTCGCGTTTCCATCTCTTGGCGAGGGCTTTGGGATCCCTATTCTGGAGGCGATGGCAAACGGAGCTGCTGTGGTCAGTTCCAACCGGTCCTCGATGCCGGAAGTCTGCGGCGATGCAGCGTTACTTATCGATCCGGAAAGGGAAGATGAGTTGGTTCACGCTGTGCGAACGCTGACGGAAGACGTGGAATTAAGGGAGAGTCTCGCGCAACGCGGTCTCGCGCGAGCGCGCGAATTCTCGTGGGAGCGGGCTGTCGAAAAGACATGGGATGTTTACGAAGAGCTGCTCCCAGTCGATCGCATCGCCGGCCAGGACCGGCAGGCATAACCGGCGATTACAGTTCGTGCGGTTCAGTCCAGGTCCGCCGGAAATTCGTCGGTTCGGCGTTAACATTACGTCGGTGCCTGCAGTCTTATCCGCGGAGGTTAGAATGCAGTCCGTCTATTCGTTACTGCGCACTGTGCTGCTTATTGCCAACACCATTCCCGTGATATACGCGAGCGACTTCACCGGCGTCTATGCCAGGATCGATCGCGTTGTAATCGACAACAACACGGCACAAATTTGGGGCGTTTTCGCCGCGGCCAAGCCCGATGATCGAAATGATTATCTGCCGCCGGTGCGGGGGTATCTCTATTTCAAATTGGGGCCGAATCCGGAGATGACCCGCAACGAGTGGAACGATCTCAAACAGGTGGCCGGGAAAGAGGAAATCGTCGCGTTCGGCACCCGTCCATTTACCGCCCACATCCGCAAGTCCGATGAGAAGCCCGTGAATCCCGATACCTATACAGTGAATACCGGAGTCACGCGCGTGCGCGGCAAAACCGATTATGCGCCTGTCCGCGCGCTGCTTGATTTCAAGGACTGAGGGCCGTGGCTACACAACCCGTGCGGTTGACGAAGCGCGGCATCCTTCGCACATCCGGACGAGACGGACTCCTGATCGTTCTCGCCGCGGCCCACGCCGCGCTTTTACTCGCTGCGCCTGTCATGCCGGTCATCGCCCTGGGAGTCTGGTGGAACTCGAACACGATCTCTCACAACTTCATCCACCGCCCATTCTTCCGAAGCCACGCCGCTAACGCGCTCTTCGCCGCCGGTCTTAGCGTACTTCTCGGCATTCCGCAATCGCTGTGGCGCGATCGGCATCTCGCCCATCACGCGGGTGTTTCGCCGCGCATCCGTCTCTCGATCGGGTTCTTCGCGCAGACGGCGCTCGTTCTTGGACTCTGGGTCGCTATCGCCATTCACGCGCCCAAGTACTTCGTGTCGGTGTACGCCCCCGGATACCTCCTTGGCCTGGGACTGTGCGCCGTTCACGGGTATTACGAACACGCTCACGGCGCCGCCAGCTACTATGGCAAGCTCTACAACCTCGTATTTTGCAATGATGGCTACCATGTTGAACATCACGCGAACCCGGCGGTTCATTGGGCCGGGCTGCCCGGTCGGCGCGACTCGACTGCGCGGCAAAGCGTCTGGCCGGCGCCCCTGCGGTGGATTGAGGAGTGCAACCTGGATACTCTGGAGCGGTTCGTCCTTCGTTCTCCTGTCCTGCAAAGGTTTGTTCTACGCACACACGAGCGGGCGCTGCGCAACCTGATCGCATCGTCCGGACCGCTTTACCCAAAGCGCATCGGCATCGTCGGCGGAGGACTCTTTCCGCGGACCGCGATTATCCTACGCACACTCCTTCCCGCGTCGGCACTCACGATCATCGATGCGGATCGCGAAAACCTTGACGCTGCCCGCGCCCAGCTCGGCGCGTCGCAAATCGAATTCCGTCACGAATACTACATCGGAGGCGGCGACTACGACCTTCTGGTGCTTCCGCTAGCATTCCGCGGAGATCGCGGGCCTATCTGCGCGCGCCCGCCGGCGTGCGGCTTGATCGTTCACGACTGGTTCTGGCGCAGGTGGGGCGACGGATATGTCGTCTCCCCCGCCCTGTTGAAGCGCGTTTATCTGGTGCGGCCATGAGGCCAATGGGTTTGCTGTTCGTGTTGGTTCTGGCGAAAGGATTCGCGCTGGCGGGTCACAGCCTGACTCTCAACTGGTGGTCCCCGGTCGCTTACTTCTGGCACGATGCCGTCGTAATCGTTTTGGCAGCGGCCCTCGACTTCGCCTTAGCGCGGCGCCCCCGGATGGCATGGACAGCATACGGAGTCACCGCAGTCTATATCGCGATCAATATCCCGGTGATGCGCGTTCTCTCCACTCCGTTGACCTGGGCGATGTGGCGGGCCGCCCGAGGTCCGCTTGTAGATTCCATACGTTACTATCTGACCTGGGAAAACGCGCTGCTCTTCCTCTCGATCCTTGCGGCTGCGATACTCGCCCCGGTTGCGTTCCGGCGAGTACGACCGCGGCCGCTAATTCTGGTGTCCGCGGCGATAGTTGTGATCGGACCCATAGCGGAACACCGCGTTGAAACGTATGGCCTGGGGCGCAACGCGTGGACCGCGCTCGTCGCCAGTTCATTCCCCCGCATCTCTTCGCGCCAAACGGTCGATTGGCACGCCAGCGGATTCGACCGCGCATACCACGAAGATCTCAAACGTTTTCGGGGAATCGGGGCCGGCCGAAATATCATCCTCGTCAGCCTGGAGTCCACGGCCGCTCAATATCTGGGACTTTACGGCGCGGCACCCGACCCGATGCCACATTTCTCCGCCCTCGCGCGATCCGCGATCGTTTTCGACAACGCCTACGCCGTTTATCCGGAGAGTATTAAGGGACTCTTCTCCATCCTCTGCTCCACCTACCCGGCATTCGACAGCGGACGCGATGACTATGCCGCCGCTCCATGCGACTCACTGCCGGAGATGCTCGGCAGGCGCGGGTATCGTACCGGATTATTTCACTCCGGCCGGTTCGGATACCTGGGCATGGAATCGGTAATCCGCCATCGCGGATTCGATACGCTCGCCGATGCCGGAGATATCGGCGGCAATCGCAAATCAAGTTTCGGCGTTGACGAGCCATCCACAGTTGCGCGGATTCTTCAGTGGGTCGACGCGCTACCCGCGGGTCAACAATTCTTAGTCGGCTATTTGCCGATCGCGGGTCACCATCCGTACGAAACACCTGAGCCCGGCCCGTTTCCGGACGGCAACTCGTTCGGGCGCTACCGGAACGCGCTCCATTACGGAGATGTGTCGCTCGGCGCCTTGATCGATGGCATAACCGCTCGCGGTCTTCGCGAAAGGACGCTTTGGATCATCCTCGGCGACCACGGTGAAGCATTTGGCCAGCACGACGGCAATTACGGGCACACCTTTCAGCTCTTCGAGGAGAACATCCACGTGCCGCTGTTGATTGCCGCGCCGGGCTTGATCCCACAACAGATTCGCACCCGTCAGGTCGTCAGCCTGATCGACACCACACCGGGCGTGCTGGACCTTGTCGGCGCGCCGGCGTCCCCGCGGCATCAAGGCCGCTCGTTTCTGGACCCGACTCCCCGGATCGCGTTCTTTTTTGCCGATTACTCACTCGGATTGCTGGGCCTCCGCGATGGCGGCCGCAAACTCATCTACGAGGTGGATACCAATCACACGCGGCTATTCGATCTGAACAGCGACCCCGGCGAAACCAGCAATCTATCGGCTCAGCAGCCAGGGCAAACTCGTTGGTACGTGGAGAATCTCCGCGCCTGGAGCACAGCCCAGCGCGCGTTGCTGCGGGCCGCCAGGTAGTGATCGCCCTGCTGTCGCAACATTGCCATGCCCGTATTGCCTGACCCGTATGCCTAGCTCGGTTTGACGTTTCTGCCAGGCCTATATTGTTGATTCGTCAGAAGAAATCGTGGGTAGACTCCGGTTCGGGCAGCTTCCCAAGCGAGTGATAGAGGGCGAGTTCGAGGACGCGATAGTCCGAAAACCGTAGGATTTTCTCATGGTGACTTTGGCCTTGTTGTTCAGGCCTTCGACGACGCCGCTGGAGAGCAGTTTTTGAGCGCGGAAATAATTGAGGATGAGTTCGTGGTGCGTGCGTAGGGAGCGGGCGATTTTCTTCATGGGGTCGATGCGTGATCGCATGGTTTGGCGGCACCAATCATCGAGAAATTTGCCGGCCCAAGCCGGTGAGTTGTAGTCCCAGAGCTGCTGGAAGGCTTCCTTGAGAAGGTAGGCTCGGACGGTCTTGAGGTTGTAGCGGAGGAGATCGCGGAGCCGGAGCTGCTGTTCGTCTTTGAGATTCTCACTGCGTTTGAGCAGCAACCAGCGGGATTTCTTGAGGATCGGGTCGCGGCCCTCGCGTTTCATGCGGCTCGTTTCCTCGGCGCGAACCTTGTCGAGCGCCTTGTTCATATTGGAGACGATGTGGAAGCGGTCGAGGATATGCAGGGCCTCGGAGCATTTTTCGCGGATGACCTTCAAATGGCGAGCTCACCATTTGAAGTTGAATGGCGAGGAGCCAATAATGCAGAGGAAAGTGGCCGGACATCTGTTTTTGCTAGGGTCCGGCCGCGCTTACCTCGTGATAATTAGACCGCTCTTCAGAGCGAGTCGAGCCACGCCATCAACTCCGCCTCGCGTTTCCAGCGTGGAGGCTTGGAGGATCTGGCAGCCCCGTCCACTTTTTCCAGAGCCTTGCGTTTGGCTTCAACATTGGCTCGCGCATAGATATTGGTCGTGTCGAGACTTGCATGCCCGAGCCAGCTACGAATCACTGTCACGTCCACCTCTGCCGTGACAAGACTCACGGCCGTGGCGTGCCTGAACCTGTGTGGGGATACTCGCTTGCTGACCAGGGAGGGGACCTTCTTGCCCGCCGCGGCGGCATATTGTTTCAACTTGAAACGGACCCCGGAGGCTTTGAGGGGATTTCCATACCGGTTCATGAAGATGGGTTCATCTTCCCGCCGAGGCTTTCTTTTCAAGAGAGCCTTCAGCAGTTCAACAGTCTCGGGCCAAAGAGGGCAAATTCGCTCTTTCCTGCCTTTACCGAACAGACGAACCTGAAAGGGCGATTCCAAACGAAGGGCCTGAACACAGAGATCCAACGCCTCTTGAATACGTGCACCGGTGTTATATAGGAACGCCAATAAGACGTGATCGCGCTGGCCTTCGAGCTTCAAGCGGTTCGGTTGTGCAAGAATCGCGCTGATCTCGTCGTCGTCGAGATCGCGGACTTCCACTACCGGTGCTTGTTTGGTGGGTATGCGCAGGACCGCGGCGCATTGTGCAGCTGCCAACGGTTCACGGTCGGCGACGAATCTATAGAAGCTGTGCAGCGCCGACAAGCGGCAGTTCCGTGTTCCGATCGAGGACTTGCGAGTCTGTTCGATGTCTTTCAAAAACGCGAGAACCTCGACTGCCGTGAGATCGTCCATGCCGAGCCTGGCAACCGACTTCATTTTCTGTGCGGCGACGAAGCGCAGAAACAGCCGCCAACTGTCCCGATAGGACAACACGGTGTGATGTGAAACATTGCGTTGTTGTACCAACCAGTCGTGGAAGAAGGCGTGTAGCAGTAGAGGAAACTGATTTGTCTTCAAGCGTTTCCTCCTTCTGTCAGAGGCTGCAGGAGTCGGGCGCCCCGCACGCGAAATCGCTCACTGGCTTGCTGAAGGAGATTCTGGGTAACGGTGAGGTACACCAGCGTCGAGTTGATATCTTTGTGCCCGAGATAGGTGGCCAGGTACGGGAGGCGCGACTGAGGATTGATACCCTCGCGGTACCAGGCGAGCATGCGGCCTGCGACGAAGGCATGACGAAGATCGTGTACACGCGGTCCCACCCGTCCCGGAGCAGGTTTGAGATTCGCCCGCCGTAGAACACGGACCAGCAACTTGCCGGCCCTGTCGCGCGAGTATCGGCCGCCCGCTTGTTGATGCCAGAACAGTGCAACATCAGGGGACGTGGATGCCCCCGCGCCTTTGCGAGCAGTGAGATACGACTGAAGTGCTGCAACTGCGCTGTCGGAGAGTGGCAGACGCCGTGATTTGAAGAACTTGGTGCCGTGGACCTCGATGACGCGATCGTCAATGTTGAAATCGCCAACGTTCAAACGCACGACTTCGCCGATGCGGAGGCCGGCGCAGTAGGCCAGCACCAGCATCATGTGGAGTGTTTTGGGCCGCAGGGGTGATTGGGGAGATGGAAAACTGAGCGCCGTCTCCAATAGGCCGAGAACGTCTTGTTCGCTAAAAATGTAGGGCTGCCGGTACCGCTCTTTCGCTAGCCTCCAGATCCGTTTGTCCCAAGGAATCCTGTCGACTGTTGGATCGATACGAGACAGCACACTGGAAAGCAGTCTGCCCGCCTGGTGGCAGTCCAACGCATGCTGCGGGGTGGAACGTGTATTCGTCCATTCTCGAATCAACTCCCTCAGCGGACAGCCAGATAGATCCGGCCGGCCCTGAAGGAATCGGTCCAGCCGAAGCAGACGCTCCGCCTGCGTGTTGTAGCGGTAACCCATGGCATGCATAAGGCCCACGTGCTCGCGCATCACAGGGCCGAGAAAGCTGCCGAAGCGGGGAAGCGGGCGTAGCGCTTCGAGTGCCGCTTCAGGGTTAGGATTCAACAGTGCCCGCACCACTGGTGTGGTCGTGCGTTGTCCATACTCCGCTCTCAAGCCGGCGAATGGATTGCTTATGAGTGCTCGGTTGTTTACCCTCCAGTCCAGAAAACGGTCGACAAGACGCGCACGATCCGTGACTATGTGGAACGGCCACGCCAGGGATCGATCCTTGAGCCACTGCCGGATCGTTGTTTGCGATACCGATTTGTCCTCCGCCTGCTCGGCGACGAAGCGTTGGAATCCGTTCAGGATGCTCATGTAAACCTGAGATGACACCGGACTGCGCAAGCGCAGCTCCCGGACGTAATTCTCGGGCGTTGACCCTTTAGACATCGATGTCGTTTTCATGCCTTCACCCCAGTCGGAATCTCCAAGGCCACTGCGCGCAAGTCCTCCGTCGCCAGCTTCAGATACACCAATGTTGAATCCGCTGCACGGTGGCCCAGCAGATCTCCAATATCCTTCACTGATACCGTCGCGCGAAGCAGGCTCACTGCCCGTGCGTGACGAAAAGCATGGGGACCTCGTTTGCCTGTAGTGATAACGTTGGCGGCTTCGAGCCGATGCCGGACGAGTCGGTATAGGCTGGACCCGCATCTGAAGGGTCGATACGGGGCACAAGCGCGAATGAAGATTTCTCGAAAAGACGTCTTTGGCCGCGAGTCCTGCAGGTATTTCAACACCGCCTCACCGACTTCAGGCAGTAATGGCAGATAGGATATGGCGCCAGTCTTACTGTGGCGAATCCGAATGACTTCCTGGCGCCAATCCACATCGTCCAGACGAAGGGTCGCGATCTCCCCGGAGCGGATCCCGTACTTCGAGATCAGCATCAGGATCGCGTAATCGCGTATTCCTTTCTGCGTGCAATCTTGTCGAGTGGCAGCCAAAATCTTCTCCACGTCCCCGGATCGAAGAGCAGAGGGAATACTTTCGAACGCGTAGAGCATGGGTGCGATCACGGTGGATGAAAGATCGCGGCAAGTTCGCTCCGTCATGTGCAGCCACCGCAAGAAGCTGCGTATTTTGGTCGTCACATCTTTGAGCGAACGCCTGCCTACCGCCGCTGCTCGGTACTTCAGATAGCCGTCCACATCGAGATGGGTGAGGGTCGCAAATTCCTCTCGGGTTGCTCGTTCCCCCAGCCAATCGAGAAGACGCCCTGCCTCGCAACAACGATGAGACACTGTTTCCGAAGCGAGGCCGCGCTGGCCGGCCATCCATTGGGCGTATTCTCCGCGCATCTCGCTTTGCAAAATCTCGACATGGCGTGACGGCTTTCGGTGCTGGTGGCCACTGGCCCTGCACCAGGCGCAAGAGCATGTGGATGCCATTGGTGTGGAGACACTGCCAACCCTTGTAATCTGGCGGATGGCCATGGCGGCGACGATACATCCGTCGTGCCTGTTGCAGATACTCCTCGACGCTTGCAGGTTGCGCCGTGCTGACGTCAACCTTCTGCTTATCGAGACAACGCAGGAAATGGCGCGCCACAGCGATACACTGCCGCGAGGTTCTGGCAGCGTACCGTTCTTCAGTCAAGTGATCCCTCAATTTTGAAAGCCACACTTCGTGGCTGAAATGCCGATCTGACATGTGCACCTCCAGGTGACTGCCCAGAGTTGCACGGTCTAAATTATGGTGAGCAGATTGGGTCGCTAAACCCCATCTTGTTGCTCAACGGCGTTTTCCTCCGCATTATTGGCTCCTCGTCATTCACCTTCAAATGGCGAGCTCACCATTTAAATGTCATCCGCGAGAAGTGCTCCGAGGCTCTTCATATCCTCGATCGCTTCCAGATCGTGGCGAAGATGAACAAGGCTTTCGATGAAGTGCGCGCCGGAAAATCGCGCCGCATGGCTATGGAAGGTCGGACGCCGGTCGTGAAGAAATCACGTTGGCTGCTGCTCAAGCGCGAAGAGAATCTGAAAACCGAACAGCGCTTCCGCCTGCGCGACCTCCTTCGCTACAACCTGAGGACCGTCCGCGCCTACCTTCTTAAGGAAGTATTTCAGCAACTCTGGGATTACAACTCCGCCACCTGGGCCGGAAAGTTCCTCGACGAATGTGCCGTCAGGTGATGCGATCCCGCATCGAGCCCATGAAGAAGATCGCCCGCTCACTCCGTGAAAACCGTGAATTGATCCTCAACTATTTCCGGGCTCAAAAGCTGCTTTCCAGCGGCGTCGTCGAGGGCCTGAACAACAAAGCAAAAGTCACCATGAGAAAATCCTATGGCTTCCGCACCTTCCGCTGCCTCGAACTCGCCCTCTATCACTCACTTGGAAAACTGCCCGAGCCCGAATCAACCCACGAGTTTTTCTGACGAGCCAAAATTTCAACACCTTCACCTTTTTGTTACCTTGCCCTTCAATAACTTACGCAAGAACTCCCTCAAACCAGTTCGCCTCGTCTGCTATCAATGAATCAGGAGACCCTACGTGTATGCTTCTGAGAGACAACTTGCAGCAAATCGCGCCAATGCGCAGCGGTCCACTGGACCAACAACTGAAGACGGCAAGCGGTAAATCCGCCTCAGCGCCTGCACTCATGAACTTACCGGGCGCATCCTCTTGCTGACCCCGGAACAACAACCCTATTTCGAGAAGCTCAAAACGGGAATCGCCGCCGAACTCGCTCCCGCCACTGAGATCGAACGCAACTTAGTCGACCAATACGTCATGAATCAATGGCGTTTGAGCCGGGCCGCCCTATCCCCCTTCTTTATTGCCCACACTATCGTTAACGCGAGTGTTGGAATTTGGCCCATTTGCGTCACCGCTCTGTACCAGCCCGCCACTCGTTCCAGTTTTCTTCAGCGAGACTGCTGCGCCAGCCTGACAAGCCGCGCTCAAAAAAGTGGTGTTTGCGTCATCGCCGCCCCCGGCTCACGATTGGGTCTGTTCCGCAAAAAGTGCCTCGCCCCGCTCGCGACTCCTCCCCAGCGGCAACGCCCACTTTCAAAAAACGCACTTTGCGTCACCGCCCCCGGCTCACGATTGGGTCTGTTCCGCAAAAAGTGCCTTGCCCCGCTCGCGACCCGTCCCCAGCGGCAACGCCCACTTTCAAAAAACGCACGTTGCGTCATCGCCCCTGGCTCACGAGTGGGTTTGTTCCGCAAAAAGTGTCTTGCCCCGCTCGCGACCCCTCCCCGGCGCAAAGCCCAGTTTCAAAAAACGCACTTTGCGTCATCGCCGCTGGCTCACGATTGGGTCTGTTCCGCAAAAAGTGCCTCGCCCCGCTCGCGACCCCTCTCCAGCGCAAACGCCCACTTTCAAAAAACGCACTTTGCGTCATCGCCGCCCCCGGCTCACGATTGGGTGTGTTCCGCAAAAAAGTGCCTCGCCCCGCTCGCGACCCCTCCCCAGCGGCAACCCCCACTTTCAAAAAACGCACGTTGCGTCATCGCCCCTGGCTCACGATTGGGTCTGTTCCGCAAAAAGTGCCTCGCCCCGCTCGCGGCCCTTCCCCAGCGCGAAGGCCCAGTTTCAAAAAACACAATTTGCGTCACTCGGCCGCATCAAAACCGCTCCATATCTGAAATTTCAGACTTTACATTCAATCCGTTTTGTGGCAAGCTTACCCCATCCGGGCTTTTCCGGCCGCAAAGGGGCTTGACCATGTTCAGATCGAAAATCTTCTCGTCGATAGCACCGCTAATTGCGCTGATTTGCATCATCCAATTCGCCCAAGCGCAGCAGGGACGAGGTACCATCCTTGGCACAGTTACCGATTCGAGCGGCGCGGCCGTCGTGGGCGCCAAAGTCGATATCGTCAACGTGGATACCAACCGCAATATAGCCACCCAAACCAACGGTGAGGGCTTCTTCACCAGCCCTCCGCTCAACGTCGGCAATTACCAGGTGGCCGTCGAGCATTCCGGCTTCAAAAAAGGAAATCCGCTCAGGAATCAATCTTCAGGTCGACCAGCGCGCTGAGATCAACGTCCAACTTCAGATTGGCGCAATCGGCGATTCCATCCAGGTCACAGGCGAAGCGCCGCTCGTCAACACCGAAGATGCGACCCTCGGCCAGGTGGTCGACAACAAGCGAGTCGAAGAACTGCCCGTCAACGGCCGTAGCGCATTCGCCTTCATCGAACTCACACCCAACGCGCACTCCAACGCAGGGCCCACGCAGAGCGGATTCGCCGACCGCGGCACCAATCTCAGCGCCTTCAGCATCAACGGGGGTCCCACGGCCGTCAATAATCTGCTGGTCGATGGCATGACCGCGGTCAACAGCTACTACCCCGACCTCAACTCCGACCTCGCCGTCGATGCCGTGCAGGAATTCAAGGTGCAGTCCGGTTCCATGTCAGCCGAGTACGGCTTCACCTTGGGCGGCGTCATCAACGTCGCTACTAAGTCCGGGACCAACAGCTATCACGGCAGCGTCTACGAGTTCTTTCGCAACAATGTGCTCGATGCGCGCAATGCGTTCGCCACCGTCAACCCGCCATTCCGATATAACCAGTACGGGCTTGCGTTCGGCGGACCCGTTCTTCTCCCCAAGTACAACGGACGCAACAGGACCTTTGTCTTCGGCAACTGGGAACAGTGGAATTACGTCAAGGCCAGCCAGTCGATCACCACCACTCCCATCGCCGAGCAGCGAGCCGGCGATTTCTCGCATCTCTACGATGCCACGGGTAAACTGATTCCCATTTACGACCCCGCTACCACGCGCGTCAACCCGAACGGCAGCGGCTATATCCGCGACATGTTTGCCGGTAACGTCATTCCCGCATCGCGCCTCGATCCCGTAGCGCTGAACTTCAACCAGTTCTACCCGCTGCCCAATCGCACTCCGTCGAATGCCTTCACCAATGCCAATAACTACATCGGACAGGTGACGGAAAATCGCCACATGCAGCAGTACATTACGCGCATCGATCATCGCTTCTCCGATCGAGATTCGATCTTCGGGCGCTACACCTATTTTGTGCATCA
>CAVYEV010000046.1:0-17951 GCA_963767545.1 Terriglobia bacterium
GCGTTCGCAAACTATCGCATAATAGCCATTACTCAAAGAAAGGCTGGTGTGCGGATGAACGTAGTAAGAAAAGTTGCGGGACTGCTCCTGTTGTCGTGCGCGGCTTGGGGGCAGCAGGGTAGAAATTTGATATCCGCGGATTTGGCCGCGTGGGAAAAAAACGGCGACGGGATCTGGACTGTTCTGAAAGACGGTACCCTAATCGGCCAACGTCCACATCCCTCGGGGAAGACTCCGCTTGGCGTGCCATTTCCACTGGATGCGAAGCAATATGCCCATTGGTTGGGCGCACAATCCTGGCTGGTCACCAAAGATGAATTCGATCAGTTCGATCTGCACGTGGAGTACTGGATCCCAGTGGGAGGTAACAGCGGAGTTTCGATCCGCGATTCGTCGCGCGGAAAGCAGTCGTATGGACCGGGGCAACGGACGACGCCGGCTCACATCGGCTACGAAATTCAGATTCTGGCGGAAGAGCCCGCGAAAAATCCCTCGGGCTCGATCTACGATGTGGCGCCGGCGCCCAACGGACTGCAGGTAATGAACGACTGGAACACCATGGACATCGAGTCCAGGCGCAATCTAATCCGGGTGCGGTTAAACGGCAAGCCGGCGGCTGAGAGTCCGGGAGTGGAGGGTCGTCCTTTGCAGGGCCCCGTCGGATTGCAATTGCACGATGCCTTCAGCTTTGCGATGTTCCGGAACATTCGGATCCGCGAAGTACCGGCGAAGTGAAGATTAGCGAAGTAAACACTAAGTGAGCACGGCCGGTAAACAGACCGTCGAGCGGCTCTATCGGCAGCGGTACGGGAGTGGGTGGCTGAATCGCGTTGCGCGCGCCCTTCGTCCGCCGCTGCCGTTTGTGCCTAATCCGCGCGAACAGATCGATGCGCCTCTCGGCCGATGGAATCTCTATATAGGCGGCAGCGGGTGCGTGGTGGACGGCTACGTGAACCTGGATCTGTTTCCGATGGCGGGCGTGGATGTGGCGGCAGATGCGGCGCTCCTTCCTTTCGGCGATGATATGTTCCAGCGGGTCGAATGCGACGCGGTGTTGGAGCATGTTCCGCATCCCAGCGCAGTGATGCGTGAGATCGAACGGGTCTTGCGGCCAGGAGGATACGCGCACGTGGTGACGCCCTTCTGCCATCCGTTTCACGAATATCCTAAGGATTATCGACGCTTCACTCCGGATGGGCTATCTGCAATGGCGGGAACGCTGCAGGTGGTCGCGATGGGCTGGCGCACGGGCCCAACGGCCACGATGCTGGTGTTCACTCTTGAGTACTTCAAACTTCTACTGCCATGGCGATGGTGGCGTGTGCTGTCGCACGGTGTGTTGGGATGGGTGCTGTTTCCGCTCCGCTATCTGGATTTATGGCTGCTGCGCTCACGTGATGCACAACGGATAGGCAATCACTGTTATGTGTGGCTGCGCAAGCCGCTGGGCTCAAAGACGCTTTAATATATCTGGCACAATGGATGAAGGTTGCACAATAAGGGCGCGTAGCTCAGGTGGATAGAGCATTTGCCTTCTAAGCAAAGGGTCGCAGGTTCGAGTCCTGCCGCGCCTACCATGTAAGTCCCTTGTTTTCATCCCAACTCTCCATCCCTTACCACCTTGCTGTAGAAGATAATGTTCAAAAAATCCATTATGCCTGCTTCCCTGTTTCAAAATTCGTCGTGTGCTCGTTGGCTTGGCGGTCCAACTTACTGATCGCTTCGGGCATCATGAAGATTTTTCGATTTCGCTGGGTAAATCGCTGCAGTTGTTCTAAGCTGAACTGGATGAGTGACAGCCAAGCTGGAATCAGCGCAGTCGATCAGATTCTCCAGAAGGTTGATCTGGCCGGCATCCAGGACGAGCGTGCCCGCGAATGCATCCGGTTGTTGCTGAACCTGATCGAATCACTGACGGCGGATCTGCGCAAAGCCCACGCTGAGAACCTGTATTTGCGAGAGCAACTTAACCGCCGCAAAGGTGGAGGGGGCAAAGGGGACCGGTTCAAAGACAGTTCGGCGCCGGCCTCACAGTCATCGGAAAAAGAGCGAGGGGAGCGTTCGGAAACGAACCAGCGCACCAAGCGTAGCAAGCTGGACCGGGTTCGGGCAGACCGGGAAGAGGTACTGAAAGTAGACCGGACATCCCTTCCACCGGATGCCGAGTTCAAGGGCTACGAAGAGGTGGTGGTGCAAGAGTTACGCTTCGTTACGGATAATGTGAAGTTTCGCAAGGAGAAGTATTACGCGGCCTCAACAGGCCGAACCTACCTGGCGCCGCTGCCCGCTGGCTACCGCGGTGAATTCGGTCCCAATCTGAAGAGCCTGTGCGTGCTGTTTTCTCATTTGTGCAAGATGACCGAGCCCAAGATCGCGGATCTGTTGGAAAATCTGGGCATCGTGATCTCCAGCGGCCAAATATCGGCGTGGCTCACGGGCGCATACCCGCAGCTCGAGGAGGAAAAGCGAGCAATCGTGGAAGCCGGATTGAATAGCAGCGCGTGGCACCACATGGATGACACGGGCACGCGTGTGAATGGTGTAAACTAGCACTGCCAAGTCATCTGCAATCCGCTGTACGGAGCTTACTTCACGACTGCCCGGAAAGACCGACTGACCATAATCGACGTGCTGCGTAATGGGCGCGAGCGGATATTCCGCCTCAATGAGGAGGCCTTGGGCTTGATGCTCCAGTTTGGGATATCGCAGCGGGTTTTAGAGCGAGTGGGGCAGTTGCCGTTCCATCAGGACTGGAGCCAGGAGGAGTTGCAGCGAAGGCTGACGGAGCAGATTCCAGATCGGGCCTCAGGGGCCCGCCACCGGATTATAGAGGCAGCGGCTCTTTCGGCGTATCATGCCGAAAGCGGGCATGTGCGCCTTTTAGTATGTGACAATGCCAAGCAGTTCCAACTCGTGGCTGATGAGCTAGCCTTATGCTGGGTTCACGACGGGCGGCATTATCAGAGCATGGCGCCGTGCGTGCCGCGACATCGTGAATGGCTGGAAGCGTTTCGCAAACGCTACTGGGATTTCTACAAACAACTGCGCGCTGACCAGCAGGCTCCACCAAGGAACGGCTGGCGCAGTTGCGAGAGCAATTCGACGAATTATTTTCTACAGTGATTTTTCTCGAAGCGGATCAAGTCGACAGCAGCAGGCAAAGGAATCAGCGTTGCTGTGCCCGGCTCGGCGCTGGTGTCGGTTTTGCGGCGGTTCATGGTCACGGCCCCCAGTATTGAGTTCTGTTGTTTGAATTTGGCCTGGCTGTACCGCTTGAACGTCATTGACTCGCCTTGCCGGAGCATCTGGATGACGACGTTGTCCGCCACGCCGCCCGCTGAAAGCCGGGTGGCGAACGTGTGCCGCAGATGGTACAAAGGGAAATGCGGGACGCTCGCCCTTTTCAGGTCGCCGTCCACGCCGTCTTAAGACTCGTAATGAAAGGTTTTTTCGGCGACTTCTTCAATGTAGGGAAAAGGTGGTCAGATCCCGCATAATCCCCCATCTGCTCGATGAAAGCGCTGTGCGCCGGCTCGGTCATTGGTACGTCGCCGCCGCCGTTGAGTGTTTTCGAACCCCGAATATGGACCAGCCGGTTGTCCAGATCCACATCGGCCCTCGCATCGAGAGCAGTTCGCGGTACGGCCGGAGTCCCATCTCCGACATAACGACGATCACATGCTTTAAGTTCCTTTCCGGAAGTTCCAAACGACGACTGGCGCGCTTCTTTACTGCCCTAGTTGCCCTTACGTGGAACGGTATTGGACGGCTGAATCATCAATAGCAGCCATTGTCCTCGTCTTATTCGCGTGCTCTGGTGAGAGCGCGGTGACACAGCGTAGCCATGGGAGATGATATCGGCGATATCGTGGCCAAGCGCGGTAGCAAATGGAGTGGTTCTACCGCGCGAGAGAACGGCGCCAGATTCTCACTACGAAGAACATTGCGAAGCTGGCGAGCCCAACCTCGAAAATATCGACTAGCAGAAAACTCCAGGCGAGTCTGAACTCACCCGATCCGATAGTCGCACAGGCTCCGATAATCAGGACGAGAATGACGCGCAAGAAAATGGGTATGCGAAAGGCGGCAAGTAGCCCTCCGAGCACAAGACCGAAAGCGATAGGCAAAAATTCCTGCATATAGGATCTCTAACCGCAGGGTTTCGCTTCCGTCGCCGCGCCGGCTGAGACGGCCGCGCTCACCGAAGCCTCCGAGGTCCCGCCTGCAAACGACACGAAGGTGCTCGGAGCGGAGCCAACTTGCCCGAGAGCAGGCGCGGGGCCGCCGTTGATTGCGCCACTCGCCGCGGCGAGGGCCAGTACTTCTGGTGGGGGTCCAGCGGCCGAAGCGGTAGCACTCTGCGCCGGCTGGGCAGTCGCCGCTGCCCCCGAGTCCGCTGCTACGGTACCGGATTTTTCATCGATTTCAATGGTAATTCGCATCGTGTCTGCCTCCTCAAGCGAGAATTGCGTAGCGGCCTTCAAACGTGACTGTCGCCGCAGTCAGATTGGTTACCGTAATCCAGTAGGTTACCGCCGTAGCACTCGATCGCTGAACGGCTACGGACCACTGTACTTCGGGCACCGTCGTCACTGAGGTAGGAACCACGTACCAGACGATGTGATTCGCGGGGTTCCAGTTAAATGTAAACCACTTCTGAGTCTGATTAGCGGTAAGACTTCCCGTGAACTGCACTCCCGTTGTCATATGAGATCTCCTTCCGTTCTGCTAATAGCGGCTCAAAATGCAAAAGCGGCCTTCAAAGGCAACCGTAGTTGCAGTCAGGTTTTGCACTTGTATCCAATACGTGACAAACTCGGCGCTTGCCCGTTGCACCTGAACAGTCCAGGTTATCTGTGCGCCAGTCGTGTTTATCGTCGTGGGCATCACCGTCCAGACCATGTGCCAGGTGGCCGGCCAGTTAAACGTAAACCATTTTTGAGTCTGATTCGGGGTCAGAGTGCCGGTGAACTGCATGCCGCACGCGGGCGCGGTCATCCAGCCGTCTACCGGGATCTCCCAAGCTCCGCGGCTGCGCGTTCCCGCGCGCAAGACCCAGGCGTTCGGATGAAACACCAAGTCGCCGACCAGTACGTTAGGCAAGCCATTGGAGAAATCGGCCCACGTGACGCCCAAGTTCAGGCTTTGATAGACTCCGGAATCGGTTCCCACCCAAACCCGGTTCGAGTTGCGCGAATCCACCTCGACGGTGTTGACGGGAAGATTGGGTAGCCCGGCCGAGCGATCGGTCCACGCAGTCCCGGCATTGGTCGAAACAAAAAACCTGCCGCCACCTGTGGAAGTGGAAGTGACCAGGATCAGGTTAAGATTGTTGTGATCGACATATATACTGCTTACCCACGCCCCGGCTCGGGGCGTGGTCAAGGCGGTCAGTGCCGGCCAAGCCGACCCGTTCCATTTTGTATGGTAGACCCGGCCGTCGGTGGTGCCGACATATACGTCGTCGGTGGCCGGCACATATAGTGCGCTGGCTGTAGCCGCGGAAGGAAACGTCAGGCGGACCCAGGTGCTTCCGTTGTCGCGCGAAATGTAGAGCGCGACCGTACCGAGCGCTAGCGTGTTACCGCCACTATTGCTGCAAGTGAACGGACAGTAGAAGAGGCTGCTTTCATTCGCTGGCACGGGAGGCGAAAGGTTGCTCCAGGAAGCCCAATCGCCGTTGCTGGTGGATCTCACCGGACTGATGTTATAGAACTCCCCAAACACGATATTTGGGCTGTTCCGATTAACCGCACAATCCCCGCCGTCGCCGTCGAGCACATGCTCCCACGCTGAACTGCCGGTATAACGCTCGGTGCCGTTGTCTTGCGTGCCCCCGATGAGCCATTGCGACGATCCGACGTTTTGGGCGATGTACTCGAACTCGGTAATCACCATGCCGTTGTTGCAGCTTGTAAACGTGATCCCACGATCCGGGCTGCGGAAGAGTCCTCCATCGCTACCGATATAGACAGTGGCGGGAGCCCCTGGCTCAAAGGCGATCGCATGCTGATCGGGGTGAATGGAAGTTCCGCTTGTCTTGGCGCTCAGCGCCGTCCAAGTCCAGGTTACACCGGATAGATCGCCCCTCCAGGAGTCGATCGCGCCTACGTAAACTTGATTGGCGTTGTCCGGGGCAACCGCGAGGAACCAGTCATACCAGTCCTGCGTCGTAGTAAGGGTCGCTGGGCCAGTGAACCTGGAATAGGCGCCTCCGACGGCTGTGCGCCTCCATAGAAAGGGAGTCGCCATCTTGTGAGCGGGATTGGAATCTCCCGGGATCTGGATCAGCGGAGCGCCCGCGCCGAACACGACTACGACCGCGGCGTTGGATGGCGCATGCGCTACCGCGATGCGGTCGAAAGTCGCCGGGGCTCCGGGCAGCGACACAGCGGCCCAGGTTGCGCCGCCGTCTGTCGATCGAAACAACCCGTCACGGCATGCGGCCAATATTTCCGCGCTGGCGCCGCCGCCCGGGGCGATCGAGATACTCCATGTAGTGACACTACGGCGCTGCGTCCAACTGACGCCTCCATTAGTGGATTCATAAAGGCCCGAGCTGTTCGCCGAGAGCAGGTGCTGACTGTTCGCCGGATCGATTTTCAAGTCATAGAAACCTTGACCGACGAACGGAGCGGTGCACAACGTGGTCCATGAAGCCCCGCCATCGACCGTTTTCAGGAGGCCTGCTCCCAAATTCGCGTAGAAGTTTCCTTCGCCAGTGCCGCAGTATGCAATTCCCGCGGTATTCGGATCGAACGCAATAGCCCCAATAGCAAGACTGGGGGCATAATCGGTCCGTGGCGTCCAACTTGCTCCGCGATCGAGACTTTGCCATACACCGCCGGCCGCGGCTCCGCACAGCACGTGCGCCGGGTTGTGTGGATCGACCGCGATGGTGGCGACTCGCCCCGAAACGTTGATCCGGCTCGACCCGTAAGTCTGCCCGTTAGGGATGGTAGTGGGTCCTAGAGACCTCCACTGAGGACCGGTTCCCGTCGGTGGGCCCGTTTGCTGGGCAGCGCGGATGGCGGCTTCCGAAGCCGTTTCCTGCATTGCTTCCTGGGGGGTTACCTGCGGCGTTTCCGGAGTTTCGCCTGCGCCGATTTCCGGCATGCCGGCCAGGGAGCGCACTGTACCCCGGTCGCCTTCTTCCGGTACCGCCATCTCAATAGCGAGGTTAGCGGCTTCATGGTGGCCGCGAGACCGCAGGAAGTGCAGCAGACGCAGAAGCGCCTTACCTCCTGGCGGCTTCACGCGAACGGCGACACCGGCGGGCCGCAACTCGCGTGTCATCTCGGGTGATTCGAATTGCTCTTCCAAAGGGCTACGCATGATTACCTCTCACGGAACCAGCCAAAGGTGCATTCCGGCCTTGGTTTATTGCCACACCCTACCTATGCCTTATTACTTCCCGCTGCTTGATCGTCTTCTGGCTGAACATTTTCCTGCCGATCAGTTTGAGACTTATCGTTCTTGCTGCCGGTTTCATCTTCCTTGCCGCTTTCCTCGTTTTCGGGAGGAGCTTCAGAAGGGGCGCGCTTTTCCAGGAATTCTCTCAGCCTTTCAGCCGCGCGGCCGCCAGGCGGGTCGGGGTTAGTATCATTTGGGTTACGCATCTACTACTGCCCTAATAACCAGTGACTGGACTAGAGTATCTGAGATGGGATGAAGTGTCAACCGAAAATCAAGAAAGAGTTAAATAAATCTCTCGCCGCAGTAAGTTAGTGAATAACAGGATGAAAATACTCAGGTAAACCCTTCTTCGTATCGCGGAGGATTTCGATAATATTCCGGCGATCGGCAAGCGAAAGCGTAGCATATCTTGCGCTATGTTCCTTACTGATAGTATCTGCCACAACCGCTGGTAGATTGCGTCTCTAGCTTCAACCGGCAGTGCGTCGAAGGCCGGGCTGTAGATCATGTAACTGCAGGGATAGCGCATCAGGCGATGTTGCAGATCGAACTCGCGCAGCGACCGGCCCTTACTGTCGCGCGGTCCCTCGGCGGCGAACTCTTTGGTGAATCCGGAGTTGCCTTCGACTGGGCTCTCAAGGGGCCACTCATTCACGAACAGAAGATAATCCGCCAGTTCTTCAGCGGTGTCATGAAGAAGCGCGGCAGGAACAGTCTGGCTCTTCTGCAAAGCCGCGCGAACCTCCCATCCTACACGTGTAAACAGATTCATCGCGTGCATCTGATGCTCAAACACCATCAGCGCGACGACATCGCTATCGTAAGTCAAATAACTATCCGAATCGAGAAGGCCTCGAAGCGATTCCAGTTTCGCGACTTAGTCATTACGGCCGATTCTTATCTTCGATGGTTAGCGTAATGTTTCCCCGGTGTCCAGGTGGAATTTGCCGGCCTGTCACATACCAACCACCCCAGACGCTCCGCAAAGGGAGTGCGATGATCCGGAACCGTATCTCCAAAGTTACTCAGTGGGCTTCCATCCGTAGAAGTGAGCACGCTGCGGACTAACATGCCTGGAACCCCAAGACTGGAGAAGGACTGGTGACATACCAGACAGTTGCTCGTGTGCCGCTCAATGACCGGTTTCGCGGCAGGTTTATCTTCGATTGTATAGAAGATGATCCCCTGTTGAGGATCTTCCGCGGCCAGTTCCACAAACGGCTCGCCGGGTATCCAGGTGACCACTACGGAATCGTTGAAGTAGATGGTGCGAGGATACCGGGGATGATCTTCCGCGCCAGAAGACTAGTCTTCGAGAAGACCAGAAGCTGCGACTCTACCGGTATATTCAGCGCGCTAACGGTAAGACCCGGAGATACTTCCGTGAGTGACATCGAACGTAAGCCGCACGTCCCCGGTCTAATTTTGCGCGCCAATTGATGAACCGGATCGGTGACCGGCCGGGTGTAGTATTCGGATAGCGGGATGTTGCAGACCTCCGCTGAACATACCGCTAAGATCGCCGTAAGAGATTGCTGCGGTCAAGGTAACCGCTAACGCGGCAGACAATATGATGCGAGTCGAGCGCATACGAATCTAAAGCGTCCGGAGGTGGAAGCCTCCATCAACGTCCAGTACTTGACCGGCACAGTAATCCAGGAATCCCTCGGCGATGCCCCGACGGCCTCGAGCGACATCGGCGGGTTCTCCCATCCGGCGCTGTGCAGTAGTCCGGCAGCGATCTTATCTTCATCCAGGACCTTCTCAGCCTTAGAAATCATATCGGTCCGGATGATCCCCGGCCGGATCTCGAATACGCCGATTCCCTCGGGCGCGAGCCGGCTAGCGAAGAGCGCAACTGACATGCTGAGCCCTGCTTTATAGATCCATGTACTCGGCGCGGTTGAGCGATCCCGCGTAAGCCGAGATGGAAGTGATGAATACAATGCGGCCTCCACGCGTTCTATTCTCCAACATCCAGCACGCAGCGGACTGTGTGAGGAAGTGTGGGCCTTTCAGATTCGTGCCAATCAGTTCATCGAAGCTCTCTTCAGTAGCATCGAGAATGTCGCGGCGATCACGAACCGAAATGCCGGCATTGTTGACCAGCAGATCGAGCGTGCCAAAGCGTTCGCGAGCATGACGGATCAGGTTCGCGCGGTCCACGGCTGACGCGTTGTCGGATTGCAGGATTTCGCAGCCAGTTTCATTCTGGAGCGACTCCGCGGCCTCACGATTCCCTTTGTATGTGACTAGGACGCGATGGGTGCGCGACAACGGGCGGCAATGGCTCGGCCGATCCCGCGGCTTCCCCCGGTCACAATGGCAGTAGGCACACTAGAGAGGGTAGCAGTTCACTGGGGAAAGCTTCTTCATCAGAAAAGTGAGCGGATCCACCGGAGATGGAGGGTCTTTACAGACCTCGCTGCGGAGTTTCCACAGCCGTTCCGCATCGTCCAGGCGGGCTTCCGCCAGCTCGTTGGTTACCTGGCCTTTAAACCCAGGCTTGACCAGCTCTTCCGTAACCGCGTTGGGCCGGCAGGCGTTCAGATCGCTCTGCGCCAGCGCGAGGATATCGCTGCTGCGCCGGTACCTTTCGATCGGACCGAGCCGGTGCGACGTCGGATCAAGATTGGCCAGTTTGTCTGCGAGTTGCAGTTGCGACTGAATATAGAGGTCGTTCGGCTGACGCCGCAGCGCGCGTTCGAAGGCATTCACCGCGGCGCGATAGTCTCCGCTGGCGATTTCCGCCTGCCCGAGCCCAAGGTAAGTATCCGGGTCGTCAGGATGTTCGCGCATCATATTGCGATACGCATCGGCGGCGCGCGAGGCCGATCCTGCCTGGAGGAACAGACTCGCTATCTGTTTTTTGGTCGCCAGGTTCTGCGAACTCTGGTTCTGCAGCAGGAGTAACTCGGAAAGCAGCTCCTGATTCCTGCCGTTCCGCGCCAGCAGCTTGGCTAGTTCGAGTCGAACCTTGACGGGTTCTGACGCCGAACTGGCGGGCCATTCGCCGTAGATCGCGCGATGGTAGAAGGAGTCCGCGTCCTGCAAGTGCCCCTCGACCCAGAAACACGGGCCATCAGCAGGTTCGAACGGCCGTCATTGGAATCCGCTTGGAGGACCTGGTCCAAGGTATCGCGCGCGGCGGACTCTTGGCGGTCGGCGAGTTGCGCCTCGGCTAGCGCCAACAGGTACTCACGATTTGAACGCTCGATGGAATGGGCGCGCGCGAATTCGGCGATCGCAAGCTGAGGTTTGCCGCGGCCAAGAGCTTCTGCCCAGACGTGTAATGGCTGTGGGCGTCCTGCCGCTGTTCACTCTGCTCCTGCGCGGCGAGGAACTTGTCGATGCTGTACAGCACGGCCATCAACGCCAGGACGATCAGCATAAGCGTGGGAACCGGTAGTGTTGATCGCGTGGAGGCTGCCATGACGTTACAACTCGGCGGGCTGATTCGCCATCACGCCATAGGCGCTGAGGATATCGGGCAGGGTCAACACACCCTGAATTCGCCGGACATCCGCGCGGCTGACGACGGGTAGCGCATCGACGCCCGCCTCGCCCATCTTCTCGAGCGCAAGGCTTAGGGATTGATCAGGATAGATAAACGGCAATTGGCTCGGGTCGCTCAGAGCTTCGCGGACTCTCTTCCCCTTGCCCTCCGCGCCGTCTATCTTCTTCAAATGTGCAAGCCCGATGAGGACGTTATCCTGCGCAACGGGCCAGGCGTTGACGCGCGCGGCCTTCATGCGCTCCACGGCAACCGGTAAGTCGAGGTCGGGTGGAAACGCCCTTTCTTCGCTCTGCATAAAATGACCGGCCTGGAGCCGCTTGAGATGATCGCGCGATTCGCCCGCCGGCAGATTCACGCCTTCCTGATGCGCGAGCGCTTCGTAGATCGGCTCGCGCTGGAGCCGCATAGATACAAGGAAGCTGATGAGATTGGCGATCATGAGCGGCACGATGATCGAGTAGTCGCGCGTCATTTCGAAGATCATGATCACGGAGGTCAACGGGGTACGGACGATGCCCGCGAAGCGGTGCCCATGCCGATCAGAGCGTAGGCGCCCGGATCCGGCGGTCTGCTGCGGGAAGCAGAGTATGCGCCACCGCGCCCACGGCCCCGCCGATCGTCGCTCCGATGAACAGGCTGGGCCCAAAGATGCCGCCCGCATTGCCGGTACCGTAGCAGGTCGGCAGTTGCGACAATCTTGAGGATCGCGAGCAGCGCGACGGTCTTCAACGCGAGGTCGCCGCCAAGGACACGCTCGACATAGTCGTAGCCGACGCCGAGAACTTCCGGGCATGAACCAGCCCATCAGGCCGACGGCGAGTCCGCCGATCGCGGGCTGAAGCCAACCGGTCGATTTCGGTAGACGCGCGAAACCAGGCCGGATGGCGAGCAGCAGCTTGACGAAGACACACCGAGCCGAGTCCGCCGATCAGCCGAGCATGGCGTAGATGCCGAATTCGATCGGATTGACCAGTTGATACGCGGGAACGTGGAACAGAGGCTCGTCGCCGAGGATCAGGTGGAGAAACATCCACGAGGTCGCGGAACTGACCACGACCGCGCCGAGCACAGGCGCATGCAAGTCGCCCAGGACTTCTTCGAGCGAGAAGAGAACGGCGGCGATAGGCGTGTTGAACGCCGCCGCCAGGGCGGCGGAACATCCGACGGGCACGAGCGCGCGGACGTTAGTCGCTGCTGAGGCCGAAGCGGCGGCCGAGCACCGAAGCGATTCCCGCGCCGATCTGCACCGAGGGGCCTTCGCGTCCCAGCGCAATGCCGCTCGCGAGCGAGATGGAACAGCAGAGGAACTTCCCCAGCACCGTTTTTAGCGAAATGTAGCCGTTATGGATGAAGATCGCGAACTTGGTCTGGGGGATGCCGCTGCCGCGCGCATCCGGGAAGTAGCGGAAGAGCAGATAGCCGGAAACGAGAGATCCGGCGGTGGGGACAAGGATGCGCCGCCAAGCCGCACCGCCAGGCGGGTACATGCGCGAAGCGAGGCGTCCAGTGAGAAGGATGAACGCGACGACGACCAGGCCGACCAGCGCACCAATAACAAAGCTGAGGAGAATGGAGATGCGGTCTTCACGGGAGGGAAGGCGGCGGGTCCAATCTTTCGCTTTATCGACAAATTCCGGAGTCTGCATCAGGTTCTTTTTATAGGATAGGCAGCGGGCGGACCGAGTGCCTCTGCACTCAGGACGAGGAGGCACGATTTGTTGTACTAAAGTCCACGTGGGCTGCTACTCGCGGTATGCTGTGAATTCAAACGCATGATTCTCAAGATCGAAAAGCGGGAAACGGAAAACGGCGTCACCGTGCTGGAATTCGGGACGCGTCGCGCTCGGCCGTGAGAGCCGCCAGATCGAACCGGAGGTGGCTCGGAGCGATCAAAACGGGCGCGAAAGTGGTCATCCTGGATATTGCCGGCGTCAGCCACTTGAAGTACGGGCATCGGAATCATGGCTTATTGTTTTGGAAAGGCCACCCAGGCGGGCGCGGAACTGCGCATCGCGGGTGCGAGGACAATGTGCTGGAATTATTCCGGATCACTCGCCTGGATCACATAATTCCTTTATTTCCCGACGTGGATTCCGCCTTCAGGGAAACGGCAGGCTGGCCTAACAGCGCGAAGAATTGAACATGCAAGTATTACAAGCAGGGGAACACAAACTGATTCTGCTGGAACTCGACGCCGAATTGGTGACAGCGGCGGCGCGGCAGGCGGGCTTCGACCCGCGGGTCAAAGATGGAGCGAGAGGCATCGTTATCGACCTCACAGCGGTGTCGCGATCCGGCCCTTTGTTGCTGTTCGATGCCGCGGACCCGGCGAACTTCGGATGGTTTTCGCGCTGCCAGTTTTACATCGATGGCCGGACAGGCCTGGTGATGCAGACGCCGATCTCGCTGGCGAATAAGAAGGACCGCTCGGGAAAGAACCAGTCCAATGCGGTGCGATTGAGGATCTCCAAGGAACTGCCCGCATCGTTCCGATTGCCCGGCAAACAGCCCTTGACCGAGCCCGTATTCTACGCCTTGCTGCAGAATTTCCTGCATGCGTTGATGCAGACAGGCGTTGCCGTTTGCGGAGGCCCTGTGGTGCAGCCGCTGACCGGCAGAACGGAAGCCATCGGGCCGCGGAACTAGCCCTTTGGGAGACTGTTCGTTTAGCTAATTGTCAAAGAACATCGGCAGGCGCAGAGCCGCCTTTCCGGTTCGAATGTAGCATGCGGGAAAATGCCGCTCGCGAGTTTTCGGCGTTATTGCAGGGATTTTCGGCGAAAAGACTGCGTGATCGCTACTTAGTGACCATCACGCGTTGCCGCTTTGGCGGAGGCGGAGACGAAGAGGTCGTCAGGACGACGCCGCCCTGCGTATTCCGGAAGGGAACGCTCAGGACAACTTCCCGAATCAGCGTGCGCGCCCGGTAGCCGTCTTTCGCGAGATCGTCCACCAGATGCTGCACCGTGCAGCTGTCGCCATCCTGCAGGCTGCGTCCCAGCGCGTAGCCGAGCACCTTGCCGGTGAGGTGGCGGAGAAAGTCGTCCTTGTGATTGAGCAGCGCCTGGCGCAATTCCACCGGACCCTTGAACTTTCGCCCGAGGGCAGTTCGCCCGTGGTATCGAGCGGCTGTCCGTTCGATTCCTTCTCGCGCCAGCGCCCCATCCAGTCGAAATTCTCCAGCGCGAACCCGATCGGGTCCATCAGCTTGTGGCAGGCGGCGCAGGACGGGATCGGCGCGGTGCTGTTCCAGCTTCTGGCGCACGCTGAGGTCTGCTTCAGCTTCTTGTCCGGGTCGAGCGGGGGCACGTTGGGCGGCGGAGGAGGCACCGGCGTGCCAAGCAAGCGTCTCAAGCGCCCATGCGCCGCGCAGCACCGGGACTGGTCTGCTCATAGTGCGAGGTCATCGCCAGCACCGAACCCATCTCGATCACGCCGCCGCGGCGGTTGTCCGGCCACTTCACCAACTGGAAATCGATTGCCGTGCACGTTCGACTTTGCCCTCGATCTGATAGAACTTCACCAGACGCTCGGTCAGAAAGGTATAATCGGCAGTCGAGCAGTTCGAGCAGGCTGCGGTTCTCGCCCAGAATGTGATCGAACAGCAGGATCGGCTCCGTGCGCAGGTCGGCCGCGACATCGGGCGTGTAGTAAGACTGTAGTTCGGTGAGCAGCGGCGCGACGCGGCCGCCCAGATCCTGCGTGCCCAGCCATTGTCCGACGAAGGTGTCGACGAAGGTGCGCGAGCGCGGGATCGTCGAGCATGCGCTCCACCTGCGCCTTCAGCACGCGGGATCCTGCAGCCGACCCTGTTCGGCCAGGCGCGTCAATTGATCGTCCGGCACGGTGGACCAGAGGAAGTACGACAGCCGCGTCGGCGAGTTCGTACTGGCCCAGCGGATGGATGCCCGGCGCGGGATTCCGCTGCTCGATGCGGAAGAGAAAATCGGGCAAGACGAGCACGCCGCGCAACGCCAGTTTCATGCTTCCGTGTAAGGATCGCCGCGCTGGGCGGCACGATCGTAGAGCGCCATGAAGCGGTCGATCTCGGCCGGTTCGACCGGCCGGCGGAAGGCGTCGCGGCAGAAACGAGGCCAGCACCTGGCGCGCGGCCTTGCGCGGCTGCAGCGGCTGCTTCGCCCGGCTCCGATGCCGAGCAATCGGTAATGCAGCGCGCGCTTCTCGGGCGAGGGCGTTCCGGGACTCTGATCCACGGTCAGCGCTGGTGACACTGGCCGGAGCGTCGCCGGCACCGATCGAGAGCACATGATCGCCGCGCGCCAGGTCGAACCTGAATGCGCGCGAGGTTGTGCGCCGCGATCGCGCTCGATCAGCGCCGACGCCGCGCACGGGACCGCGCCGCCGATGTTGCGGCCGGCGAGCGGGCCCGCTGACAACGCCATCCACTTTCAGCGATGAGCTTGGCGGAGAGTTCGGTCCGCCTTGCTGCGAAGCCTGCACGTTGTAGTCGCCGTCGAGATAGACCGGGAATGGTCATCGTGTATTCGGCGCCGGCCGCAATCTGTTGCCGGGAACGAACGGTCTTCGAGAGCGGCGGCGTGATGATCACGCGATCCAGAATCTGCTGCGCCGCCTCCATGATAGCGCTCCATCAGCACCGGCGGAATGTAGAGCGTTTCGCCGTTGGTGTCGAAGCCGGCGCCGCCCGTTCCATCGGCCGGGAAAACCTGCGACGACGTCGAAATCGATGCCCAGCAGGTCGCGGACGGTGTTGTGATATTCGCGGCGGTTGAGCCGGCGGAAGACGGTGCGCCCCGGCGTAATCGCCGCCGACTGCACGCGGTCTGGCGCAGCTCGATTATCGATCCAGGTGGCGACGCGCAGGCGATCTTCCTCGGTCAGCTTCGATTCGACCGGCGGCATGGTGCGGTTGCGCAGCTGCGCCGCGACGTTGTGCCACAGGCCGCGATCGGCTTCGATGTCCTTAGCGGTTTGCGCCTTCAGAAAATTCGCCGGATTCGCGGCTTGCGCCGGATTGTGGCAGGCGCCGCAGTTCTCCGCCAGCACCGGCCGGATGGATTGGGTAAAGTCATCGGCGGAGTCGGTGGCGGCGCCGGGCACGGCAGACAGCAGCCGCAGATACCGAGCAAGCGGAAGCGCCGGCGCGCACTCGTGCTCGACATTAAGCCAGGCCTTCCAGCGGTCCGGTGCTGTCGCCGAACGAATCCGCCTTCGACGCCCATGCGGTGCGAGCAGCGAAACGTAGAGATTGCAGAGCGGCGTCTTGGCCGGCGCGCGCAGGCGGCGGCCGGGACGCAATGTGCCCTTTGCCGCGGCCCGCCAGCAGCAGCGGCAGGTTCTCTTCGATGTGCCGGTTGCCGTCCTTGATGGATCCGCCGAACATGATCATGGAATTATCGAGCAGCGACGTCCCGCCTTCATCGAGACTCTTCATCTTGTTCAGGAAGTACGCCACCTGCTCCACATTCCAGTTGATGATCTTTTCGTACTGATCGCGCGTCGCGGGAATATCGCCGTGATGCGAGAGCGAGTGGAAAGCGCCCTTCACGCCGGGCAGGAACGAGTAATCCACGGCGCTCTGCGCGTCGCCCAACATGAAGGTGCCGATGCGCGTGGTGTCGCTCCAGAAGGCCAGCGCGAAGATGTCGAGCATCAGGCGGAGGTGCTCGGCGTGCGTCTCCGGGATTCCGGGCGCGGGACGGTCCAGCGGAAATTTGCCCTGATTGATCCAGCGCTTCTGCGGACGCATGGAGGCTTCGAGGCGCTGCTCCACGGAGCGCACGGATTCGAAATATTCATCGAGCCGCACGCGGTCGGACGCGCTGCCCTGCTGCTTGACGGCCTTGGCATCGTCCATGACCAGATCGAGCACGCTGGTGTCGTCGCGCTGCAGCGAGTTCAGGAGCGACGGGTGATTGGGATCGACGCTCGACACGACCGGGCGCGCGGCTGTTGCGGAACAGGCGGTCAAAGGCAAGTTGCGGAATGATCTCTTTGGGCACGGGCGTGTGCGGATCGCGCCAGGAGAGGAACGACCCGTACATGCGGGCGAAGCCGCCGCCGGCGGTGTCGATGCCGGTGCGCAGGGCTTCGAGGCCCAGTTCAAAGGTGGGCAGCGGCGGTCTGGTCGCCGATGTGCTGGGCGGCAAACTGGTCGACGGTGGTGCCGCCGGTGTCGAGGTCGTCACCCGAAGTGCGCTCCACATAGCCGCCCGAAAGCCAGGCCGGCACTTTGGGCCAGTGGCCGTTGCGGCCGACGGTGTTCTTGTTCCAGAGATTTTCGAGCAGCAGGAAATCGTTCTTGAGGCCTCGAGCGGCTTCAGGTGCGGGGTGATCTCGTAAGTCTTCGCCGTCGCCCGCCGGGGTCCAATGGTCGGGGCGGACGCCGTTGGGCAGGAACATGAACGCCATGCGCAGGGGCGGTTCGGAAAGAGTAGGCGGCCGCTGGTTGCCGGCGCGGCGGAGGCCATGGTTTCGAGCCAGGGCAGCGCCAGTGCGGCACCCGCACCTCTTAATAGGGTTCTGCGGGAGATCGGCTTAAACATACAGATGTAGTCCTTCGTTCAGGTTGGTGGCGCGTCCAGTATATCGCGGTGGAGGGGTTCGATGTTCAGCCACTGTGACCTTAGAAGGGACGTCAGCGGATCGGCAAAGGTTAGCGGTTGGTATGGGCTCGGAAGGGAAGTGACGCAAAATGGCGAAATTCAATACGCATGATCCGCTGTTGTCGCGGCGTACGCCATCGGGAATTCGCGGACCGGGCGACGCAAAATGCGTTTTGGGAACGTGAGCCTTCGCGCCGGGTAGGGATCGCGGGAAGGGAACGCCGCTTTTTATGAACCGGAGCCAATTGCCAGTTAGAGGCGGCGGCGCAAAACAGTGGTTTTCGAACGACGCTGATGGCATCGGGCTACTCTGGCAGCCGCGGCAGAAAAGAAAAAACTGACACTTGGAGCGTGATGGCTGGTCGGGGTGAATTGTCGGAACCAACCCGATCCCCCGCTGTGCATGGTTGTGCGGTTTCCCGAATTGCGAA
>CAVYEV010000047.1:0-213984 GCA_963767545.1 Terriglobia bacterium
CCTCCAGTTCCCTCGCTGCCAGCCATTTAGCGCGCGATGCCCCCTGACATTTCGGGCAATGCCTATCGCGGCATGAGTTATACGAGATGGCAGATGCCCGCAGGTGTCGCACTGTTCCACATACTCCACATGGCCGCCGAGGGCGGCTGTGCGGCAGTCGCGAATCGCTTCGAAGGCCTTTCGCTGATGAGGACCGAGGACGTGTCCCCATCGCTCGAAGAAAGCCTTCTCATATCTGCGGAAAACATCGGCCACTTCGGGCCGATGCTCGCTCATCGCCTGGACGGAATGTCCTTCGTAGGCTGAATCAGATCGAGCGAGCCGAGCATTTCCAGCGGACTTCTGGTAGTGCGAACGACGGTATCGCTTACGTGCAGATAGCGGGCGGTGGTTTTCAGGTTTGCGTGCCCGAGCAAGGTCTGAATGACCAGCAGGTTGACGCCGTCATCGAGCAGATGGGTGGCGAAGGCGTGGCGCAGCGAATGCGGGTGCGCTGGTTTGTCGATACCGGCCCGTCCGCGCCGCTTTTCTGCAAGCATCGAAAACGTGTTCACGCGCGAGGGGGCAGCCGGTTTTCCGCCGGGGAAGAGCCATTCAGTGGGGCGTTTCCAGCGCCAGTATGCGCAAGCACTTCCCGAAGCGGGTCCGAAAGCATGACCTGACGGTCCTTGTTCCCTTTGCCGCCCCGAACCCAGATCACTTTGCGGTCGCGGTCAAGGTCACACACCTTCAGGCTGCTCACTTCCGACACCCGGAGTCCAGCCCCATACATGGTGGCCAGAATCGCGCGGTGGCCGAGGTTTCTGGGCGCTTCGAGCAGCGCTTTGACCTCTTCCTTGCTCAGGATGAGGGGAAGTTTCTTCTCATACCTCGGCAACGGAATCCGCTCGATATCGATCTTGCGGTTCAGGGTGTTGCGATAGAAAAAACGGAGACCGCAGACGGCCTGAATGTACGAAGAAAGCTTGACTCGCTTTTCGTTGAGCAGATACAACTGCCAGGAGCGGATCTCTTCCGGGCCAAGTTGATCAGGCGGCTTGTTGAAGTGTTTGGCGAACTCTGCGACCGAGCGGACGTAACACTCCACAGTCGTGCGCGCGTAGTTGCGAATGCGGAGATCTTCCAGCATCCGTTGTCTCAGTAAAGTCATCGGTGAAAATCTCCTTCGCCGACAACAAGATCACAAACTTCGGGTAAAAGGGAAGCGCCCAGCAGCCACCTGCCGCGCTTCGCGGCTTAGTTCAACATACTTTATCGTCTTGTTAGTAAAAGAGAGAAGGGCACGGCCTCAAAAATGGGTCTTTGGATGCTGCCCGCGTGTTGCATAAGGGGTCCTTTGTGCGAAAAGAAAAACGCCCGACTGTAGCCGAGCGTTTGCAGAAAGGTTAAGTTTTGAGACTGGTAATCCGTCGAATAAACTAAACCGTGTTCAAGTCTCCGCGCGCTCAGCGAGGCACACCGGACAGCCTCGCCTATGATTGAACATTTCGTTCTGAAGTGCGCCCATGTGTTGGCTTTTTCTTCTTTGGCGATTCGCGCCGCAGCAGTTTTGCTCACGCCCCGAAGGTGTTCATTTTGCTTATAAGCGTACTGAGCAAAGCGCTCTCTTGCCGATTGCTCCCTGATCTTAAGATCTTTGTATTTGTTCGCACGGCATAGTCTAGGCGAGTGGAAAGATGAATGTGCGGTAATTAATTTCGTCAGCGTGTCGAGCGCACTCGGCTGAGTTTTCATGGCATTCAGCACCTTTTTGCCTGGCCCACACACTTGACACTTCAATATCGTTTTCCTTCATGGCCCACTCTTGGTCTTTTCGGTCTAGCTGAGCCACTAAAGAGGCCAGTTTGAACTTGTCGCGAGGTGGACTGTAAATCAGCTCATGACGGAAGACGGCCAGTTTTTCGGCGCGTTCGCCGAACCACTTCGCTTGCTCCAAAAACAAATGTTGCTGCGCTCTATGCGGATCAACATATCGCTTTTCGTAAGCGCGTCGCAGCCACGGAATGCCCTCTTTTTAATGGCAAGTGTGGTTGCCGCCCCCTATGATGCCCATTAAATAATCAGCCATAAACCATTTTCGCCTATTTCTTGTCGGCGCGCCCCGTTCTCGAAAAGGGTCCTTTGCGTCCATTGGGCGGAGACAGTCCCGATTGAAACCGTGAAAGTTATACGACCCAATCACGTTTCGGGTCTTTCACGTATAAACGTTTTACAGTGCCGCAAGAGGTGCACAGGTCAGCAAAAAGGGTCTCCTCTCTGTCCCTTTCCCAGGCCCATCTCAAAAAAGCCCTTCTTTTTCCCTTTGCAGCGGAGGCCGGGACGTACGTCACCCTGACCACCAGAAGCAGAAACAGTGAGGCCGCTGATGAGTTGTGAACCGCCGCAGTGTTCACATGTATTGTTGGGCATGGACAAACTATAGCCCATGAGGGTAATTCATGATCTCCCGTACCGTCCCCAAAAGGGAAGATTTGCATCATTCGTCGGAAGGCCCGTAAACAAAGGGCCTGGCGTGTTGCAAATGTCCAGTGCAAAATAGAAGCGACCCACAAGACGAACCCCGATGAAATACGGCTACGCCCGCGTATCGACCGACGAGGCAGAACCCTGCCTTGCAACTCGCGGCCCTGAAGCGGGAACGCTGCAAGACCATTTTCAAGGACGAGGGGAAGTCAGAAGCCACGATTAACCGCCCCGCCCTGCGCCGTTGCCTCAAGAAGCGGAACCCGGAGAGCACGCTGATCGTTTGGAAGCTCGACCGGTTAGGCCTTATCAGCAAACGAATCCGCGCCGGTGTGAAGGATGCACACCGCCGGGGCGTGAAATTTGGGCAGGAAGAAACTAACTGCGCAGCAGATCGAACACGCCCGGAAGCTGATCGAGAAGGGCGAGGACAGGAACGCCGTCGCCGCGAGCTTCAACGTCAACCGGACGACCCTTTACCGGGCGTCTGCCCGGTGACACGCAGGCCAGCCTGCGCCGCACAGTATAATTCCCCGAGAGGTAAGTCCATGCAAAAAGGGCGAAGCAAGTGGCCGGGCTGGGCGCGGCGCAGAAGTTGCCGCAGGACGTGAAGATTTACTCTTACGTTGTTGACCACGATGAGGGGCGCAGACCAGACCCCTATTTCAGGGTGTGTACCCTTTGCGGGTGTAAATGCCGCTGGTCTCCTACGCAGGCCCGCAGCGTTGAAGAACTCGCGAAAGAGGGAGATTGGGTGATTGGTACTGGCGGAGCGAGTAAGCGGAGCGCGGGGCGCGGGAGGCTTATTTATGCAATGCGGGTGGATGAAAAGCTTACGCGAGGGGAGTACTGCAACGACACGCGCTTCGCGAAGAAAAAGCCCGAACAACCCGCGGTACGGACTTCGAGAGGTACGAGCAATTCGCGCTCATATCGCGGCATTTCTATTACTTCGGAGAGGAAGGGAGGAAGATCGATATTCGGCAATTCAAACTCTGAAAACAACCCCCGTGGGTTCCACTACGTCGATTTAGCCGATTTCCACCTGTTCCAAGAATGGCTGGAAAAGACATATGGGCGGGGAAAACACGGGGAGCCGTGCGGGAAAAAATTCTTGACGCATCAAAAAAGGAAACAGCCGATGCAAGTCGTCTTGCTGAGAGTCGGCATCTACACTGGCTCTGGCGGAATTCATGCCCCGCTCTTCAGCGATCGCTCATTTGAGTACATCCCCATTCCAGACCGCTTCGGAGAAGGCGAGGGAGTTGACAAACGGACGTACGGAAATACATGCGGCACAGCGGGGCGGATGTTGGCCAATTACTTCCCTGAAGCGCGCCGGGGAAAGGTTTTTGATCAATCGCTCCACTTCGATCCTGAATTTGAGAGTTTCACATACGGCGACCCGACGCCCTCCAAGGCGAAGCTGCGGCTATTGGGCGAAGGCAGTCTATTGGTTTTCTATGCGGGGCCTTAAGGGTTGGGACTTTGACTGTTCGCCCGCTCTGTACATCATTGGTTTTTTCGAGGTTGCGAGGGCAGGTCTGGCCACTTCTTTCAGTGCGGCCGAACTCGACGCGCCTGTTCAAAAGCAATTTTCACGTAATGCACTGCGATGTATTCGAGGATCAGAAAGAACGCCTTGTTCTGGTAAAAGGCAGCGCTAACAGCCGCTTGCTGAAAAAGGCAGTCAAGATCAGCTCCGTAGGCGCGGACAAGAATGGCCGCGCTCTCCACAGACTCGCGCCAGAGATGCAGGACGTTTTCGGGGCATTCGCAGGCAACACGAGTATCCAGCGGAGTCCGCCACGGTGGGTGGTACCGGAATTCACTCAACGCGCAGCCGAGTTTGTTTCCACGCTTCGGTAGACCCCCGTGAAGACGGTGTCTGACAGTTCTGACGCGGCGTGGAAAACGCAACTTCCGATCCGACCTTATGTAAAATTCAGTTGTAGTGGTTCAGTTCTTCAGTTTGATTAAGGCAAGCGGTCAGTCCATCCCACTACCAATCCAGAACGGCGAACCGCGAAAAGCAGACCGCACACACAACCTGCAAACACATCCTCCGGCGGCAGTTCACCAGTTCAACGCCTTCCTCAAAATCGTCCCCGCATTATCAATCACTTGCGCGAAACAACCCCAAATCGGCCGTTATCCCTTTGATATCCTCAAATCAGCCAGGCGAAAGCCTGCCTGCTAACCGGCGCAACAGACCTCTTCTGTGACGCCGGATTTTCTTTTTAAGGGAAAAAATTTATGGCAACACCGGCACAAATAGCCGCCAACATCGCGAATTCAAAGAAGTCCACCGGACCCCGGACCCCGGAAGGCAAAGCTCGCGCACGCGACAACGCCCTTAAACATGTACTCTTCGCAACCACCCTCCTCATCAAAGGTGAAGACCCCGAGGCATATCACGCTCTGGTCGACGATCTCGTCGAAGAGTTCGAGCCCATCGGCACGATGGAAAACCTGTTGCTCTCTCGCATGTCTGAGCATCACTGGCAAAGCCGCCGCGCGACCATCAATCTGAGCAAACAGCTTGAGTCGAGCGGCGAGGACGATAACGCAAAGCGGATCTCGCTCGCGCTGCGCTGTCAGACCACCGCCGATCGCGGCTTCTACCGCGCCCTGAACGAACTTCGCAAAGCACAAAAAGAACGTCGCGTGGCAGCCGAAGTTGAAGCCGCTCCCCAGGCCACCCAGGAGAAAATCGGCTTCCTTCCGCAAACTCCGGAAGCGGCCGAGGCTCCGCCGGCAAACCAAGCCAAGCCGGCCCAAATCATACTTAGCTATATGGACAGCACTACTGAGCAGGACCGGGAAAGGGTTGAGCGGTACTTGGCGCGCAAGAACAAGTCGTCCGAAGACTCCCAATCTTTCGAAGAAGCCGCTTGATGAGCTGCCACAAATCCAAAGTTGCGCCGGCCGCCACGCCTGAAGTGTATTTGGGACCGGCAATTGAGGATGAAACGCGCGCAGTCGTCGCCGGAGCCAACAATCAAGTTCAAAAAAGTGCCGTTTGCGTCATCGCAACCCGGCGCGTCACCCCCGTTCACCGAACAGACCAGATTCAAAATTCGCCCTTTGCGTCATCTACATGATCGACCAGGCCCCATGGTCGGCAGCCTGTTTCAAAAATGGGCGTTTTGCGTCACTCCGCTCATTAATAAATCTTATAGTCCAATTACCTTGCATTTGGAAAACGTTGGGGCTACACTGGATCTTTAGCATTCCATGTCCGCCAGCCTCACATTCCGGACCCTCTCCATACTTCTTAGCGTAGTAGTAGTCGTATTGGTCATCATTACGGGCCCTGCCTGAGGCTTAGCGGTTAGATACCGAGGCCATCGGCAGGGAGCAAGAACCCGGCTGATGGCCTTTTTTGTTATGTGCAACCAAACTTTTTGAGGTAGAGATAACTAAACTTATATGTCGAACCTGATGAACGGCGCAAAGATGTTGCTCGAATGCCTGGCACGCGAGGGAGTCGATATCTTCTTCGGCTATCCCGGCGGCGTTACCCTTCCCCTCTACGACGCGGTCTACGACCACCACATCAAACACGTCCTCGTACGCCACGAGGAGAATGCCGCATTCGCCGCCGAAGGCTACGCCCGCGCTACCGGAAAGGTCGGCGTCTGTTGCGCGACTTCCGGCCCGGGAGCCACTAACCTCGTGACCGGCTTGGTGGACGCCATGATGGATTCCATCCCTATCGTCGCCATCACCGGCCAGGTCACAAGCAAACTCATTGGCAGCGACGCCTTCCAGGAGGCCGACACTTTCGGTATCACTCGCTCCTGCACCAAGCACAACTACCTCGTCAAGAGCTTCGACGAACTGCCCGCTATCATCCATGAGGCTTTCTACATTGCCGGTTCCGGCCGGCCCGGTCCCGTGCTTGTGGATATCCCCAAGGACGTTTTCCAGGCTCAGGGCCACTACACGCCCGTAACATCTATTCATCTCCCCGGCTACAAGGTCCCGACGGACGGGCATACCGGCCAGATCCGCCGCGCCGCCCAGATGATGTGGGAAGCCGAGCGGCCCTATGTCTACGCAGGCGGCGGCATCATCGCGGCCGATGCGTCCGCCGAACTCCGCGAATTGGTCGAGAAGATCGATGCCCCCGCGGTCTGCACGCTCATGGGACTCGGCGCAATGCCCTCCGGCCACCCGAACTTCGTCTCCATGCCCGGCATGCACGGCAGCTATGCCTCCAATACGGGCATGTATAATTGCTCCCTGCTTATCGCCCTCGGCGTTCGCTTTGACGACCGTGTGACCGGCCGGCTCGCCGCTTTCGCGCCGCACGCCAAAGTCATTCACGTTGACATCGATCCCGCCGAAATCGGCAAGAACCGCACCGCCGACCTTCCGATTGTCGGCGACGTAAAGCGCGTTCTCCAGAAGCTCAACAAGATCCTCGACGAAACCGCCGCGGAAGAAGCCCCTAAGAAGGCAGCCGCCCGCGCCGACTGGAAGCGGCAGGTGCGCGGCTGGATGAACGAACATCCCTACGATGTTGGACGCGAGGAGGACGTGATCACACCGCAGCACCTCATGACTGAAATCGACCGTCTCTCGGGCGGCGAGGCGATCGTCACCTCCGACGTGGGCCAGCACCAGATGTGGGCTGCGCAGCTCATCCGCTTCAACGATCCGCGCCTCTGGATCAACTCGGGCGGCCTCGGCGCAATGGGTTTCGGCGTCCCTGCGGCGATTGGCGCGCAGTTCGCGCGTCCCGATAAACTCGTCTTCGCCATCGCCGGCGACGGCGGCTTCCAGATGTCGATTCCCGAACTGTCGACCATAGCCGCGCATCAACTGCCCATCAAAATGATCGTGATGAATAATGGCGTTCTCGGTATGATCCGCCAATGGCAGGATCTCTTTTACAACAACCGCCTGAGTTCCTGCGCGCTCGAATGTTTCCCGGATGTCGAGAAGCTCGCCGGCGCCTATGGCTTCAAAGGGCGCACCGTCGAGAAGCCGTCTGAGCTGGCCCAGGCCCTCGAAGAAGCCGTCCGCGAACCCGGACCCTTCCTTCTCAACGTCAAAGTTCTGGCCACGGAGAACGTTTATCCCATGGTTCCCGCCGGAGGCGCCATTAATGAGATGGTGCTCGGTCCCGTCGTGGTGGAAGAGCCGGTGCCAGTGCCTGTAGAAGTGGGAGTGACGAAGTAATGCAACAGATCATATCGGTTTTATTGGAGAACAAGCCCGGTGCGCTGTTGCGCGTCACCGGTCTTCTTAGCGCCCGCGGATACAACATCGAAAGCTTGACGGTCGCTCGCACGATGGACCCGGAACTCTCGCGCATGACCATCGTCTTCGATGTGGAAGAGCGTCTTCGCGCGCAGGTGGTCAAGCAGATGAACAAGCTGATCAATGTGCTACAGGCTACCGACCTCACCGATTCCCCGGCAGTCTATCGGGAAATGGTTCTGTTGCGTGTCCGCACTCCGCAGGAAAGCCGTACCGCCGTCATCAAGGAGGCCGAAATTTTCGGAGCGCGCGTGATCGACTCTTCCACAGAAGGGTTCGCGCTCGAGGCCACCAGCGATACCGAGAAGCTCGAAGAGTTTATCGGCGTGATGCGCAGCTACGGCGAGATTGAAGTCACCCGTTCGGGCGGAGTCGCCATGTCGCTCGAATCGAAGAAACTGCGCCTCCAGCCCCCGGTCCAAACCCGGGCGACCGCGGCCAAAGAAGAAACCGCCAAAGAAGAAAGCAACGAAGTAAGCGTCTAAAACGGAATCACACATGCCAAATCGCTATTACGAAAAAGACGGTAATCTCAAGAATCTAGAAGGCAAGACAGTCGCCATCATCGGCTACGGAAGCCAGGGCCATGCCCACGCGCTCAACCTGCGCGATTCCGGAGTCTCCGTGTTGGTAGGACTGCCACCCAATAGCAAGTCCGTCGGCAAAGCCGAAGCCGCTGGACTCAAAGTCGTCAACGTTTCCACGGCTGCTCAACAGGCCGACATCCTCATGATTCTGGTCCCCGACCATATTCAAGCGGACCTTTATAACAGCGACATCGCCCCCCATATGAAAAAGGGCAAAACGTTGATGTTCGCTCACGGCTTCAACATCCACTTCGGCTTCATCAAGCCGCCGGCCGAAATCGATGTCAGCATGATCGCCCCTAAAGCCCCGGGGCATCGCGTACGCGAGTTGTTCGTGGATGGCTCCGGAGTTCCCGCTTTGGTCGCCATCCATCAGGACGCGTCCGGCAAAGCCCTGCAAAATGCTCTCGCATACGCGCTTGGCCTCGGTTGCCTCAAGGCAGGCGTAATCGAAACCACCTTCCGTGAAGAGACCGAAAGCGATCTGTTCGGAGAGCAGAGCGTCCTCTGCGGAGGAGCGGCCGAACTGATCCGCGCCGGATTCGAGACGCTCGTCGATGCCGGCTACGCCCCGGAAATCGCCTACTTCGAGTGTCTGCACGAACTCAAGCTGATCGTCGATCTCATCTATGAGGGCGGACTCAACTACATGCGCTTCTCCGTCTCGGACACCGCCGAATATGGGGACTACACCAGGGGTCCGCGAATCATCAACGCCCAAACCCGGGCCGAAATGAAGAAGATCCTGAGCGAAATCCAAAGCGGAGAGTTCGCCCGCCAATGGATGGAAGAAAACCGCTCCGGCCGCAAGAACTTCCTCCACATGCGGGAATCCCAGCACGATCAGAAGATCGAGCAGGTAGGAGCCGAACTCCGCAAAATGATGACCTTCCTGAAAAAGAAGAAAGAAGTAGGCGTCCCGCAAGAACAAGCGGTAACCGCTTAACAACAACTATGCGCATCTTTACTTTCGATACCACTCTCCGCGACGGCACCCAAGGCGAGGCCGTCTCCTATTCAGTCGATGATAAACTGCTCATCGCGCAGAAACTGGATGAGCTGGGCATCGATTATATTGAGGGCGGCTGGCCGGGCTCCAATCCCAAGGACAAGGAATTCTTCGAACGGGCAGTGGACCTCAAACTTACCCACGCCCGTTTGACTGCCTTCGGCTCCACGCGATTCGCGAAAAACCCCGTTCATGAGGACCGCAATGTCCGCGCGCTCGTCGAGGCCGGAACCCCGGTCGTTTCCATCTTTGGAAAGAGTTGGGACTTCCATGCCAAGCGAGCTCTTGGCGTCACCGAGGAAGAAAACGAACAGCTCATCTCCGAAACCGTGAAGTACCTGGTCGATCACGGCAAAGAAGTGGTCTATGATGCCGAACACTTCTTCGACGGCTACATCAACAATCCGGCGTTTGCCCTGCGCACGCTCGAAGCAGCCAAGCGCGCCGGAGCTTATGTTCTCTGCCTCTGCGATACCAACGGAGGCACGCTGACCGGGCGTCTCGCCGAGATTGTCTCCGATGTTCGCAAGCGTTTCGACGGCATTCTCGGTATCCACACGCACAACGATTCCGATGTCGCGGTAGCCAACACCATCGCGGCCGTCGAGGAAGGCGCAACGCACGTCCAAGGCTGCATGAACGGCTACGGCGAACGCTGCGGCAACGCTACGCTGGCGTCGGTGATCGCCAATACTCGAACTCAAGCTCGGCCACACCACCATCGGACCCGAGAAGCTCATGCAGCTTGCCTCCGCGGCGCGTTATGTCGCCGAACTGGCTAACCTGCCGATGCGTAAGGATCAACCTTTTGTCGGGCAATCCGCCTTCGCGCACAAAGGCGGCATCCACGTCAGCGCCATTCTGAAGGACCCGGCAACTTACGAGCACATCCGGCCCGAGTTGGTTGGCAACCGCCAGCGCGTCCTCGTTAGCGATCTTTCCGGCCGCAGCAATGTGCTCTACAAGCTCCGCCAACAGGGTTTCGAGCGTCTAGGCGAAGACGCCCGCCGTGAACTTCTCGAACGCATTAAGGAGATGGAGTATCTCGGCTACGATCTCGAAGCTGCCGAAGGCACCTTCGAACTTCTGGTACGGGAAGCGCTTAGTCCCGGGCTGCACTTTTTCGATGTCGAAGGTTACGAGGTGACCACGCGTTCCGGCACGGGCACGCATCGTTCCACCGCAACCGTTAACATCAGTGCGCAGGACGGCGCTCACTCCGCCACCGCCAACGGCCATGGACCGGTCCACGCGCTCGACCTCTGCCTGCGCAAGTGCCTGGGCGCTCTCTATCCGCAAATCGGGGACGTGAAACTGACCGACTACAAAGTCCGCGTCCTCGACTCGAAGAAAGGTACTGCCGCCAAAGTCCGCGTGCTCGTCGAATGGACCGACCACCGCAAGAGTTGGAGCACCGTAGGAGTCTCCGACGACGTGATCGAAGCAAGCTGGATGGCGCTGCTCGACGCGCTCCGCCTCGAACTCATGCGCCTCACGGAGAAGGACGAGAGCATCGAGAAGGCCGTCGAAGACTACTGTTGGGGCGTGTAAGTCGGCTAGGATCTACGGATCTAGGCGGCTTTTTGAACCTTGTTGCTCTTGATACAGGAAGTGCAGACGCGAATCCGTTTGGTCGCGCCGGAAATCACCGCGCGAACGCTCTGCAGATTGATATTCCAGCGCCGGTTGGAAACATTGTGAGCGTGGCTGATCTTGTGCCCAAACTGCGGGCCGCGGCCACATATATCGCATACTCGTGCCATTATTTGTCCTCGGAAACTACTTAGGATAACACACTTGCGGCGGCTTACATTTTGGCGAGCTTCTTCTTGATAAGGGGAGCATTCTTGGAGTCGGGAGCCAATTCCAGGTACTTGGAGTAGGCCTCCTTTGCCGCCTTGGGATCCTTATACTTCTCCGCGGCCTCGCCCAGTTTGAGATACGCTTCCGCAAGAGCCGGATTCCATTTCGTCGCCTCGGTGAATCGCGCTACCGCGGCCTTATAACTGCCCTTCTTCATGTAGTAGTTCCCGACCGTAAGCTCCTTCTCGGCCTGCAAAGGATTGAAGGCGTACTCGGTCGGTTTGGACGATTCATCCTCTTCGGGCGGTTCGGCTTCTTTGGGCTGCGTTTGCTGCGGCGCGGCGGTCGGCTTAGGTTGTTCCTTGGACTCCTGCGCCGGCAAGCACCCGCTTCCAGCCGCTAACAGCCCCCCGAATAGAAGAGGAGATAGAAGAGATTGAAAACGGTAAGACATGGCTCATCCAATATTATCGCGTGTTAATTGGCCATTAATGAAATCCGCAGTATCGCGATTGTAGCAATTTCATTCGAGGTGTTCATATACATACAGAAGAGCTTTCGCCGCCTACTTTTGCGGACGGCCAGACGCGGCCAGTCTCAATGCGCAGACAAATACGCTCGGGAGGCTCCAGCCGGGTGATCGATCGGCCGGGCCGCGTTATCCAAAGCGTCGAATTCTGGTATCACAAAGCTCATTGGGGCGAGGTGCGGCCCAGAGTTGTGCTCTTCGGCCTCCACTAGCACCCTTACAATCGGGGTATATGTTCAGATGGCTCCTTTTGCCTTCATTATTCGCTTCTTTCCTGCAGGCTGAAACGATCACGCTCACCATGAAGCAGGTGGTGGATCGCGCGCTCCGGGAGAATCCAGACATCGCGCTCGCTCGCATCGACGAACAGAAGGTCGCTCTCAATATCCGCGTTATAAAAGATCCGTTCAGTCCGAAAATTGGCATGGGCTCAGGGATCGCTTACACCAACGGATACCCTCTCAGCATCGACGGGTCTGGGCCGTCGATCGTGCAAGCTCGCGCGTCGCAGTACCTGTATAACAAACCGCAGAGTTATCTCGTTGCGCAGGCCAAAGAGAACGCGAGAGGAGCGGTGTTCGCTACCGGATCAAAGAGCGACGAGGTAGCATACCGTGTTGTGTCCCTCTACCTGGATGCGGATCGGGCGCGCCGCCTGAGCGATGCCTCGTCGCGTGAAGTCGAGGAATTGACCACCGTTGCCAGGACCATCGCGGCGCGGGTCGAGGAAGGCCGGGAGCTTCCGATCGAAAACCGCCGCGCGGCTGTCAACATACTCAAGGCGAAGCAAAGGTTGCTCTCGGTGACAGACGACCAGGACCTTGCCGAGCAGCGGCTCGCGGTCGCATTGGGACTCGTTCCCGAAAATCGCGTTCGTACATCCGACGGCGGCCGCGATGACGTGGCTACACCCGTCACCGAAGCCGCCGCGCTCGAAGCCGCGCTCGCCGCCAACAAAGATTTGAAGCGCCTGGAATCCGCTATGTTGGCCAAAGGTCTGGAGATCAAATCTGATCGGGCGTCCAGGTATCCGCGCATCGATCTCGTGGCGCAGTACGGCCTGTTTTCAACTTACAACCATTACGACGAATACTTTCGTAAGTTCCAGCGTAATAACGGAGAAATTGGCGCTTCCTTTCAACTCCCCCTTTTTCCCGGTCCGGCGGTGAAAGCTCAGATGGCGCTGGCCGAGGACGATGTTGCCCATTTACGCATCGAACATAGCCAACTGGAGAATAGGATCGCGCTCGACATTCATCAGGCCTACCTCGAAATCGGTAAAGCGCAATCCGCAAAGGAGTTGGCGCAGGCCGATCTGCAACTGGCGCGCGACCAGCTTTCGGTAGTGCTGGCGCTGGCCGGCGAAGGCAGGGTGGCAATGCGGCAGGTGGAGGAGGCCCGCTTCGATGAAGAGGAAAAGTGGATCGCATTCTTCGATGCCGATGCGGGTGTCGAGCGAGCCCGCTTCAACGTTCTGCGGCAGACCGGCGGGATCGTGACGGCATTGAAATAAGCTGGGCTGCTGTATTATATGCTTCCAGGGAGGAAGATCTATGTCTAGCCGCGCCTTGACTGCTGTATTGATCTCGGTCGTTTTGGGAATCGCCGTAAGAGACATGGCGTGGGGTCAGGAGGTCCGCGCGACTATCGGCGGCCGCGTTACGGATGTGCAAGGCGCGGTTGTGCCCGGCGCCGCGGTCACGGTGGTCTCGGACGAGACGGGCGTGGAACGGCGGACCCACACCAACGGGCAAGGGAACTGGATCGTTCAATTCCTGCTGCCGGGCCGGTATCATGTCTCGGTCGGCGCCCCCGCCTTCAAGACCGCGGTCAGCGGGAGCGTCACGCTGCAGGCGGCGGATAACACGGAGTTGGATGTGCAATTGGAGGTCGGCGCGGTAACGCAGTCCGTCGAGATTAAGGCCGAATCTCCGCTGATCGATACGACATCGGCCACCTCCGGCACTGTGATCTCCTCGGCCTACATGACCGAGATGCCCACCATCTCGCACGTGCCAACGCTGCTCGCGGTGCTTTCGCCCGGCGTGGTGGCGCAGGATCAGAACAACAACATCGTGCGGCCGTGGTCCTATATCGGGGCGTCCCAGTTTACAGCCGACGGTGGACGCAACAACATCTACTCGAACAACTTCCAGCTCGATGGCATGCCTAATACGAAAGCCGGCGGATACGTTGCCTTCATTCCGCCTATGGATTCGTTGCAGGAATTCCGCGTGCAGACGAACGCCTACGACGCTTCCATAGGACGGCAGGCCGGCGCCACCATCAACATGGAGAGCAAGAGCGGAACGAAGGACTATCACGCGCTTGTCTATTGGTTCAATCAGAACAACATTCTGAACGCCAAACTGTTTCAGACGAACCTGGTGAATGGCAGCAAGCCGCCGGTGCATTTCAACGAACCGGGCGGAACGGTCGGCGGACCCGTATGGATACCCAAGATCTACAACGGAAAACAGAAGACCTTCTTCTTCCTCTCCTACGATAGGACTCACACCATCGACCCGCGAACGGGCAGCACCCGATCGGTTCCGACCGCAACTGAGCGAACTGGAGATTTCAGCCAGTCTTTCACCACTCAGGCAGGACAACGTTATCCGATTCAGGTGTTCGATCCACTAACGGCGGATGCCAAGGGGAATCGCACTCTGTTCGCCGGCGGCATTATTCCCAGTTCGCGAATCAGCCCAATTTCCCAGAAGATATTGGCCTTTGTTCCGCTGCCGAACACGGCAAGCGATCCGACCGGCAATGCCCTGAACAATTTCGTAGCCGGGTCGGTGGCTAACAACACGATCCCGATGGTCTCGGTCCGCGTGGACCAGGCGTGGAACAGCTCGAACAATACCTTTGCCACGGTCCGCTGGAGCCATCTGGTACAGGACTACGATAACTTTTTCGGAGATGCCGCCACGGGCTTCGTTCAGGAGCGAGTCTCGAAGAACGCGGGACTGGATCATGTCTGGACGATCAACGCCACCAACGTGCTGGACCTGCGCTTCAGCGCGATCCGGTACGAGCAACCGGGACACGACAACGGCGCGGGCTTCAACCCCGTTCAACTTGGGTTTCCCGCCAGCTTTGTCTCTCAGTTGGCCGCTCCGTCGTTTCCGCACATCACTGGCTTTGCCGGCGATTTTGGCTCGGCGCAGGCGGGCACTTACCAAAGCAACACCTATTACACGTGGTCCGCTGCGATGACGCATGTGAAAGGCAACCATACCATGCGTTACGGAGCCGAATACTGGGTATTGCAAGAGGCGGACGGGAATATCGGAGTTCAGCCTGAATTTAACTTTGGCAACAATTGGACGGTGCAGAATCCGAATACCAGCAACGGAGCGGGCGTGGGTTCTAACTTCGCATCTTTCCTGCTGGGCCTTCCGACGGGAGGAAATTCTCCGCGAAACGCCGATGGCATGTACTCCCAACACTACGCCGGTTTCTACTTCCAGGACGACTGGCGTATCACGCCCAAGCTCACCGTCAACTTAGGTCTGCGTTGGGATCTGGAGACGCCGGTCACGGAGCGGTACAACCGGCTAACCAGCCAGTTCGATCTAAGCCAGATTAATCCGGTGAGCGCAGCCGCTCAGGCGCAGTATGCTCAGATCCTCGCATCAAATCCCAATAACGTGGCGGTGCAGACGTTAGGGCAGATTGTGCCCGCAGGCGCTTTTAAGGTTCCTGGCGCGGTCCTGTTTGCAGGCGTCAATGGCCAGACACGAGGGTTTTCAAATGCCGATCTCCACGAGTGGCAACCGCGCGTTGGCGTGGCTTACAGGCTCGGGCACTCTACAGTCATTCGAGGGGGATTCGGCCGTTTTACTCAGGCCAGTTTCGAAAAAGGCGGACAGAACGGATTCAGCCGCACCACCAGTTTCATCGCTACAACCGACAACTACCTTACGCCTGCGGACACTCTGGCCAATCCCTTCCGCGGAGGCCTTCAACTTCCAACGGGCTCTTCGCTCGGCGCGCTAACGAACCTCGGCTCAGGCGTCGATTTCAACGATCCGAACCCGGGACGCCAGTATTCCTGGGCCTATAACGTGCAGCTCCAGCATCAGATTAAGAGTTGGCTGATCGAGATCGGCTACACGCACAACAAGACTTACGGCATCTACCAGAGCCGCCAGCAGGACAATCCCACTCCGGCTGTCTGGCGTCAATTGAGAGGGCCGCAATTCGACGCGGCCGGGCGTCCAGTGGACACGCTTCTTTGGGATACGCAGGTCCCGAATCCGTTTTACAAGCTGCCCCAGATCAACAGCGGCTCCATCGGGACCAGCCAGACGGTAGCCCTCAATCGGTTAGTGTTCAGCGACCCGCTTCTCGGGCAGATTTCGGAAAACGATATACCGCTAGGGACGAACCGCTACGATGCGATGCTCGTGAAGGCGGAGCACCGTTTCAGCGGAGGGTTCAGCATCATCAACGCGTTTACCTGGTCGAAGCTGTATGAAGACACGTCGCTAATCGATGGCAATACCGAGATTGCCGGCAACCCCATTGTCGAGCACAAACTGGGCGGCGAAGACCGGCCGCTTCACTTATCGATCGCGCCGATCTGGGAATTGCCGTTCGGCCGCGGAAGAAAGTTCGGCGGCAGCATGCCCAAAATTGCGAATGCTGTTGCGGGCGGATGGGAACTGACCGGGCAGTATACGATTCAATCCGGTGTCCCCGTTGTTTTCGGAAACAATTCCTTTTTCACGGGCAAAGATTTCGCGCTGTCCAGCGGCAAACAGTCCCTGAACGAGTGGTTCGATACGAGCCAATTTCTGGCGTTCCCTTCGAAGAATACTCCGATAGCCAGTATTCCGGCCTGGACTGGAGTCCAGAACCTGCCCGGCTACAGCTACGTTCCCGCGCCGGGAGACAGCGCGAAGAACGGGGTGTACCAGGATTTCGCGACTTACATACGCAATTATCCGACCCGCTGGGGCGACGTGCGGGCAAGCCATGTGAACGAATTGAATCTGGGCATATATAAGAACTTCCGGCCGACCGAGCGCACCAAGCTGCAGTTCCGTTTCGAAGCATTCAACGCCCTCAATCATCCGCGTTTCGCCGCGCCGGATACGAACCCGGCCAGCGCCACTTTCGGAGTGGTGCAGAAATCCGAGCAGAACAACGCACGTGCGATCCAGATGGGAGCAAAGCTATCGTTTTGATGAGCACCCCTCAGGACTTGGCCGGAGCCGCGGCAGAACCTTCTGAGATGGAAAACGTGACCGTCAGCCTGAGGGAGCAGCCATATTCAAGCCTGCGTAGCCGACACTGCCGTGAACGAGTACTCTGCGCGAAAATCCGACCTTCACATGTCGGCACGGGTTCGGAATGTGATTTTTCGCGGCAATGAAGCTGTGGTGGCAATTCGGCAGGTGGAGGAGGCCAGCTTCGATGAAGAGGGAAAGTGGGTCGCATTCTTCGATACCGATGCAGGAGTGGAGCAAGCCAGATTCAATGCCCTGCGCGGAGACCGGCGGGATCGTGAGGGCATTGAAATGAGCTATTGCTCAGCTTGGCACGGGCGTGGAACCGCGGACCGAATCTCCGCTGATCGATATGACATCGATGTGCCAAGGCTGCTTGCTGTGCTTTCGCCCGGCGCAGTGGTGCAGGATCGGAACAACATTCCGCCCATGGACTCGTTACAGGAATTCCGGGTGCAGATAGGCGGCAGGCGGGTGCCACCCATTAACATGGAGAGCAAGAGCGGAAGACTATCACGAGCTTGTCTTTATCTGCCGCTACTTACCGCATATCAAGCGCTGGCAAGATCCCATCGGCACACGCGCGTGTGGCAGTTTATCGACCGGGCGTGCTACTGCTCATCGTCTATAACTCGCTCCAGGCGTTTAAGGAAGATGCGGGATTTTTAGGGAAATAGCTCTTCCCGCTGTACTTCACGAGAGCAGATCTTTCGCGGAGAATCGGCGCTCCTCGGCAATCCTATATCCACGCCGGATGATGATCAGCGACGAACCGAAGAGTGATACGCCAATTGCTCCGGGGAGCAGGAGGGCGTACCATATCGGATAAGGCTGCCCGGACACGAGTGCCGCAATCGCCGTCGCCAGCATCCCGGCGCATACAATCAGCGACGCTGCGCATAAACCAATGACCAGACCGCGTGCTTTGCCGCGATCCGTGAGCACGCCCGCGAGAGTTCCAACAAGCGCGCCGCAAAAACCCACAATCGTCCCGGGAATCCAGGCATATTGAACGTTAAACCAGAGATTTGTCATACTCACTTTTTCCTTTCGTCACGCACGGCTCGATGAGCCTTCCATAGTTCTTTCGCCAGCGAGGCGGTCATCTTTCCGTCCGCCACCAGGACCTCAAGCTTGCGCTCAAAAGCGTCGATCACCTTAGGATCGTCCACGACGTGGACCTTGGCGATAAGCCGGTCGAGCCTCGATCGCAGGGTGGGATAAGAGACGCGATACTCGTCGCAGAGCGCCTTCAGCGATCCGGATGCCAACAGGAATCGCTTGAGGAAATGCAGATCATCCTCGTCCATGATCTCTAGCCATGGAGGCAGTTCATCCTTCACAAAATTAAGATACAGCTTAATTTTATGTAAGTCAATAAAATTAATCTTGAGATGAAGAAAGTTAAGGTCGGCGTGGAGCTGCGCGCTTCCTGACTTTTGCGTTCTTCTCAATACGCAGCTTCCACGCGGTGCGTAACGCGCCGGTCAGCACATCTTCATTAGCGGCTTCTAACCGGATGTGAGTGCATCCCATTCTCCCCCATCCGCCCGCGATGGGAACGAAGAGTTCCGGTTGCTCCGCCACAAATTCCGCCTGCTGCTCGGGAGTAAGTATCAGGTTGCCGTACCCCAGCTTTTGCGAAGCGAGGGTCGCGAATATGCGGCCGCCGACCCGGAAGTCTGCCGAGCCCATATGGGAACCCTCCTCTGCGCCTTCAAGGCTCAGCGCGATCCGCCGAAAGTCCGTTGCATTCATGCGGAAATTATGCCATGCACTAGCGTAGACTGCGTCTGCAACTGTGCCACGCCGCTAATGCCAAAGGTACAATCCCTAAATGAACCGCCGATCTCTCCCATCCGTGCATGAAGTATACACGCGCCTGGGCGAGGCTGCAGGCGCCTATCCCCGTGAAATGGTCATCGGCGAAATCCGGCGAGTCCTCGCAGCCCGTCGCCAGGAAGAAAGCGGCACGAGAGCTCTCCGTTGAGCGGGAAGTCCTCGCGAATCTTGCCGGCCTTGGCGAACCATCGTTTCGGCGCGTGATTAATGCGACAGGCGTTATCCTCCACACGAACCTGGGACGCGCTCCGCTGGGCCGAATGGAAATCGAGCCCGGATACTCCAATCTCGAATACGATGTCGCTACGGGACGACGTGGCAAACGCGATGTTCACTTTTCCGGACTGCTGGAACGCCTGCTGGACGCTCCCGCGATCGCGGTGAACAACGGCGCGGCGGCGGTATTTCTGGTGCTGAACGAGTTAGCGGCGGGCTATGAAGCCATCGTCTCGCGAGGCGAGTTGATCGAGATCGGAGATGGGTTTCGCATCCCGGAAATCATGGCCCGCTCCGGCGTGGTGCTTAAAGAAATCGGGACGACCAACCGGACCTCGCTCGAAGACTACGCGGACGCTATTACCGACCGCACGCACGTCCTCTTGCGGGTTCATCGCAGCAATTTCCGCATGACCGGATTTACTGCGCAGCCTTCACTTGCCGATCTCGCGGCGCTGGGTCGCGAACGTGGCGTGCCGGTTTACGAGGACTTAGGCAGCGGCTGCTTAATCGATCTGAGGCCCTATGGCATCGAGGAACCGCTCGTCCGCTCCAGCCTCGCTGACGGCGTCGATCTGGTCTCGTTCAGCGGCGACAAGCTTCTAGGAGGACCACAGGCGGGAATCATCGCCGGGCGGCAGGAGTTGATGACGCGCATACGCCGCAATCCGCTGTACCGCGCGCTGCGCTTGGACAAGCTGAGCGTCGAGGCGTTCAGCGCCACATTGCGCAAGCTGGTGCTGGGCGACTTGGACGCGATTCCGGCATTGCGAATGATCCGCCAGACCGCCGAACAGATTCGTCGGCGCGCGCAGCGGCTGATCGAGAGGATGCCGGCCGTTAGCGCGTCCATAGAGTCCGGCGCGTCGGTGATCGGCGGAGGAGCCACTCCGCAGCAGCCTATTCCAACCTACCTGATCGCGATCGGCTGCGAGGATGTAATCGCGGTGGAGCGGCACTTGCGCGCTCACCGGCCGCCTGTGATTGCGAGGATCGAGCGCGATCGGTTGATAATCGATCTGAGGACCGTGTTTGAGGAAGAAGAAGGCGAACTGTTGAGCGGCCTCAATTCGGCGCTGATCGGGTAGATCGGGTCAGGCACTATCCCATGGGCGGTCTTACTAAGCTGCCAACCGATACATCCTCCTTCAAAATGAGAGGCGTCCGCCGAATTCCACGATGCGCGAACCCGACCGTCCGGTAGTAACGCCGGCCTGCGAATTAGCGATATTGTTTTGCAAATTCGATAGATTCGCGTGGTTGAGGTAATCGAACGCTTCCATCCGTATTTCTAACCGGATCCGCTCAGTGATTGTCGTGTGCTTATACAGCGCCGCGTCCCAATTGAACGTACCCGGCCCCTGGACGCTAAAAGGCGCTGAATTTCCGTATACATATTTCGAAGGAATGGCGAACGCCGCCGGGTTGAACCATTCGTACTGGCTCTGGTGAGCGGGGTTCGGATCACCGGCAGTATTGGCCCGAGGGGTCTGTGTCGGGAATAGGTACCCGCTTATAGTATTGTTGTCCGTGATCGAGACGTAGTGGCCGCTAGCCGCCGTCAGGATACCCGCGAGTTGCCAGCCACCGATGAATTTGTCGATCCGTCGGGAAGCTCCTGAAAACACAGTCTTCCCACGGCCGATCGGAAGATCGTAGATGTAATTGGCAACCAGGTAATTCCGCGAGTACATCGGGTTATTGCCGCGATCGAGGGCTAGGTTAAATGGGTCATATGGGCGTGTGCCGTCATAACTGGGCGTCAGATCTTTGGTGAATGAGTACTCGAAGCCGAACTGGAGCCCGTGTCCGGTTCGGTGTTGGACGCCTACCTGCAACTGGTTGAGTGTGTCGTTCCGGGTCGATTGGTAGAGATCGATATCACCCCATGGCTGATACTGACGGAGGGTCTGAAGGTCGGCAACGGTGAAGGCAGCGGTTCGTTGACATCGATAGAGATCGGCAGGTGGGTTCCTTTGCTGCCCAGGTAAGTGATCCGCACCACGGTGTTACGGAGCGCCTCCCACTCCGTCGTGAAGTTCCAGTTCTGTTCGTAGCCGGCGTGGAAGTTGGGGGTAATCCCGTAAACCGACGGGTTGGCGGTGCCGCTCGCGGTTCCCTGGCCGGGAAACGGATTGTCGAATGTGAGGGAGGGCGGGGCGCCGGTGGCTGTTGTGAAGCTGTAGGTGGCGCGGAATGGAGGATTCAGGCCCAGATCGCGCGCATCGATGACATCGTCATATTCCGACATCGGGTTGTAAAAGATGCCGTAGCTCGCGCGAATCACGAAGTGCGAAGTATTGAAGGGCCGGTAGGCCAATCCGACGCGCGGCGCGAAATTCTTCTTGCCGAGATTGATGTAGTTGCTATTACTGACGCCCAGGCTCTGGGCCGAAACCGTGGGAAGGCCCTGAAAGGCCGAAACCGCGGTACCCTGCACCACCACGATTTTGTTCAGGCTCTGAGACCAATATGCCAGGTCATTGCGCTTCTCCCAGGGCGTTTCGTATTCGTAGCGCACACCGGCATTGACCGTCAGCCGCGAATTCACGCGCCAGTCGTCTTGCACGAAATAGGCGGTGCGATAGTTCAGGTCGTCCATGGTGAAGTTACTGGTGGTATACGAACTTTGGAACATGTCACCGAGAAGGAAGTCGGCAAAGCCATAGCCCGTATAGGTTCCGTTGAAGCCGAAGGAGCCCCGGTAGGGCGACGAATTCTGCCGGTTCACCGCGGAGATCCGGTCGAGGCTCAAACCGAACTTGACAGTGTGTTTGCCCTTCTGCCAGTTCAATGAGTCGGTGATGCTCTGACGATGGTTCACGTCGGCCGAGCCGGGTTGATCAGACATGGTCGCGAAGTTACTGATGGTGACGGTGGGCAGTCCTCCCAACCCAACTTGCGGAGCGGGATCCTGGGGATGATTGAATTCACGTTGAACGTATTATTTTGCGGTGTTCGGTAATCGGTCCAGTAGTTGATGTTGAAGCGGAACTCGTTTACCAGTGCGGGCGTAACGATGCGGGTGTAAACAGACGAGAGATTCTTGCTGGTAAGCCCAAAACCGTTCCAATTGCCGAACAGAATGCCGCTTCCGGTAGCCGAAGGATAGGGACCGTTATTGGCCCAGAAATAGCGGACGTTGATCATGTCCTTGGCGGAAATTTGGTAATCGGCGCGACCCGAATAACGATCGTTGGGTTGAACCGTAGCTACGTTCTGGCCTACGTTGGTGCCCAACCCGTTCGCACTGCCGACTTGGTTGGGATTCGGGTAGTATTTCTCGAGTGTCTGCGACACCGAACTGATCCGGCTGGCAGGAATCACGTTGCCGGGAAACAGGGCGTTGGCGTTGAGAGGGTCTTTAATGTTGGCGATTCCGGCAAAGTCGCCGGCCTTCAAAGCGGCGGTGGGCACTGCCTCCTGCTCCAACGTGTACTGAACCAACCGCAAACCTTCGAACGTGCCAAAGTAGAAGAGCTTGTTCTTCTTGATGGGTCCCCCGACAGAGCCGCCGTATTCATTGCGTTTGTAAGGAGGCTTGGCCACCTGCCTGGAGGCGTGGACCTGGGCCGCCAGTACGTTGTTGCGATTAAATTCGAATAAGCTGCCGTGGATCGCGTTGCCGCCGCCCTTTGTGGCAACGATCACCTGTGCCGGTTTGCCGAACTCGGCCGGCGAACCATTGGTCAACACTTTGAACTCGGAAATGCTATCCAGCGAAGGCACGGGTAGATTGATCCGCTCGTTCAAGGCGTCGTCACCATTAGCGCCGTCTACCGTGATCGAAGTCCCGCCGCGGTATGCTGAACCGCTGATCATTGGATTGGAGCCAGAGTCCTGAACGCCTGGAACCATCGCCAGCAATCCATAAATACTATCGCGGCCGTTTAGCGGCATCTCCCTCACGTGCGCAGCGTCCACCACTTGCCCGACCGACGAAGTCTCCGACTGCACCAAGGGAATCTCCGCTTCCACTTGGACGGACGATGCGACGTCGCCGATCGAGAGCGCAAAGTCCTCCCGCGCCGTCTGGTTCACTTGGATCGGTATGTCGCTTCGAACCACGGTCCTGAAGCCCGACGCGCTCACATTCAACCGGTAAGTGCCTGGACTGACGCGCGGCAGAACATACTCGCCCTGACCGGATGCAGTAGTGGACGCTTCAATGCCGGTGTTCTGATTGACGAGCTCGACTTTGGCGCTCGGAACTCCGGAGCCCGAGGGATCGGTGACGCGTCCCACGATAGTACCGTTGGTCTGGGCGTACACCGATCCGGCTGCCAACAGCACGACGATCAAGTTGCAATGAATACTCATGGACGCAGATCCTCCTCAATAGCCAGCCGCCCGGACGCGATTATCCCAGACGCACAGTCTAAAACGTTATCAGATGCAGGCGCCAAATTTCTTGGCGGCGCTTTCGCCATGAAGCACGTCCCCTAACTTGCCCTCTCGACGACCGCGCTACAACGGAGGCACTGGGATAATCCTCCACCGCTGGGTCAGATCTCCTTACTGGTTAGATAGTTACCGATATTGCGAAATAGCGCCACAAGCGTTCCCGTGGGCCAACGTAGAATGAGTGTGCGTTTTTCGTTGTTCTTACCATTTCCAACGGCAATTCCAGGCAGCCGCGGCTAGGGATGACAAGTACTCCATCTCCTTGTCGAGCAACTGCGGATTCCGGCAGACGTGAAAAGCCCATGTAGATTGCATGCCGGTGCTGGATATCGAGCCGAACCGGGAACCGACCGCTACGTTTGTGCGGCCGACCAACCATGCCTCCGCCTCAGTCAAACTTCTGCTTCGTCGTCTTGGCCAGCATCTCAGGCAACTCATTGGCGCACCCAGTGGAATTTTAGCCCCTGTCATTTGGCATTATCGGCAGCTAACTGAACATTAGCTCTGGCGGCTTTGGACATCAAGCTTATCGACCGGAGACGCTACAAGCGAATCTGTCGTCATCTCGACAAAGACGAGATGCGTAACAACGGGTCGTCGCGCAATTTTTCGTTGCTCCCTTCAATAGAACGGATCCGGTGAACCACCGCTCGATCCGCTCATTTGTTTGCCGTTCCACTTTACCGATCCATTGTCCAGAACTAACGGCTCGCCGTTGGCAATCTCGAACTGCGTATTCTGGAATACGACGTCCTTCGCGTCCTGGACCAGAAAACCGAGCGTGCTTTGGAACCTGACATTAGTCAGCGTAATGGCGTGCGCCAACTGTTCGGGCAGTCCAATAATCCGGCCCGCGACGGGGGAACGCATGACCATCATTTTGGTGACATGGATATCGTGAAAATTCGGGATGTATTGTGTTTGCCCTGGTTGGGCCTGCCGCGGCCCCACATCCGTAGGCAAGCCGGCATTGCCGTTGTACAGCATGTTGATGTCGAAAGGCCGCCGCACGTTCTTCATGACGATATCGTAAAAGCGAATATCGTGGACTTCGCCGCCGCCGCCGCGAAAGGACTTAATGCGCAAACCGTTATCGGTTCCATCGAAGGTACATCGGCGGACGATCACGTGGCTGAAGCCGTCGCGCGTGCTACTGCCGATCGAAATGCCATGGCCGTGCAGGCAGCTGACGTCCTCGATCAGAATATCGCGCCCGCCGCCTTTTAAAGCTACATTGTCGTCACCTATATCGAGTTCGCATTTGCGGATCACGATGCGCTGCCCACCCGGATCGATGGCGTCGGTATTGGGAGAATCGCTGGGAGCCACGATGCGCACGTTCTCGATGGTGATGTCTTGCCCTTGCGGCGCCAAATGAAACGCGGGCGAGTTGGTGAGCGTGATGCCGTCGACGTGCAGCCGCGTGACACCGTTGAATGCGACCAGCATGGGCCGGGGAACGACGGTGCGGCCGGGGGGTAGAAGCGCGCAGCTCTATTCGACCACATCCAGAACATCGCGCCCGATCCATCGATGGTTCCCGAGCCCGTAATCGCCAGGTCGGTTGTTCCGGGCGGACAGGAAATCAAGGGAGGGACACGGTTTCGCCCCGACACCGCTTGGCCGCCCGCCGGCGGCGTTACCGGCTCCGCATGGGGTACGTTCGGGTCGGGAATGCCGTACTCCTTGAAGGTAGTCGGCGCCTTGATGATCGCCCCAGCCTCCAGGTGCAAATCCATGTGGCTGGCCAGCATAAAAGGCAGCGTCTTAAAGGTTCCGGCGGGCACGATCAGATGGCCGCCTCCGGCTCTGGCGACGGCGGCCACGGCGCTCTTGAAGGCTTCCGTGTTCAGGGTCTTACCGTCGCCCTTGGCGCCGTAATCCAAGAGATTGAACCTGGCTGCTGGAAGTAGCGGAAGAGCCGCAGTGATTTCGTCCTGCGCCGCACTGGTGCGTTGGGGCGGCGGCGCCGCGGCCGCAATAAATGCCAGCCCGGCGAAGAACGGAGATAGTTTGTAAGCCATGGTTCCCTCGACGCGCAGATCATAGCAGGATTGGGAGCTCGCGCGAAAGGGGACCGCGCTCTTGAAATAGCGCGTTCGGAAAACATACAGCAGTGACTTCACGATTGGAACGTATTGGACGGCAAGCGACTGCCTGGAGATCTCCCTTCGGGAGGCGCGTGTCAGGAAGCCGGGCTGTGTTCACCTTTGACGCGCCTAGCTAGAAGTGCCGTTCACGATACGGTCAGATTGGGGCCATGGCTGCCGATATAAGAAGCCGAAACGCCAAACTGCCCGAATTGCCGCGCCAACGTAATATTCCACCGCTGTGTAGGACGTCACACTCGGCCGGAAGACGGCCGGTATAGTCGACTGCGATCAGAGGACGACCTGTGGGAAGCATTCGAGCAGCCCGGGATGACGGTAGAGGAGTGCGAAAGATACGGCTATATCACGACTCGATAGCCTTTCTTAAGCTCAGAGGGAATGTGCCAAAGGAATGAGATTTCTCAACAGATCACCACGGGCCGCCGCCTTTCTACTCCCTTCGAAAAAGTAGCCGAATCCCAAAATCCTCAGTCTTCCGCCCGGCACGGCCTAAGATTCTTTTCTCTAGATTTCGTCGGGAAAAGAGGAGTTTCAAGTGTAGTGTTATCGCGCAATATCGTTAGCTATTTCTGGCCCAAAAGTCTGCGTCGTGTAGTGAATTTGCCGATGCTGAGAATCTCAGGGTAGAGGGCCATGCGCGACTGGACTGGTCGTCTTAGCCGTCCGCCGTGGGCGCTTGCCAACTCATCTTCACACCTCGTTCATTCATATCGCAGAGCAACCATAGGATCTACCCGCGCCGCCCGGAGCGCCGGCAACGCGCACGCGAAGAGCCCAATGCCGAACATGACTCCAATCGCGATCGCAAACGATAGCGGGTCGAGCGGTGAGACGCCAAATATCATGCTGCTGAGCAGTCGCGTAAGGCCAAGACTGCCAGCGACTCCGGCTATTGCACCGAAGCCCAGCAACTTCGTCCCTGACCGAAGCATCATTCCGGCAATCGCTCCGCGCCGCGCGCCAAGCGCCATCCGTAGCCCGATCTCCTGCGTCCGCCGGACGACGGAATAGTTCATTGTCGCGTAAATTCCCAGCGCCGCAAGCAGCAGACCAATACCTGCAAACATACTGAACAGAAATACGCCGAAGCGCGGTTCCGCATAGCCCCAATCGTCCAGCATCTCTCGCATCGTCCGCACATCCATCACCGGCTGATCCGGATCAAGCTCTCGCACCTGGGTTTCAATGGCATTCGCGAGAGCCATAACCGGCACTTTGGCCGTAGCCATAAGCGTGACAGCTCGATTCTGCATGTAACCCGTCGCAGTAAACGGAACGTAGACCTCTGGCATGGTCTCCCGGCGCAGGCCTCGATTCCGCAAGTCGCCCACCACTGCGACGATTTCGAACGGAGTACGCTCGCGCCGCGATTCACCCAATCCTGACAGCTCAACCACTTGGCCGATCGCGGAGCCATGCGGGAAATAGAATTTTTCAAATTTGTCGTTCACCATCGCGACATGTCTTCGGCTTCGTAGGTCGTCCTCCGTAATGGCATGTCCCCGAATCGGCAAACCCAGCATTCGGGGGTAATCGCCGCTGATTTGGCTGACAATGGAGCCGGCGTTTGATCGCAAGGAACTGGCGGGAACCGACACCTCCGCGCCGAAGTTTGCGAATGGATGGACGAACGAGTTCAGAGAAACATCGCGCATCGCCGGAATCGCGCGGACGCGATCGAGCAGGCGCATCAGAAACAAATTCCGGGCCTCCACCGTCGGGAAGTGCTGCTCTTGCAAGGGCAAGACCATCGTCAGAACGCTTTCCGGTCGAAGCCCCACGTGAAATTGCTCGAGTTGCAGTAGCGTTCGTAGCACCAGACTCGCGCTGGTAAGCAGTACTATCGCTAGCGCGACCTGCGCAATAACAAAGATATTGCGAACGCGCGCCTCGCCAGAACGCGCCACTCACGCCCCGGCCTGCGCCCTTCAGAGCGCACGCGAAATCCATACGCGCCGACTGAATCGCCGACGCCAACCAGAACAGGAAAGCGGCGATCAGTGAGATCCCGAGAGTGAACAGCAGTACGGTATATTGAGCGTTACCTCCGATTCGTCGGGAATCGTGTTCGGAGGCATGATCGAGAGAATCCCTCGAAGACTCGCCCACGCGAGCAAAACGCCCAAAGCAGCGGCGGTCAGGCCAAGCAGCGCACTCTCCGTCAAAAGCTGCCGCATAATGCGCCGAGGGCGGGCTCCAAGCGTCCCACGCATCGCCATTTCGTGCGTTCGCGACGCACCCTTCGCCAAAAGCAGACTGGAGACATTGGTGCACGCGAGGAGCAGAAGAAGACTCACCGCGCCAAACAGAATCCATAACGATCCTCGAATCGCGCTGGGAAACGTTTCATAGAAGTTTTCGAGTTGCACCCGGAATTTTGGAATCTGTTGGCTGCGGTCGCGCGCAATCATGTCTTCGAATATAGGATTCAGATCGGTCTGCGCACTCGCTTCCGTTGCGCCGGCCTCCAACCGGCCCATGAAAAAAGCTTCCCGCACACCCTCCACGAATTGGCCCCGCCGGAATACGACTGGCAAATCGACGTCCGCCCCCCGCCACATGAAGCGCTTGGGCATAACGCCGACCACGGTCCGCACCTTGTCGTTTAGCCGCATTGTAGTTCCCACGACATGTGGATCGCCGCCGAACTGCCGCTTCCAGAACTTATAACCGAGTACTGCCACGGTTCGGCTTGGGGCGCGCCATCTGCACGCACGATATATCGCCCCAGTAAGGGGCTCACACCCATCACCCGGAACGTATTCACGGTAACGAAATTGCCACGCAGACGTTGTGGTTTACCGACACCCGTCCAGAAGATGTCGCTGATAGTCGACGCAATCACATCACTGAAAACGCGAGTGCGCTCGGTGATTTCCAGATATTGATCGGGCGTCGCCGGATAGAAATAGAAGCTACGATCCGGCTCGCTGGCCCGGAAGCTGAATAGTGTCTCGGGATGCGAATAGATAAAGGGTCGGAGGATGACTCCGTAGATCACGCTGAAAATAGCCGTAGAGGCGCCGATACCGAGCGCGAGCGAAAGGATTACTGTAACCGTGAAACCTGGCGACTTCGCCAGATTTCGTGTCCCGAACCGAAGATCTTGAAGGAGCGTGTCCATTCCGCGCGGATAGATGCTGTGCCGTCACTCGTCCAGACTGAACGGTTACTCATAACATAGCGGTCTGATGCGCGCGGGACAACTTGCGACGTCGGGCAGTGCGCAAAGCCGGGAATTCCCGGAGCGTTAAGCCACAATACCGGTAGGTAAACCATGGCTTGCCGCCGCCACCAGGGTTCGCGTCACACTGATGGATGTGAAGCCTTCTAAAATCAAAGCCCGGTTCATCGAACCCATGCTGCTTCTGCGCACGAATCAACTGTCGGAAGGCGTGGAATGGCGGTACGAGATCAAGTTTGATGGGTACCGCGCTCTGGCTATAAAGACCGGCGGTCATGTTCAGCTTCGGTCTCGAAACGACAATGACTTTAATCTGCGTTACCCAGGCGTGGTGGAAGCATTGAAGCCGATGCCCGACGAAACCGTGATCGACGGCGAGATCGTTGCACTCGATGAAACCGGCAGGCCATCGTTCAAGACACTGCAAAACTTCGGCTCCGGCCCTGCTCCGCTGCACTTCTACGTGTTCGATGTGCTGATACTGGCTGGGCGCAGTGTCATGAATGAACCGCTCATCCAACGTCGCGCGATGCTGGAAGCTCGTGTTCTGCCCAATCTCTCGGAGCCGATCCGATATTCGCCGCAACTCGAGGCGAGTCTCAACGATCTAATCCAATCCGTGAAAGCGCAGGGATTAGAAGGTCTTGTCGCGAAGCGTGCCGATAGCAAATACGAGCCGGGGCAACGGTCTGGCGCATGGCAAAAAATGCGAGTGAACCAAGGACAGGAACTTGTAATCGGCGGCTACACACCTTCAGATAAGAACTTTGACGCGTTGATCATCGGCTATTACGAGGGTGCAAAGCTGATGTATGCGGCGAGGACGCGCAATGGCTTTACGCCGGCAGCGCGAGCCGAGCTATTCAAGAAGCTGAAGCCGCTCGAAATCCCAACGTGTCCTTTTGCCAATCTTCCCGAAACGAAGGCTGGCCGATGGGGTGCCGGGCTGACGTCAAAGAAAATGGCAGATTGCCGGTGGTTGCAACCTAAACTCGTGGCGCAGTTCGAATTTGTCGAATGGACTGATGTCAATCACTTGAGGCATACGAAATTTATAGCGCTGCGCGACGACAAGAAGGCCAAGGACGTTCGCCGGGAAGGCTAAGCTCCCGCCCGAGGTGAGACGCTGCAGGGAATCGAAACAGGGCACATGGTCCGGAAAGGCCAAAGGAGATGCGGCGGCCCAAGCTTACTTCATCGCCAAATTATTCGGTCTCGCCGCCTAAGGGATTCACAACTTACCACTCGGGCTGAGCTGAACACCTTCACCCAGGACGTCGCAACGAAACCGACTACAGTGCACTTCCCGAATCAGGAAGGTGACAGTACCTTCCTTGACAATCGGACATTCCGCCGTTGACAATCATACATTCGGCAACTGACGTCCTGTTGACAATGTGGGTCAATTGGCGGGCGGAAGCTAGCCATAGTCTGGGCTGCTCAAGATTTGTCCGGGAGGCAAGAATGAAACGTCTGCTGTGTTTGTGTTTCTCCCTTACTACCTATTTCGCGGTGATTTCATTCGGTCAGGATATAACCGGCTCCATCGAGGGCACCGTACTCGATACTAGCGGTGCCGCCGTGCCAAAAGCCAAGGTGATCGTCACCAATACCGACCGGAACCAGGCTATCCGCACCATAACGACCGATACCAGCGGGGTCTATTCTGCGAACTTCCTGCCGATCGGAAACTATTCGATCAGCGCCGAGGCGTCCGGTTTCAAGACCACCACCCGAACGGGAATCGTGCTCAACGTCAACGACGTTCTAAAGATCAATGTGACTATGCAGGTGGGTGTGGTCTCCGAGAGCGTCGAAGTCAGAGCCGACGCCTCGACCGTGGAACTCGGCACGCCTGCCGACTCCACCACCATCGAAGGGCACCCAGGTACGCGAGTTGGCCTTGGGAACACGCAATTTCGCCCAACTGGTCAGCCTGATGCCCGGCGTGATCGATCAGACCGGCGTGGATGAGTTGTTCCCCGGCGCCAGCGGCGCTTCGGGCACCAGTACCGCGATTCCCTATTCGGTGAACGGCATGCGCAATTCTGCCAACAACTGGACCGTAGATGGCGCGGACAACATCGACCGCGGCAGTAATACGTCGCTCGGTACCTTTCCCAGCATCGATGCCATCGCCGAATTCAAGGTGGAGCGGAGTTCCTATACCGCCGACACCGGGCGCGCGGGCGGTGGGCAAATCAACGTCGTTACTCGTAGCGGCACCAGCCGTTTCCATGGAACTTTGTTCGAGTTTTTTCGCAACGACGCCTTGAACGCTAACAACTGGGCCAATAACGCCAACAAGGTGAACCTGGTCAACTCCAAGGATCCCGCTACGCCCTGCACCGCCGCCAATTACGCCGACTGCTACGCCAAAGGCAGCCCCGTCCGCTGGAATGACTTCGGCGGCAACTTTGGAGGGCCGGTCTATCTGGGCAAGTACAACAAGGATAAGAACAAGACCTTCTTCTTCTATTCCGAAGAGGCGCGCCGCATCATCCAGTACGTCACTTTCAATCCCACTTGGCCCACCGTCGGGATGGCGCAGGGCAACCTGCTCCAGCCAGTCTGCCTCACAGGTATCACCAGCGCGGGTATCGTTTGTCCCGCAGGCTCGTCGCCGGTTTCCAACATTCCCGCCAGCCTGATTAACCCTAATGCAGCCGCCTACCTGAAGGAAGTTTTTGGCAAGCTTCCGCTGGCCAGCGGGAACACGACCGCAGCCACCACGTCGTCGTTTTTCCAGGATCGGACCTTGCTCAATTTTCGCCAGGAACTGGTTAAAATCGATCAGCGCTTCAGCGACAAATTCTCGGTGTGGGGCAAGTTCGAAAATGACGCCATTCCAACCGTTGAACCAGTCGGTCTGTTCACTTGCAACTCCGCCTCGCCCTTCACCTGCAACACGCACACCAATTCGCCGGGGAAAGCCTACGTGTTTCACGCCCAGAACCTGATCCGGCCGAACCTCATCAACGATGCGGGCTTCAACTACACTCTAAGAGACATTCTGTCCACGCCGGCTGGCGTTACCGCCAAAGTCAATGCCCCCGATGTAAACCCCACCATACCGTTTGCCAATACTCAAGGAGTGGTGCCCAACCTCACCTTCACAGGCGGTTCGACCATCAATGGATACGGCCCCTATAACGACTACAACTACAACTGGAGCGGATTCGACAATCTCAACTGGGTCAAGGGCCGCCACACTTTCAAGTTCGGCATTTCCAGTAATCGCTACAACAAATCGGAAAACAATCCGGGCACGCCGCAGGGTACGTTTGGGTTCACCAACATCGGCGCACCGACCGGAACCACCAGCTTCCAGCAGTCCTGGGCCAATTTCCTGCTGGGCAATGTGAGCACATTCTCCCAACCGTCCACCGACATCACCCCCGATGTCTGGGCGTGGCAGCACGAAGCCTACGCTCAGGATGACTTCAAGTTTAACCCGCGACTCACTCTCTATATGGGTGTACGCTGGAGCTATTTCGGCCAGCCAACTGACTCACACGGCATCATGGATAACTTCGATCCGGCGCTCTACAATCGCGCCAACGCGCCCGCCGTCAATCCGGACAACGGCACCTTCGTGACGCCCATCGCAGTCAACAGCCCGCCCGTAAACGGCATCATCATTGGCGGTAAGAACTCGCCATACGGCGGCAAGGTCGCCAATGATTCATATAAGAATTTTGCGCCTCGGTTGGGGTTAGCCTGGGACCCGTTCGGCTCGGGCAAGACCGCCGTCCGGGCCGGCTACGGCATCTATTACGATTCCACCCTCTTCGGCATCTACGAGCAGAATATCTTTGCCGATCCGCCCTTCGTGCAGAGTGTAAACTACGCTAACGCATCGTTCAGCAACATCACCGCCGGCACCATCGGTGTCCTCAGCGCTCCGCTGACGCTGCATGCCACCGAACTTCCCGCCCAGGTTCCCTATTCGCAGCAGTGGAACCTCAGCATCCAGCGTCAGTTGGCGGAGGGAACCATCCTGCAGGTGGCTTACGTGGGCTCTAAAGGGACCCACCTCTTGGGCATCGTAGATATCAACCAGGTGCCTGTGGGAGTCGCTCTCGCCGCCGGCTTGCATACCACCACCGCGGCCGCTCCCAACACCACCATCTTTACCACCGCCGATATCCCTCGCATTAATGCGGTCAGGCCTTTCTACGGCTGGGGTCCCATCAACGCGCTCGAAACTGCATTCGACTCCAACTACCATTCGCTGCAGGTGACGATGCAGAAGCGGTTCCACAGCGCGGGCCAGGTGAGCCTGGCCTATACCTGGTCGAAAAACCTCACCGACAACGGTTCCGACCGCTCCAACGCTCCGCAGAACAGTTACAACTGGCATGAAGGAGAATACGCGCCCTATCCCGGCGACCGGAAGAGCGTCTTCACGCTGAATTACGTCTACACCATCCCGATCTTCAATAGCGCCCACGGCGTGCGTCGCGCATGCCTTGCGCGGCTGGGAACTCTCGGGCATCGTTTCGGCGTACACCGGGGCGCCCTTTACGGTCACCACTTCCAGCGTGGATCCAGCCGGCTTGGGTGTCATTTCGAGCGGCACGACGTCCGCCCCGCGACCGGACCTGGTCTGCGATCCGACCGCCGCTCACTCGGCGACTTACGGCGGCTCGTCGCAGAGCAGCGCGCAAGGCCTCGCGTGGTTCAACACCGCTTGTTTCGCGCCGGTTCCGCAGGGCACCGTCCGCCCGGGCAACGCCGGCCGCAGCGTGGTCCGGGGACCTGGATTTTTCAATCTGGATGCTTCGTTGATCAAAAATGTCAAACTCACCGAGAGGCTGACCATGCAGTTGCGCGGTGAAAGTTTCAATACTCTCAACTGGGTCAACCCGAGTGGGTTTGCGAGCCTTAACAATACCAGCACGGTCTTTGGCCAGATCAACTCGTTCCGCGCACCCCGGCGAGTACAGATCGCACTGAAATTGGTGTTTTGACATCGCCGAGTCTGCAATTGACGGGCGCCCGTTTTGGTGTCCCCAATTCGAAATTTGTGCGATATAGTAGCTCGAGGAACTTTTATGGCCACAACCGCACAACCGAAACCTCCTCTGAGTCCCGAGCGTATCTTTGCATCTCTGAACGCTTACCAGCTCACGTCAGCGCTCATCGGTGCTATCGATCTGGACCTCTTTACTGCGATCGATGAAGGGAATCAGACTGCCGCAGCCATTGCCGCGCGATGTCAGGCCTCCGAGCGGGGGTGCCGCATCTTGTGCGACTTTCTCACGGTTCACGGCTTTCTCACCAAGAACGGCGCACAGTGGGCGCTCACTTCGGATTCGGCAGCCTTTCTGAGTCGCAAGTCACCGATGTACATGGGGACGATCGCGAAATTCATGAACTCTCCTGAATCGATGTCGAATTTCGCCGACATCGCCAATCTTGTGCGCAAGGGCGGAACGCTGTGGGGTGACGAAGGTTCGGTTTCTGCAAACAATGCGATTTGGGTGGAGTTCGCGAGGAGCATGCCGCCGCTAGTTGGCGGCGCGGCTCAGGAAATCGCCGAGATCGCGTCTGGTGATGGACAGCCATGGCGAGTGCTGGACATTGCCGCTGGCCATGGTCTGTTCGGTATCGCGATTGCGAAGCGAAATCCACAGGCAACCATTACAGCGTTGGACTGGGCCGCGGTTCTAGAGGTGGCCAACGAGAATGCGGCGCTCGCGGGCGTTCAGGATCGGGTTCATGCGGTTGCGGGAAGCGCTTTTGAGACTGATCTGGGTAGCGGATACGACGTCGTGCTGTTGACAAACTTCCTGCACCATTTCGATCGGTCCACAAATGTGGGGCTGTTGAAGAAGGTGCGTGCATCGCTGAAACCGGATGGCCGTGCGATTACCCTGGAGTTTGTTCCGAACCCGGACCGTATCTCGCCTCCAATACATGCCACGTTTTCGATGATGATGCTTGGACATACACGCGCCGGGGATGCGTACACGTTCGCCGAATTTGAATCGATGTTTGCCGAGGCGGGATTCGCATCGACGAGCATGCAGGAGTTGCGACAGTCGCCGGAGCGCTTGTTGATCAGCCGGCGGTAGTTCGTTTGTGTTGGGCAAGGTCGAGTCCGGAAACAACCCGCAACGTGCAGGTACTTGGGCGGGCGACGAAATCCGTTCACTTCCACGAGGTCCGGCGCCATGAATGGGCCCAAATTCTTTCAGCCACGTATGTTCTGGTGGAACGCTACATCCGGATGACTCCCGGTTGTCGGCATACACGGAAGTTGGCTGCGGAGCACGCCGGGCAAGCAGCCGCCGAAATCGCGACTCTGATTTCTGTCGCGAAATCCCCTTCCGGGTGTCGATATGGGCGCGTTAACGCGCAATATCGGTAGCTATCCAACTCGCCCGATTTGGTCGGTGCCAGGGCAAAGCCACGGTCGCCCAAGTGCCGAGCCCTGAGACCCGTTCTAAAATGAAGTGCCGATGCCAGAAAACGCGAAAGAATTTGATCTCATCGTCATTGGAGGTGGCCCCGCGGGTATCGTCGGCGCCACAACCGCGGCCGCCCTCGGGAAGAGAGTCGCGGTTGTCGATAGTCACCACGAGTTGGGAGGCGCCGGCGCCAATACAGGCACCGTTCCCAGTAAAACGCTTCGCGAAACCGCGCTTGCTCTTTCAGGAATGAAATCCCGCAATCTATACGGAGTGGATCTGTCTCTGCGGAGGGAAGCTACCGTGTCCGACTTTCTTCGGCACGAACGAAACGTAAAGACGGGTCTGAATCATCTTTTGTCTCAAAGACTGGCGGCATCGCAGACCACCGTCTATTGTGGAATGGCATCATTTGAGGATTCGCATAATGTCCGAGTCCGGCTCGTACCAGAGGGGAATCCGCAGGACGTGCTGATGCGAGGGGAACATATCCTGATCGCAATCGGGTCGGTTCCGGTTCGTCCCGAGGCTTTTCCGTTCGACCGCCCGGAGATTTACGATTCGGACACGATACTTGATCTCGATCGCCTGCCTGGGAAAATGGCTGTGATTGGCGCTGGCGTGATCGGCAGTGAGTACGCCTGCACGTTTGCCGCGCTCGGCACGGAAGTTCATGTTGTGGATGGACGTGATGCGCTGCTCCCCTTCTTGGACTCTGAAGTCTCACGTGCGTTAACCGGTGCGATGGAGCGGAACGGGATCATTTTTCATTGGAAGGACCAAGTGCGTACCTGCGCCCCGGGAGTATCGGGCGGAGTCGAAGTAAGCCTGCTTTCGGGCGAAACACTCACCGTTGATGGGGTTCTGGTTGCCGCCGGGCGGAAAAGCAACGTCGGGAGTCTGAACCTGAACGCCGCCGATGTAGAAGCGGGAGAGCATGGCCTCATCGCCGTAGATGATCATTACCGGACCAATGTGTCCCACATCTACGCGGCCGGCGATGTGATTGGTTTTCCCGCGCTCGCGTCAACGAGTATGGAGCAGGCGCGCCGCGCTGTGAGGCATGCTCTTGCAGTGGACCTCACGGGCCATGCTTCGAGTGTGCTTCCCACGGGGGTTTACACGATTCCCGAAGTCGGGATGGTGGGCGAGACCGAGGAATCTCTCAAGCGTGCTGGAGTCGAATACATCGCGGGCCATGGACCATACTTTTCGAGCGCGAGGGGGCGAATTATCGGCGATTCTGACGGTTTTCTGAAACTTCTCTTCCGGCGCAAGGATTTGAGGTTGCTCGGCGTGCACGCGATTGGAGAACAGGCAACCGAGCTCGTCCATATCGGAATGATGGCGTTGATGTCCGGTTCGGGCGCCGAGATGTTCGACGAAGCGTGCTTCAATATTCCGACCCTCGGTGCGCTTTATAAAGTCGCCACGCTGGATGCAATGACCACGGCTGCGCGGGGCCGTTCCGATTGACAAACCAAGAGAGCTAATACCACCGGTACGTGCTGGCGGAAGGGCGGTCCGGCTGCCGAACTGAAGTAAACGTTAACAACTGATATGGGGAGACATTGTACAATTTCACGGATCGACACCGGTTTGCGAAGCGTCTGCCGCGCGTAGCTTTGATCGCTCGTATCGCCCCAGAGCTTCAGATCAATGTTCGGTGCTTTGCCGGTTTTACCACGCACTCCAAACCTCGGCAGCGAACGCATGGACTTCGCTTGGGCGCACGATCGCACTTTCGATTTTCCCGTCTGGCCCGTGCCAGATTCTGTAATCGAGCGACCCCTTATCAAACTTGACCTGATAAATATCGGCACCACCCGGCCCGACTCCTTTAAAGCGCAGTTCTTCTATCTCCTGCGCAGTGCCGCCTCGCCACCGGGTGCCGCAGTTTGGTCCTTGAACCTCTTGTCGAATGCGGCCGCGGCATCGCTGACCCTTTTTGCTTCGGCATCGACCAGCCGTTTGGCAATCATGTCGCGTCCATTCTGATGGAGGATTAACTGGCTTGCTGGTACCTTGGCGACGTCCAATCCAACTCGGCATCGACCACTTTGGGGAAGAACATTCTCTCCGGCTCGCCAAACAAGGGAATCTTTCCTTGCACGGACATCTGCGAGTTCAGTTGGAAAATGCCGGCGCATTTAACAAGCATCTCAGCGGAGACCGTAACCTCCTTCCGCTCGCGCGGCGCGAAATCCGGCCACTCGTATTCACATGCGATGGCACGGAGAATTTTTCGGCCGCCAACTGTCCACCCTTATCACTGTTCGTCATGATGGCTGCCCCCGCACCGTTGTTGTTACGCCACAAGATTGCACTGGTAGCCTTCGTTGGCCCGCCATGTGTGAGGTACGGATGCTCGGGGCTTCCACCCGTTCCCACGCCGATTCTCCAATGATTTTTCCTTGCTTGAGCATCTCCCGCGCCGTTGCTGCCGAAAGCACTCCGTTGGATTCTCCGGCGACAGCCTTTGAATCTCAATCGCATACCTTGCGAGCCATTCTGCCGGTACGTATCGTTGCTTCGGTCATCCGATTCTGCGGAAGAGGCCGCTCGTAGGTACTTCTAGTCATCCCGATCGGCCCCAGAACGATATCCGTTAATATCGGTAGCCTGTTCTTGGTCCGAAAGCGGCGGACAGTCGGAACTGCCAGTCATTTCGCGCCGAACTCAAGATTAGCTGAAAAGAACGGGAGCATCTTCATTTCCACTCGTTCCGCCACATGATTGGTGTGATTGCCATCGTACAATTCGTAGCCGTGCGCGATACCGTATGTCGTGAGTATGCCGTCGAGTGCGGTGACCGTGCTTGCGATGGCCGCATCCTACGTCCATGGTGATGGCGTGCACGCGCTTCAGGTTGGCCACCTACCGGTCCACCATTTCGAGCGGCGCGTTGGCGTCCCACTTGGGAACGATGTCGGGCCGCGCCTCTCCGCTCTTCGCTGGCATGTCGAGATAGAGCGGCTGGATCGCGCCAGCCCCTTTGTTTCTTGCTCAGTTATGTGAAGTGATCACTTTAGGTGTCACATGGATCAGGGCGCCGGGATTGGCGTCTTCCAGCATCCACAGCGAGCCATCGGGGCCTTCTTCCACATCGCGGATGCGGTGGCCCACATCCCAGCGCTCGGCGGCTTTGGCGCCGCCATGGCCGTCAAAGATGATGCGGTTGAGCGTCATGGTCGCCAGGCCGCTGATGAAGCCGTTGCCGTTCCATTGCGGGAAGGTCTGGGTGCCGCGGTAGAACATCAGATTGCCCGGCGCGATCACCGGCACCCAATAGAGCACCGGCTTCGCCAGGTCGGGCCGCGTGTCGGGCTTGGGAATGGGCACGCCGTTATAGTTCTGGCCATAGGAGACGAGCGGCCAGCCATAATTCTTGCCCTTCTCGATCAGGTTCAGCTCGTCGCCGCCGCGCGGGCCATGCTCGACCTCCCACAATTCGCCGGTGGGCGAAAACGCCAGGCCGTAGGGCGTGCGGACGCCGCTGGCCCAGGTTTCAGCCGGCGTCAGGTTGGGGCCGGGAAACGTATAGGTGCTTACCACCTTCGCGGTCTTGGCGGCTTCGGTGTCACGGGGCGGATCGATCAGGGGAATGGTGGCAGCGCCGGTTTTGCCGAAGTTGGGATTGCCGGGGGCGGGTTTGCCGTCCAGCGTCAGGCGCAGGATCTTGCCTTCGGGCTGGTCTGGATCCTGGGCGGGGGTCATGCGCTGGCGGTCGCCAACCGCGAGGAACAGATACTTGCCGTCGGGCGAGAAGGCGATCTGCGCGCCTTCCTGGCCGCCCTTGCCTTTGGGCATCTGGCGCCACAGCACCTCGAAGTTTTCGAGTTTGGCCGAGGTGGCGGTGGCGTTCAGCTTGGCGCGCGCCAGCGCCAGGCCTCCGCCATAGTCACCCGGCTCGGCATAGGTGAGATAGATACTGTGGTCGGTGGCGTAATGCGGCGAGAGGAAGACGCCATGCATGCCGTTCTGGCCCTGAAAATAGACGGCGGGCGTATTGCCCACCTGGATCTTCTCTCCCTTCTGGGACACCAGCCAAACGGGCCCGACCTTTTCGGTGATCAGCATGCGGCCATCGGGCAGGAAGGCCAGCCGCCAGGGCAGTTTAAAGGTGGCCACCGTGGTCATGGTGAAGGGCAGGCTGGCTTCGGGCTTCTGTTCGCCCACATTGACCTGGGCCCAGGCCGCCACCGACGCCAGGGTGAAAAGCAACGCCGCTTTCGCCAATTTCATCGACATTTTCTCCTTGCTTCTCAAGCGCCCGATCTTAAGCGATCCGGGCGCCGTTCTTGATCGTACCCTACCGTGGGGTCGTGCCAAATCGGTGCGTCATGAAAGCCTCACCTCAGCCGTCCTTCGTCAGACGTGGCTCCTCGTCCGCGACGCCAAGCAATTGAGGTCCGCGCGTGAAGCCTGGGGCTCAAAAACCAGGCTGGTTGCCCGCGGGCCGATCTCAGTTTTGGGAACGTCTTCTGTGGGAGAAGGAACTGGGCGACTGCGACCAGAAACTGGGGTATTGTGATGCCCACTGAAATATCGATGGAAATCCAAATGTGGCCAATCGACAAGTTGGTCTTTTACGCCCGCAACCCGCGCAAGAACGACGCGGCTGTGGATCGGATGTGCGGCAGTATCCGTGAGTTTGGTTTCAAAATTCCGTGTCTGGTCCGAAGTGACGGCGAAGTGATTGACGGCCATCTGCGGCTCAAAGCCGCGCGCAAGCTGGGCATCACCGACATCCCGGTCATCCTGTGCGACGAGTGGACAGCGGCGCAGGTGAAGGCTTTCCGGCTCCTGGTGAACCGGTCGGCTACGTGGGCGGACTGGGACGAGGAATTACTCGCTCTGGAGTTGCAGGAACTCGATGCGGCGGACTACGATCTGAGCCTGACTGGTTTCGACCCAGGGAACTCGAAGACTGCTGGCGACCGCGGACATGACGAACAAGCCGATATCGCGCCGCCCCTGCCAGACAATCCTGTGTCCCGGAAGGGCGACCTTTGGCTTTGCGGGCAACCAACACAGAGTGCTTTGTGCGATGCCACAACGCGGAGGCGGTGTCGCGTTTGCTCGGAGAACGCAAGCCGCTGCTGATGATCACCGACCCGCCGTATGGAATAGAACTGGACTCGGAATGGCGCGACCGTGCTGGCCTGAACGGTTGCGGGCCCGCCGAGGCCAGCTATATGAAAAGTCGTACCGAGGGCCACACCGAAACCACGATCTCCGGGACACACGGGCGGACTGGTCCGAGGCGTTCGAACTGGTGCCGGTCTGCAATCGCATATGTCTGGCACGCTTCCTCTTCACGCGCGAGGTGCTGAATGGCTGCTCCGGATCGGCTTCCTGTATCCGCAACAAATCATTTGGAATGAAGGCCGCACGGTGCTCACCAGGACGCACTACTGGTATCAGCACGAGCCTTGCTGGTACGTGCGGAAGAAGAACGCGCCCTGGTTCGGGAAAGCCGGCGAGAATTCGACGGTTTGGGATTCACCTTCGCCGAAATTCATCATGGGCGGATCGGACGAAGAAAATTCGACCACCCAACACAAAGTGCCCGGCCACCGCGCTGAGGCGGGCCACGACTTCGGGTTCCGCCGCCAAAACCCAGCGTCACCATGTTCTCTCTCTGGTATCTAAAAGGCACAAGGTTTCAAACACCGGTTGTCAACCAAAAGGTCCTCAAATTTGAATCCTGTTTCGGGGAGCCGAATAGCTCCGGATTCGAACTCTGTGTCCTTCTGGTCAACAGCGGGACGGCACAACTTGCTGGAAATGGCCAATGCTGCGGGAAAGCGTCTCTCACGCAGTCAAAACACAGCGTCCGGATTAGATCCAATCGGCGCCCCCTCGGGCTTCTGAAGGAACTCTCTCGGTCTCTCAGTCAGGGCGCGCACGTTTGGTTAGTCGGGGCGATCAGATCCCCAGACTGGAACTCATCCTCAATCGACTCAAAGCGGAATTCGGCACCGCTCGACTCCTGTATTACGAGGCAACCGTTGCCAAGGTATGGGAACTCACGATGCAGACCTCACTTTTGCTGAACTCTTCGAAGGAGAACACGTCGGCCCGGGCGGAACTCTTACGGGTTCTGGTGCAAACCGGCGTTGAGTTGGGGATCATGATCAGATGGCACGATTCGTAGCAGTCGAGGAGTTGTTCAAGGGGCGACACTTCGATCAGGAGATCGTGGGTTTGTGCGTTCGTTGGTATTTAAGCTTCAGGCTAAGCTATCGCGATCTGGTGGCCATGAGGGGGAACGTGGCATCTCTCTGGCACACACAACCATTCTGCGCTGGGTCCAGCACGACACCCCAGAATTTGTGAAGCGATGGAACCGATATGCGCGGCCGGTGGGTGGCTCCTGGCGGTGTGATGAGAGCTATATAAAGGTGAAGGGCGCGTGGGTCTATCTATATCGGGCAGTGGACAAAGGTGGCAAGACGGTTGACTTCTATCTGAGCCGAACCCGCGACGTGAACGCAGCCAAGACGTTTCTGCGGAAAGCGATAAAGGAGCAACGGATTCCGACGAAGATTACGCTTGACGCCTATGCCGCTTCTCACCGCGCCGTGTCTGATCTGAAAAAGAACCGGCGAGTTGCCGAAGCGCGTCCGGGTTCGAAGAAGCAAGTATCTGAACCACACCATCGAACAAGACCACCGGGGAGTGAAACAACGACTTGCTCCGATGCTGGGGGTGAAGAGCTTCCGAACCGCAGCGGTGGTGATCAGCGGGATCGAACTCGCCGAGAAAATCAAGAAGCAGCAATTCAAGAACGGGAAGTTGGGCGGCGCCACGGCGACCATGCCGGAAATCTGGCGGGCGGCACTGGCGGCATAACCGGAATCACTCCGAATCGACAACACAAACATCGATCGATTTCGGCTCAATCCAGGTTTGCACCAGAGCCGTTAGGTCCGCCTACTTCTTGAAGCCCGCTTGGTGCGGGAATCATCATGCCGGCTTCAGCCGGAACCAGCACTTATAATCCGTTACAAGAGCCACCGCCTTCAAGGCGGTGGGGCATTGACTTCGGTGGATTTTCGATTCTTGGGCCAGCAAAACAGCATACGCCGATGTCATTTCGAGCCGTTTGCGTTCGCTATAGATCCTTCTTCAAGATCTTGACTCCCGAGGGCAGCGTGAAGAGCTTGTCCGGCAGATCGTTATCGATCGACACATTTTCCGCGAACATCTGAAAAATTTTCTCTCCGTCGCGTTCGCGCTGGATATCGAAGGGCCACATGATTCCGGGCTTGACGGAGCGGTACTTATTGAATCGCGTCACTTCTTCACGCCGTTCTTTCAGAATCGGATCCATGAGATAGAAGCGCTGCATGACAGGTAGAAAGGTGAGGTGATCGAGATACACGGTGACTGTGCGGTTTTGCGGAGTCTGTGACGTTCAAAACCTGCACGGGTTGATTTTCGACCACATCTCCGCCGGGCGATTCGAAGATCATGCCGTTCTCATTCAAGCGTTCGCGCACGATGTAGAAGATATTGTGATTGGTGGTTTCGATGTAGCGCTGCAGACGGTCGTCCGCGAGCGGACGCGCGCCGCGAAAGGTGACCTCGTACGCGTTGCCGTCAGCGAAGATGATGGCATCCTCCTGATTTTTCCGGAACGCCTGGCGTTCGCGAATCGCGGGGAAATCGCCGGGGCCGGGCTTCAGCCGGTACTGCGTGTATAGTCTGACAACGGACAATCCGGAAAGTTGTTCCCGAAAAAACGAATAAGCGCGGCCTTCCTCGGTGCGGTCGTGCATGCTGACGTAAAAATCGCCGCCGAGCGCCGCCACCAGTTTGTCGAGCATTTCCGGCCCCGCTGCTCATTCGTTTCAGCACGAACGCTGGAAGCCGTCAGCGCGGCGGGGAGCGAAACCGCAAATAACCTGCGCGTCATCATTGTTGTTTCGCGAGATCCTCCGGCTTCAGCCCGGAGTTCAACTTGTATTCGGAAACCGTGGCATCGGCCATCTTGCTGTCTCCCTGGCTCAGCGTAATCTTGAATGGCAACTTAATGCCATCCACGTCTTTATAATCGGACAGTGCGACCGTGACTTCGGATGGAGGTCCCGCGGGTTGCGCCTGCGTATAGGATTCGCTCGCGATCAGTTGGGTTGCGGGATCGATCTTGACTTCGACTGCATCGCCGTCTTTACCGGAAATGTTCAGCGTATTCTCGCCGCTCAGACTGACGGTGCGATCGGGATCGCGATCGCTCAGCAGCAGACCGATGTAGCTGCGAAACACTTCGCCCTGCACTTGCTTGAGTTGCGGCCCGCCGAGGGGCATGAAACCCTGCGGAGTATGCAGCCATCCCGACTTACCGTCGCTATACGCGACAACTTTTCCGAACGGTAGCGTGTTCTCCTGACGAAATGTGCCGGGCATCAGCCAATAGTTCACCTGCGAGGATTTCATGCCTCCCATGGCGGCGTCGAATTGCATGGTCAGGGCCTGCCGGACGTCCTTCATCGCGGCAAGTTTGTCCGCGCCTCCGGCCGCGTCCTGCACCTGCTTCAGTAGTTCGCGGCCTTTCGCGATCGACTGCGGATTCGCAGCGCCGCGGTCTGGACGCTGCGACCTGCGCTTTCGGTTCCGGGATGGTGATGTCGAGATTCGCTACCGGCATACCCAGTGTGTCGAGCTTTTCGCCGAAATCCTTGGGGTTGCCGACCGCAACAACGGTCATGTGCTTGGGATCGAACGCTGGCGCGCGACGCGCAGGACGTCTGCCGCGGTCACTGCCTGACACCGCTTCTGATACTGATAAATGAAATCCTTGGGATAGCCGTAAGTAGTCGTAGATGACCAGGCGCTGCAAGGTTTTCGCCGGGAGTATCGAAGTTGAAAACGAAGCTGTTCACCACGCTCTCCTTCGCCGTTTCCAACTCGTCCGCGCTGACTTCTGGCGTGCGCATCTTCTCCAGTTCGCCGAGCGACGCCTTGATCGCTTCGGTAGTGGATGGCGGACTTGGTGCTGCCGCCGATCTGGAACAAGCCCGGGATGATCGTAGTTCGCCGCCCCAATCGGCTGAGATTTGTAAGCGTAGCCGAGTTCGGTGCGCACCTTGCGGAAGAGCCGGCTGCGAAAGCTTCCGCCCAGGATATCGCCCATCACTTCGAGCGCCGGATAATCCTTGTCTCGCAGCTCGCCGCCGAGTTGGCCCAGCATAAAATTGGTCTGTGTCACGTTGGTTTTTACCGCCAGGAATATGCCCGGGTGGCTCGTATTATCGACTGGCGGAAACGGCGGCACGGGATCGCGCTTGACGGTCCAATCGGCGAAGAGTTTTTCCAGTTTAGCGTGCATCTCCGACGGCTGCGAAATCGCCTGAGATCGCGATGATCGTATTGGCCGGGAAAAAGTAGCGCTGATAAAACGACTGCAAATCGGGGCGCTGGATACGGTCCACCGTTTCGTACTCCACCTGCCAGCCGTACGGCGTATTCTTGCCGTAGAGAATATCGGCGAACTCCCGCTGTGCGATTCCGGAAGCCTCATCGTTGCGCCGTGAAATGGAACTGCGGAGTTGCGTCTTGGCGAGTTCGATCTTATCCTCGCGGAATTCGGGCTGCGTCACAATGTCGTGGAACAAGCCGAGAACTTCGTCGGTCGTCTTTTTGAGCGTGGAGAACGAGACCTGACCGTAGCTTTCTTCGATGTGACTCTCTACCGATGCTGCAACGTTCTCAAGCTGCTCGTCGATCTGGTCCCCAGTCTTGGCGTGCGTGCCGCCGCTGCGCATCACCATTCCCGTCATAGTGGCTAGGCCGACCTTATCTTTCGGATCGAACAGATTGCCGGTGCGCACGAGCGCGAAGCCGCGGAGTAGCGGAAGCTCGTGGTCCTCAAGCAAATAGAGCTTGATACCGTTGCTCAACGTCGCTGTGGCAACATTGGGTATCTTGATCTCGCGTAGCGGCGGATACTTGAGAGCTTTGTAAGCGGGGACTTGGGCGTGAGCCAGCGATGCCGCAGCGAGGACGGTGACAGACGCCGCGCCGCGAAGAAACGATCTCGTCAGCAATCTTCATTTGCCTGGCTCCGTGATCCGGGCTGTCGTTCGTGTCAGCGGATCGAACAGAGTCTTGGCAACGCGCTGAACATCGCCGGCTGTTACTTTGTCGATATCGTCGACTTCCGTGAAGAGCTTACGCCAGTTTCCGTAATCGGCATACGCTGCGGCAAGCGCCTGCGCCAATCCTGAATTGCTATCGAGCGCGCGAATCAGGTTCGCCGCGCGTCTTGGTTTTCACCCGACCGAGCGTGACCTCATCGACCTTAGTCTTTTTCAAACCGTCCAGAATGGCGTAAAGCGCCTTTTCGTTTTCATCCAGAGTCTTGCCCATATTGGGAGCGAAGAAAAACAGAAACAGGTTGGGATACTTTCCTCCGGGGATCTCCGCGATTGCAGCCGCCTCCAACGCAAGCTTTTTGTCGCGGACCATTTCACGGTACATCAGCCCGGTTCGGCCGCTCGGAAAGAATGCTCGAGAGCACATCGTAGACGGGATCGTCTTTGTCGTACTGGTCTGGCCGTTTGTAGCCGATCATTTCGACAGGCTGCGACTCGAAAACGACATCAGTGCTCTTCCAGCCTTCCTGCGGCGGCTCAACGGTCATCACGGGAGGCGGCAGAGGACGCTTCACCAAAGGTGACAAAGTACTTTTCCGCCATGCGCCGGGCCTCAGCCGGGTTAATATCGCCCACAATCGCCATCGTGATGTTGGCTGGCACGTAGTATTTCTGAAAGAACGCCTCAGCATCTTTCACCCGCAGATTCTCCAGGTCGCTCGGCCATCCAACAGCCGGGTTCCTATAGGGATGCGCCTCAAATGACGGACTCAACATCACTTCGATACAGTTTGCCCTGCGGATCCGATTCGGTTCGCATACGCCGCTCTTCCCGCACGACGTCGCGCTCCTTGTAAAACTCGCGGAACACCGGGCCGATAAAGCGGCTCGACTCCAGCAGGAACCAGAGTTCCACGCGATTTGAAGGCAGGCTGTAGAAGTAATTGGTGGAATCCTCGCCCGTGGAGGCGTTCATGCCCACTCCGCCGTTTTCCTCAATCAGATTGGGATACAGATTCGGGTCTACGAAGGAATTGGCCTTTTCGATGGCCGCATTCAACTCGGCTCTGCAACTCTTTCAGCTTTGCTGGATCGGCCAGATGGCCTTTGTTGCGCTCGGCGTCATACCTGTCGTAGACCTGTTCGATGTCGCCAGTGCCTGCTTCTCTTCCGGCCAATCCAGGGAGCCGATGGCCGCGGTTCCTTTGAACGCCATATGTTCGAACATGTGCGCGAGGCCCGTCTTGCCCGAGGGATCGTCGACTGAGCCTGCGTTCACGTAGGTGTGAAAGGAGACTACCGGCGCTTCATGGCGTTCGCAGACGATGAAGTGTAGCCCGTTAGGCAGCGATGAATTCTGTAACCTTTTTCTCGAATTCCTGCAGATTCTGCCCGTATAGTAGACAGGGCCAGAGCCCAAGGATGGCGATGTATCGTATCAAGCGTTGCGCTCCTTAACTCAATGTAGCAGCGGTCGACGGAGTCCCCCGAAGTCGCCAGGCAATCCCGTGTCTGCCAACCATGAAAGACGCAGACGGTAGACGGTTCGGTGCATAGCAAAACGTCGCCCCGCCTGGCTTGCCGGAGACTTTAAAATATTTCCACGTATCGCGCGTCATGGATGCCGGCAGGTTATCTGTGGCGGTAAGATTTACTTCTGATGTCCCCGTTTGCGAAAACGCCCGAACCTCCATATTATGCGGTGATCTTCGTTTCCCGGCGCAAGCATGGCGACACCGATTATGAGGAGATGGCGGGGCGCATGGCCGAATTGGCCGCGGGTATGCCGGGTTACCTGGGCATCGAGAGCGCTCGCGGCGGAGATGGTTTCGGCATCACCGTTTCCTATTGGGAAAGCGAAGAGTCGATTGCCAACTGGAAGTGTCACCTGGAACACCAAGGTGCGCAGTCTCGCGGCAAGAGGGACTGGTATGAACACTACGAACTCCGCGTGGCGAAAGTGGAGCGGGCGTATTCGGGTCCGGAAGGCCGGTAGCTCCTATGTTTCCTAAATCTCCTAAGTTGCCGCTGTTGCATTCAGGCCGCTAAAAGGTATCCTTTTCCCTACCGAGCCTTTACCAAGTGTCGCACCGTACATTGCTGCTGACCTTCTGTCTTTCAGCGGTAGCCCACTATCTGGGCAGCCGGTAGATCCCTATTGCCCGCTTACCCTCCATCGCAGCGTAACCGGTTCCAAAACCGCGCGATATACCAACTTTGTGGACAAGTACATTTTCCGCAAAATCCAGCCTGATGGCGTTGCGCCCACGTCGGCGTCCACCCCAACCACCATCGCCAATTGGCGGCGCAATTCTCTCCCTTTCCGCGAGCCCTGGCGCATGCGCAAATGACAAAGCCCTGCTCTTCCGGGAGAAGGCCGGGGACCATCCTGAGCGATTCCAATGCGTCACCCTACGTCCGCCTGAAAGCCGTGATGATTTATCGTTGAAAAGTCCTCGACGCCACTCCCGCCAAAGAAAGAAGTGCAACTCGATATCGAAAATTCAAGTCAGCAAAAGCCCCGGCAGCATGGGTTAACGAGAACACCGAAATTGTGCACCCGGCGCACAAAAGAGCACAACCCACAACGCCACCAGTTGGGACCGTCCGCCACAACCACCCCAAAATAGGCCGCAACGAAGCCTGCCTGTACATGTGGCAGCGGCCAAAAATTACGCTGGCTAACAGACTGCAAACCGGCGCTCAACGCACACCCCAAGCCGCCTGCCCATCGGCAGGCATAAATTGTGCATCCGGCGCGCAATAATGCACAAGCCGCTGGGAATTTCCGGGTAAATCTGCCGAAGATTAGCGAAAGTTCCGTCCCGGGCTAGCTCTTTGCCAACTGAATATCCGCTAAGCGGAGGCTGGCCGCCGGTCGCTGAATACTTGTACGCAGCGGATTTTCCGCGTGGAATCGTCGATACTGGTATCAGTAACGCACTTCCCGATGATCCTCACCCTAACCGTCAATCCGGCAATCGACCGGACCATCCACGTTGACCGGCTGGTATTTGAAGATCGCGCCTACATTCTCTCCAGCAAAGATTCTCCTGGAGGGCGCGGCATCAACGCGGCCTGCGTGATTCACTCCTTCGGCGGCAACACCAAAGCGATTGTCCCGGCCGGCGGCTCTTCAGGAACTCGGTTCACCGAGTTCATGCAGGGGTGCGGATTTGAAATGGTCGTAGTCGCGATTCGCAATAAAGTCCGTACCAATCTGATCATTACCGATCGGCACGGGCTCACAGTCAAGCTTAATGAGCCCGGACCCAAGCTCGAGAAAGCCGAAGTTGTGAAGATCGAAAAGACGGTCCGATCTCTTCTCGAAAGCGCGCGGTGGCTGATGCTCTGTGGCAGCCTGCCGCCTGGTGTCTCGTCGAACTTCTACGCCAGTCTAATTCACGAGGCGCGCAGACGGGGCGTCCAGACGCTGCTCGATACCGATGGCGACGCGCTGCACGAAGGCCTGGAGGCCAAACCAACCATCGCAACTCCCAATCAGCAGGAAGCCGAGCGGCTGCTGAATACCGCGCTGCTGACCCGCACTCACTACCTCGGCGCGGCCGAACGCATCCGCAAGATGGGCGCCGACGCGGCCGTCCTCTCGCTTGGAGCGAGGGGAGCGATTGGCGCGTTCGCCCATGGAAGCTATGAGGTAATTCCGCCGCGCGTCGATGCGCTGAGTCCGATCGGCGCAGGGGATGCGCTTGCGGCCGCGTTCCTCTGGGCCATGGAAGGGAAGGCGGACTATCCCGATGCACTACGTTGGGGTGTAGCCGCCGGCACGGCGTCCGCGCGGCTTCCGGGAATGAAGTTCGCATCGCTCGAAGAATCGCGCGACGTGTACGCGAATGTTGAAGTGCGGCGTCTGGAACAGTAGCGCGTGGCGACCCAGTCCATCCCGGCTGCGCCCCAGTCCGCTTCGGCTGAGGACAAACAGGCGAGTATCGCCCGTTCAGCGGGTGTAGTATCCGGGGCAGTTCTAATGAGCCGGGTCACCGGACTAGTGAGAGAAAGCGTAATGGCGGCGCTGTTCGGGGCCAGCCAGTCATATGACGCATTTGTGCTCGGGTTCCGCATCCCCAACCTGATGCGCGATCTGTTCGCCGAAGGCGCACTCTCCGCCGCCTTTGTTCCAATCTTTACCCGCTATCTCACCACCAGGAGCCGTGAGGAGGCGCTTCGGCTTTATAATCTGGTCGCGACAGCTATCATCATGATCGTAGGCGCGTTGTGCGCCCTCGGAGTCCTCTTCAGCCCGCAACTCGTGGATCTGTTTGCCCATGGATTCCGGCAGGTACCCGGCAAGTACGAACTCGCGGTTTCGCTGAGCCGCATCATGTTTCCATTCCTGCTGCTAGTGGCTCTCGCAGCGCAGGCGATGGGAGTGCTGAACGCTTGCCGGAAATTCGGAATTCCGGCGCTTTCGTCCGTCATGTTCAACGTCGGGAGCGTGACTTGCGGCTTGATTATCGGGTTCATTCTGGGACCGCATCTCGGCATCCAGCCTATCTATGGGATGGCTTGGGGCGTGGTGCTCGGCGGCGCGTTGCAAGTGCTATTCCAGCTTCCGAGTCTGATCAAAGCCGGCTTCGGCTTTCGCCCCGCAATCGATTTCCGTCACGAAGGCGTACGCCAGGTACTCGGACTCATGGGACCGGCACTTCTCGGCAGCGCGTCCACTCAGATCAACATTCTCGTCAATACCAATTTCGCCGCCGGTTTGCGCGATGCTTCCGGGATGGTGATGAATGGTCCGGTAAGCTGGCTCAACTACGCCTATCGCTTCATGCAGTTCCCTCTCGGAGTGTTCGGCGTCGCGATCGCAGCCGCGACTCTCCCGGAAATAGCCCGCAGCGCGGCTCGTCACGAACTCCGCGAATTCGGCGACACGCTGTCCCGATCGATCTCGATGGTAATGGCGCTGACCATCCCTTCCTCCGTTGGCCTCGCCGTGCTCGGACCGAGTATCGTCGGTGCGATCTACCAGTATCACAAGTTCACAGCCTTCGATACTCACCAGACGGCCCTTGCGCTCTCCTGCTACGCAGCCGGCCTCGCTGGTTATGCTTCTCTTAAGGTAATCGTTCCCGCCTTCTACGCGTTGAATGACGCACGCACCCCCATGCTGGTGAGCCTCTTCTCGATCGCGGTCAACTTCGCCGCCGCATCGTTAATGGTGCGGACATCTCTCCGCCACGCCGGTCTGGCGCTCGCGACCTCCGCGGTCTCGGTCGCCAGCTTCATGATTCTGCTGTTTGCCCTGAAACGGAAAATCGGTCATCTGCATGGCACATTGATGCTGACAAGCTTCTGGAAAACATGCGCGGCCAGCGCGGTTATGGGAGGCGTCTGCTACCTGTCGAGCCGGTTGCTCCACCGGGCGCTCGGCACGACGCACGAAGCGGCTTTCGCCGATCTCGCATTCACCATTCCGCTGGGCGCGGCGGTTTACTTTGCGATCTGTAAAGCGCTGCAGGTGCCCGAAATTGACCGGCCATTTCAGTTTTTGTTCCGCAGGTTCGGCTATTCCTTAAAGCCTTTTACGAAACTATTTCTTTAGTTTCTCAAAAAGCAGGGAGCCTCTCACGGCGAGTCTCGCAATTCACCGAAACATCGTCCCGCGGTAACCAGATTCGCGGAAAATTTTCATCGATATCGACAAAAACTATTGACAAGAACGGCGGAGCTGCCGTAAACTGCTCGTAATCTATCCGGTTGCTTTACACGCCAGATCGACGCGTTGCCTGTAATCCGAGTACCGCCTGCAGGAGCGAAACAGTATGCGCACGAGAATAGCCGCGTTAATAACACCCGCATTGAATGATGGGTTGGACAACTTGCCGGCTGCCGATTTGCCGAAACCAACATTCCAAAAACCGGAAGATCCCGAGCTTTATTTCGCATTCTTCAACTCTCATAGCGCCATAGATCAGCAAATCCAATCGAGCAGTGCCGCGGCCGCCGCGCAACTCATTAGCACGACCGCCGCTCTCTACCAAGTCAGCTCCGGAGATTTCCCGAAGATCACCAACGAGGTCCGGAGCTTCATGGCGAAACTCGCGGTGTGGCAGACGCAGGAGCAGGCGTACGTTGCCGGTCAGCGCGCGAGTAAGAAACTCCCGGATATGAAGACGCTGGTGAGTTACAGTTCCAGCGACATCGCCTGGTGATCGACTCGCACGCCAGGATTCACAGCGCCATATCCGCCGCAAGCTGGAGCGGTCTTTACGGCTATATCAATGGCAGTTTCCGGCTGAGCTTGCACCAGGGGATAGGAGCCGCGAAATGAGATCCGCATTTGCATTCTTCTGTCCGGCTAGCCGCTTTGCCGCCGTAATGGCAATTCTAGTTCTCGCGGCAACCGCAACCATGGCCCAGCCTGTCGTGGGCACGCTGAGTCCACCCAACGCCAGCGGCGCGCCCGGGAGCGGCCAAATGCTGACCTTTACCGCCAGCGATTTGGGCGGATGGGGCGCAATCTCGCATTTTGACCTGATCATGAACAATCAGGTCAGCGGCGCTCAAGCCTGCTTTTTTGTCTATTTCCCGGCAAGCAACGTAATTGCACTTTGGAACGACGGCCAGACAGACTGGGCCGGAGTCGTGACCCTGGGCTCCTCGAGCGTAGCTTCCAACGGCCACTGCCAGATCAACGCCCAAAGTTCCTCCGCCGCATTCGACGGCTACGGCACTTTAAGCCTATTTGTGAATGTCACCTTCGCCTCCGCGTGGGCGGGCTCGACTCTTCAACTGTTCGAGCAGGTTGTAGACACGAGCAACAATAGCTCGGGTTCGGCTACGGCCTGATGCAGCTTACGTTGCGCGCCGGTGTGGATCCCATGCTGGACAAATTTCGAGAATCTGATAGAACAAGCTGTCGAAGGCTGTCAAAACAAGGAGGTGGGATGCCCAAGATGGTGATTGAGGTTCCGGATGAGTTTGCTGAGGTGGGAAAGGCGATGGCCGAACATTTGTCTATGCTGCAGCGGACTGTGGATCGGCTGGGCGGAGGGAAGGCGGTGGATTATGCAGCCGTGGAAGAGGCGATCGCAAAGGGGGCGGCCAGGACAGAATTAGCAGCCCACGGCGCAATCCTGAACAATCTGGACATTGATGTTCCAGCAGTGGTGATTGGTGGGGTGCGGTACACGCGAGTGGGACGGTGTGAGGGGGCTTATCACACGATGGTGGGTTCGGTATCGGTGGAGCGATCATTATACCGGCAATCGGGAGAGCGAGGTGGACAGCCAGGGGGCAGGGTGGTGGACGCGGTCAGCTTGCGCGCGGGAGTGGTGGGGGACGGGTGGTTGCCGCAGACCGCGCGGGCAATGAGCTATGCCGTGCAGCAAGGCACCTCGCGGGAAGCGGAGAAGATGGCGCAAGAGTTTAGACGGCTGCCATATTCGCGTGCCAGTTTCGAGCGGGTGACGCACATGGTGGGCGCACTGGCGGTAGCAGATCACCAAGATATCGAGGACGCTCTGATCGAGGCCGTGGAAGTGCCTGAGGGGGCATGTTTGGTGAGTGTGTCGCTAGATCGGGTGAGTGTGCCGATGGAAGAACCGCGGCCGCGACCGGTAGGGCGACCGAAAAAGGGAGCGGCCAAGAGGCCGGTGGAACGTAATTTCCGAATGGCCTATTGCGGCACGGTGACACTGCATGACCAAGACGGCCACGGCCGATATACCATCCGTTATGGATGCATGCCGGAGGGAGATATCGTGGGCTTGCGCGACCGCATGGTGGCGGATGTGGCGACGCTACGGAGTAAGCGGCCGGACCTGAAAATTGAGCTGCTGTGCGACGGAGCCCCGGAGATGTGGAATCTGCTGGAGGCAGGCTTCCGGCCAAAATTTGGAGACGAACTCCACCATCTTGTAGATTTCTATCACACGACGGAAAAACTCAGCGCTGCCACGCATGCGCTGGAGGATTCGGCGGCTGCGGCTGGCGAACGGCTGGGGGGCTGGAAGCAAGCCCTACTCCACCGCAGCCGCGCGGCGGCCGACATTCTCAAGGAACTGATCGACTCGGGGCGCGATGAAGGTGTAGGCATAGACCACCCAGTCCATGAAGCGATCACGTATCTACAAAACCATGGTTGCGAAACGGATCGCATGAATTACGCCCGAGCGCGCCGACTTGGATTGGCGCTTGGTACCGGCAATGTCGAGGCAACCTGTAAGAGTTTGTTTGAAATGCGGATGAAGCGATGTGGGGCGCGCTGGAAGGAGGACACAGGCCAACACATCGTGCAGCTCCGAGCTTTCGCACTCAGTGACCGTTGGGAGCCTGCTATAGAATTGACACTTCGTCCGCTACGGATGGCTGTTCGCGCAGCTTAATGTCCAGGATGAGAGCCACACCCCCCGGCGCCCACCTCCGCGCAGATGTGGAACTGGCAATCAAACATTCAGGGCGGCACAGGTCTGTTCGAATCAAACTGTCATCGTCGAAAGGCTTCTGGGCACTACAAATGTCGAACTACGACAAGTACTTAAGGTTACATCCAGGCACCGGAGTGCCGGCCGACGACACTGAGGGCTCCTGCACTTTTAGTTACACACCCAACAATGGAACCACGCACTCCTTCGCAGACGCTATCAACTTGAAGAGGTACAACAGTAACACAAATCGAACCGGCGAGTATATGGAATGGGATATGATGTCACGACCGGCGTTGGCATGTGGAATTCATACCCTCTTAGTGGTAACGGCACAAACTATGTAGCACAAGTCTGTTCGCATCCGGATTGACACAGAAATGCTTATCAAGGAGACCCAATGAAGATAAAGTTTCGACCACCGGTGGCCATGCTTCTTCTCCCTTTAACCGTTCTTTTGCAAGTTCGAAACGTGCGGCCAGCCGAATCGGACTCGCTGTTCGTAGTCAGTGATCTTCTGACTAAAGACTACGTGCTCGCCCCGGCGAATCTTTATGAACTATCACTGACAAATGGCCAGGTTATCTCGACGGTTCCAATAGCAAAAGGGGGCCGCGAGGATACACCGCAGTTTAAGATTCTCGACCCTGAACGAGGCACGATTGCCTTCGTCGTTCCTCGCGATCTGCCCAGGGAGATTCGAATAATTCAGGTGAAAAACCCGGCGAAAATAACATCCATTCCACTGAACTACAGGCACGGCGTTTCTCTGTTATACCCGTTCTTTATCGAGTTTCCGCCCCACAGCCTTCAAATCGCTATTGAGACAAGCACCGGGAAAGGCGGGAGCCTTATTAGCGCAGATCTGAGTGCGAGCGCCGAACTTCGGCCTCGTCAAGATGAGACTCTGAAGTACGGCAGAGAGGCCGGAAGATTTTCTACAGTAGGGAGAACGATGAAAGGACCCTGGACCCTGAGGGTCGGTAAAGATCGACCAGTCGAATCGTTCATCTGGAACAGGCCAGTCGACATGGGAATTCCATCGCCGCCTTCGCTCATGGATTCTATCGACGATGCCGCCCTGGAAATCAAAAACGATGCGGCTCTTGTCTTAAGGGCCTACGTCCCGGCCACGCAGGCCTCGGAGACTTCTACCCATCACATATACTCATTCGCAACGCAGCGATGGTCTGAATTAACTGTTCCTGGTGAGGCCAGTAGCCTCCGTGCGTTTGGAAAGTGGCTGGCATTGTAGTGGCGGATCTGCAACCGCGAACCGTGCACAGAGACAGAAATACCGTTGAGTATGAGACGGCGCGGCATAGAATGAGCCCCGGTCACGAGGCTCGTATGCTCAATGAACTTGTGTTCGACGGAGATACCAAACAAATGGGAACGGCTGAAGACCTGTTCGCGCAATCGCCTGAGTACTTTCCTGGAATCCTGTTACTCTACAACGTGGAAACCGGTCATTTATACCGCATTCAGACAGACTAAGGCGACAGCGAAGTTCTCCTTGTCGAAGATTCCACGGTCTATTACCGGGTCAACCAGGCTTTGTTCAAGGCTGAGATCGGCAGTGAATCAGTCGGTAACGCAACTTGGGTGGCCGCTGGTCCCGCAGTCGGGAGCGCACATTTCCGTATTCCCACGGAAATCACCAGGGGAGGCAACTTCCTCCACAACGGTGTCTTTCTCGGAAACGGAGACGGAACGTTTCATCCAGCGCCACTGCCACAGCCTTCGCTCATCCTGGCCGTAGCGGACTTCAAGAATGACGGGATACCGGACGTGCTTTCCGGATACTTTGTCACACAACTGGGCCGTGGGGATGGTAGCTTCGGCCCGGAGATTGTGACACCGCCTCCCTACCCATACCCTTATTACCCGCCTGGATCTAATGTCATCGTCACCGTGGGCGATTTCAATAATGATGACTTTGCCGATGTAGCCTGGGAAAACGCGGAAGGTGACGAGGACTATCTGTTCGGTAATGGGGACGGCACTTTTCGGTATACCCGTACTGGTCTCGACGTGGACTTCTCAACTACGACGCTATTTTTCACAGAGGCGCTGATCGTAGCAGATGTGAACGGTGACGGCAAGCCGGATATTATCGAGCAGGGCGATTCGGGAATCGAGATCAGAATCAGCAATCGCACGGACCAGACCTATCCGCCACCGGATCCCATTCTTTACTCGGGCTACACCGGTCCGCTCGCCATCGCCGACTTCGATGGCGACAAGAAGCTCGACCTCGCCAGTTACTTTTTCGTCTATCCTGGCAATGGGGACGGGACGTTCCGAGATCCAACCACGTTCGGCCAGATGACCGGGATCGCCACCAACCTGTTAGGCTACGCCCCTCCTCCACTCCTTGCCGTGGACATCAACGGTGACGGCAAACCGGATCTCATCGGCGTCGGGCCAATCTCAGACACGATCAGTGTTCTCATCAACAACTCCGGCACACCGGTCGCCTCCGCCGCCGCTTACCTCACGCCAACCGGCGAACCCGTCCTCGCCCCGGGTGCCATCGCCACGCTCTATGGCGCCGGCCTTTCCACCACAACCACGACTGCCACGCTCCCCTTACCAACCATGATCGGCAACACCTCCATCGAGCTCGTAGACTACGCCGGCAACACCTTCCAAGCGCCCCTCCTCTACGTCAGCCCAACCCAAATCAACTTTCAGGTCCCAGATAATGCCGCCATTGGACTAGCGATTATCAATGTAACCGGCAACGGCCGCCCGAAGGGCGCTCATTCCACCATGATTCAGCCCGTCGCCACCGGAATCTTCACGCTCGATGGCTCCGGGCATGGAGCGCCCGTCGCGAGCGCCGTAAACGTCGCCTCGGACGGCACTCAAACACCAATTCCAACCAATCTCCCGATCCCCGTGTCCTCCACGTCCCAGGTATACCTCTCGCTCTATGGCACCGGCTTCCGCTACGCGACTGGCGGAACATGCATGGTCGGCCACGCCGCGGTTATCCCGTCGTACTTCGGTCCCCAGGGTTCGTCGCCCGTGATTGATCAAATCAATCTTCTGATTCCTTCGAATACACCCAAGGGACCGATGAACATCACCTGCCAATTGGCGGCACGCGACTTTCCTGCGACCCGCTACGGGAACGGCAACACCGTCACCGTAACCGTTCAATGACCGCGCATTCTAAAACTTTCAAGTGATCGCTTCAATTGCTTACAGTTATTACGCTCGCCAAAGCCCCATAAAACACCCGGTTGCTGAAATCGGACGATACGACGGGTTTCTCCTAGACCCGCGGCAATGCTACTGATAAATCTGATCTCGACTCTGGATGGGGCGCGGTGATCGATCTTGTCAATCTCCCGATACCGGCAAGCACGCCCAAGGGGCAAGTCGATATTTCGGATTGGCCGGTTTTCTAGTCACGCCGTCTTCAACTATTTCGCCTGAACAGATTCAATTACATACCCGCGTATGGTCGCGTAAACTGATGATCCGAGCGGTAATGTGAAAGCAGGAAGGAATATCTGCGTCTATGGATTGTCGAAATCGGTGGAAAATACGTTGGGTTCACTTCGCCAAAACGGCCGGGTGCTTTTTGTTCGCTAACAGGAGTGTTGAATTACTGCCTTTTGCGTCATCGCCAAATTCGAATCTCGCAAATTGTTTCGCAAAACAGCGCGCTGACATGAACTGGCCCCCGCAAGCCACACTCGAAGGCGGGCATTTGCATCACCGCCAGACACGCCAATTGGATTCCATCCCCACCGGCCCCACAGCCGCGTCGCAAAAACCCGGTGTTTGCGTCATCGACATGTTCGGCATGTTCGGCCACATGGTCGGCCAAGCCCGCACGTTCCGGCAGCCTGTTTCAAAATCGGGCGTTTTGCTCACTCCGGCTCAGATCGGCGTGCGTCAGCCTCCATCGGCGGGCGGCTGTTTGCGTCATCGCCAGACCATCCCAATCGGCTTCGATCCGCAAAATCCCCAACCGGCCACAAAGCCGCTTCGCAAAAACCCGGTGTTTGCGTCACCGCCAAAGTCTCGAATCTCGCCCATCGCTTCGCGAAACACCGCGGCTGCCGGGCATCGGCTCCCGCAAGCCACGTTCGAAAAACAGGCCATCTGCGTCACCATGTCTGGCCAGGCCGCGGCGATTCCATTACGCCCCACCCGCGATCCGCATACCGGCGCCACAAGACTGGGTCGCGCCGGCGCAGTCACTGACTTCGTTCCGCAAAACACGCTTGCCAGGCATCGAGTACCGGCCGTGTTCGAAAAACGGCCATTTGCGTCAGAAGGTGTTAAAAAAACATGTTTACATTTAAATGTTTTGGTATTATGGGGTTAGATCAAGCAATGACAAGCCAAGCCCTCCTGACAATCGAAGAGCAACCCGCGAAGGAAGAGCGGAAAGTAAATAAAACGATAGACACAATCAGAATACGGAAGGTGAGTCGAGATCAAACCATGATGGTCGTTATTGACGTTGAGAAACGCCAATGTTTACCATCCCGGAGAACATGACAGAATCGCCGCTCAGCAGGGAGTAGTGAGTCTGGACATTGTGGATAGCGAGTAATTGGAGAGATGTGAGGAGAAAGGCGGAGTTAGGGAGATAGAGAAGCTGGAACGAGATCGAGCACTATCGGCGGCTGAGAATGCTGTAGGGTAACCAACTGCTGAAAAGCAACTTTGCCTGTTGCCAGCAAGTGCGCAAAACGCTGGTCAAAATCTGTTGGGTTCGAGCGCCGTTCCAGGTCCGGTTGCCGCCCCAGGTTTTGCGAGCCACCACCATCAGACGAATCGCTGCCTCAATGAAGTTGTTGGTGGCCGGAATGCCAGGACAGTACAGAAAGGTGAACAGGTGGGGCTGCTCATGTTGTAAATGGCGCGCAAAACGCTGATTGGCGGTATGGCACAGTGTCGTTGCCAACAGCCGGTCCAAGCGAGCCTCCAGGCGGCCCGCGGCCACTGCCAATCCGTGTTCGCTGACCAGTCCCTGTTGGCGCCGATCCCGCAAGTGCAGACTGTCCAACAGTAGCTCCAGGACCGCCTGCGGAAACTGCCGCGCCTTCCCGGTCAGAAACTTCAGTAGGTACCGGCAACGCCGGATCGGATGCGCCAGGCAGGTTTGGTGAAAAGCCTGCAAGAAACCGTACCAGGTCCGGGCTCCGTCATGCACCAGAAAGCGATCATAATCGGCCCCCAGTACCGCCGCTGCATCGGCAAAGCCGCGATGCGGCTCGATCAGGTATACCGTGACCGATTCGTTACCGATCACCAGGCAATTCTGTAACTGGCCGCCTACGCGCCAACCGTGTCGTCCAGTACATTGAATGGACTGTGCCGCAACGAAGCCTTCAATCGATCGTAGGTGGGAGCGGCCAAATTGCCAACCGTTCCAGAGCTCGGCAGATCCCGCTGCGGCTCACCGTCAATCCGTAGCCCAATGCAGCGACCGCGCCACTCGCTCATGCGACATGCCCATCTCTTTGTTCCACAGTGCCGCGAAAGACAAAGCTACCGGCCCGATCTGTACTGGCCTATGTGCAAGGCATCGGAGGTATGCAGCGGATGCCTTCCTTGCACCTGCGTCCACAGCCGGTACACACCCCCACCTCTACGTCAAACCGCCGCACAGGGTCACTCGAACGATGTCTTCCTGATACTGGGCCTGGGTGTCCCGCCAATCACCTTGCTCTCGCAATGTGGGCAGCAGGCAGGCAACGGCACAGCGATCTGCTGATCCACCTCAGCGGTGCCGGACGCGTGGCCTGCTGACCGTATTGGTCCCCCGCTTTACGCCCCGCTGTTTTGGGATTCGGTTTCGGATTGTCGCGGGAGAACGGGGCTGTGTTGCGCTTCTTTTTGCGCACTGCCTCTTCCAGCAGTTTGTGCATTCGTGCGATCTCTTGCTCGAGACGCTCGATCTCACTCAACGACCGGTTCAGACGTCGCTGCAGGGATGCTACTTCCCGCTCCAACTGTTCGGCGCGACCTACCGCATCACCCGCACTCATCCAGCCTAGAATGCCACGGCTTGCCGCTTTTGTACAGCCCCCTTGCTCGAATGCCTGTTTTTACAGCGCTTCCGAATGGTAAACATTGGCTGAGAAACTCATCGAGGAAAGACATACGGCAAGAGCGATTTGGGAACTGATCGGAAAATAGGAACTCTCCGCTTTTGTGGAGAATAAGTCCGCCATGTTAGACCTGCCAGGACGGCCAAACACGTCGCCGCAGTTGTTGATCAGTTTGTGGCTATACGGCTATTGTTGCGGGACAAACTAGGCGCGGGAAATCGCCGGCCTATGTGGTTATCACTCTGCGTTTCAGTGGCTAACCGGAATGCAGAAAGTGAACTATAAGAGCCTTTCCGATTTCCGGACACAACACAGCGGAGCGTTGGATAAGCTATTTGTGCAAGTGTTGGCAGTGATGGACCAAGAGGACCTGATTGATCTGGAGTTAGTCGCGCAAGACGGAACCAAGGTGCGAGCCTGGGCATGCAGCGACACGTTCCGCCGGGAGAAGACATTGCAGAAACGCCTGGAACAAGCCGCGGAGTTGTTGAAAGAGACCAAGAAAGAGGATTTCGGAAAGGATCAGAAAGTGGCCGCGATAGCCGCGCAGAAGCGGGCCGCAGCGGAACGGGTGGAAAAGGTAACGGCGGCGCTAGGCGAGTTGGAGAAGGTGCGGGCAAATGTACCGAAAAGCGATCAGGAGGAAGCCCGAGTCAGCTACACCGATCCGGAGGCGCGCATCATAAAAGGGGCGAATGGCGGTTACCAGCGAAGTTACAACGTGCAACTGGTAACGGATGCAAAGCACACGGTGATCGTAGCGTGGATGCGATACAAAGCGCATCCGATGCCAGCGGGTTAAAGCTTGGAATGAAACAGGTGAATCACGATCTGGGACGGGATCCCAAGAAGGCAGTTGTAGATGCCGGGTACGCCACCTATGCGAATGCGAGTGATATGGAACAACAAAAGATCGACCTCAACGCATCCATTCCCAACACGGAAAAACGTAATCAGATACTGCGGGAAAACCAAGAGGTAGTGACCTATGGGTCAAATCGGTTTGAGTTTCAAGCCGCGAATCAGTGCGCGATCTGTCCGGCGGGAAAGACTCTGCAATGTGTGGGAGTGGCGACGGGCGCTGGCGGGCAGCGCTTTGAAAAATATCAGGCGGAGATGGCAGACTGTAAAGGATGCGAGCAGCGGGTGGCATGCTGCGGAAACAAACAGAGTAAGTTGATAGAAATCAATGCGGGCTACCAGGACATGGCTAGACTCAAAGAGAAGATGGCCACTGAGGAGGGGCAAACTGTTTATCGCAAGCGGGGCCAGGTGGCAGAATTTCCTAATGCATGGTTAAAAACCAAGTTCAATTTCAGGCAGACCTACCTAAGGGGTTTGGCAAAAGTGAAACAAGACGCGAAATGGCACGCGTTGGCATACAACGCGACGCAGTGGGCGAGACTCTGCTGGAGACCTCAATTTGCAAAATAAAAGCAATGAAAGTAACAACATAGAGATAACATTTGGGTGTGGCTACTTTGGAACGACGCTCCATGGGGCGGGGTATAGGCGGCGCTGATCCTGCGCGATGTGGAATTGCCAGTAGTGATCAAAGTCGCCGGAGAGGCAGATGGCTCTCAACTGGACGATGGCTTCAGCCATCTGCTCGGTCCAGCGCATGCCGGAACGCTCCATCCGGTCTTTGATCAGGTTTTGCATGCGCCTTAGACCGGTACACTGGCGATCGGCCAGCCGTTGGCGAGGTATTCGTCATAGCGCATGCGGGTGCGGTTTCGGTAAAGGTAGTCGGCGACTCCCCGCAGTGTTTTGCTCCCGGCCCCGCACAGACCGCGTTTGGTGATACTTTGACGAATCCCCTTGACAACCTGACCGACATCACCGAGCAGGATTCGTAGAGCGCGGTCCAGGACCCAGAGTTCGGCCTCCAGGCTGCCCTCTGCATGGAAGACATAGGCGGCTTTACACAGTTTCTCCAGAGCGTGCATCAGGTCCAGAATCAGGGTGACTCTCAGCTTGCGGTCGACTCGAATCTGTAGCGCTCGCTCGCCATCGGTCAGGGCGACGCGGGTTTTTAATGCGGATGGATCACGACGTTCCATCTCTTCGGCCACCTCCTGAATGACAGCATTCTTGCCCTTGAGCAGACTGGCCCATACACGTTTATTCTCCGGACGCGGCGGCATCGGTGCATTCTTCGGAGTCGGGTGGGAGATGCGGAACAAGCTTTCCACGACATGTTGTGGAGTACGCACCCAAGGCGTACGGGTGAAGACCGCCGCGACCGTGGCCATGCGCTTCTTGTTGGCCTTCTGACCTTTAGTCAACCGCGGGGTTGGTTGCGCGCCGGGCGGCTTAACCATGGGAATACCCTTGCAATAGACGGCGGCCACCAGGATGGTGCCGGTGGCTGGTGCCGGCGAACGCTGCCGGTAGAAAGTGTCAAAGTCTTGTGCCGCGTCCGGCAGGATCTGCTCCAGGCTGCGTTTGGAGACGGAAACGCCGGTCAGGTCGGCTATGGTTTGGACCGAATCGAGGAAAGGATTCTGCACGGCGGCTTGACCAGGCGCCGCGGAGTTCGTAGGAGAACGAACGGGCAGGCAGAGTCAGCGCCCGGTCCAGGGGGAAGATGCCGGGCGCGCCGGGGCGGGAGTAGCCCATGCGGACGAGTTCCACGGTTCCAAAGACGGTAGTCAGGGATCGGGTACTTAGACGGCGGTGAGAGTAGAGCGCCGTTCCGTCGGTCTGTTCGAGTTGCAAGGCCGGCCCGATATCCCCGTTGCCGCGATGCTGCAAATGGGCTTGGAGGAGTAGGCGTTGGACCTCGCGGCCTTTTTCCTGCTGTTGGGATTCAATCTGGTGGAGAGGGAGTTGAAGGGCAGTGGCGGATGCCAGCCAGGACTCCAGTAGCGAGAACTCAACAAATGCAGGTCTGGTATCAACAGGGAAACAAGTTGCAGATGTCATGCTCTTACGGTAATATCACCGTAAGACAATGTCACGCGTTTCTGTTTCGAAGAGCAAAGTCCGCCCCGCTGCGCGGAATTCCTCCCTGGAGCGCCACACGCAACGCTTTCTGGAACTCAGACGAGGACTGGAACAGATCGACTATTTCTGCAAAGGTACAGTTCTGAAGCGGATGATGAAGTGCGGCAAAGCCCAGTGCGCCTGTGCCTCGGATGCCACCAAGCGCCACGGGCCGTACTTCGAGCTTACCTACAAAGCCAACGGTAAAACGGTCAACGTTAAACTTTCACGGAAGCGGCACCGCTGTATAGGGCCGCGGCGCAGCAATACCGCAAGTTGAAAAACCTGCTCAATCGTCTCGACAAACTCTCGAAAACCATCCTCCGTCACCAAGCCAAACTCGCAGAGTCCACGCGCCAGGATTGATCCAAAAACAGGGGTTATTCCGATATCCCCGGTTTAAGCGCTTGCCAAAGACGGGTCAAATGCTCTCAACCTATTGAATTTACGCCTACTTGGCCGTCGTTCCAAAGTAGCCACACCCATAACATTTTGGCCGCAACGAATATTATTGACTCGGCTACGACTAAGGGTCGTCGGCTTGGTGTCAATATGGACCCAAACAGGCCGAGCTGCGGTTTATGCGACCTATAGATCTATACTTGTGCGACCTATAGACATGTCTATGACACCGGCTATCGCAACGGCAGTTTTGAGGGGCGATGCGTATTCGCCTTATTTTCGCTAATTTGTGTGTTGGAAAAAGGAAAGATAACTTCTCACCTCGGGACCGCGCCCAGCGCCGGTCATCGGCTTCGTTCCGCGAAATGCAAAACACCGCCGCGCACCCAACCATCATCGGCAACGTGACAGGGATGTCAGTCGTAAGAATCCCTCCCGGAATGCCTGTGAAAGCAATCAAGGTGTCGCCGACCGTGCTTCCATCGCCTTTCTTGTTCAGGATGAAGCCGCCGGATCGCAGGTCGCCGACCCGTGTGGATGTCATCGAGACAGGCGCTGTGGTAAAGGAAATGATTGGAGAACTCGCCGTACCGGAGGAATTGCTAGCGACAACTTGCCAGTAGTACCTGGAGTTTGCCGCTAGTTGCCCGGGCGAGTACGTGGTGACGTTCCCTCCGGAAATCGTCGTGAAGCTTGTGGGCGGATTCGCGGCGCCGAAGTAGACGAGATAGCCGGTCGCGTTTGTGGATTGAGTCCAGCTAAGCGTTGGGTTGACCGAAATATTGATAGAGCCGTCGGCGGGAGTTAATCCGGAAGGTGTGCCGGGAAGGCCGATACTCGATGGCGCGGTCTTGAAACTGAGAATCGAGCTTCTGCTGGTTCCGCTGCTGCTTGATGCCGCCGTACGGAAATAATAGGTCGTGTTAGCCGCCAGTCCCGTTAAGTTCGCGCCGACCGCCACGGGGCTGGTGCCCTGCCCGATATTCTGCGCGACCGTAGCCGCGGCTCCGCTCAAGTTACTCACGGTGCCATATTCAAGCCATGCAATCGTAGCCACGCCATTGGCGTTCACGGTACCGGTAAGCGCCGCGGAACTGGAGGTGACCGAAGCCGCCGCGGCAACAGTTACAGTGGGCGCGGCAAAAGGCGCGTTCACAGTAAACGAGAAAACGTTCGAGGGACGGCCGTCCGTATCGATAGCCTGTATCTTCCACGTTCCCGGCGCATTGAGCGCCACGGTTGTCTGAAATGTCCCCGCAGTGATGGTCGAACCCGACGCGCTCGCAATCACGCCGCTTGGAGAGGTGAGCGAAACCTTCAGCCCCAATTGGAAACCAGTTCCCGCTACCGTGAGAATCTGAGCAGTCGAACTCACGGTCGGGGTTGCAGGGGAGATTGATGTTACTGCGGGCAACATAGCCGTCGACCAAGCCGTAACGAGATTGAACGCGTTCACAGATCCGAGCCCGGTCGCCTGGTCGTACCCGGTCCCCGCCGTGAAGCCGAAAGATCCCGTCGAACAATTTGCAGTGCCAAGCCCGCACGGCACGACATTGTCTCCGACGGTCGCATCGTGAAACGCGGACGGACTGTTCTGCGCAAGCCAATAGAGCGTCTGGTTGGCGCTTCCTAATCCACCCGTGGATTGAATGCCGTGAGCCACCAAGTAGTGATTTAGCAGAGTCAGAATGCCGGCAAACGCCGGAGTGCTGGCCGACGTCCCCCCAAAGACTGCGTAACCGGAACCTGCTCCGCGCGACATCCATGTCGCACTGGGGCAGTTCGTCGTTCCAACACACACGATAAAGCCATCGTGATCAGCCGAAGCGGTAAGAGCAACATCGGGGACATCGCGGTAACCGGTGTTGGGGAAACCCGCGCCTGTTTGCCAAACGGGCGCCGGGAAGTGATTGCTCGCGCCGCCTCCTGTGGCCGTCAGCGTTCCATCGGCCGCGGTGTCGTTCCACGCCTTCTCGGGAATGTAGCCGGTAGCCGAACTCTGATTGACGCCATTAATCGAATTCCAGTAGACGGTGCCGCCTTCGTTGAACTCCGTGCCTCCAACGGCCGTAACTTCCGGGATACTGGCCGGAAACGAAACTGCTTCGCCTTGCGTGGCACGCTTTGAGGTCTGCGAATCGCAACCCGCGGCGCCCGTGTCTCCAGATGCGGCCAACCAGGAGATGCCCTGGCTCGCGGCCTGCTGGGCAGTTGTGCGATAGGAATCGAGAACGCCAGCATCATCCGATTCGCAGGCTCCATAACTCATGCTGATGACCGGCGCAAGATTCTGGTCCACCGCGTACTGCAGCGAACTCAATACATCCGTGGAGTAGACGTAGAGAATAGTAGCGTTTCGGGCGACCGCGCCCGACCATTCCAGATCCAGTTCAGCTTCCGGCAAATCGGTTGAACTGACGCCAGGGTCGCTCCCGTGCAATACCAACTGAGGCACATTCGGCGGCAGATTGAAAATGGACCGGAAGGCGGCAATATCGGATAGCGTAATATCGGTCTGGCCGACAATCGCAATCTTCTGCCCAGTGCCGTCGATACCGGCGCTATATAGACCGTTAAGCCCGTAAATGGACGCCAGATCGTCGGGAGAAATATAGTGAGCACCCCCAGGCGCGGTATAGTCCGGTTTCTGCCGATACAGCGGCTTGAGACGAAAGTCGTTCAATCCGCGCATAGCGGAGGCTACGCCCGCAAGGGCGCCGGGAATTGCAGGATCGGCCACATTCGAATAGTGCTCCTCGCCATCGATAAGGTACCGGTGAATCCGCGTGTGAAAGGTTCGCTCGACCTGCTGCGCAGTGCCGCTGAAAGATAACCAATTCCTCGCGCGGGCTTTGTAGGAGACGCTGAAACCCTGGCCCGTTAGCCACGCTTCGATCCGGTCCACATCGGTTGGACTAACGCTGAAACGGTCGGCAAACTCTTCCGGAGTCAGCCAGCGATGATAATTTGCCGAGGAGATGTCCTGTTGCCCGGCGAGAAGTTGATTGAGCGCCGCCTGCTGTTCGGGCGCAGGCTGAAGCATGAGAGAAAGGCCCGAAAGAACGCGGGAGGGATCGACGGGCCCTCGATCGAATTGGGGTTGGGCTTTTGGAAAGATACTGCCGTGGAGTTCGACAGTTATACCGCTATCGATAACTCCCGTGACGCGATCGATTGGGCGGCGGCCGGCGGGCACCGTCTGCGCCAACAGCCCGGATGCGGCTACGAGCAGCCAGCAGATGAAACAAATGGACTTCAAGCTTCCCCTATTTATACCCTAAATTCGTCAATTAGTTGCCGGACGCAACAGAATCAGTACACTGGTGGGACAGTCTTAAATGAAAACTATACCCGTAACCTGCATCGTCGGTGCCCGGCCCAATTTCATGAAAATTGCTCCTCTGATGGATGAACTGCGCAAGTGGCCATGCTTCCCTGCCCGGCTGATCCACACCGGCCAGCACTTCTCCCCGGACATGTCCGATGCCTTTTTCCGCGATCTCGGAATGCTCGCGCCGGACGAGAATCTCGAAGTCAGTGCAGGCACGCAAATCGAACAAGCGGCCTCAATTATGACGGCTCTCGAAAAGTCTCTTGTCCGCAATCGACCGGGCGTGCTGCTGGTTGTCGGCGACGTAACTTCTACCCTTGCTGCCGCCCTGGTCGCTTCCAAACTTCAGATACCGCTAGGCCATGTGGAAGCCGGGCTGCGAAGCTTTGACCGCGCCATGCCCGAAGAGATCAACCGCGTGGTCACCGACGCTGTCTCGGACTACCTCTTTGTCAGCGAGCCCAGCGGCGTGCGAAACCTTCAGGCCGAAGGCGTCCCGGCACACAAGATCTTCTTCGTCGGCAACGTCATGATCGACACCCTGAAGCGATTCCTGCCCCATGCACTTAAATCGAATATCCTGAAAGAGATCGGCGCTGCGGCTAAATCCTACGCTTTAGCTACTCTGCATCGACCGGCTAACGTCGACGATCCCGCGCAACTTCGCCGTTTTGTCGCAATGCTGACGGAGATCGCGAAACGAATTCCCGTCGTCTTCCCGGTACACCCGCGCACGCGGCAGCGCATCGAAAACGCCGGCATCCAAACGGGAGGACTCATTTTGACTCCGCCGCTCGGCTATCTGGATTTCCTACGGCTCATGGCCGATGCCCGCTTCGTTTTGACGGATTCAGGCGGCATTCAGGAGGAGACTACGGTCCTCGGCGTCCCGTGCCTGACACTGCGTGACAATACTGAACGTCCGGTGACCGTCGAAGTTGGGACTAACCGCCTGGTGGGAACGGATGCGGACAATGGCCTGCTGGCCGCTCTCGAATTACTGGAGCAGCTCCGGTACAGGCTCGCATCCCGGAACTGTGGGATGGAAAGGCAAGCGCCCGAATCGTCTCGATTCTGGCTCGCGATCTAGCCCACACAGCGGAGGAGAACCGCCAAAAGGAAGGAGATGCGCGATGATCGAATCATGTTCGCCCCTACCGGATTCGTAACTCGAGCGCAGATCGATGGCATGCCGGAGGGAGACACTCCAGAGTTTACAGAAGCCATCATTAAGACGCTACTAGAAGAGATCCGACCTTACGAGAATTGGGCCTGATTCCTTATTTCACTTTTCGCAGCAAGTCCGAGCAAGCGATGCTTAGTGAGCCGGAGTGGGCTTAATGCCCTACCACGATGAACTTCTTCAGCAGGCGGCCGAACTGGCGAATAAGCAAAATCCGAATCAGGCAGATTTACGGCGCTCCGTATCTTGCGCCTATTACGCTCTTTTCCACCTCTGATCTTCGAGACGACGGCCCATTGGAGTTTGGATAGTTCCAGGAATGCGCTCGGCAGGATGTTTGATCATGGATTGATGAAGAAAGCTTCGAGGCGGTTAACCGATTCTAATCCTTCTGCATTCAGGAACGAGGATCCCGTTGTGGTTGAAAACTTAAGAACTGTGGCCGAGATTTTTGTCGATTTGCAGAACAAACGACACGTCGCGGACTACGATAATCGATACCGTGTGGACAACAAACCAAAGCCTCTCGACAATCCTCCGAGCCTCCACCGCGTTTGACCTCTGGAAGTCGATCCGGAATAAAAGGATTGCAGGACTACCTGGTCTCGCTGCTCATTAAGCCGCGCGAGTGAAGTCAAACGCCCATGCCCAAACCAGACGAGCAACTTTCGAGCGCACTCTCACGCATTCCCGATGGGCTTCCGCCGTCCGGCCGCCTCCGAACTTACCTCGATGCACTCGCACAACTGCAACCGATTGGAGTGAGCCCGCTGGTTAGCATCATTCTCTTCGGGAGCGCGGCCAAGAACGCCTTTTCGGACGGAACATCCGATGTGGATCTCATCCTCGTGCTCCCCGATAGCGCGACCCCAACGGATCGGCGCAGCCTCTACGAAGCCGTATCGAGTCTTGAGATCGCATACGGTTTCCGGCCGCCACCGAGCCGTTCCAAGAACTGGATTGAAAAATTCGCGGAGCACGCCGGAGGTCAGGATCACTCCTGTTTTATCTGCACCCGGAGCGACCTGCTCTCGGGAGATGTGATTCGGGTATTCAACCTTCGGCCTGTCGAGGGTGTGTTTGTCGATCGAATCGTTCTCGCGAGCGTTATCGTTTCGGCCGTGACCGTATCGGGAGAAGATCTGCTACCACGCATATCGTTACTTCCCATTCGGCGCCTGGACGTGTTCAAAGCGCTTTTCGGTTTCGTTGGCCTGGCGCTCCTGAGCGCCGAAGCGTTCCCGTTCCTGCCCGATGCGACCAAGTATGCCATGGGCGCGCTCAAGCACTCCCTGCACAGTTGCTATTTCTGCTATCACCTGAAGAGCGGCGGCCTTGATGAAGAAGTTGCCTTCTTTAACTCTTGTCTCGGCCAAAGCCGCACCCTTCTCGACTTGCTCGATCAGCGGCGAAACTACCGCCGGTCCTTCACATTCGTGCTGCGCTGTGTGCCGGCCCTCTTCAGGCTGCATCTCCGTACCGCGTGGGATAACCGTTTCCCGCGCGCGGTGGTCCGGGCCAACCAGCCATATGACATTCCCGTCTCCTGACTGCTGTCTTATTCCAATACCGACAAGACTCCGTTCGTGAAGATCCACCGCTGACCTACAGGCTGAATCCAATCGACCACGATTGACACCGGCCCGCCCTCCGATGGCGCGTATATCGTGCAATTGCCGTTTCCGTCCAGCGTGCACCAGTTCTCCACCAGGTGCGGCGTCGATCCCTTCTGCGACACGATACGGTATAAAGCGTTGATCGCGACGTTCGAGAGCCCCGGAACCGAAACAGTAATCTTCCGGTTGCTCTTCACGGCCTCGGGCGAAAATTCGACACGGGACGCCGCGCCGTGAGCCGCCGGCGAAGAAACCACGAACTGGCCCGAGTTAATTGCCCTGCCGCGGATCTCCCACTTCATGGGAAATCCGTGAAATATCGCCGGCGATAACTCAATATCCGGCGCTTTATATGAAATCACCAGATCGTACGATGGCAGATCGGGCGCATGACCCATCGTATTCGGCCGGTCCACCCAAACCGTTTTGTCGTTATACATCAGGCGCACGAGGAACATCAGTCCCCAATCCGGATCCCAAACATCGTCGGTGATCAGGACGCGCGCGTTGGGAGGAAACTCCGGAATTGTTCGGCGGAAGTCGTTCATCAACGTAACCAGCTTTGGCTTGTCCCACTCGAAATATCCGTTTGTATCCACCCGCCGGACCATATGAGCCCGGCCTACCAAGACCGCGGTACAAACGAATAGAACCACCGCGCTTGCAGTCTCCAGGTCGGTACGTTTCGCGAACCTGGTGAGCTGGGATCTCGCGCCCGCGAGAATCGCGCCCACAGCCAACGCGAGTCCGAAGTATGAGACATAAGCCGCATACGAACCGCGAGATGCAATCACCGCAACCGGGATCAGCGACGTTACGAAGTACAGTACCCCGAAAATCGCCTGACGGCTGCGAACCAACGCGCCGGCGGCAACGAGTCCACCAAGGATCAGACCGGATTTAGCAGGCGTAACCGAATTCTCCGGAAGATAGAACAGCTCCTGGAGGTAGTGTCCAATGTTGTTCACGATAAACCCGACCGTCACGGTTGGATGGTACGCGGAGTTCTGTCCCATCTCCGCAACTTTCACCTTCAAATAGATGGCGCCCACAACAAACATGACGGCGAGCACACCACCCACGCGAAGCGCCTTCCTTCTATCGCGAAAATCGCGGAGCCGATAGAGCAGTTCGTAAATGACGAGGATTCCGGGCAGCGTAACAGCAAGCTCCTTCGAATCGAGGGCCAGCAGATAGCACACCGCCACGCCCGCAATCCGCCGCCAGGTGAGCGGTTCTCCACCCTGCCGTCCCCGTAAATACAAAATCATGGCGAGGGAATACAGCGAAAAGCACATCACGTCCCCAACCAGGCAGGTGTTGTAATACAGGACCGCCATGGCGGCGTTGTAGCAGAAGAACAAGGCCGTTAAAGCCGCACCTTCCCTCGTGACCTCCAGGCGTCTGGCCAGGAGATACGCCAGGCCGATGTTGACCGCAAGGAGCACATGCTCCGCGATCCGGTACGGCAAAGGATTGAAACCGAAGACCGCATACAACGGCCGCCAGAACATCGTCGTTAACGGACGAAAGGCTGTCGTGAAAACCGTGAGTATATGCAGCAGATCCCGCCACCACGTGGTTTCAAAAGGTTTGAGACAGTAAATGACTGTCGTTCCATCGTCAAACGTAAAATAGGCGAATAATCCGCTATATGTGAAGAATACAAAGAAAAGCAGGATAAAAAGGGCGCCCAGGAATGCGAGCGTCCTCGACTCCAGCGGTGGAGAGGTGGGACTCATCGTCAACCAAGTCTACCCCGCTCGCCTAGGGTCCATTTTTCGGAGCGCGATACGATACCTTCCAGATCACCCCGCCGCCATCGTCCGAAATCAGCAGGCTTCCGTCCGCCGTCTGGAAAACCGCCACTGGCCGTCCGAAGACCTTCGTCTCGCTGCCTGTGTCTGTCCATCCCGCGACGAAATCATAACCGTTCCCTGAAGGTTCCCCGCCTTCAAAGGGAATAAATTCCACTACATAACCCGTGCGCTTCGACCGGTTCCACGAGCCATGATACGCGAGAAACGCCCCGCCTTGAAATTCTGGCGGAAACTGGCGGCCTGTATAAAACGTGAAATCGAGAACCGCGACATGCGAGCCGAGCAATTGATCGGGCTCCGCGATCTTTGCCGCTAACTCTTTAGGCGGAGACTTCATCCGCGGATCAGGGTGCAAGCCCACATAGGTGTACGGCCAACCGTAGAACGCGCCCCGCTTAATACGTGTCATGTAGTCCGGCACCAGATCGTCTCCCAGTCCATCGCGCTCCTGTACGGCGGCCCAGAGAACATCCGACGACGGGTACCAGTGCAGACCAATTGGATTGCGCACTCCGCTCGCGTAGATCTCGTGCCCAGAGCCATCGGGATTGTAACGGTTAATGGCCGCGCGCCTTGGGTCTTCACCAGCTTCTACGTTCTGCTCTGATCCGATCCCGACGTAGAGTTTTTCCCCCTCTTTATCGAACAGAAGACTGCGCGTCCAGTGCCCCTCTTCCATTCCCTCAAGGGAGATGATTTGTTCTCCGCGACCCACCGTCAAGGTGGATGCATTATAGGGATACCGCTTAATAGAACCGGCTTCCCCGACATACAGATAGTCTTTCCAGAATGCCATGCCGTATGGACGGTCAAGGCCGCCGATCAGCACTTTGCGTTGTGCGGGATCGCCATGAGCGAAGACGTAAACGCTACCTTTCCGCGCTCCGGCGCCACTATCGGAAAGCACGATCTCGCCATTCGGCCCTTGCAGCATGAATCGGGGAACCGCAAATCCTTTTGCCCACACGCTGACCTCAAAACCTTCAAGGCAATGAAGGATTGGATCGGAATCGGCGCGCACAATCTCCTGAGGATTATCCACCGAAGCGGTTGCGTAGGGTTCGGGCAGAGCCAATTCGGTTTCGACTTGCATCACGGGCTTCACGCCGGATTCCGTCTCTGGCGGTTCTTGCCCGGTAATCCGTTTCACCCAGACAAGATGAGCTGACCGGCTGCCCGCGGGTCCCATGGTTCGTATGTCCTGTACGAGCTTGCCATTGGCTTCCAACTGCGTCCGCGTTGTGCGCCGTTGACGCGCGCCGTTCCACGTTTGTTCCATAATCAGCGCGGGCCCTTCCCAGCGGCAGGTAATCCATTCGTCCTGGGCCTCTGGAACGCCGCGCCGAATACCGTCTACCAGGCACTCGCCTTGAACGTTGTGCGCGGTCAGTCCGTCTTTGTCTTGCTGATGCATCGCGAAGTGGTTAGCGGTCTGCCCCACTTTCAGCGTCGTGACAGAAGGAAAATCGCTTTTCGACTGGTAGTTCTCAATCAGGTATGTTCCGGAGAAATTGGGGGGATCGGCCGCGAATGCGGCCGTAGCAGCAATTAAGAGCCAGAGTATTCTCATTTAAACTCCCGGGCCAGAGCCTTGGCATTTCACCTGCCGATTAAGGATACTCCTTTTGTGCATAGCTTTTCTCGGGCAAAGCTTTTCACTGGCGTTTTTGTATTCGTTAGCACGCCCATGCTTTTCCCAAGAACTTTCCCTCGCTCAAAGGTTTATCATTAAGTATGCGTAAAGCCGCTCTGGCCATACTCCTGGCCACCGCTGGACCCGCGCTCTGTTCCGAGCCGACCGACTTTTTCGAGACGCGCATCCGCCCGCTTCTGGCGAAGAACTGCTACGCCTGCCACACGGACGCGAAGATGGGAGGTCTGCAACTCGACTCCCGTGAACACGCCCTGAAAGGCGGCAAGTCGGGACCCGTGATCGTCCCCAACGATCCCTCGAAAAGCCGACTCATCCTCGCAGTTTCACAGACCGATGCAAAGCTTAAAATGCCGCCATCCGGCAAGCTGCCGGACGCGGACATCGAAGCCCTCACCACCTGGATTAAGGATGGCGCGGTCTGGCCCGATACTGGCAAGATCCTCCCGTCCCAATACATCATCACCAAGGAACAGCGAGCCTTCTGGTCCTTCCAGCCAGTCGCCAATCCTCAACCGCCCGCGACGAAAAACACGAAATGGGCGGCTACCGATATCGACCGCTTCATCCTCGCCAAGCTCGAATCTAAGAACCTCAAGCCAGCCGCGCCCGCCGATCGCCGCACACTCATCCGCCGCGCCTACTTCGATCTAATCGGACTTCCGCCGACCGCTGAAGATGTCAACAATTTCGTTGCGGACCGTTCTCCCGACGCATTTGCCAAGGTCGTCGATCGTCTCCTCGCCTCGCCGCGTTATGGCGAGCGCTGGGGCCGCTACTGGCTCGATATCGCGCGCTACTCCGACGACAAGCTGAACTCGACTCAGGAAGATCCCTATGCCAACGCGTTCCGCTATCGCGACTGGGTGATTCAGGCGATGAATGACGATATGCCTTACGACAAGTTCGTCATGGCTCAGATCGCCGGGGACAAGATGTCTGAACCCGAGAAGTACGAGGCCGGCCTCGGATTCTACGCTCTCAGTCCCGAGTTTCAGGACGACCGGGTCGACGCGACGACGCGCGGTTTCCTCGCGCTTACCGTCGCCTGCGCCACTTGCCACGACCACAAATACGATCCGATTCCCACCAAAGACTACTATTCGATCCTTGGCGTCTTCAACAACACGCACCTCGACGAAGCACCCCTCGCCTCAAAGGAAGCTGTCGAGGCGTGGCGCGACCAAAAGAAAAAGCTAGACGCCAAGGAAAAAGAACTCAAGGATTTCGTCGAAACGCAAAATCAGCAGCTCGCCGATATTCTCGCGACTCAAACCGCGAGGTACATGCTTGCAGTCTCCGGCGATGAAGACGCGGCATCGCTCAATCAATCGAAACTCGACCCATCGACGCTCGAACGCTGGAAAAAGTACCTCTCAAATCCTAAGACCGATCACCCTTATCTCAACGAATGGCATGCCGCAAAGACTGGCGCGGACCGCCGCCTTGCCGCCGAAAAGTTCCAGGAACTTCTTCTCGCTACTAATGCGGAGAAGAAGGGCGTCGACGATCGCAATCACATCAAACTGGGTCTCGACCCCAGCCGTCGCGATCTCAGCCAGGCCGACCTGGAATCGCTTCCGCGCGATAAATTTGTAATGTGGCGAGAGATCTTTGGAGAAGGCCGCTCTGTGGGCGTCCTCGGGCATCAGGAAAAGGATCTCGCGAGTTACCTTTCCGGCCCCTGGAAGACCCATCTGGACGCGTTGCGCACAGAGGCCGACGCCCTCAAGAAAGCTCTTCCCGAGCAGTATCCGTTCCTGCAAGTCATCAAAGATAACGACAAACCCTCCGAGCAGCGCGTCTGGATTCGCGGCAATCGCGAATCGCGAGGCGAACCCGCGCCGCCCCGTTTCCTCGCCATTTTGTCGCCCGGTGAACAGAAAACCTTCGACAAAGGCAAGGAGCGTCTTGAACTCGCCCAAGCTATAGCCAGCCCCTCGAACCCGCTCACGGCGCGCGTGATCGTCAATCGTATCTGGCAGCATCATTTCGGAAGCGGAATTGTTCGCACTGCCAGCAACTTCGGCCAGATTGGCGATCGCCCATCGCACCCCGAACTTCTCGACTTTCTCGCTTCGCGCTTCGTTCAGGAGGGCTGGTCGATGAAGAAGCTGCACCGGGAGATCATGCTGTCGGCGGTTTATCAGGAGAGCGCGCAATCCTCGCCGGCCATTGAGGCAGCCGATCCCGAGAACCGGCTCTTTTCTCACTCGAATCACCGCCGTCTCGATGCTGAATCCATCCGTGACGAAATACTATTCGCCGCCGGCAATATCGATCTGAAGGCCGGAGGCAAGCCCGCGCAACTCGATCTCGACAATCATCGCCGTACCGTCTACGGGTTCATCAGCCGGCGGAAGTTGAACCCCTATCTCTCGCTGTTCGATTATCCCGTGCCCAATGCCACGAGCGAGGCGCGCAATCAGACGAACGTCCCGGTGCAGCGGCTCTTCTTCATGAACAGCCCGTTCGTCCTCACGGAGTCGAAGGCGCTGGCCAAAGAGGCCACCACCGTCGAGTCTTTGTATGAGCACCTGTTTCAACGTCCGCCGACTCCGCAAGAGAAGCAGTTGGCGCAACAATTCCTGTCGCAAAGCGACAATAACTGGCCGCAATACGCCCAAGTTTTGATGAGCTCCAATGAATTCCTATTTATCAACTAACCTCCCCCTCACCCGCCGCGACCTTCTCCGCACCATGGGAACGGGTTTCGCCATGGCCGGCCTCGCCTCCACACTGGCCACGACACTGAACGCCACGACTGGCGCGCTGAACCTCAGCCCTCTTGCGCCCAAGGCGCCGCATTTCCCTGCGAAGGCGAAGCACGTAATCTTCCTGTTCCTGAACGGAGGACCTTCGCAGGTCGACACCTTCGACCCGAAGCCAATGCTCGACAAGTTCAACGGCAAAGCTGCTCCTTCCGGAAACCAAAAGACGGAGCGCAAGACCGGCAACCTTCTAAAGTCGCCATTCAGCTTCAAGAAATACGGACAATGCGGCACCGAGATCAGCGAACTGTTCGCCCAAACCGGCCGCCATGCCGATGAACTCTGCGTGATTCGCTCCATGTACACCGAGCGTCCCAACCACGAGCCCTCGTTGTTCATGATGAACTGCGGCGATAAGTTCTCCGGTCGCCCGTCGATGGGCTCATGGCTGACATACGGCCTCGGCACTGAGAATCAGAACCTCCCCGGTTTCGTGGTGATGTGCCCGGGACTTCCGGTGCTTGGTCCCCCGCTCTGGACCTCCGCGTTCTTACCCGGCGTCTACCAGGCGACGTATATTCCGAACAACGAGCGCACTCCGGACAAGCTGGTCCAATACATTCATAATCCCGAGATTAAGACTGACGAACAGCGCCGCCAACTCGATCTGCTGGGTAAACTCAACCAGCTCGACATCAAACGCGAGGGCACCGACCCGCAACTCGAAGCCACCATTCAGTCCGCTGAAGTTGCCTTCCGGATGCAGACTGAAGCGCCTGAAGTCTTCGACATTACCAAAGAATCCGAGAAGGTCCGCGCCCGTTACGGCGACACGGATTTCGGACGTGGATGTCTGATGGCTCTGCGCCTGGTCGAGAAGGGCGTCCGCATGGTGCAGATCTACTATGGCGACGGGCAGCCTTGGGATAACCACGATGATATTCTGATCCACAAGCGCCTCGCCGCCGGCGCCGATCCCGCTATCGCGTCGCTGCTCGAAGACCTCAAGCTGCGCGGACTGTTAGACGACACGCTAGTCATCATCGGCGGAGAATTCGGCCGTACGCCGGCCGTTGAAGTGAGCGGCCTGGTGAAGGTTCAAAACGGCCGCGACCATAATCAGCGCGGCCTACTCGATGGTTCTCGCCGGAGGCGGCGTCAAGCCCGGCATTACCTATGGCCAAACTGACGACTTCGGCTTCAAGGTAGTGGATAAAGGCGTCCATCCCCATGACCTGCAGGCGACCGCGCTCCACCTACTGGGCCTGGACCACACGAAGCTCACCTATCGCTACAGCGGCCGCGACTTCCGCCTGACCGACGTTGCTGGAGAAGTTATCCACGATCTCATTGCGTAAGTTTGAGGTGATCGCGGTCCGAAGATGCAAGGGTGCCGCGATCAGCTTTTGCGCGCTACCGCAACCAATCGGGTTGCCTCCCGTCCGTATGGCCGGCCTTCCAGATCTCCGAACAATTTCACTTCACTAAACCCGGCGTCAAGCAGGCGCTCCTTGAGTTCGCGTCCGGAATAAATCGTGTGCTCGAAGTGAAACGACTTTGCGTGGTTGTCCTTTATCAGAATCCATTCGTTCCGAATACGCGTCCAGTCCGCGCATACTTCGGGCCGCTGGAAGACCACCGATCCATCCTCGAGTTTGTTGCACAGCGTATCTTGCCAAACACGGGCAATCCATTCTTTGCTGGCGATCTCAATAACAAACACGCCGCCGGAAACCAAACTTTCAAAGGCATTGCGTAGGACCCGTAAATCGTCTTCTTCATCGAAATATCCGAACGATGTAAACAGGCTGCACGCCAGTTCGAAAGCCTTTGGACGATTGAACCGCCGCATATCTTCTTCGATCCACTCAACGTGCATACCCGCATCCGCCGCGCGCTCGCGAGCCCGCCCCAGAAGAAATCGCGATAGATCCACTCCCGTTACTTTGAATCCGCGCTGCGCAAAGCTGATCGAGTGACGCCCTGGCCCGCAGCAAAGATCCAGAACTGTGCGCCCGTTAAAGTTGGTGAGTTCAAGAATCTGTTTCACCTGTTGATCGGCGACTGCGAATCGATCGGGCGGAAACATCGCGGGATAGAGATCGCGCCAGAAGTCCTCGTCTGCGAACCATGCCATAGAATCCAGTTTACAGTCGCGTTATCTTGAGTGTTGAAGTTCCGTATCAGAGCTTAAGGGGCGCACATTTGCCGCGTCTGCCCGCGTGACTCTCCTCTCCATAGGGTCCATCCGCGGTTAATCTTTCTTTCAGCGCATCCTGTAATTCTTTGGGAGTGTGGCCGCCATCGGCCCAAAAGACCATTGTTGAAATGTGGGCCAAACGGCTACGCTTCAAAAAACTCCTCATCAATCTTCTTAATGTGAAGAGTATCTTCAATCCTGCATCCGATATTGTGCTGAACCATTAAGGCTGCGAGTTGGTCACCGTCTATTAGGACAATGCGCTTACTTAGAAACTCTGCGGTTTCCCTTGCAGAGGGGGAAAATGTCGAGGTGGTCACAAACAGCCCCTTTGTGGCTTTGTGGCGGTCGAGGCTCCCGAAAAAGTCACGGATTGCCCCGGACGCGATGCTATTTCCTGCTGCATATCGCTTGGCTTGTATGTAAACGCGATCTAGGCCGAGAGCGTCTTGGTCAATTACTCCGTCAACGCCATCATCACCAGAACGGCCAAGAGTACGACCGGCCTTATCTGCGCGGGAACCGCCGTAACCCATGCTGAGAAGAAGACTCACAATCAAGCGCTCGAAAAACTCCGGGGGAGCGTTACGGACGTGATCTAGCAAGTCTTGCCCTAATGCGCTTTCAATTTGCCGGTGTGCCATGCGCATTGTTTCATCGGGCGTTTGTTTTTGATCTTCTGGGGAAGCAATAAGTACTTGGCTGCCTTGTTCTTCGGCTCCGCTCGATCTCTCCAGGAATTGACGAAACTCCTCAAACTGCATGAGAAATTTGTTATCAATATGTGCAGGTTTAGACTAATGACGGTCTGTCCGCGTGGGGTAATTTTGAAGTGTCCGCGCCGTGTTACCTCAACGAGTTGAGCTTTGCTTAGATAAAATTTTGCCCAATGCACACGATTACTAAACACTGTTTGCTTGCCCGAAGGCAGCAATTCGCTGCGCTCTTGTGGGTTAAGGCCAAGTTGGTTGGCCAACTCTTCCACAACTGACCCAATGCGCACCTCACCTTTGGAAGAGGCCACAAGAACAGGGAGCATCAGCGATTGATAGTTTGGAATAGGCATTGGCTTTGGTTGAGATTAGAGGGCGACAGGTTCTCCACTGTACGGCATGAGCCCAGACGGAGCAAGATCTACCCGTTCCCCTGCTGGGCTACTTGTAAGATGTCTGCGTCGGCATAACTACAATACAAGCTTCACGCCACAGGCGGTTCAAGGCGCTGCTTCGGGGATGTGCGTAAGAAGGTTACGCTGGTTTAGCAACGATGAGGGTGCCTCTGAGTCCGAATCGACAGACTGAAACAGGATCAATGCTTTTCGTGGTGTTGCGGGCAGGCTGCTCTAAGCAATTTGGAGTGGTGGGCGCGCAGGGACTCGAACCCCGGGCCTCTTCCGTGTGAAGGAAGCGCTCTAACCAACTGAGCTACGCGCCCGAACCCGCAGGCAAACATCAAGTCTACCAAATGCCGAGCCCCGTCTTAACTACGCCCGCCATCTAAAGTGCGACGCAAAATGACGAGCATCTTAGTGCGCTAGGTTAAGGAGGCTGCAAGTGCCCGATCCTCTGGTTTGACCTTGAAAATCGCCGCCGACAGTTGATGACAATGCTCTTCGGCAAACTCCCCGGCTTCTTCAAGGGTGAAGACGAACTCCGCAAACTCTGGACCGCACCCGACACACACCTCAATCTCCTCGAAGCCTTGCCGAAAAAGGCTTCGGCCGCGACCAGATGGCGAAAATGTGAAAAAATCATCCGAGCTGAAAAGCATCTCGACTTCGTCTGGCCCATAGCGATATGGGAGTTCCGCTGACCCGCGGAAAGCGGCCTCGCGCCAAACTCGCCATGAGCGCGCACTTCAACAGCAAGCAGCAAGCCTTCCTCGGCTTCGTGCTCTACATTATGTAAGTGAAGGCGTCCAGGAACTCGACCGCGAAAAGCTGACGCCGCTTCTCAAACTCAAATACCGCAACGCGATTGCCGATGGCGGTCGCCGATTTGGGCCGGGGTGCCTCTTCGCCGGGTCCAAAAACATCTTTATCAATAGAGCGAACCTCGGAACCGCAACTGTAGCGGAGCCGGCGCGCAAATAATCTTGGAATCGCAAAATCCAAACTGAAAAGCAATCAAAGGCCTGCCGTCAGTCGATTGGCCGGTTTAAAAGTTCAACACCTTCGCATTTTTAATCCAAACATTTTCAACCGCTTACAAAAACGTCCCCTCAATGCCTGACATCGTGTGTGTCAATCTGAAACCAGGGAGATTCCCGCATGGCCGCGCGACCCAAGCAAGCCGAGATCGTGCGAGACCGCGACGGAGACTGCCGCGCGTCGTCGGGGGAGTTGCAAACAGCGAAGCTTTGGGCGCTTAACCGCGCGAACATCCGCCATTCGCAGTCGTTCAGAAGGAGAGACTATGTTTGACTCAGGAAATTCAATACTCAATTTGCAGGCGGCCGCCGCCGCTGTTGCGAGCCAATCGCACGAGCCACCATCGCTGATGGGTTCGTTTTTGTCGGCGGTACTCGATCGCCCGCAATCCCGCCAAAAAATTGGCTCTGTTTCGGAAAACGCGCTGTCGTACATCGGTTCTCTCAACCCGATCCAGCAAGCCACGTTCAGAAAATGGGAGTTTGCGTCACCAGTTCTGCCAAGCCGGGAAAACCTTGCACGCCAACAAGTCGGCTTCGTTCCGCGAAAACCCGCATACCCTTGGCCTCAGGTCCCACAACCCACTTTCAAAATCGGCTATTTGCGTCACCTCTCCCCGACTCCGGTCGCCTTGCCTCGAACGAATCCGCCGTACGCAACCTTTTACATACGTCCAACAATCAAGTTCAAAAAGCAGCCTCTTGCGTCACCCGGTCCAAATTCGGCCGCCGAATATCGTGGCATACGAAGGGGTTCGCTGCTCCAATGGGTTCGTTTCGTGGTCTTTCATTCTTATCCGCATCCATTCGCCTTTCATCCACGGCCGGCCCAGCTTTTCCCAGCCCCACCCGACGTGCCCGAGTCCATCCACCGACCCGAGTCGCATCCCATCCAACAACCCAGTTTCAAAAAAGAAGCATTTGCGTCATCACGACCCGTCACCCGGCGCACCCCAAATGGGTTGGTTCCGCAAAAAACCACATTTCCTGGACAACCGCGCGCGAGAAACCGGCCCTTTGCGTCATCGCAGCTCTCCCTCCGTTCTCTTTTTCGTTTCATCGGCGGCCATCGGCGGCCAGCCAAGCCTTTCCCACCCCACACGACGCACCCGAGCCCCATCCAATCGTCATTCCACCGGCCTATTTCAAAAATCGGGTGTTTGCGTCATCAACCCGCGTCACGTTACTTTCGCGCCCGGTTGCCCCACTTCTCCGCCCCGCCGACACGTGTAATCTTTCTCTTCATGCAAGGCGGACCTTCGAGCATCCACAGCTTCGATCCCAAAGAGCGACTCACCCCCGACGACAGAAAGCCCCTGACCGATGTGGCGGGAGTAGTGGCGAATAAGATATTCTCGTAAACGCTAACATGCCCCTATTCCGCCGCCGCCGTTTCTTGCCGAGCCTGATCGTTGTTATCATCCTCGGCTTCGTGGCTATTGGCCGATTCCGCGCCGCTCCACAACTCGCTCCCGCTAATCTGGATCAACCTTCCGCAGTGGGGCCTGCTCTCACTGCGCCGGGTGCTCGAGTCGTCTGGCTCTCCGGCCTCGGCCAGCTCAGCGATCCCAAACGCGAGGATGACTTTCCCTCCATCGCCGCCGCGCCCGACGGTACCATTTGGAGCGTTTGGGCCAGCTACAGCGGCCTTTACGACGAGGTCCGCGCTCGGTGCTTCCGCAACGGTTCATGGACTACCTCGTTCCCAATCCCGTCTGTCACCGGCGATGTCTGGATGCCGCAGGTGGCCGTGGACGGAACCGGCACTCCGTGGTTCGTGTGGTCCCAGCAGGTCGATTATCCAACGCGCGACCCTGAGCGCGTGCGCTGGAATCTGTTCGCCGTCTCCATGGAAGGTACCCGCTGGGGTAAGGTGCAGCGCCTCACCAACGGAGCCGGTCCCGACCTGAATCATCGCCTCAAACGCGATGCGTCTGGCCGCCTCTGGCTGGTCTGGCAGGGGTTCGTCAACGGGAAGAGCGGCATCTTTCTCAAGTATCTTGACGGCGGCCAATGGTCGCAGACTTACACGGTTGCGGAAGACGTTTCCGACCATTGGTATCCCGACGTTGCCGTAGATAGCAAAGGCACCGCCTACGTTGCGTGGGACGCCTATCGCAACGATAGCTACGACTTACTCCTCCGCACCTTCCGCGATGGTAAGTTCGGCGCAATCGAGAACATCGCCGCCACTCCTCAATCCGAGGCGAACGCGACGCTCGTTGTCGATAAGCAGGATCGCGTCTGGATCGCTTACGACCTGATGGGCGTTGGTTGGGGTAAGGACAATGGCCAGGCCGTCCGAGCCAAAGCGCCGGGTATCGCGCTCAATAAAGAACGCCAGGTGCATGTCGTCGTCCGCACCCCCGGAGGACTCGTGGAACCCGCTGAACAACCCTCCGAATCCATGCCGCCGAACGACACGGAGAATAACGAACTCCCACGCCTGTACTGCGATAAAGACGGCCGCGTCTGGATCACCTTCCGCCATAAGACCGAGCGTCCCGCGACCTGGTCTCGCCCGTGGCAGGTCCAGACCGAACAGATCCAGAACATGGCCGCCGTTCGAGGCTTCTGGGAGACGTACGTCACTTACTACCAGGGCAACGGCTGGATACCGGCAACGCAAATCCCTCATAGTAAGGACCGGATCAGCTCCTACTCCGATCTTGCGCCCGCGCCTAACGGCCAGGTCTGGGCTCTCTGGCACACCGACAACCGCCCCGACGATCAGGTGCAGATACCTGTCAAGAACGACATCTGGACCGGCGTGTTCACGCCCGCGATTGCTGCCAGCGACGCGAAACTCAATTCCGCCGCTCCCGTCACGGCTGTTCCCACCAAGCCCGCAAATCCCGGACATGTCGATGAGGCTGGCGATGTCAAGACTATCCGCGCCCATCGGATCACCATCGGCGGCGTGGAACAGCGTATCGTCCGCGGCGATCTGCATCGCCATACCGAGCTTTCGACCGACGGCGGTGGACGCAACGACGGTTCTCTCGTCGACTTCATGCGCTACATGTTCGACGCGGCAAGCATGGACTTCGGCGCAATCACCGATCACAACGCCGGCGGAGATAACGAGTATTGGTGGTGGTACATCAATAAGCTCACGGATCTTTATCACGTCCCCGGCCGCTACACCGCGCTCTTCGGCTACGAGCGCAGCGCCACCTTCCCTAACGGCCATCGCAACATCATCCATCCCTATCGCAACATCCCGGTCGTCAAGTTCCACTTCCGCGCCGATGTTCCCGAATACTGGTCCACATACGAAGCCGTTTCCCGCGACATGGTGGACAACGAAACGCAGCAGCTCTACGATCACATCCGGCGTACCGGAGGCATCTCCATCCCTCATACTAGCGGCACCAACATGGGCACCGACTGGCGCGACAACGACAAGGATCTTGAGCCGATCGTCGAAATCTACCAGGGAGCCCGGACTAACTATGAACATGAAGGCGCGCCGCGTTCCGCCAAAGCGCCGCCCAATCCGGACGCGCCCGACAACGCGTACCGTCACGAAGGCTATGTTTGGAACGCTTACAAGAAGGGCTATCGCCTCGGCACCACGGCGAGCAGCGATCACGGCTCCACCCACATCTCGTATTCGATGGTGGTCACTGCCGATACCACCCGGCTCGGCATCATGAACGCCATTCGCAAGCGCCACACCTATGGCGCGACCGATAACATCGTCCTTGAGTTCTGGGCCGGCGATCACTTCATGGGCGACGAGTTCAGCTCCGCCACCGTCCCACCGCTCCGCGTGAAAGTGCGCGGCACCGGCAAGATTGCCAAGATCAGCATCATCCGCAATCAGAAGTACGTCTACGAATCCAAGCCCGATCGACAGGAAGCGACAGTCGAGTATCGCGACACCAGCCCGGAACCTGGCACAAACTACTACTACGCCCGCATCGAACAAGCCGACGGCCAGATAGCGTGGGCCAGCCCCATTTGGGTGATGCGATAGAGCGCCTGCGCATCATTTGACATCGATCGGCGCCTCTATCCATTGGCGGAGATCCCATTTGTCGAAGGCTATATCCGCGGTGACGACGCCGAGGCCGGGAGCGCCGGCGGTCGCGGGAATAATCACCTCGCGGGACTCACGCGAAGGAACCCGGACCCGAAACGTCACGTGTCCCATGGTCCAACCGGGCGGCTCGTGGGGCGTGACCAGAAAGTCGCGGGTATCGGACGAATGGTTCAGGATCACAATCCTTAATGCGATCCTCCCGCCGGACGGGACCTCCCTTCGATACGGCTCGAATCTTGCCCATTGCTCGTCGATGCCGAAGTCCGGATCGTCCCAGGGAAACAGCGCGGCCAGTTGTGTTCTCCGCACGCGAACGTTGTCGATCATCGTGTCGAGTTGGGCATCGTTGAAATGAAATGCCGGGTTGACGTGCTGGTTCACCAGCCAGTCCGGCCGGGCGCGCTTCACGTAATTCAGGCAGTATTCGAAGCCCTTCTCGGGCTCAACGAAGTTACGGTTCAGGACGCAGTAGTCGTCGATGCCGGTCGGAGTGAAAGAGTCGCCGATGAAGAACACGCTCTCGCCGCCATCCTTCTTAACCATCAGACCGTCATGGTATAGCGTCTGGCCGGGGAAGTAAGAGTACGTGAACTGGAACTCGTGCCATCGTTCCGACGAGCCGTCCGCTTTCACCTGAACATGACGGATCGGATTCGAAGTCAGGCACGGCATCCGAAAGTCCGCGGGTTGCATCAGGATGCGGCCTAACTCGGGGGTTGCCATGACTGGAGCATTCAGTTCCTCTGACGCGGTCTGGACAAAGTTGGTGTGGTCGTCGTGATAGTGCGTGACCCAGATGCCTTCCACGGTCTTGAACACGCCGTCGTGCTGAAGCTGCTTGATCCCGTCGAGTATACGCCGGCTCCCGCAATCCACCACGAACGCAGCGCCGGACGCCGAGACGATGACGCGGGTGTTGCCGATGACGCGAATCCACGAGGGCGGTTCAGCGGTTTGCGCGGATCGCATCCAGTTGACCGGACGATCGCCGAGAATGCGCCTCGCCTGCACGGCAAGCTTATCGTCGCCGCGATAAAAGCGAAGGGCCGAGATGGCGAAGTAACTCGCGAACACGTCCTGCAGGCGCGTGATGAGTTTCGCGATCGCCTGTTGCGGATTAGCAATCACGGGACCTCGCGCCGGAATTATGATGTCGGGCTTCCAGTCCGCGATCTGGCGGAGACTTGTGATCACCTGAGCGGCGCGGGAAGCATAGCCATGGTAGCCGTCCTCGCCAGTCGCGGGAATAGCGTCCTGCAGACTGAACAGATCGAGGATCTGGCCATCGCCATAGATCAGATCGCCAACGCAGGCGATGCGCTTGCCATCCGCGGTGAAGAGATAGGAGACCGCGCCTCGCGTATAACCTGGCGTGTCGCGGACCTCGATCGCGGGGCCGATCCATTCCACGCGATCCCCGCCGCGTACTGGATGCCCCGCGCGAATGGGCGACGTCAGGATCTTACTGCTCTGATTCGCGTAATCGTGGAACTGCGAGTACTTCGCCCAGAACTGTTGCACCCCGGTGAAGAGCGGCTCCTCAGCGGCTGGATAGACCGGTTCGGCTCCGCCGTCGAGAAGCCTGCGACCTGCCCAGGTAACATCCCGGCGATAGTGGGTGAACAGGACTCTCTCGGCCCGGCTGTCGCCATCGCGCGGATCGCCGTAGATGGCCAGCGTCTTGCCTCCGGCATTGATGAGAACTCCATTGACCGGGCCGCGGACGACAGAAACGGACGGAGTGATCGTCTCAACGGGAAAGCGGTCTGCCCCGAAGCCACACTGGACGGCGAGAAAGGCGAGAATACAAGCGATTCGCACGTCCCAGATTATACGTAATCTAGCCGCCCGCAATTGCCCCGACGACGAGGAACGGCTCCTTCCCTGTAGCGACTTCATCAGGCAGCGGGGCATCCGGGGACTCATGCGAGAGATCCTCTCCGCAGGCAAAGAATCTGACGAAGGCCCGGCGTTCGAGCGTAACGTGGTCGCGCAGAGTGCCCGAGAGCATTGGATAGCGGGCTTCAAGGGCATCGAGCACCGAGCGTTGCGTGACCGCGCCATCAATCTCCAGCGAGACCTCGCCGCTTACGCGAGCCAGCGTCCGCAGATGCGCCGGGAGTACAACTCGAATCATGGCAGCGTCTGTACCTCGACCGAAAGCACCGCCGGAAGATCGCGGACGATGGGCGTCCAGTGATCGCCCGCGTCGGGCGAGGCGTACACCTGGCCGCCAGTTGTGCCGAAGTAGATGCCGCAGGAATCGAGCGTGTCGACGGCCATGGCGTCGCGCAGCACATTGACGTAGCAGTCGCTTTGGGGAAGCCCTTGGGTGAGCGCTTCCCACTCGTTTCCGCCGGTCTTGCTGCGGTACACGCGCAGCTTGCCTTCCGGTGGATAGTGTTCGGAATCGCTCTTGATCGGCACGACGTAAACGGTCTCCGGCTCGTGTGCGTGAATGTCGAGTGCGAACCCGAAGTCGGTCGGTAGGTTACCACTGACCTCGTGCCAGTCTTCGCCGGCGTCGTCGCTGCGCATCACGTCCCAGTGCTTCTGCATGAACAGCACGCCAGGTCGCGTGGGGTTCATCGCGATGTGGTGTACGCAGTGGCCGACCTCTGCAGTCGGATCGGGAAGCATGTCTGACTTCAGGCCACGCGTGATCGTTCGCCAGTTCTTGCCGCCATCGTCCGTGCGGAATGCGCCTGCGGCCGAAATGGCGATATAGATCCGCTCGGGATTGCCGGGCTCCAGAATGATAGTGTGCAGGCACATCCCTCCGGCGCCTGGCTGCCAGCGAGCGCCTGAACCATGGCCGCGCAGCCCTGGAAGTTCCTGCCAGCTCTTGCCGGCATCGGCCGAGTGAAACAAGGCGGCGTCCTCGACTCCGGCGTAAACGGAATCCGGATCGGTCAGCGAGGGCTCGAGATGCCACACGCGCTTGAACTCCCATGGGTGCGGCTTACCGTCGTACCACTGATGAGTACCGGGAACGCCCTCGTAAACGAACTTGTTCCCCACTGGTTCCCAAGACTTGCCGCCATCGTTTGAACGCTGGATCAATTGTCCGAACCAGCCCGACGATTGGGACGCATATAACCGATTCGGGTCGACCGGCGATCCCTTCAAGTGATACATCTCCCAGCCGCCGAAGTGCGGCCCGGCAACATCCCATTTCTCCCGCTTCCCGTCTGACGTCAGTATGAACGCGCCCTTACGCGTCCCTACGAGTACCCTTACCTTACTCATTCCCTGCCCTCCTTAAATGTGTGTGATCCGCCATTATATCGACGATTGGGAATGCTCCAAAACGACAATTTCCGAATAAAAATTTCGCTCCGAAGAAAAGGTCGCCGCCCTGAGGGGGCATCTGCTGGAGAAGGAGCCCATTTCGAAGCTCTGTGATGAAACTGGGCTTGCAGCCCACGACCTTCTACCGCTAGCAGAACGAGCTCTTCGCGAATGCGGCTGCCTTCGAGCAGAGGGGACGTGTGTCCGGCCTGGCTGGTCGCCACGGTTCAAAGCGCATCTGGCCATTCGGCTTCGGCCCTTTCCGATATCATAATTCCGTACCAAATCCCCGTTCAACGCACCCTTTCGCCTGAGGAGAGTGGGCCCTTAATTAACGTGATTCCCAACTCCTGCAACGCGCGGCCAATCTGTGTGGGTGACCAATCGTGACACACCGTCACGGGAGATGTGATCCACGTTCGCGGCATCCCAGTCGAGTTTCATTTGTTATCACATTGTACATACGCTATTGAAGAATTGCGAATGGCCCAAGCGCTGCGACATTGTCATTTCGGCGTCCGCGCGGCGGCGCTCTATGGCGCGGAAACGGGTGTTTCAACGCTGGAATTTGCCGCGGATCGCCGTTTGCTGAACGCTTGATAACGGGCCAGCGCGGCACGCGCTTCATCTTGACGGCCTAACTGAAGATAAGCGGAATGCAATGCGAATGAGATGGAGCCGTCGTCCAGGGAACGCGCCTTTTCGAGGTGCACCACGGCTTCGGCAGCCCGACCCAAATCGAGATACACGCGGCCAAGCGCTTCCTGAGCAGCCAATAAATTGGGCAAGAGGACGGTCGCGGCCTTGAGGTGAGAGAGAGCCTCATCGTCGCGCTTCAGTTGCAATAACAAATTGCCAAGCAGGTACTGACACTCACCATTTTCCGGCTGTTGCCCGACGAGAGTGGTGAGAATGTGTTCGGCTTCGGGATACACACGAGCACGGACTAGCGATTCGGCAAGGCGCGCCTGAAGCAACCGGTCCGACGGGTCGAGTTCAAGGGCCTTCCGCCACTCCGCAACGGCATCCAAACGCCGGCCCAGGCGCTGATAGGCATCCGCAAGCACGGCGTGCATTTCCGGCGATGAAGGAAGCGATGCCAGCTTCTTGAAGCTCTCTTCCGCAAGATGCGAACTGGCCAAGGCGGTCCAGTATAGGTTTTCGAGTGAGGACGTTTTCGCGGTAGTCTCAAGGGTGGCTTGCCAATCGCCGGCGAGATACGCGCAGGCGGCACTCTGTCGCGAGCAATCTGGCTTGGGAATGCGCGTCTCGCGTTCCTCTTCAATAGAGGCCCACTCCGCGTGGTTTGTCTGGCGATAGATTTCCGCGCGGGCGGAGTGAAGTCCGGGTAGATTGTGCTCCCGCTCGATGGCGTTTGCGTAGAGCGAAAGCGCATCGCCAAACCGCTCCGCACTCACACGAGACCGTGCCAGAAGCGCTAAACAATAGGGCGACTCGGGCGCCCGGCCTTGCAGTTGCTCGAACGAAGTTTCAGCGAGCGACAAGTATGCGCGTCCGAGTCCTTCCCATGCCTTGGGAAGCGCAGGTTCGACGGCAGCGAGCGCACCAAAGTCTTTCGCGGCGCCCCGGGCATCGCCGGTGGTGAGTTCCGCATCCGCCAGTTCAAGGAGGGCAGTGTAATTCTTGGGATCCAATCGCATGGCTTCGCGAAGCGGTGCGATGGCGTTCTTCGGCTTGTTTAACTGTTGGTAAGCGAGTCCGAGGAGCAACCAGGCCGAAGCGGATGATGGGTTGGCGCGAGTGACGCGCAGGAGTTCCGGAATGGCGGCAGAGGGTTGGCCCGCTTTTCGAGGGCGATTGCAAGATTCAAACGAATGCCTGTATTGGCTGGAATAGCCTTCAGCAATTCGCGATAGAGCGCGACCGCCTCCGGATACCGCTTCTCAACAAGTGCTTGTTTCGCCAGTCTACCTTTCTCGGCGAGTGCGTCCTGCAGGCCCTCAGACGACTGAGCAAAGGTTTGAGATTGGAGAGCTGCCAGCAGAAAGAAGGCGGCAGAGAACAGTAATCGTTTGTCTACTCAAGCGGTGCACTGCGGCCTCTGCGCTCCAATTGGCCAAAGTAACATAATCTAGTGCTGATGGCGCGAAATCAATGCCTGGTGTTTGTGACGCTCATCGTGACGTTACTGCTCGCGTTACTGCTCATCGCATGGCAGCCCGCGCAGAAAACCTCGATTGTGTTCGCGGATGCGAGCCAATCGTCCGGCCTCGATTTTGTGCTGAATCACTATCCCACTGAAAAGAAGTATTTGCCCGAGACCATGGCGGGCGGGATCGCGGCCTTCGATTTTGACGGCGATGGCAGGCTCGATTTGTTCTTTGCGAACGGAGCCGAGATGCCGGGCCTGATGAAAACAGGTCCCGCATTTTTGAATCGCCTCTATCGCAATGACGGGCACGGGCACTTCACCGACGTCACCAAAGACTCGGGATTGGCGGGGTCCGGCTACTCTATCGGAGCGGCGGCGGCCGACTTCGATAACGATGGCCGCGTGGACCTGTTTGTCGCTGGAGTGAACGGGAGCCATCTGTATCGCAACGCGGGCGGAGGACATTTTGAGGATGTCACCGCGGCGGCCGGTATTCATGAAAATCAATTCGCGATAGCGGCTGCGTGGTTCGATTACGATCGTGACGGCTTGCTTGATCTGTTAGTGGTTCACTATGTCCAGTGGACGCCGGAAAGCAACCCGGTCTGCCACGATCCATCCGGGCGATGGATTGTGTACTGCCATCCAAAAGAGTTCAAGACCACGACGAACACGTTGTATCACAATCTCGGCGGCGGCCGTTTCGAAGATGTATCGAGAGTAAGCGGCCTCGCCAAGGCCGAGGGTAAAGGGATGGGAGTCGCTGTGGCGGACTATGATCGCGATGGCTATCCCGATGTGTTCGTCACTAACGACACATTGCCGAATTTTCTGTTTCACAACCAGCGCAATGGAACCTTTGCCGAAGTGGCATTCGACGCGGGCACCGCTCTGCCGGACGATGGTAATGCGATCTCCGGCATGGGCACCGATTTTCGCGACTACAACAACGACGGCTTGCCCGATATAGTGTTCACGGCACTCCAAGGCCAGACCTTTCCACTGTTTCGAAATACAGGAGGCGGTCACTTTTATGAAGCCGGGCATGCGAGCCAGTTGGGCCGGCTAACGAGTAAGCTTTCCGGTTGGGGCGTGGCGCTTGCCGATTTGAACAACGATGGCTGGAAGGACCTTTTCACGGCGAACTCGCACGTAACCGACAACATCGAATTGTTCTCCGGAGATCGCTACAAACTGCCGAACGCCGTGTTTCTGAATCGAGGCGACGGAACGTTCGCCGATGTATCGGCCGGCGCTGGATTGGCATTTCAGACTACGCGGGCGCACCGGGGTGTGGTCGTCGCCGATTTCGATGGAGACGGCTGTCTGGACGCTGTTGTTTCGGTCCTGGGAGAGCGGCCGGAGTTCTGGCGCAATGCGACTGCAAAGGCAGGTCACTGGCTGGACTTGAAGCTGGTGGGCTCGAAAAGTAATCGGGACGGCATCGGAGCGGAAATACGGATCGGGCATCAATGGAACGAGATGACCAGCAGCGTGGGCTACGCCTCGTCGACACTCGGGCCCGTGCACTTCGGACTGGGAATGCAAACGATTGTGCCGGATATCGAAATCACGTGGCCGAACGGTTTGGTACAGCACTTGAAAAACGTCAAGGCGGATCAGATTCTGGCGGTTTACGAAATCGGACCTCCGCATTAATCCGATGATATGTTGAGTGATTACACTGTCGTGTTCGAGGGAGTCCGATTGGCTGTACGAGCTTCGCCTCTTGTCTTACTTGGCTTCACTCTGTTGACTTCAACAGTCCGCGCCGACGATTCGAAAGTCTGCGCGCAATGCCATGCGGAGATCTACCGGCGCTACATGGCGACTCCGATGGCGCGGACAAGCGGCGCAGTCGACCATGCCAGCTTTCCGCTCTCCGGGCAAGCTGAGTTTACGGACAGCGCAACCGGCGTTCACTTCCGTCTGGCGCGAAAAGGGGACAGCGCATTTCTTCACTTTTCACAGGGCGATGCGGACGGCGAACGCCGTCTCGATTATTTTATCGGCGCCGGAGTGGTAGGGCGCAGCTACGCATCGATGATCGACGGCTTTCTCTTTCAAGCGCCCGTGTCCTACTACGCTGCGACAGAACAGTGGGATCTGTCGCCGGGATTTGAGGGTTCGGACCATCTGCCTCTGGCGCGGCCCGTCGAGCCTGCTTGCCTCAATTGTCACGCGAGCGGCCTGCGAAACGTGGCCCGCACGGTGAGTGGGTACGAGAGTCCTGCGTTCGCGGAGGCGGGTGTGAGTTGCGATCGCTGCCATGGCCCGGGCGAGATGCACGTGGCCAGAATGAAGTCGGGAGACCTTCGCCATGGACGCCGGGCGCGGACATCGTAAATCCCGCGATACTGCCTCCGAGCGAGCGGGACAGCATATGCGCACAGTGCCATCTCGTCAGTGTCATTCGCATTGCGAAAGCAGGCAACACCGAAAAGTACGTAGCGGGGAAACGGCTTTTCGACTCAACTTCCGCATTCTTGTGGAGCGACGGCGTCCAACGGCCTGGCGCTAACAGCCACTTCGAACAATTAGTGCGTAGCAACTGTTGGATACGGAGCGCCGGCAAGCTGTGGTGCGGCACGTGCCATGCGTCACAACGGTTGTCGCGGAAGCCGCGCGCGCAACGTTCTACCGCCGGCGCTGCCTCGCGTGCCACACGGTCAGCGCGCCCGGTTGCAATGTTCCGGCTGAGCGGAGAAAAGCCGCCAGGGACGATTGTGTTTCCTGCCATATGCCCTCGAAGGCTATCGGCACCGTTCAGCATGCGGCGCAGGTGGACCACACGATTTCCCGCATACCGGGCAACGCGCCGGAATCCGGAGTGCCTGAGAATGCGTCCCTTATTCCGTTTCCAGGCAGCACGGGCGGCGACCGCGAATTGGGCCTCGCCTATGCGAGCGAAGCGCTTCCCCGTAACAATCGTGCGTGGGGCATGCGGGCTTTCGCGCTGCTGAAAAAAGTAGCCGACGCTCATCCGGAGGATGCTTCGGTTTCCTTGCAACTGGCGCAACTTTATGACCGCATGGGGCAGGAACAACAGGCTTGCGAGCTCTTCGAGCAAGCCGTCAAGGGTGGAGCGTCCGGAACAGCCGCTCTCGTCGATCTGGGCGCATGTCAGGCCAAGCGAGGCGACATCGATGGCGCAATGACGTCGTGGATACAGGCGTTGCAGCGGAATCCGGCGATCGAGGCGGCCAGATTGAATCTGGCGGTTGCCCAATTGCAATCAGGTAAAACGGATAGCGCGCGAGCCACTCTGGAAACCGCGCTCAAGTACGATCCGTTCTCGCAGCGTGTACGCGATTTGCTTCGGTCGATGTCGACGAAATGATCGGGTCGCCAGCGGTCTTCAGCATTCGAACAGAGAGAAGAGATACTATGCTCTTGGGCAGACAGGTGCGTGAACAGGAATCAAACAGTGACTCCACGGTGTCCCTGCGCCTGCCAGTCTCGCGCCAGCCGCGGCCGAGGTAACGGTCACCAGGTTGAAGCAGGCGCTGGGGAGCCACTCGGCGCACCGAAATGGCTGTGATTCATTAATTTCCACTCATTGTATAGCGTATGGCCTTCACCGTGCTCTACTCGGATTGTGATTCGGTATTCAAAATCGAGCACGTCAATACATGAAGGCATCGTTCATCTGTATCTGATACCCTCCACCTGGAAAGGCAAGAAAATGAATTCAAACGAGAGAGCATACAAGAAAGCCGTTCACGAAGGCTTCCGCGCATTCGTGGCGATCGCGGTTTCGCTCCTGATGATCCCTTACGGCCAACAGGGCTTGTTCGCGCAAGGCCCACCCCCGGCGGGCAACTACGTTCCGCTCGGCGCCGAACAGCTCGACCAACTGGTCGCGCCAATAGCGCTTTATCCGGACGCACTGGTCGCGCAGGTGCTGACCGCGGCGACTTATCCGCAACAGGTAACCGACGCCAATAATTGGATGGGGCAGTATGGCAATATGCCGCCCGATCAGCGCGCCGCTGCCGCTGACAGCATGCCTTGGGACCCCAGTGTTAAGGCCCTGACGGCATTCCCATCGGTGCTCAGTAATATGGCCCGCAATTATAACTGGACTGCGGCATTGGGCAACGCTTATTACAACCAGCCTGGCGACGTGATGAATTCCGTCCAGGCGATGCGCGTACGCGCGCAACAGGCCGGCACATTGCGCTCAACCGAGCAGTGCCGGGTGGTGTACAACGGCGGATTGGTGGTCATCGAGCCGGTGAACCCCGCGTACGTCTATGTGCCCTACTACAATCCCTGGACGATCTATGGCGGACCAATCTCTCCTTGGGGCGGCTACTACTATGCGCCTCCGCCGCGCGGAGTGGTGTTCGCGGCGGGTCTCGGACTAGGGTTCGCGGCGGGAATCTCGATCGGCTTGTTCTCGCATTACGGCTGGGGCTATCACAACTGGTCCCCCAACTGGCATGGTGGTGTGGTGGTTTACAACCACACGACGTACATATCGCATAGCACAACCGTGATCAATCGCGGGAATTTTGGCGGATACAATCGAGGAGTTTTTGAGCGCCCGGGTCCTGGCGTGCCGCAGAACTTCCACGCGCCGGTTACTTCCCAGTCGGCCGCCTTCCGTACCTCCGGACGGCCGGGCGAGTTCCGTGGGTCCACTTACGCTAACGGACGCCCGCAAACTGCGCCGGTGCCGCAAAATAATCAAGGCCGCCAGTTTGGACAGCCTCGCCCTCAAGCACAGCCGGGCCAGTTCGGTCAGGCTCGACCGCAGGGTCAGCCCGGTCAGTTTGGACAAGCTCGGCCGCAGGCTCAGCCGGGTCAATTCGGTCAGGCTCGACCGCAGCAGGGACAGCCGGGCCAATTCGGTCAAGCTCGGACGCGCAGGGTCAGCCGGGCCAATTCGGTCAAGCTCGACCGCAGGGTCAGCCCGGCCAGTTTGGGCAGGCTCGGCCAACGCCACAATCTCGCCCGGCGGTTAATGCGCCTCGCCCTGAGGCAGCACGGCCCCAACCTGGAGCCATGCGTCCGCAGTACAGCGCGCCACAGAATAACGCTGGGCGCCCCGCTCAGAGAGCTGAGACGCCGCGTCCGCAAGCCGCGCCTGCGCATCAGCAGCAAGGCGGAGGAGGCAGTCACCCTCAGCCGCACCCTCAAGCTGAGCATGGCCGTGACCATCGCTAAAACGATCGGGAGTTCACTGATAGCAAAGAAGCCCTGGAGGTCTTGCGACCGGCCAGGGCTTTTTCGTCTGAATGTCTCTCTGCGAATCAGAAGATAATTCGCGCAGCCACTTGCAGGGTTCGCGCGTTCTGGCTCACCTGATTGTACTGACCGAATGTGCTTGACGTGATGTTCTGCGATGCCATGCTCAGGAACGCATGAGCGTTGAAGATGTTGTAGAATTCGCTGCGGAAAAAGCTTTAGATAGGAATGAATTTAGCGTTGGAACAGAAAAGAAGTCTACGGAATCCGTTGAGATCCGCCCAAATGTCATAATGGAGGTACGGCGCGTTGCCTAAAGCCGATGTCTCAACAACTTCAGAACTTCACCGATTTGACATCGCAGTCCCAGTTGGCTACGCTAAACGGGTAAGGATTAATAAGCGGAGACGTGTGTCAATGAGTACTCAGTTCCCATCGAAGCCCCTCATCGAGCGCCGGTGGCATGTGTTGGACGCCGAGGGAGTCGTGCTCGGCAAGCTCGCGAGCGATGCGGCTAAGATTCTGATGGGCAAGACCAAAACTTCCTGGACCCCCTTCATGGATACCGGAGATCACGTGATTGTGATCAATGCCGATAAAGTCGTGCTAACGGGCAAGAAGGACGAGCAGAAGCTTTATCGCCATTTCACCGGCTATCCCGGCGGCTTGGTCGAGACCAAGGCCAAGAAAGTGCGAGCGGACCGGCCGATCCGTATGGTTGAAGAAGCTATTTCGGGAATGCTTGCCGAAAACGAAACTCGGCAAGCAGATGTATCGCAAGCTGAAGGTGTATGCGGGCGACAAGCACCCGCACGCGGCGCAGAAACCGGAAGTCCGGGCGGTGCAGCGCAAGACGGTTGCCGCCTGACACCCGAATGAGCGAGAGCAAGGATAAGGAAAGGTATTAGGAGTGCCAGCAGCCAAGATTCAGCAGCACCTCGGAACCGGCCGCCGCAAAACGGCGATTGTGCGCGTGTTCCTTCGTCCCGGTAAGGGCGACATTACAGTAAACGGTCGTCCTCTCGATAACTATTTTCCGACCGAAGCGGGGCGTGTCCCGGTTCGTCAGGCGCTTCTCGTCGCCGAGATGGCCGACAAGTTCGATGTTTTGATTCTCGCCCATGGCGGCGGCGTGGCTGGTCAGGCCGATGCCTGCCGGCTGGGTATCGCTCGCGCCCTGGTTGAGTTCAATGGGGAACTCCGGCCGCGCCTCAAGAAGGCTGGCTTTCTCACTCGCGATCCGCGCAAGCACGAGCGCAAGAAGTACGGTCAGAAGGGTGCCCGCAAGCGGTTCCAGTTCTCCAAGCGCTAAACTGTTTTCCGTTCTCTTGAGCGCGGCGTCGGCGGATTCTGGCTTGTTTTGTCAGCCGGAATCGGGCCCCGCGCTCTTATCGTCAATCGAACCAAACTCCGTTCCGGATGTGCGCGCGCAAATCTCGCTTTGGGCCGTGCATGCTCGTCCGGGCGCGGACGCAAAAATTCAAATTCGTCTCTCAGGTCCGGAGACACAAGGTAGGCCAATTTGCCGGCAATTTCAATGAAAGAACTGCTCGAAGCTGGCGTTCACTTCGGGCACCAGACCAAGCGCTGGAATCCAAAGATGAAAGAATACATCTTTGGCGAACGTAACGGTATTTACATCATCGATCTGCAGAAGACGCTGAAGCTCTTTAAGGACGCCGCCCGCTATGTCGGGGAAATGGCAGCCCAGGGCAAGAACGTGTTGTTCGTCGGCACCAAGCGCCAGGCGCAGGAAGCCATCGCCGAGGAGGCTACACGCTGCCAGATGTACTATGTAAATCAGCGTTGGCTGGGCGGACTGCTCACCAACATGACGACCGTGCAGAAGTCGATCAAGCGTCTGAAAGAACTGGAATCCTGGGCGACCGATGGCGGCTATGCGGCTGCGTCCGAAGAAAGAAGTGATCCGCCTCGAACGCGAGCGCAAGCACCTCGATTCGAATCTCGCCGGAATCAAGGACATGCCGGGTTTGCCGGACGTTCTGTTCGTGATCGATTCGAACAAGGAAGCGATCGCGGTCAAGGAAGCCCGCCGGCTTGAATATTCCGGTGGTGGCGATCGTCGATACCAATTGCGATCCCGATGAAGTCGATTGGGTGATTCCCGGCAACGACGATGCGCTGCGCGCCATCCGCCTGTTCGCCAGCAAGATTGCGGATTCGGTGATCGAAGGCCGCGCACTCGCGACCGAGCAGGATTTCGCCGCTGAAAAGATGGTCACCGACGAGACTACGCCGGGCGAAGAAGTGCCCGAATACACGGCTTACGTCGATCCAGTGTATGCCGAGCAGATCATGACGCGAAAGCCTGATGGGCGAGGAAATGCCTGGCACTACGCCGCGTAAGGGCCCGCAATCCGAAACCGCGCCGGCCGAAGAACCGGCGGCGGCGAAGTAGTACAAGTCGTGTAACATCGCAGTCTTCGGTACGGGCCGCAGCAAGTTGGCCCACAGTGATTAACAGGAATAGGATAACCATGGCGGAAATTACCGCGGCATTAGTAAAACAACTGCGCGAGCGAACCGGCGCTGGAATGATGGAGTGCAAGAAGCGCTCTCATCGAATCCAACGGCGACATCTCGAAGCCGGAGTGTCGTTCTGCGCAAGCGCGGAATCGCGTCGGCCGACAAGAAGGCGGCGCGCAGCACCCAGCAGGGTCTCGATCGGCACCTATATCCACCCGGGCGGACAGCTCGGCGTGCTGATCGAAGTCAATTGCGAGTCGGATTTCGTCGCACGCACCGACGATTTCCAGGAACTGGTGCAAAGATCTGGCGATGCAGATCGCCGCGGCCGATCCCAAGTACCTGCGCACGCGAAGACGTGCCCGCCGAGGCGCTCGAAAAAGAAAAAGAAATTCAGCGCGCCCGCGCCATGTCTGAAGGCAAGCCCGAGAAGGTCGCCGACAAGATCGTCGAAGGCCGGATGGCCAAGTACTACGAAGAGGTTTGCCTCTACGATCAGCCGTTCGTCAAGGAGAACACCTGACAATCGATCAGTTGATCAAGACCAAGATCGCCAAACTCGGCGAGAACATCTCGGTGGCTCGCTTTGCACGTTTCAAGGTCTCGGAACAGTAGCGACGCGGAGCCTGATCACGCTTGGCTCGCTTTCGATCGCATCCTTCTCAAACTCAGCGGCGAGGCGATGGCCGGACCGCTGTCCTTCGGGATCGATCCCGACCGCGTTAAGGGTCTCGCTGCGGAAATTGCCGCCATCGCCCAGGCCGGCGTGCAGGTCGGCGTAGTGGTCGGGGGCGGCAACATTTTCCGCGGCATCAAGCTGGCGGCCAAGAACATGGACCGCGTCACCGGCGACCACATGGGAATGCTTGCCACGGTGATCAATTCGCTCGCCCTGCAGGATGCGCTCGAACACATGGGCGTCTATACCCGGGTGATGAGCGCCATTGAAATGCACGAAGTGGCCGAGCCTTACATCCGGCGCCGCGCCATCCGGCATCTGGAAAAGGGCCGCATCGTGATCTTCGCGGCCGGAACTTCGAATCCATACTTCTCGACCGATACCGCGGCGACTCTGCGCGCGCTCGAAATCCGGGCTCAGGTGATCGCCAAAGCGACTAAAGTCGACGGCGTCTACGACAAAGATCCGATGAAGTACCCGGACGCCGTACGCTACGACGAAATCAGCTATACCGAAGTGCTCACCAAGTCGCTGGGGGTGATGGACGCAACGTCCATCGCGATGTGCCGCGACAACAAACTCCCGATCATCGTTTTCAATTTGAATACTGAGGGCAATATGATGCGAATGTCCATGGGCGAGCCGATCGGTACTGTCATCAAGTAGTCTTGAGCCGTTCCCGCCCGTTCTTGTAATTGCCTGTACTGGTGCTCATGGCAGTACTGGGAGTCAGAGCTTGGTGCTTTTGACCCGAGCATTCGACTTAGTACTAACGCTCCATTGATACTCGACAATAGATAGTGCATGATTCAAATACGTTGCGGGGATGGGGCCGCTTTTCACCTCCTGCCACTTCAAGGAGGATGGACCCCTTCCCCCGCAACGGATTCGGCTCCGAGCACCGGGTCTAATCCAACGCCTTTTCAGGCGGTCATATTAAGCCGCCGCTTGCCTGCGACAACAGCGGGAATGGCAGGATGAGGCATAGCGCGCACGCGGTCCACGGCCTAGAGTCTCAACGGAGTCGGTGTGCCCGCTCAGCCACTCTGCTGTGCAATACCTTGAGCCGACTCTCAGCCGGCGCAATCTTGTGTTTGCATTCCAACCCACACACGGTCAAGTTCTCGATGGTGGTTGAATCTTGTCCAACTCTTTTCGTGAAGCGTCTGCTGGGAGAACAGCCGATAATTTAGTCAGAAGCCGTTGAGCGTCCGCCATGTCCTTGGGGTAAATACTGATTAGCGGAATCTTCAGAGCCGCGGCTAGATGTTTTTTTTGCGCGATTTTCAAGTCATACTCCGAATTACCGGCCAGCCCGAAGTACTCTACAAAGGTCGTCCCTATTTTCCAGTCCGTTCTAAAGCGTGACTCACCGGGATAACCGACTTCGCGTTCGTGGTCGACGCCATGCCGATGAAGTAGATCGCAAACAGTGCGCTGGCCGAGAGATAAACACAGGTGACCGTCGGTCGCAATCGACCGGACGCCGCGTTCCATCTGCTGAGAGTCACCGGAGATAATCCCTGACTGGACCAACATCTGGAACCAACTTCCAAAGTACAACGATACAAGATGCTCTTGCGGCTTGCGACGCATCAGTTTCAGAATGTCAGCGAGGTGGTCTTTAGATATGCCTGCGAAATCGGGTCTTCGAGTTCCAAACTTCGCCTGGGGGATCCTGGCTAAATGGGCCGAAATGCTTCGATAATAGTCCATCACTTGGTCAGGCGTCATTTCTACGGCTTGAGCCGCCCAAAGACTGCCGCTAACACAAAGACGACAGAAGAACGACTGTTCAATCGAGGTGAAGAAGTACGTTCTAGTTTGATGTGTTCTCCTGTTGGCAAAGTGGACAAATTACCCAGCAGGGCCGAACCGTATCCGTTAAGGAGATCGTTCGCGAACGCGCGCGCTCGAGCGAAATAGTGAATTACATTTTCAGGAACCCAATCTCTTGCAGGTGGGATGTTCTCGCTTAAAGTTTTCGATTACTTCGGGAGGCGTTATTGATATCAATTCTTTGACTCGGCGGTGTCCACGCCCAGGCAAAGTGGTTAATTTCACGCTTTAGCAATTCATCGTGTTGCGGAGTCCACCATTGCAGAATCAGTGGGTCGTTCGCTGTCGCACGAATATTCTCTACCTCGGTGATACCACCTGTAACCCACAAAGAACTTGTTGGTTGATGAATTTATTAAGGTTGACATCTGGAGAAGCTCGTTGAAAACATGTTGTTGTTCGAATGCTCTCCAGTCGCCATTCCGATTAAACCTGAATAAGAAAGCAATTCCCCTTTTGAATAAAGCTTCAGCCTCCATGTCGTTGATATCGGCAAAAAGAGACTGGTCTGTCGCATAGATGTCCGACATGGAAAAAAAGTCGAGGCCCGGGGAGGACGCGAGGTTTGGTAGGTCGGGGCCAGAAGAAAACTAAGGCCATCTCAAAACTCCCAAAAGATGAAGGCCAAAGATCAACAAGGATTTCAATTGTTTCGGATGACAGATCAACCGTGAATGCGTAGGCCCATCTGATGGGCGCGATCTGTTTCGCCGCCTGAAATGGCTTCAGCGCGCTCAAAACTTCGCTTGGAAGGCGTGTCATCCGAGGCTCCCGCTCGATAATGAAACTTGACTGGCCACAGTCTTTGCAGAACTTCAGCAGTCTGCGGAATAGTTCACAAGATGGTTGACGGATCGTGACCGGCAAGGCTCTGTAATCTTCTCTAACAGTATCATCCTGGACGTCGACAAAGCTGGTCGTAACCTGACAACCACATCCTTGCGGGAACTCTAATGATACGATGTCTCCATGCCCAAACAGGAAACGGAGAGGCGGTCAGGCAGTAACGAGCCATTTCGAATATTCTGGAATACATCATCGTTACTGACCGGACAAAACGCTATCAACCGGATGAACTGAATCTGCGAGGGGATAGGCCATCACACGGGACCGCATGGCAAACCCCAAGAGAGTACGCAATTGAGCTACTGAGGCAATTGGGAAACCGGGAGAAGCTGCATCGTTAGAACAAAAGACACGCTCCAAGCCATAGAAAAGCGAATAAATTAAGACACGCCGTTTTTGGATCTGCCTGTCTCGAGAAAATGGGTGCTGCGAACGCAGGCTACGAGATATTGCCGCAACCGTTTTGAATGAACTGAGAACCTGCTTCCGAACGGCGACAAGGAAATACGATTTCGGTGGGCTCGGTCAGAAGCGATGCCAGATAGTTCTCGGCATCTGCACGCGAGCTGTCGGTTCTGCCTGTCTTCGCGTCTAAAGGGTTGCGCCGGTGTTGGCGGCCGCCTAAGAAGGAGCCAATATCGGCGGAATAGTGGCGCCAGAGTCTCTCAGGAGGCGCTTGTAGGCACACCACAACAATCGCCACTGGAAACATGGGCGCGCCGCATATGCGGGTTTTGTGTGCCATTTTTAACGTCTACAAGCTGACACCCTCCCCAGCACACTCAACTTGAACATGAGCAGTGAGGCATCGCGGGGCCGAAGACGGCTACTCGACAAAAAATCGAGGAATCTGTGGAAGGACGCGCGCAAGCCTGGCTCACGCAACGCGACGCGGGGATTTGCGAGTTCCTAGCCTAGAATTTCCCCAGACCTTCCGTCAATTCAATCCGGGTCCCCCAGGGATCGGTTAGAAATGCGATCGCGAGATTCATTTGCGGAAGCTTCCGGTATGGGCTATCGAACTTCACTCCCGACGCTTCCAGTTTCTTGCAAAACGCTTCCAGACCGCGGACCTCGAATCCGATATGGTCGAGTGCCCGATTGACCGTCGGCGCAACGGCAGCCGGCGCTTTGGCGAAGGTCAAATTGGCGCCCGGCAGATCGCCCGCTTCCCACTGCGCGCGCTTGCCCGGCTTGGCACCGAACTTTTCCGAGTACCACGCCTGAATCGCCAGCGGATCGGCGGTGTAGAAATGGATGTGGTGGAAGCGAACGGGTCCGGTAATGGACGGGTCGGCGGTGAGTTCGAGCTTCAGCCCGTCGGGTCCGTCGATCATGATCTGCTTACCATTCGGGTTCTTTGTGTATTTCAAGCCTTCGGCGTCAAGTTTGGCGGGAAACTCGGCGATACTGGGCACGAACACTCCGACGTGATTCACCGCCGATCCCTCTGTGGGTCCGGACGGCGCCTTCGCTGTGAAGAGGATGATCGCGCCGGGCATACTGACGCCCTCGGTCTTCCCGAGGTTCATCGGCTTCGCGCCCAACGTGTCGATCCAGAGCTTCTTCTGGGCCGCGACATCGCCCGTATTGAGGTGGAGGTGGCCCATGGCTACGCCCGACGCGTTCGGTTCGGCCAATTGCGCGTGCGCGGCGCCTGCGAAGAGAAGAGTGGAGAACAGCGCGGCCGCGATTATCGTAGATTTCATCACAACCAGCATAGTTGAAATCCGGCAGCTTATTTGCTCACCAGGTAAACCGCCACTTCAGCCATCAGGTTAGGAAAGATAGACAGGCTCCGGGTCCCGGCCACAAAATAGCGGCGCTCGATGCGGAAGCCTTGCTTTACCGCAAGCGCTTCGAAATCGCGGACAGTCAAGAAATGAATGTTGGGCGAGTCGTACCAATCGTAGGGGAAGAGCCGCGTCTTGGGCGCCTGGCCCTGGAACAGCATGGAAAGCCGCACGCTCCAGTTGCCGAAATTCGGGAACGACACGATCGCTCGCCGTCCAACTCGCATCATCTCGCTCAGAATGCGCCGCGGATCGCGCGTCTCCTGCAGGGTCTGGCTCAGGATCACGTAATCGAAAGCCTCATCGGGGTAATCGGCCAGGCCTTCGTTGATGTCGCCTTGATATGCGGACAGACCGCGGGTGATCGCCTTGCGAACTCTGGCCGGCTCGATCTCCACGCCTCGCGCGATCACCGATTTATTTTCAGCCAGCCAGGCCAGCAATTCACCTTCGCCGCAGCCCAAATCGAGCACCTTGCTGCGCGGCTCGATGATCTGGCCGATGATGGTGAAATCGGTGCGGCCCGCGAGCGACGTCCGCGACACCTTCATGGGATTATCTTGCGCCGCCATACTCATTCGAGTGTCGCCCGCCAGGCGCTCGCCAGGAACCCGCGGATGAGATCGGTCTGCTCGGCGACGTCGATCAGGAAGGCATCGTGCCCATAGTTCGATTGCAGATCGCTGTAGGCCACATCGCGATTCAGACGGCGGAGCACGCGGACGATTTCCTGGGACTGGTAGGGCGGATACAGCCAGTCGGAGCTGAAGCTGATGACCAGAAAACGTGTCACGCCGCGCTCGAATGCGGCCGCGAGTGAGCCGCTTCCATTCGTCAGGTCGAAGTAATCCTCCGCCTTGGTGATGTAGAGATACGAATTCGCATCGAAGCGATTGACGAACTGCGAGCCGCGATAGCGGAGATAACTTTCGACCTCGAAATCGACCGAGAAGTCGTAGCCTAGCTTTTCCTTCTCACGCAAGCGGCGTCCGAACTTCTCGCGCATCGATTCGTCGCTCATGTAAGTAATGTGGCCGACCATGCGCGCAATCCCCAAACCGCGTCCGGGAGCCTTCTTATCGTAGTAGTTGCCCTCGCACCAGTCGGGGTCGGCCATGATGGCCTGCCTGCCAACTTCGTTGAAGGCGATCTGCTGCGCGCTGTGCCGCGTAGTGGTCGCGATCGGAATGGCGGCACGCACCATTTCGGGATACGAGACCGCCCATTCGAGCGCCTGCATTCCGCCCATAGAACCGCCCGCGACAGCCAGCAGCCGCTCTATTCCCATCGAAAGGATCAACATCCTTTGCAGCCGCACCATATCGCGGATGGTAATCACGGGAAACGACATTGCGTAGGGTGCGTCCGTCGATGGATTGACAGAAGATGGGCCGGTGGTACCCTGGCAGCCGCCCAGCACGTTCGAGCAGATCACGAAGTATTTGTCGGTATCGAACGCCTTTCCGGGACCGATCATATTGTCCCACCAGCCCGGTTTGCCCGAACTGATTCCGGCGGCATGCGCATCGCCGGTGAATGCATGCAGCACCAGGATAGCGTTCGAGCGCTCCCCGTCGAGCTCTCCGTAGGTCTGATACGCGACCTCAACCGGGGTCAGCGTGGCGCCGCTCTCCAGGGAGATGCTGTCGAAGCATGCACGTTGAGTTTCGACAATCATCCGATTTGTTTATGGTAGCAGTGCCACCCGGACGCGGATGTCGCAAACGTAAGCTGCGGCGAGGAGGGATGGTTACGGCGGCGGCTTTGCATGGCCTTCCAGGACGGCAACAGCGGACAACTGCCCGCTTATTAAGGAACGCTTGTATTACCGCCAGAAAGCGGACCCAAGAGAAACGTCGATCGAAAACTCCTGTAACGAATTTTCCCGCAACTTCACTAAACCTGTGAAAGTTCCGAATGGAATTTATCGAAACCTTAAAAGGAGAATCAAAATGTCCGACGTAGAAAAACAAATCAGCGTGAAGCTATCCAAAAACGCCGAGCTGGCGGGAGCGCAGGAACTTGTTGACGCGCAACTCGTCAATCTGCCGCGCCGCGGTTTCAGCCTTCACATTCAGTTTGTCGAAGCCGCCGCCCAGACTGAAGAACAGGCCTGAAGCTCGCGTAAATACGCGCGCTCCTCAAGATAGCCGCACGGCGATCGGCCAGGAGCGCGCCTTCTTTCTTCAACTCAAACAGCGAGGATAACCATGCACGGCCAATCGATCGAGGACTTGAACATCGTCTTTAAAATCAGTGAGCGCTGCAATCTGAAATGCGACTACTGTTATTTCTTCTTCGGAGGCGATGACACATGGAAGTCGCATCCGCCGCTAGTTCCCCGGCGCGTAATCGACTCTCTGGGCGCCTTCTCCGCTCGAGCCGCGCGGGACCACCACCTCCAGGCCATTACTCTTATCTTCCACGGCGGCGAGCCCTTACTTATGAGCCGGCCGAGGTTTGCCGAAATGTGCGAAACGCTGCGCGGCTATGAAGACGGTTTTCAATTTAACTTCGGCCTCCAAACCAACGGTGTATTGGTCGACGACGCCTGGATTGCGCTTTTCGAGCGTTACAAAGTCTCTGTCGGCGTCTCTCTGGACGGAACCCAGGCAATCAACGATGAGCATCGCCTGGACTTCAAGGGGCGCAGTTCTTACCATCAAACGGTCGCCGGCCTGCGCCTCATGCAAGAAGCGGCTGCACAGGGCAGAATGTCCGACCCCGGTCTGCTCTCGGTCATCAATCCCAACGCGGACGGCGCCGAAGTATACCGGCATTTCGCGCACGATCTCAAAGTGCGCCGCATGAGTTTCCTCACCCCCGATTACACCTGGGACTCCGGTGCTAGCGAGGAAACCATTCGCGGCGTCGAACGCTTTCTGCTGGCTTCCTTACGCGCCTGGTTAGCCGATAAGAATCCAGCTATTCGCATTCGCCTCTTCTCCGAATTGGTTGCTGCCATGCTCGATGTGCGCGCCATGGAACTCGTCCAAACCTATCGGGACGATTACCGGAACATCGTCTCCGTCTCCTCCAATGGAGATTTGGGCCCCGAAGATACTCTAAGGATTCTCGATCCACGCTTCCGGTCTCTGGGACTGAATGTCGCGACGAGTAACCTGTCGGAACTGATCGAATCCAGTGTCTGGCTGGAACAGGCCGAAGCCGCCACCGTGAAACCGGAAGGCTGCCGCGATTGTGGATGGTGGAAGGTCTGCAAAGCCGGACGGCCCATCAATCGCTATTCATTCGGGCGCGGCTTTTCCAATCGCTCTCTGTATTGTTCCGGGCTTAAAGAGATGTATGCCGAAATCGGGGCTTTTCTGGTGCGCAACGGAATGCCGCTCGCGGACCTTGCGCTCCGTCTCGCGTGATGAGGTGTCCTTATGACTGACGTGATTTCATTTGCAGAAGCTTTCGCCAGCCCTTATGGCGGCGAGACCGCCGGCATTGTGCCCGCGGTGGCGGCGGGACGCTTGAACAGCACTCGCCGGTTGATCGCAGCCGCGCTCGCCGAAACGGGACAGCACGAGACTGCCCAAGCCGTGCTCGGCTTCGGCGCGGGCAGTGGAAACGCATGGCGTCCGGAAACCGGACTCGCACTGCTGGCATATCGCAACGAGGCGTATGGCTTCGCAGCCTTGCAGTTGGCGGCGGCTTGTGCAAGCACCGGGAGGCGCCTGCTGCATTGAATGCAAGGTGACCCCGGCGGAATGGGTGTACTTCGACGGTTGGTTGATGCCGGTCGAGGGTCCGTGCCGTCTCTTGTCTGAAGGCCACTCTATCGCCATCCACTCGGATCTCGGCGGCACGGAATTTGTGCTGTCCACCGAGAATCGTTACGTTCCCGCAAACACCGTGCCGGGTCCTTGGACCGCATGCGCCAGCGGAGGTCTGGCGCCGCGCTACGTGACCGTCAGCGGTCTGCGTCATTCAATCGAAGGGTTTCCCTGGATCTCAACAGCCGCCAACCTTCCATTCGCTGCCGCCGGCCTATCGCAAGCGGCCGATTCCAGCATCGCCACCATTCATCAAAGCTGGCATCTGGTTCTCGATCGGGTGCCAATTTTCGGCCTCTGGATCGCCAGCACCGCGCAAGGATGTTTGCTGCTGGATCGTAACGGCAGCAAGGTGTCGCAATCGGGAAGCTCTTTCGACCATCCTGGTTTGATCGCCATGGAGCCGCCGGACTGTCCTATATTCTGTGGCGAGATCCTGGTACACGAATGCGCGCACCAGCAACTCCTTGTCTACACGATGCTTGCGCCCATGGTAAATGCTGGCAGCCAGGAAATGTACTACTCGCCGATCAAACGGGCCAACCGCTCGATCGACCGCGTACTGACCGGCGCGCACGCGGTCGGCAACATGATCCTGTACTATTCGGAGCTGAGCCGCACAATGAACTTCGATCGCGCCACCCAAGAGCGTTTTGAACAGCATAAAAAGTGGTTCGCACAGGACTACCGTCCCGCTCTCGACCGAAGTGAAAGTCTCACCGTGGCAGGCCGGGCCTTATGGAATAGCCTCTGCAAAGCGGTCGACGCCGCCAGATAAAGTTGTTGAGTTGTTGGATTGCCGTCGGACCCACCCGCTTCGCCCTCCGCGTTTTTCTCGGTGTCGCGGATCTTGAGGTACATCCGTTTAGCCGAGGTCCCCCAGCGGTCAACGCTCCAAGACAGCTGATCTTAATTTATCGTTTTACACTTAGTAATTGCCTCTAGTAAATCCCGACTGCGTCCGCGTCGCAGTGGCCGGCGTTGGACAGTTCGGAAAAAACCACATCCGCGTTTGCGGCCAGTCGTCGCGCGCGGCGCTCGTCGCAATCGTCGATCCTGATGCAGAAAGACTCGCGGCTGCGGAGATTCCCGGCAACTGCCTGCGCCTCCGGGACCTCGGGGAACTAGCGGGGAAAGTCGATGCCGTCATTGTCGCCGCTCCGACGTCGGCGCACGAGGAAGTTGCGATTCCGCTGCTGGAATCAGGTATCGATGTGCTGGTGGAAAAGCCCATCGCACCGGCTCTCGATGCCGCGGACCGCATGATTGCGGCTGCTGAAGCGCATGGACGCATCTTGCAAGTTGGACACCTGGAGCGCTTCAACCCTGTGGTCCAGGCGTTAGAGCAGGCTGTAACCTTGCCGCTCTTCTTCGAAGTCCATCGTATGAGCGTGTTCAGCCCCCGTAGTCTCGATGTAGACGTTGTCCTTGATCTCATGATCCACGACCTGGATCTGATCCTGGATCTCGCGCGGGGCGAATTGCAGGAGATCCGCGCGGCCGGCGTTTCGGTGCTCTCTCGAAAAGTGGATATTGCCAACGTGCGTCTGCAGTTCAGTGACGGGTGCGTGGCCAACATGACCGCGAGCCGGGTCTCGACGGAGCGCATTCGTAAATTGCGCCTGTTTCAGCCCAAGCAGTATATCTCGCTCGATTATGCGAAGCAGGAAGCGGCCGAGTTCACGGTCGGGGAAAACAGCGAGATCGGATTTCGTCTCCTCCCTGTGACTCACGACGAGCCACTCAAACTGCAGTTTGAGTCATTTCTGGATTGCGTCTGCACGCGGTGCAAACCGAAACTCGACGGACGTGTAGCGCGTCGCACATTAGAAGCGGCGCTGGCGATTATTGATAAGATTGAGCAACACGCAAAAGTAGTAGAGAAGACACTCTCTCGCGAATGCAAACCGTAGAGCAACCTCCGGCCGGCCGGGGCGCGACTCCGCCCGATACGCCTGAAGTGTCTCCGAGTCACGAACTATTTCCGCCGCTTTCGGCAGACGGCGATCTGCAACTCTTGCTGCAATGGCCGCACGATCCGGACGAAGCTGTCCGGACGCGCAAGGCGGTTGTTGGCACAGTTGCAGTACATCTGATCTTCATCGCAGCGCTGGTGGCAATGCCTCGCCAGACTGTGGATCGCGCCCGTGTTCCGGAACGGCCCTTGCAGCTCACCAAGCTCTTCGATCCGCCAACGGAATTAACGCAGAAGGCGCCCAATAAGGGGAAGATCAGCAAGGAAATCACAGTTCAATCAATCGCGCCATCGATTCCCGTCCCTACTCCTAAGCCGGGGGCTCAGGCGCGCAAGTTTGCGCCGCCGCCTTCGGCCCCAGCTTCAGCGAAGCAAGCGGTAACTGCGCCATCGCTGATTGAGCCGCCCAAGATTGAACAGTCGAACACGGCACAGCTTCAGTTGCCGCAGCTTCCGCAAATTCAGCCGCAGCCTCAGCCTAAACCGCCCGCGGATACCAAGCCGAAGTTGGCCTTCGAAACACCGAGTGCGCCACACGCCGCGCCGGCGGCTCAATCGCATATACCTGTGCCGGGAAATAGCATTCAGGACGCCGTGCGTGAACTTTCGCGTAGCGGCGCGAAAGGAATATCGGGAGGGGACTCGGTGGACTTAGGGGGTTCTGGCGCAGGCTTGAATTTACCGCCATCGCCGGGCCGTCCCCGCATGGATTACGAGTTGAAGAGCGACCCATTGGGAGTCGATTTCCGGCCGTATATTCTGCAAGTGCTGGCGACCGTGCGACGCAACTGGTTCGCGGTATATCCCGAGAGCGCGAAGCTGGGAACCCGAGGACAGGTGAAACTCGATTTCTCTATCGCCAAGAGCGGGAGCATCACCAAGGTGATCTTCTCGCAGCAGTCCGGAGCACAGGCGCTCGATCGCGCGGCAGTAGCAGCTATTAGCGCATCGAATCCGCTGCCTGCATTGCCCGCGGATTACCACGGCGAGCGTATCATTCTGACGTTCACATTCTCTTACAATCTGCCGCGCTGACCGGCATTGGCAGGCTTCTCTGCTTGCGACGACAATGCAGGAGACTCGTCAAACGCGCTGCCGGGCAGCTTACGCCTACGATGAAGCCAATACACTGCCGCGGATATGCGGTCGTCCAGTCGCCGCTTTCACAGTAGTTTCAGTCCTGGTAAGTATTAAGACGAGCGAACTTAGGCGCTGGCTGGCAAAACGGGGGTGTACGTTTACGGAGGACCCGCCACACGATCGTTTCGTTCCAGGACTTATCCCAAATAGATCGCCACTGGCACGGTCAGGAGCATCCAGAAAAGTCTCGGCTTGAAACTGGAGAAATAAACCATGGTTAGCTACTACGCACCCTATGATCCCGATCCGGAATCCCGCCGGTTTTTCACCATCACGTTTCCGGACATCCCCTGGGCCGTTTCGCAGGGGGAGAATGAACCGGACGGCCGCGGCATGGCTCTGGACCTCTTGCGCACCGCGCTCGCCGAGCACATCCGAAAAGGAGGGCCCCGATATTCCCCGCTTCAAGTCGAACTCTATCGCGCATTTCAGAAATCGGGTATGCGAAAGAGCGACCTGGCACGGGCGCTTGGCATTTCGAAAACCAATATCGATCGCCTTTTCACGCTCAGTCGCAAATCGCGGCTCGACCAGATCGAGGCTGCATTCGTCTCGTTTGGCAAACGGGTGGACATCGAAATCCGCAACGCCGCCTGATTGTCACACAGCAGTTACAGATAGCGGTCTTCAGTTACCCTAAAGGTATGAACTTTTCCGAGTCGTTCTTCGCCGTGAAGTTTGGCATCCAGACTCGCGATCTTGAAAACTATCTCGCGGAGGCATTGTCGCAGGGTGGCGACTATGCCGATCTCTACTTCGAATACGTCGCGACCAGCGCGATCAGTATCGATGAAGGCATCGTGAAGTCGGCGACGCAGGGCGTTTCGCTGGGCGTCGGTGTGCGCGTGATTTCGGGTGAGCGCACCGGCTACGCGTACAGCGACGATCTGGAGCCCGCCAAAATCCGCAACGCCGCGCGTGTTGCGGCATGTATCGCTTCGGGACCATCGAAGGCCGAGAGCATCGGGCTTCACGAAGGGGCGCGCCGCAATCTGTATCCGGTGATCACCGCCCCGACTGAGACGACGCTGCAGGAACGCGTCGAACTCATCAAACGAGCCGATAAGGCAGCGCGCGCTTACGATTCGCGCATCTTTCAAGTCAACGCCCATTACGCCGACAGTTTGCGGCAGGTGCTGGTGGCCAACAGCGCGGGAGTGTTGAATTACGATCGTCAGCCGATGGCGCGATTGAACGTGTCGGTGCTGGCGAGGCAAGGCGACGGGCCTCCGCAAAGTGGCTATGACGGTGGCGGCGGACGCGTTGACCTTTCCCACTTCCGCGACGTGAAGACCCCCGAGCAGTTTGGAAAGGAAGCCGCGCGGCAGGCGATTTCCCAGCTTGACGCGGTCGAAGCGCCGGCTGGCGAGACTACGGTAGTGCTAGGTCCGGGCTGGCCGGGTGTGCTGCTTCACGAAGCGGTCGGCCATGGGCTCGAAGCCGATTTCAATCGCAAGAAGACTTCGGCGTTCAGCGATCGCCTCGGCGAACAAGTGGCGAGTCCCCTGTGCACAGTTGTAGACGACGGCACCATCGGCAGCCGGCGCGGGTCGCTCAATGTCGACGATGAAGGCAATACGACGCAACGCAATGTGCTGATCGAAAATGGAATTCTGAAGGGCTACCTGCAGGACGCGCTTTCCAGTCGCATTATGGGCGCCGCGCCCACCGGCAGCGGGCGGCGCGAAAGCTACGAGCACATCCCCATGCCGCGCATGACGAACACGTTCATGCTGGCCGGCGAGAGCGATCCACAGGATATTATCCGTTCGGTAAAAAAGGGCCTGTACTGCGCGAATTTCGGCGGCGGACAGGTGGATATCACCAGCGGCAATTTCGTTTTCTCCGCGTCGGAGAGCTATCTCATCGAAGACGGCAAAATCACGCGGCCCGTGCGCAATGCGACGTTGATCGGCAATGGGCCGGAGTCGCTACGCCACGTCAGCATGGTGGGCAACGATTTGAAGCTCGACGAAGGCGTCGGTTCGTGCGGCAAGGAGGGGCAGAGCGTGCCCGTCGGCGTGGGAATTCCCACTGTGCGCATCGATCAGATGACGGTGGGAGGAACGGCTTGAATCTGGCTAGACCTCGCCAGATGCGCGTGGAGCAGGCCATGGCTCGCGGCGCATCGGGCGCGGAGTGCACGCTGGCCGAGGGCAACGAGTTTTCGGTTACGGTGCGGAGGTCGGAGGTTGAAACGCTGAAGGAAGCGGGTTCACGGGCAGCGGGAATACGCATTCTAATGGGCAAACGCGTAGGGTCGTCGTACACTTCCGATTTGACAGTTGCTGGAATCCGCCAGATGATCGATGCCGCGCTGCAAATCAGCGAGATCACCACAGAAGATCCCTTCGCAGGTCTGCCCGACGCATCGGATCTGGGCAAGCATGAAGGGGATCTGCGACTTTACTCGAATGACATCGAGGGTATTCCGACAGAGGAAAAGATTGCCCTCGCGCGGCGGGCCGAATCGGCGGCTCTGGCATACGATCCGCGAATTACAAACTCGAAAGGCGCTTCGTTCGATACGTTCATGGGTAGGCATGTTTTCGCCAACTCGCTCGGATTTTCAGGAGAATATCGAAGCAGCTACTGCTCCATGAGCGTTTCGCCGGTGGCGCAACAGGGTTCCTGTATGGAGCGCGATTACTGGCATTCCTCGTCGCGCCGCTTCGCCGGACTCGAGACGCCGGAGGAGGTCGGACGTATGGCTGCGCAGCGCACCATCCGCCGGCTAGGCGCCACGAAAGTCGCAACCCAGAAGGCGCCGGTGATCTTCGAGCCGCGTACTGCGAAATCGCTGCTGGGCGATTTGTTCGAGGCTATCGAAGGCCGGTCGGTCTATCGCAACGCATCGTTCCTCGCGGGCAAACTCGGGCAGAAGGTCGCGGCGGAGAGCGTCAATGTAATCGACGACGGAACGATCCCCGGCCTGATGGGCACGTCGCCTTTCGACGACGAAGGCGTGCCGAGCCGGCGCACCGTGGTGATCGAGAACGGCGTTCTCCGCAATTATCTGTTAAATTCGTATGCCGCGCGCAAGCTCGGCATGCGCACGACCGGCAATGCCTCCCGAGGCGTCACCGGAAATGCGGGTATCAGCACCGGGAATTTCTATTTCGAACAGGGCTCCCGGACGCCCGAAAAGATCATCGCTGGCGTCAAGAATGGTCTGTATGTAACAGAATTGATCGGACACGGCGTCAATATTGTCACAGGCGACTACTCGCGCGGCGCGTTCGGCATCTGGATTCGAGACGGCGAACTGGCGTTCCCGGTCTCGGAGGTGACCATCGCATCGACCTTGCAGGAGATGTTTGCCGGAATCGTGGCTATTGGGAATGACCTTCAGTTCCGCGGTTCCATGGCCTCGCCCACGCTGATGATTGGAGAGATGACGATTGGGGGAAAATAGAAAGGTGGAAGGAAAAGCGCCATCGCTAAAGAAACCAGCGTTCGCAATATCGGCGCCGGTGATGGCCGCACTGGTTGCCGTAATCCTTATCGGGGGCGCGGCGGCATATTTCACTTTCGGCCCAAAGCCCGCGCCTCCCGCCCCTCCGGTGCTGACACAAGAGGCCAAAGACTATCTCGACAAGTTGAAGCTAAGTGATGTCGGGTTACAAGCAGCCGAGAGTTACATCAATCAATCGCTGGTCGAGATCCTGGGAAAGATCACTAACACGGGAAACCGAGGTGTCAAGCTGGTACAGGTTTATTGCATCTTCCGCAATGTCTATCGTCAAGAGATCCGGCGTGAACTGGCTACCGTCGTGGGCAAGAAGGGCTCATTGAAAGCAGGCGAGACGAAACAATTCCGTCTGGCTTTTGACGATCCTCCGCCGGGCTGGAACCAAGCGATGCCTGACTTGGTGATTGCGCAAATTCAGTTCGAATAATCAGAACTTTACCGTCACCGGTTTGTCGGCGGTCAGGTGCACGTTTTGCGTGTGGTCGCCATAGCGCACGACGGCGTTATTTTCGGTTGGAGATCGGAAAGTTGCATTGGTCAGCTTGCCGGATTTCCAGGCGATATCGACAGTAAAGTTGCCGCGCGCGCGGAGGCCCTTCACTTCGCCCTGCGGCCACGCTTTCGGCAAAGCAGGGAGCAGTTGGATCTGCCCGGCCTGCGATTGCAGCAGCATCTCGGCAATGCCGGCGGTCGCGCCAAAGTTGCCATCGATCTGGAATGGCGGATGAGCGTCGAAGAGGTTGGAGTAAACTCCTCCTCCTTTGCCGTAGTCGATCTGGTTGCCTTTGCCGGTCAGGTGCATCAGGTTGCGAAGAAGCGTGTAGGCGTGATCACCATCGAGCAGCCGGGCCCAGAAATTGATACGCCAGGCCATGGCCCAGCCAGTCGATTTATCTCCCCTGGCTGTAAGCGAAACCTTTGCCGCCTGCGCGAGATCGGGAGTCTTCAACGGTGAAATCTGGTGGCCGGGATATAAAGCGAACAGGTGCGAAACATGGCGATGTTCGTCCTTCGGATCGTCGCGATCCACCATCCATTCCTCGAGTTGGCCCCACTTGCCGATTTGCGGCTTCGCGAGTTTGTCGCGCATCGCGAGGAACTTTTCCGGGTGGTCGGAAGGGACGCCGACAAGCGGCGCGGCTTGTACATAGTTGTCGAAGAGGTCCCAGACAATCTCCTGGTCGTAGGTGACTCCCTTTTCTTCCGGTCCGTGCTCGGGCGACCAGCCATCGGGAGTGACCAGCGTTCCGTCCGGTAACGCGACCAGATGATCTTCCCAGAATTGAGCGACTTCCTTCATCACCGGAAAAGCGAGATTACGGAGAAATTGTTTGTCTTGCGTAAAGGCGTAGTGCTCCCAGAAATGATGGGCGTACCACGCCGAGCCGGGCGGATTCCACTTGAAGCTGCCCGCGCCGAAGATGTTATTTTCGGTCTGTACAGTCCAGCCGCGGACGGACTTTCGCTCGACTTTATTGGGATCGACTTCGTTGAGGTAATAGTTGTGCGTGGCTTCCGTGCGGACTTCGCGAAGGCTGTTGACGTAATCGAAGAAAGGCTGCGCGCACTCGGAAAGATTCGTGACCTCGGCAGGCCAGTAGTTCATCTCGATGTTGATGTTTGAGTGGTAATCCGAGCGCCACGGCGGGTTGTTGGAGTTATTCCAAAGTCCTTGAAGATTGGCTGGGAGACTCCCTTTTCTCGATGACGAAATGAGCAGGTAGCGTCCGAATTGGAAGAAGAGAGCTTCGAGTTCAGGATCGGGATCGCCTTTGGAGTACCGGACAAGCCGTTCGTCTGTGGGAAGTGCGTGGGTTTCCGCGGATGATGCGCCGAGGTTCAGCGTGACGCGATCCGAAAGACCCCGGTAATCAAACAAGGCGGACATGCGGAGGACGTCATAAACCTGGTCGGAGGCGAACGCCATCTCTTTCGTAATGCGTTCATGGGGATTATCGCCGCGCCAATGATGGCTGCGGTCGGGCAGGTAGTTTGTTCGCGCGGCGACCAGGATGGTGAAGGAGTTTACCTTCGAAAGGCGCAGCGTATCGCCCTCTGCGGTAATCTTTCCTTCGTAGTTCTTGACTAGAAGCCGGGTTTCATAGGCAAGACCATTGTCCAGCTTCCCGTTTATCCATAAGCTATCGGGATGGACCGTCGTTGCGGCGTTATGCGCATCGACCAGTCTGATTACGCCGGAATACCCGGCGGCCTTATTCGCTTCGTAATGAAAAACGAGGACCTGCTCGGGAGCGTTGGCGAAGTACTCGCGCTTATACGCAATTCCATCCGCGTTGTAGGTAATGGTATGAATCGCGGTGCTGATGTTTAGCTCACGGCGGTAATTGGACGGTGCGCCTTGGGAGAAGTCGATATACAGATCGGCGAGATTCTGGTAGCGCCCGGTATCCTTCTCGTCGCCTGTCCAGAGTGAGTTTTCATTGAGTTGAAGGTGTTCATGCTGTGCATCGCCGAAGATCATGGCGCCCAGGCGTCCGTTCCCGATTGGGAGAGCTTGCGATTGCCAATCGGTTGCCGGTTGCCGATAGTGAAGAGTAAGGTCGCCGGCAACCGCCGGTATAACGAGAGCGGTCAGTAAAAGAAATGACTTGATCATGATGCGGCGCGAATTACGGAGGGCACGAAAGCCTATCGGAGACATTATAGCCTTGGGAGTGGTAATCTCTCTCAGCGTGACCGCAACGCCTACGGTTGCTTCGCGCACACGGGGCAGATTGGCCGCTCCCGGAATTCGTCATATACTGACTGCTTGCCATAGGAACACCTTGAGATGCTTTTCTAACGGGAGGAACTCATGGCGAACTGGACGCGAAGAGGATTTCTCGGATCGCTCTCGGGGGCAGCGGCTGCAACCTCCTTAGCGGCTCAGCAGAGGCACGCCGCCGCCTGAAAAGCGGACAGGGCATGGATCGATCAAAATCACGGACCTCCGGTGCGCAATTATCGGCCGGAATCCGGTAATTCGGATCGTGACGGATCAGGGCATCTCCGGGCTACGGCCAAGCCGAGTCCACCAAGCCGTATCTCAAGCCGATGGTGCTCTTTTATAAAGACTATCTTCTGGGCGAAGACCCGACGGACGTCGAGAGCGTGCTGCTGAAGATCCGCCGGCTTGGGCGCGTTCAAGCCCTGGGGTTCGGCCGTGAGCGCCATCGAGATCGCTCTCTGGGATATCGCTGGGCAGGTGGCCGGAGTGCCGGTATATAAATTGCTGGGCGGGAAGATCCGGGACCGCGTCCGCGCCTACAACGGAGCCGTCCGTTTCCCCATGACCGGCCAGACGCCGCAAGACTATGCCGAGAACATGGCGAAGATGAAGGAATCCAAAGAGGGATTCACGCTGATCAAGCAGGCAGTCGGCTTTCACAATCCGGCGATGATGCGCGCGGTGCCGAACGCTTGGTACGACGAACCGCGGACGGGAGCATCGCACCCCGATCGCGGCCTCATGACGGAGCGCGGCATGAAACATATCATTGCCTGCGTCGAAGCGATGAAGAAAGTTCTGGGCGATGAAATCGGGCTCGCCCTCGACTGCGGACCAGGCTGGACGGTAAAGGACGCGATCACGTTTGCGCGCGCGCTCGAACCGCTCCACATCACCTGGCTCGAAGACCTGATCACTGGCGATTACACGCCATACCCCAACGCCGAGCTTTTTCGCGAAGTAACGCAGAGTACTTCGATCCCGATTCACACCGGCGAAGAGATTTATCTTCGGGAGAACTTCAAGGATCTGATCGAAAAGCAGGCGGTCAATGTTGTCGGCCCCGACCCGGAAGATGTCGGAGGGATGCGGAGACTGAAGTGGATCGCGGAATACGCCGATCTTCACGGCATCCTCGTCGCGCCGCACGGGGTTTTCGACGGCCTCATCGGCCTCGCCGCGCATGTTCACATGGGGGCCGCCTTGCCGCAAAATTACATCGCCTTCGAGTATCCGATAGGCCAGCCTGAGTGGTGGTATCGAGATTGTCGAAGGGTTGCCGAACCCGATCATGAAACGCGGCTTTATCGACGTCTGGGATCGGCCTGGCCTCGGTGTCACGTTCAATGTCCCGGCAGCGAAATCGCACCTGGCGGACGAGGATCGTCACTTCTTCGACTGAGAAGAAGAAGCCCCATCGCTTGCGATTCGGTAAGCCCGCCGGCCCAGATCAGAAGTAGAGCTTAAGGCCGAATTGGATATAGCGCGGCAGACCGAAATTGTACAGATCTCCGAAGCCAGTATTAAAGTTCGACGTACGCAAGCGGTAGAGCTTGAGACCGCTCAGGTTGCGTATATCGAAAGAGCTCGCCGGAGTGCCCCAGAAGTTCGCGGGAAGCTGAACCGTGTAGAAGTTGACGGGCAGCGCCCCATTCGTCTTGACCGAACTTAAATTGTTGTTGACCTGAGTCAACAGAGCCTGTCCGCCAGGTGTGGACGACAACGGCTGGCCGTTCGGACCTGCCCAGGCATCGTATTCCGCGTTCGAAATATTGGTTGTACTGAGGGTATTGGTCCAGATATCCGTATTGCCCGCGTTGTTAGGCAGGACGCGGAAGTTTGGATGATTGAACGCATTCAAAAGATCGACGCGAAACTGCACTTTGCGCTTTCCCTCACCGATATTCCAATTCTTCTGAATGGACTGATCGTAGTATTGGTTCCACGGGCCGCGTGCACCGTCGAGCGAACGCGGAGCGTTGCCGAGTTGCCCGATATCCGGATGAATGAACGCCGATGGATTGAGATACGGCTGACAGCCATTGCCGAGCGGGCACGACGAACTGTAAAGCGGATTGACGAGAGGTACGCCCGGCGCGATGCTGGGCCGCGCGGTGTGGGTCAGATCCCCAAGCTGGTTAGCATCGCCAAGTGTGACGGTCGCGGGAACGCCGCTAGTCAGGCGCACAATGCTCGAAAGCGTCCATCCGCCGGTGATGAACTGGACCGGATACCAGGCGTGACTTAAATATTTGCGCCCGGGGCCAAACGGCAGGTCATAGATGGCGCTACCCGCCACCACATGTTTCTGATCGAAGAGCGAAACGGAGCGATCGAGCTTGCGCGTCCCGCCGAGAGCCACCTGACCGTCCACGCGTCCGACAGTGGCGACATTCTTCTCGGTGCCCGCATCCGAGGCATCGTCGATGGACTTGCCGAAGGTGTAGTTGGACGTAAACGTTAGACCGCCGCGGGCGCGATGCACCACGCTGATGTAAGCGGCATGGCGAATGCTGTTGGCGGAAGCGTCGTAGAGTTCGGTAAGCGAAGTGAAGCCGAGGTAAGGACTGGCAAGCGTCCCGTTCTGGACGGTGAAAACTTTCCGGTGGTGGGATTGATGCGGCCAAGAGGATCGTTGATAGTGCCCGTTGTGCTTATGTTCTGAGCGTCGAGAGCGTTGAGCAGCGGAACGCTTTTGGGATCGATATTCTCTCTCGGCATGAACAGGTGAGTGCCCTTCGCTCCTTGATAGCTCAGTTCGACCGTGGTGCTACGGTCCGCCTGCCAGGAAATGGTGAAATTCCAGTTCTGGACGTACGGCGTATGGACATTCGAGGAGACCGCGTACCCGCCAGAGTTCTGCTGATAGTACAGGCTCCCGTTGTAGATCAATCCGTTAGACGGCACGCCGGTCAGTCCGAAGATGGCCTGGTCAGGCGTGAGGACGTTGAGTGCGGGACCATTCTCGCCGAGCCGCATGACGTAATTGGGATCGACTTGGCCGGTCGTGAGTCCGTAAGCATTGGACGTTCCGCTGAAGTCGGGTCCGGGCAAGCGGACAAAACCCGTGATGGGAGCGTGGGAGAGTCCGTAGCCGCCGCGGATTGTGACACGATGCGCCTTCAGAAACTCAGGACTCCATGCGAAGGCGGCGCGGGGTTCGAAATCCGTGTAGTCGGGGGAATAGAGATACGAAGAGCGTCCGCCTCTACCCACGAAAGCGAATGGCGGAACCGAAACCGAAGTAATCGTTTGGCCGTTCTGTAGTGTCAGTGGCGTTGAGAGTGGAAACGATTGCGCCATGTCGGGCAGGAACGCGCCCTGATGATCATATTTCTCGGTACGCGGAAGCTGGAGTGAGTAACGGAGACCGAGGTTGAGCGTCAGGTTGGGACGAACTTTCCAATCGTTCTGTAAGAATCCGGAACCCGAGTTCCATCGATAGTAGTAGGAAATCAGCGCGTTGCGGAAGGTTATTGCGTTTCCCGCGGCCGGTACTCCGAGCGCGAAACTGGCGAAGCTATTGCCACCGGTGCCCGTGCCGATTCCGTTCGAATTGGTCTGATTTCCGCTGAAGTATAGACGCCGCCATACGCGGCATAGAGCGGCACCACGTTCTGGATGGCGCGATTCACATCGAAGCCGATCGCCCAATTCATGTTGCCGCGCGTGATGCGCATGGTATCGGAGATGTCATACCGCTCTTCGACATCGTTATTGTTGGTTGAGCCCTGGCCTCCTATATAGGGAAGCGCGGGAAGGCCGGCCTTGAGTATGGAGGGCAGCCCGAGTTCCGTATTGAGGTTCGCGCCGCCGCCGAATGGATCCCACTGCGGCGCGACTGTGCTGCTGAACTTGCCGCGCGTGTAATTAAGGCGGAAGTCGTTAATCATTGTCGGCGAAAGGATCCAGGTGTGATCGACCATCGCCTGCTTCGCATAGCTGTATTCGCCGCCGACGGAGGTCGGGTCGGACGGCGCGAGCTGAGTCTTGAGATCGGCGTTGAAGTATAGCGGCCGCTCAGACGATGATTGGAATTGAAATTTTGATCGATCTTCAGCGTGTAGCGCGTATCGTCGATCGATAAAAGGCGCGGATTCGAAAGATTGTACAGGCTTCCGTTCGAACCGATGTAATAGGAACTGCTCGGCGGAATGTACTTCACCGCTTTGGTGAAAGTCGAATCAAGCAGAGTCGTGGGGATTACGTTATTCGGGAAAGGCGCGTAAGAGCCTGCGCTGGAAGCGCCCGGCCTGAGTGAACTGAGTCCCGTTCACAACGTTGAACTGGTTGTAAATCGTGAGCGGAGTGTACTGCACGTTGTACTGTTGGGCAATACTGAGTGGCGCGAGTCCGTTGGTCGTATTGACAAGTCCGCTGAAGTCGCCTTTCAGCATGCCCGGTGTGGGCTGCATGGCATCCTGCGCCAATTGATCGCGCCGCCAGTGAGGCTCGTATGCCGCAAACCAGAAGGTCTTATTGCGGCCGTCATAGACTTTCGGAATCCACACGGGACCGCCTGCGGTAAGGGAGCCGGTATTGTCTTTCTGAGTTGGAATGGGCCGGTTTGCCGAGGCGAGCGTAAATGGAGCCGCGGCGAATGCGGGATTCCGGTTGTACCAGAGCGCGGTGCCGGTCAGGCGGTTCGTGCCGGATTTGGTCGTGGTGTTGATAATGCCGCCTCCCGATGTCCCGTATTCCGCCGAATAAGCGTTGGTCTGGATGCTAAACTCCTGGACGGTCTCGGGCGTGAAACTGACCATGGTGCGGCTGTAACTGACGCCGGTGTTGTTGACTCCGTCCGCGAGGAAACTGGTGGAGCCGGGGCGTCCTCCGTTTACGCTGAGGTTGTAGCCCGGGACGGTCGAGGTACGGTGAGGGCGGGGTTCTCGGTACCGGCATCGCCCGCAACGTTCGGCTGGATGACCGCAAGATCGAGTACGCTGCGGTTGAATAAGGGCGCGTCCTGAATCTCGCGCTCCGTCGACAGTGCTACCCGGTGGTCCCCGATTCGGTATTGACAGCGGCGGAGGATGCTTCGACCGTGATCTGAGTAGAGGTGGCGCCGGTTTGCAGTTTGACATCTACGGTGGCGATGTTGGCTGTGTCGACCTTGACGTTATCGATCTCCTCTTTGTTGAAACCGGCGGCCACGACGGTATACGGTGTACATCACCGGGTCGAGACTAGGAACAGTGTAAGCTCCTGAACCGGAGGTTTTCACCCTGATCGACTGATTCGTTCCGACGTTCGTGACCGTCACGCTGGCACCTGGGACCACCGCGCCGGCGGGATCGAAGACGGTTCCCGTTATACCGCCTTTGTTCGTCTGGGAAAACAGCATAGGAGCGCACAATAGGAGTGCCGCCGCAATACGCCAAGTTCGCATGAGCTACCTCAATTTCCAACCCTGGTTGAAGCCCTTACAGGGAGTTATGTAAATTTTGTCACGTTTTTCGGCGTGGGGCAAGAGGTGACTAGAGAGGGTGTGACTAGACAGGGAAGAAAGAGAAGACGAGCAGATTTATCAGATTGTCTCCGCTTCACCCGACGGTCCCGGACTGACATGCACCTGGGTCTGGCTCGGCGAAACAGGATATTTCGACTCCGCGCATAATGCTTTCCCAGCGAAATTGGTTTTCAGCTTCAGCTGATTCCGGGCCCGCCGCCCACAATACGAGGGGCTCGGTGGAGCGGACGCATTCCTGCCAGCGAGATTGCGGTAGTATTTGAGACGGTATGATAACGCGCCGTTCTCTTATCCGCAATTCCGCCGCCGGTTCGCTAGCGGCTTCCGGGCTTTTGACTACGCCAGCCTCCGCGGCCGATTCGTCCGGCGGAGGGCGACTCAAACAGTCCGTCTGCCGCTGGACCTATAGCAAATATTCGCTGGACGATCTCTGCCAGGCTGCCCAGCGCATCGGGCTCAAGGGCATCGATCTGGTGCAAGCTCCGGACTGGCCAACGGTGAAGAAATATGGGCTTGTGCCGTCCATGGTTCAGGGCAACGGCAAGATTCCCGACGGCTTCAATCGCCTGGAGAACCACGATAAATTGATTGGCGACTTACAGGAGTTGATCACGTTGGTGGCCAGCAATGGGCTTCCGAACGTGATTTGCTTCAGTGGCAATCGCAAAGGCATGCCCGACGGCGAAGGCCTCGACAACTGCGTGAAGGGGTTAAACCGAGTGAAGAAGTTCGCCGAGGAGAAGGGCGTTACGGTGAACCTGGAGCTATTGAACAGCAAGGTCAATCACAAGGACTATATGGCGACCACACGGCGTGGGGCGTGGGATGTGAAACGCGTCGATTCGCCGCGCGTCAAGTTGCTTACGATATCTACCACATGCAGATCATGGAAGGCGATATCATCCGGACGATTCGTGATAACTTCGCGTATCTTGGGCATTTCCATACGGGCGGCAATCCGGGGGCGGCATGAACTGGACAATACGCAGGAATTGAATTGGCGCGCGATTGCCACGGCAATTGCGGACCTCGGATATCCAGGGCTACTTCGCGCACGAATTCGTCCCGATTGCGCCCGATCCGATCAAGTCTCTGGAACAGGCTTATGAGTCTGCAAAGTGTAGGGCTTCCGGATAAGCGCTTCCAGGCTTTCGTGGACCCTCGCCGATATAATAAACTGTGGCTCATCAGATAACTCTGATCCCCGGCGACGGGATCGGACCGGAAGTCGCGGACGCAACCGTTCGCGCCGTTAAAGCGACCGGCGTTGCGGTCGAGTGGGAGCGCGTCGAAGCCGGCGTCGGAAGCGGAACGCGAACCGGCAAGTTGCTGCCCGATGCGGTTTCGCGTCGCTGGAGCGCACGCGCGTCGGATTGAAAGGGCCGGTCGCGACGCCGATCGCAAGCGGGCACCCGAGCGTCAATGTGGCGCTGCGCAAGCGGCTGAATTGTACGTGAATTTCCGGCCGGTGCGGATGCTGCCCGGTTTGAAGACGCGCTTTGCCGATCTGCCGATCGATCTGGTGATTTTCCGCGAAAACACGGAAGACCTGTACTCCGGCATCGAGCACGAAGTGGTGACGGACGTGGTCGAGAGCCTGAAGGTGATCACGAAGACGGCTTCGATGCGGATTGCGCAAGGCGGCGTTCGAATATGCCGCGCGCGAGGGCCGCCGAAAGTGGTGGCGATCCACAAGGCCAACATCATGAAGATGAGCGACGGCCTGTTTCTGCGCTGCTGCCGCGAAGTGGCCGCGGAGTTTCCGGAGATCGAATACGGCGAACTGATCGTCGACAACGCCTGCATGCAACTGGTGATGCGGCCGGAAACGTTCGACGTGCTGGTGCTGCCGAATCTTTATGGCGACATCGTTTCGGATCTGGCGGCCGGGCTGGTGGGCGGCCTGGGAATCGTTCCGGGCGCGAATCTGGGCGACAACATGGCGGTGTTCGAAGCGGTGCACGGCACCGCGCCGGATATTGCGGGGAAGGGAAAAGCGAATCCGACGGCGCTGATGCAATCGGCGCGGCTGATGCTGGCGCATATGGGCGAGCGCGAAGCGGCGGCGCGGCTGCAGAAGGCGATCGAGGCGGTTTACGCCGAGGGAAGAAGCTGACCGGCGATGTGGGCGGCAAGGCGGGGACCGAAGAGTTCACCGACGCAGTGATCGCTGCTCTCTAAAAACTTGCTTGACATACGAAGGTCGTCGTAGCAGATTCTTCGTAAATGGAGAATCTGCCGAGGCCGACCGATGCCGAACTGGAAATTCTGACGGTACTCTGGAGCCGGGGCGCTTGCACCGTCCGTGAGATCCACAAGATTATTGCGCTGCGAAGGCCGACGCAATATACGACTGTGCTCAAACGGCTGCAGATCATGGCTGAGAAAGGCCTGGTGCGGCGCGAGGAGAAGCAGCGCGCGCACGTGTATAAGGCCGCTCGTCCCGTGAATGGACGCAAAAGCAGCTCGCCGGCGATGTGTTGCAGCGCGGGTTCGAGGGATCGGCGGCGCGCCTGCTGCAGGGTGCGCTCTCCAACTATAAAACCAGCAAAGCGGAACTGGCCGAACTGCGCCGACTGCTCGACAGGTTTGAGAAGGGGGCGCGATAATGACTGCACCCATGGCTACGCTCGGTGCTCTGGTACGCTCGCCAATCGGGAACGCCATTGGCCGGACCCTTGTGCATTCACTTTGGGAAGGCGCCGTGGCCGTCATTTTGCTGGCCGGTGCGCTCGGCACGATTCGCGCATCGCGGGTCCGTTACACGGCAGCATGTATTGCGGTGCTGTGCGTGCTTGCAGGTTTCATTTGCACGTTTGCCGATCTGATTCCCGCGGGGACTGCGACAGTTCGCACGATCAGCGTGCCGCCTACGGCCTCGGGCGATTCGCGCCCTGTGCCGGTATCGATGATGAAGTTCAGCGCGGGGCAGATCCTGCCATCAGGCACAGACGCCAAAGGCTTCAACATGGGAGTCGGCAATTTAGCCACAGATACATAGCGCGATCGCTAGCGCGGCCCAGTCAGCAGGGTTGATCACCAGGGTTGATCAAAGTGTCCGGCGCTGCTTCATCGTCACTTTGCAGAACGGACACGCCGGCGCAACCAATACTCATTCTTGAAGGTGTTGAAGCAGTGCGGGCAAGGAGTCGGAACCTCGTGCGCGGTGCCACGGATTGGATAAACCGCGTTGAGTGGCCTCTACGATTACCTCACCGTCGGGTATTTGATGCCTAACTGATCGAGATAACTGTCGTACTTCGATGGATCGTAGTACAATGCTCTTCATCCGGTCCCGATAATTTGCCATGATTTTCTCGTTCAGCCAGATAGCCGGCTTGTCCTCCGGCCGAATCAGCGGTTGATACTTCACGGTCTTGGTCTGGACGTCGCTGAAGTAGGTCCCATGCCTGCTGCACGAACTGCGGCTTAGTCATCAGATCGAAGCAGCGTGAGCGCCTGAACTTTAGCGCCGGCAAGGTTGCCTTTGTGGGCGATCGGCGTGGCCATGCTGATGGCGTTTGCCCAGTTATGACCCGGTAAGTTGGGAATGTTCGAAGGATAGTTCAGAGTTACGGTGGGCACGCCCAGGAGATATCGCCGATATCGTCGGAACCGCCGCCGCGGCGGTCTTCTTCCCGTTCGGGGACCACGGAGGTCGCGCGAGCTTGGTCGCGAGTCCTTTCTCCTCGGCTTTGATCTCGCGCTGCAAAGCTTTGGCAAGCGTCTGATCCTTGTCGTCCCAAACTGGCAGGCCGACCTGCTTGATGTTGGCGTACATGTCCTCCGCGATCGGCTTTGTTCATGTGGACCGGCCACGCCGATCCGAGGACCCGCTCGGTAAACGAGGTGTTGGTCATCAGCGCCGCGCCCTTTGCCATGTCGTCGCCGATTTGCCAGAGCTCCTTGATGTGGGGATAAGTCGAGTTCGCGGAAGTAATACCAGACGCTGGCGGTCGGCGGAACAACGTTCGGCTGATCGCCGCCGTCGGTGATCACGTAATGCGATCGCTGCTGAGCCGCAGATGCTCACGGCGGAAATTCCAGCCAACATCCATCAGTTCCACCGCGTCGAGCGCGCTGCGCCCTCGCCAGGGGGCTCCGGCCGCGTGGGCGCTCTCGCCCTTGAACATGTACTCGACGGAGATCAGGCCGCTCTGCGGCGCGTCGCCCCACATGACCTGCAGATTGTCGCCGACGTGCGCGAAGAGCGCCGCGTCCACGTCCTTGAAGTATCCGGCGCGGACGAAGTAGGCCTTGCGTTCCGAGGTCCTCTTCGGCGACTCCCGGCCAGATCCGGATGGTTCCCGGCATGTGTTCGCGCTCCATGATGCGCTTGACGGCCAGCGCCGCCGCAATGTTGACCGCCTGTCCCGAGTTGTGGCCTTCGCCGTGACCCGGTGCGCCTTCGATCAGCGGTTCGTGCCATGCGACGCCCGGTTTCTGGGACGCCTGCGGAATGCAGTCGATATCGGAGCCGAGCGCAATCACCGGCTTGCCCGATCCCCAGGTGGCCATCCAAGCCGTTGGGATGCCGGCGATTCCGCGCTCGATCGTGAAATCCTTCCTTTTCGAGGATGTCGGTCAGATATTTCGACGTCTCGAACTCCTGAAAGCCGAGCTCGCGCAAAACTGAAGATCATGTCGTTCATGACCTGCATCTGCTTTTTCATGCCATCGATTTCCCGCAGCAGTTCGGCGCGGTGAGCGCTGTCGCGGTCGGCGGTTGCGGCTTGAGCGGTCGATACGCAGCAGACGGCGAGGATCAAGGCGATTCGGGCTTTCATTAATGTATCCTGTATGAGAGTTTACGTCAGGGGGAAGATACGGATTACCGGAAGCGCCGGACCAAGAGGCGCGTCGCGAGAGTGATTGCGTTACCCTGGAGGCGTAGGTTCGCAATTATGACAGTCACACTTAATCTGCCGCCTGAAAAGGAAGCCGCGTTCAAGGCCCAGGCGCAGGCCCGCGGTCTAAGTCTCGAGCAGTGGATGCTCGACGTCGCCGAGCGGCAAATTCAGCCCGTTTCGATTGCCCACTTGCAGAGAACCGATCCGAGGGAATGGGCCCGGCAATTCCGGGAATGGGCCGACAGTCATGATCCGAATATCCCTGTGCTCTCTGACGAGGCCATGAGCCGGGAAAGCATCTATCCGGACTGAGCAGGCCTCCCTTGCTCGTTGACACCAGCACGCTTTTGCGGACTTTGCAGATTCGACATCCTCAGTACGAAACGGTTGCACTCGCGCTGGAAACGCTGCCCGCACGCGGCCGCAATCTTCACATCGTTCCGCAGAACCTGGTAGAGCTGTGGGTGGTCGCCACGCGGCCTGTCGAGCAGAATGGGCTGGGCATAAAACCGGCCGCCGTTGCAATCGAATTGACCCGGATCAAAAACATGTTCGATCTCTTGCCCGAAACGCCGGCGATTTATCCCGCATGGGAAAGCCTCGTCATTCAATATCGCGTCTTCGGGAAGCCCGCGCATGATGCGCGGCTGGTCGCCGCCATGAACGTGAATGGCCTCACGGCCATCCTCACATTCGATAGAACTGGATTTTCCCGATACGCAGGCATTGAGGTTGTGCATCCAGCCGACGCCGCCACGTGAACCCGGGGGCCTCCTGATTGTGACAACATGGCTGATTGATGAAACGACTTACAAATCTGACTCTCAGTATTTTGATGGCGGCAATGGCCGCACGCGCGGGCGAACCGAAGCCGGAAATAAAAGCCGCAGTATTGGCGGCTGAACAGAAGTGGGTCAACGCGTTGATCCATGGCGATGCCGCGGTGCTCGATAAACTGATGGCGAGCGACATTTCCTACACGCATTCGAGTGCCGCCACACAGACCAAGGCGGAATTCATTCATGCCGCGACCTCGGGCGCGACCAAGTACACGGCTATCGATTTCTCGGATGTGGTGGTTCGGCAGTACGGACGAACGGTGATTATCACGCATAAAGCGGTGTTCAAGAATGTGCAGAACGGGGAATCGCATCTGTTCGTGACTGAGGTTTGGGCTGAGCAGGATCGCGCCTGGCAGATGGTGTCCCGTCAGGCGACAAAGCTTCCGTAAGCAATCGGCGCAGTAGAGCTGTGGGGCTTGCCCCCCCCACAGGATTGCGTCTGCGTCTGAGATGCGGCCGTTTTTGTTCCGCCCAACCCGCCGAACCAATGCGCCGCCACACAGCCCTATGGCCGTCAGAAATATACCGTTTGGCTCAGGCGTAACTGTAGCGGCAAATTTGAAACCGGCATCGGAAAGCGGTGCGCCAATGTATACGAAACTTGTCGTTACGGCGGGATGACTGTAGAGCTGAGATAGCCCCGCGATCTGGCCCGCGTGGACGTGCTGTCGAAAGCAAAGCCGGATAACGAGGCACCGGCAGTGCAGGTTGACAGAGTTACTGAAAATTCTTGCCACAGTTCTTGAAAAAACCCGCCACGATTAATGAAACAATCCTACATTGCGTGCCGCTGCGGACGGGAGATCGAGACGGCCGGCCGGCCTACCGCTTCTTCTTCCGCTGACGAGTTCGTCTGAACTGCGCATAAAGAGTTACTTCTTCGAGGTTGTCGTCGTCCAGGTCCGCCGTCGCGCTGAGAAGGGCGTTCGTTCGAGATTTAGGTTCCGGCTGGGGGAAGAAGGTGGTGATCGGAGTTCCAAAGAAACGAGCCAGCCTCTCCAGATCGGAGATTGAAGGTTTGTACGTGGCAGTCTCCCAGCGGGAGACAGTGTTGGCAGTGGTTTCCACCGCCTGCGCCAACTCCTCCTGGCTGATGCCCTGTCCCCTGAGCGTCGTCCTCAGTTCCCGAATCTGCTTCCCGATCTGCTCATAGATGTCTGGCATGCGCACTTGGCTTGTCCTTTTAAAGGATATCATAATCCTTTTAGTGTTGACATCAAATCGGGGCTGCGATAGACTTCCTGATAAAGGAATATGCACATCCTCTCCAAGGATTACCTGAGCCGGGGAAAAATGCAAGCGTTTGCGCATGCCTGGAGGATTGATGAACGATTCGATTAAAGAGCCTCGCCGCAGCAAGCTGACTTTTGTCGCTTCATGCGACCCCACGGCGCGTGTCGAAGTAGGTCCGACTGTGTGATCTTCCAAGAACCGCGCATGGCGCTTCCGGCCACGCGTCGACTTGCGATTGAAATCGCGCTCCACCAACGCACGGATTTCTGCTTTGGCCCTACGTCAGAGATCTCCCAGAGACACAGCCCCATCCAGCAGAGGATGCCGGGGAACGTCCGAAGCTGCCTGCTGAACCGGGTCCTCCACCGAAGTCGCCGTCCGCCAGGCGCGATGCTCTCGCTGACGACGAGATCCTGCCGGTATTCGAAGCCGCTCTGGACTTGCCTCGCCTCTCGGCGGCGGTGATTTCAACTGCGGCTATGGAAGAAAGCCAATGACGGAATCCATGGAGCGGTCGGAACGTGTACTGGTCAAATACCCGTTATTCAAAACCGCGGTTGCGCGAGTCCAGGCATGCTTTGATAGCCATGACTCCACGGCCGAACCGGACTGTTGTCCCATCGTTGGCGAAAGCGGCAGCGGGAAGACCACGATCATTTCGTACTTCGCCAGCCTACATCCACGCGTTGACCACAAGTGGGGTTTGGAAGTGCCGGTGCTCGTCGCAAAGGTGCCAGCCCGGCCAACGGTGAAGAGTTTCGCCGAAACGCTCCTGTATCAGCTCGGTGATCCGCTATGGTCCCGCGGCAACACAGTGGCCAAGAGCATTCGCCTCCGGGAGTTGATGAAGCGGTGCCGCGTGCGCCTGCTGGCGCTCGATGAGTTCCAGCATTTCGTGGATGTCCGGCAGGCGAACATCCCAAACGACGTCGCGGACTGGCTAAAGGAACAGGTCGAGGAAGCCCGGCTGGCAATCGTGGTGCTCGGCCTACAACGTTGTTTGGAAGTCCTCAAGCAGAATGAACAACTCCGGCGCCGCTTTGGCGCGACGCTGCGCGTAGGGGCTTTTCGCTGGGACGCCAAAGACGATCGGACAACATACAGGGCCTTCCTCCGCGCGGTTCAAGAGCAGCTCCCGGAGTACGGAATGCCCTGTCTGTCGGACGTCGATATGGCTTTCCGCATGCATTATGCCTCATACGGCCTGATCGGCTACACGATGAAGATCATCCGCGGCGCCGCACGGATCGCCCGTTGCCATCCACGCCGGCAGATCACATTACGCACCCTCTCGGAGTCTTTCGCGGAGCATGTGTGGTCGGAACGTCTCGATGATCCGAATCCGTTCATCGACAGCTTCGATTGTGATAAGGCGCCGCCGATGACCCTGCCGAGCGCACGAACCTGTGTTCCGCGCGCCGCGGGCAGCCATCGCAGTGTGTCGCCTGGAGCTGCACGCATGAGCATCGTACCCCGGGCCCGGCTGCTTTTCCGCGTCGATCCGGTTGCTGGCGAGAGTCCCCGCGGGTACCTCTGTCGCGTCGCTCATGAACACGGCTATTGTAGCCCCAATGCGCTTGCCCAAATCGCCGGACTTTGGGTATCCGGCACTGGCATCGTAAGTGGCTTGGACCAGGATGCAGCGATCAGGCAGCTTTCCTACACGTGTTGCGCCTCGAGCCGGAAGAGTGGCGATCGATGTGTTATCACCACGTCAAGGCGGCGGAATCGATTCAAGCAGCGATCATTCTATGGCGAAACCATTAGCGCCGATGACCTGAATTACGGAAGCCCACGCCTGTGCCCGGCCTGCCTTCGGGAGCAGCCGATCTGGTGGGCCGTATGGGATCTCGGGCTTGTCGTTGCATGCCCGATACATCGTTGCATCTTGCTCAATCAGTGCCCCGCCTGTAAGCGGAGAGTTGCCTGGGAGCGTCCAGCCGTGCACAAATGCCGGTGTGGTCTTGACTTTCGCCAATTCAATCGGAACCTGCTGATCCTGACTTGGTGGCCATCAACGCAATAATCTACCGCGCGGCCGGAGCTACACTCGGCCAGACGGCTGAAGCCGATACCGATTTCGGTTTTCCGCCGGAATTGCTTGGGTTGAGGCTTGGCGCTTTGTTGAGGCTGGTCCTCTTTGTCGGCTCCATTAATGAAGGGAGTATCCTGCGGCGGAAGCAGCGCCACTTTCGCGCCACGGATCTCGCGTCGCAACCGAGATCTGCCGTGGTGCGGTCATGCGTTGCTCCGAGACTGGCCGCGGCCGTTGCGCGAAGTGCTTCGGCGGATGGTCCCGGAGTCGGCGAATCCTGCCACCCTCAATTTCAGCAAGATCTTTGGAAACTTCTATCGGCACCTTTTTCGTGTCCTTCCCCGCAGCGAATTTGGATTCCTTCACGATGCCTTCGAGCAGTTCGTCAATCGAAGATTGGAAAGGCCTCATCCGCGGCCAGCACCGTTATTTTTCCGCTGCCGTGCGGTGGAATTCCCATTGGGTGACAGCGAACGAGGCGGAGAGGCTGGCGCACATGGCCGGAGGCGGATTCTGGATCTTGTCGCGAGGGCCAATTCGAAATATCCTGATCGTGCGAACGTGTGGCGGCCGCACGGAATACTGGATTCGGCGGGAATCACTGAATCAATGGATCGCGACGCGTGATGCCGGGACTCGCGCGCTACATGCCCCGTGCCGAAGCCCAGCGCGCCTTGGGCCTGAAGAACATCCACTGTTACGGCGGTGGCCGCAGCCGGAGCGATTCGTTACGCAATAGGGGTCCGAGAACAATTTCCCAACGGTGCATATCACTTCCTTCGTGAGGATGTCATAAGGATCAAGGACGCTTTCGAAGCGCACGACGTGCCGGAATGCGAATACTCAAAACCGGGGACGCTCATCGCACTTCGACATGCCCTCAAGAACTATCTTGGCCGCGACGTCGGACTTCCGGCCGTAATCCGCGCCGTTCTCGCTGGCGATCTCGTACCGGTCGGCCACACCAATCGGTTTCCCGGGATCACCGGATACCTCTTCCCATCCGAGTTGCTCCGTAAGTATCGCCCGGTGCCAGGCATCGAAGTGCCCGCAGAAGGCTTCCTCAATTATGGAGAAGCGGCAGCCGTCTTGGGAGTAAAGGTGCGCCAGATTCGTGGCCTCGTGGAGCAGAACGTTTTGCGCGCCGCCGCCGAGTATCGATTCGGCCTTTCGAAGCTGCTGCCGGCCGCGGATGTCCAGCGCTTCGCGGAAATCCATGTCGCGACGTCGGTCCTCGCCAAGCGATTCCGCCTCAACAGCGGTGCTTTTGCGCGCTACCTGAAAGAATCGGGCACGCCGTTGCTCGTGGTCCCATTATCGGACAGAGGGAAGGGACACGCATTCGTCCTCCGTAAGGATGTCGCAGCTCAGATTCAGATTCCCAGCCCCAGGATGCTGAGAGAGCACGCACAGCGCCGCATCGTGGCCGCTCGGAAGCAGCACTGGGCCGAGCACCGGTAAGCGAGGGAAACCGCCTTGGGCAAACCTATGCGACGAGTCCGGGTGAAGCATCGCTAAAGCCTTCGCCCTCAGGGTGGGGTAATTCGCGGAGATCCCGCTGGCCAACTTCCGGTTTGCGCATTCGACAACAATCCGCATCCTCGGGTACAATTGATCGACTCGATGCCATGGTCCGACGAAATTGTCGACCTCCGGCGCGCGGGGACAAGGGCGGGGGCTGATCTATCATGAAGCGTTCGTATAGGTTCGATCTCATCAGGTCAATATGGGCAAAATGGATATGTTTGTTCGTGGCTGTTGCCGGCATGGCTTTCAGCGATACCCTACCCAAATCCGCATCCGGCTTGGAACAGAATGCCACGAAACACAAGCCTCAGGCTGAGCTCCATGAGTCTGCCCTTGAGTTTTGAGGCTAACCAGGGCCAGACGGACCCAGCGGTGAAGTTTTTTTCGCGGGGCGACGGGTATGCGCTGTTCTTAACCCCGGACAGCGCCGTGTTCAAGCTCCGCCCGGTCTCGGGGACTTCATCTCCCGCCGTGGTGCGCATGAAACTGGCCGGAGCCAATTCCCGCGCGAGAAATCAGCGGCGCGCAGACCCTCTCCGGGACCGTGAACTATTTCATCGGCAACGATCCCAATCATTGGACCAGAGGTGTCGAGCACCTTCGGCAGGGTGAACTACCGGCAAATTTATCCGGGAATCGACCTGGTTTATTACGGAACGCAGCGGCAACTCGAATACGATTTCATCGTGGCGCCCGGCGCCGATCCCCAGCAGATCGCGATGGAGTTTTCGGGCGCCAGACCGACAGCTCGGCCCGGACGGCAGATCTGGTGCTGACGCCGGATGGCGCTCCGCTCACTTTCCGCAAGCCGGTGGTCTATCAAACCATCGCCGGCAAGAAGGAAACTGATCGCAGGCAACTACAAATTGTCCGGCGATCGGGTTCAATTCGCGCTGGGCAAGTACGACCATAGCAGGTCGCTGGTGATCGATCCGGTCCTGAGCTATTTGACCTACCTAGGTGGGAGTAAGGTGGACGAAATTGGCAACACCACTATAGGGCTCTAACGCGGCAATTCGACGCAAGGTATGGCTGTCGATTCAGCGGGAAATGTGTACGTGACCGGATACACCCAGTCCACTGATTTTCCGGTGCAAAACCCATTCAGTCGGTGAATACCACGCAAGCGCAAACCGGCTTCGTTGCCAAGTTGAACTCGGCAGGCTCGCAGCTGATCTACTCCACTTATATTGGCGGGGGTGTCCTCCACGACAACACGATGACTCGACCTTACGCCATTGCCGTCGACGGCTCTGGTAGCGCCTACGTCACCGGATTTACCACCGCGCCCCAATTTCCGGTGACTGCGGGAGCGTACCAGATGGTTTGCGGAATGTGAACGATTTCGGAACCAGCTGCCCAAACACGCAGAGCGCATTCTTGACCAAACTCAGTCCGAACGGAAGCTTGGTGTATTCGACCTTTCTCGGGCATCTCAATGAGACGGGCGTCGCGGTCGCAGTCGATTCTCAAGGCCGGGCTTATGTCGCGGGAAATTCGGTCGCGAATTGCACCACCGCCGTTCCAAGCTGCTTCCCGACTACAGCGAATGCCGTGCTGCCGGGATCGGCTTTTAACAACAGCGATGAACCCGACCAACCAACAGGTGGGTTCTGCGTTTATCTCGGTGTTCGATGCTGCCGGCGCGAACCTGCTCTACTCGAGCTTGTATGGCTATTCCGATATCACGACGACCAACCGTGGGGCCAGCTACGGCGTCGGTGTAGCCGTGGATGCATCCGGAAACTTCTACCTGGCGGGGACACGCAAAACAATCGGCTGCCGGTGACTGCCGGTGCGTTTCAGCATTATTTCGGGAGCACGAATCCAAATATTGCAAGACCTCCTAGCCGGGGGTTCGTTGCGAAATTCAAGCCAGTCAGCTCCGGCGCCGCGTTGGCCTACGCCACTTACCTTGGCGGGACTGACCCGGCCCAAGGAGCCTACAGCGACGGCATCGGCGGCATTGCGGCCGACGCAGCGGGCAATGCCTATGTCAGCGGCAACGCGTCCTACAACTTCCCAGTGACCGCGGGGGCCTACGACACAAACCCGTGCCCCAGCACTTTATGCCAGAACCGGGCATTCCTCGCGAAGATCAATCCCGCCGGCAGCGGGCTGGTTTGGGCCACATTCATTGGTGGCGTCCACCCGGACCTAAGCGCTGTCGATTACCATCAGCGCTCCCCGTCTTGATGCGAACGGCAATGTGTATGTCAGTGGGACCGCGGGTAACAACACCCAAGTTCCGCTGGTGAATCCGCTGCAACCCGCTAATAACTTCGGCGGCGTGTACGTGACGATGTACGATCCCACCGGGAGCACGATTTACTTTTCGACGGTGATCTACGACCCGAGGAACAATGGCAGCGTATTCAACAGCGGCGTGGATGTCGATTCGCAAGGCAACATCTATGTGGCAGGCTACACATCCCAACCTGGCCTGCCGACAACCGCGGGCGCTTTCCGATCCTCGATAACCGGGAACTACGACGGGTTCATCGCGAAAATCAGCCCGCCTGCGATTCCCCCTACCCCGACGATCACGCTGGTGGCGAATGCGGAAGGCGACGTTCCCACGATCGCGCCGAACACGTGGGTCGAAATAAAAGGTGCCAATCTCGCCCCGAGCGGCGATTCGCGCATCTGGCAGAATTCGGATTTCGTGAATAATCAAATGCCCGTTCAGCTCGACGGCGTGAGCGTTACGGTGAACGGCCAGCCTGCCTATGTTTACTACATCAGCCCGACTCAGGTGAACATTCTTACCCCTCCTGCTGCCCTCTCCGGATCGGTGCCGGTAAGGATCACTAATAATGGGATTGTTAGCGCAACCTTCATGGCGCAAGCGCAGGCGACAGCTCCATCGTTCTTCGTCTTCAATGGCGGGCCCTACATTACCGCTACCCACGTCAACGGAAGTTACATCGGACCCACCAGCCTTTTTCCCGGCCTGACCACTCCCGCCCAACCTGGCGAGACGATCGTGATTTACGCCAATGGCTTCGGCCCAACCTCCTCGCCGGTGGTGAGTGGGTCCATATCGCAATCGGGAACGCTATCGCCGCTGCCGGCCATCACAATCGGCGGCGCGTCTGCGACGGTGGCGTTCGCTGGCCTTGTTGCCCCCGGCGAGTTTCAGCTCAACGTGGTGGTGCCGTCCTCACTCGCCGATGGTGACCAGCCGGTGATAGCGACGTACAACGGCTTGACAACGCAGGCGGGAACCCTGATCACTGTGCACCAGTAACTGAGGCTGGTTCTGGCCAGATCGTCCGGAAGTTGGGCGGCCTCTGAACTCGGTAGATAGATCCTCCCTAGTCGCAGCGTTTACCGGCATGTCCGCGCCACGTTGGTTGACGCCTTATCCAATATCAGGTAGCACGCAGTTCGTGCCCGGAACGCGTCCGCATAGGATTTTTTCAACAACAGTGGCACGCCTGTAGGATTTTTTCACTAATCCTGGCGAGACTTTTCAGGATTTGTGGCAAAGATGCATGGTTCGGCTCTTGTTATCAGCTCGGGCATTTTCAACTACGCTGTCAACCTACAGGCACCATCGCCCCTCCAGGTCCGGCGACCCATTGGATCGCATAGCCATCGCCGGCGCCGGTATTGGTAATCATGGAACTCCACAGAGTTGGCGAGAGGACGTTAGTGGGAGATACGGCCATGTAGTCCTGTCCCGGAATCCAGGAAAACCAAAACGTGCCCACCGCCGTCGTACCCGTATCATTCAGCCTTACGGCGTAATGGTATGTTGTCGCGTTCAACTGGGTTGCGGTTATCGTTGCGGTGGCCATGAGCGACGCGTGAGCGGGCGCGGCGATCACTCCCGAAATGGCAAGCACGGCAACGAGCTTTAATACGTTGTTGGAAGTATTTGACTTATTCAATGTAAGTCCTCCGGAAGCGATCCTAACAAACAGGAGTTGCAAGTTACAGTAAGTTCGAACACTAAGCCGGCCATTTTACAATCTATTTACCTGGAACTTACATTACGAACAATCGGAGATAGATTCGCAATGTGGCGCCCACCGGCCCAGTTCGAACTGACTATATAGAGGGCCGGGGGCGATGCGAGCCACCGCAGCGAGACCGCCAAAAACAGCCGGTTCCGTAAAGTTGTGTGGCCCAGTTGCTTTTGAGCTTAGGGCAAAAGCAGAACGCTATTGTCGCGATACTGTAAATTTCCTGTAAAAGCTCCGCGCGGCTACGAAAGGGCCTTTTTCCCGCGCGCTCAGTTGGTTACAATGCGTACGTAACATGCAAAATATTCTGGTCGTCGACGACGATGACAGCCTGCGCGACACGATCGGTCTGATGCTGGAGCAGGAGGGCTTCCGCCCAATTCTGGTTGAGGATGGGAAGAAAGGCTATGACGAAGCTTTGCGCTCGCGGCCCGACCTCATCCTCGCCGATCTGCGCATGCCGGGCATGAGCGGGGTCGAGGTTTGCCGCCATTTGCGGGCCGCGGGGATCAAAACACCAATTATCATTCTGAGCGCGGTTGGCGAAGAGGTTGACAAAGTTCTGCTTCTCGAGATCGGCGCGGACGATTACGTAGTGAAGCCGTTCGGAGTCCGGGAACTGCTGGCGCGAATTCGCGCGGTTCTGCGCCGGGCGTCGCCGGAGGCGAATTCGGTGATCAGTTTCGCCGACAATGTTATCGATCTCAAACGCCGCATAGTTACACGCCGCGGCGAGGAGCTAAAGTTAACACGCGGAGAGTATAACTTACTAACTTATTTTCTACAAAATCCCGATCGTGCGCTTACTCGCGACATGATTCTGAATTCGGTGTGGGGATATGAATCCTTTCCCAATACGCGCACAGTGGATGCTCACGTTGTACGTCTGCGGCAGAAACTGGAGCCCGATCCGATAGCGCCTCGTCACATCGTTACGGTGCACGGGGTGGGATACCGGTTTTTACCTTGAATAGTCATGCCCCGTACCCTATTGATCGTCGAAGATGCCGAGCAGTGCGCCGATACGCTGGAATTTGCGCTGCACGGCTTGCCAGATATAGATATCGTCGCAGCCCGCTCGGCCGAGGAAGCTTTGAGGCTGATCTTGCAAACGCCGGTTTGCGCAATGATCACGGACCTTCAGCTTCCGCAAATGAGCGGGTTTGAACTGATCCGCCGGGTTCGCGAGCGCCCGGATCATCGTTCGGTTCCCATTCTGGTTCTCAGCGGCGACAGTGATCCCACGACGCCTCATCGGCTGCGGTCCTTGGGCGCCGACGCTTTTTTTCTCAAGCCGTACTCACCGTCCGCAGTACGCCAGAAGGTGGAGATGTTACTCAATGCGATGGTCACTTAGTATCTTGTTGCTCGTGCCTTTATCGGCATGTTGCCAGATGTCGCCCGAGATAAAGGAGATCCTGGAGCGATTGACCCGGCTTGAAAACGAGAATCGTACACTGCTGCAGGAGGTTCACGCGTTGCGGGAACAACTCAATTCGTCAGGCGAGCCGGCGCCCGCGGCGGCGGAGCCGGGCCAGGATGCGCAGGGCGCCGTCCCGGGGGCTGCGGCGGCATCGGCGGATGTTCAGCCGCCCATTCAAGAACGCGTGAACGTTCTGGAACAGCGCGTCGAGGAGCAGGCACAGACGAAGGTCGAGGCATCGCAGAAGATGCCAGTGAAGTTGACTGGTACACTTTTGTTCAATGCATTTTCGAATGGGCGATATAGCGGCGACAATCAGTATCCGACGATCGCACAGCCGGCCAGCGGTCTAACCAGCACAGGCGCGAGCTTCCGCCAGAGTGTTATCGGCCTGCAGTTCAATGGCCCCGAATGGGTGGGCGCCAAATTGGGCGGGACAGTGTACGCGGACTTTTTCGCCGGATCAAGCGCATCCCTGAATCACTTAGTGCGCCTGCGGGTCGCTACCTTCGACATGGCATGGAAGAATACAACGCTGACGTTCGGTCAAGACAAGCCGATCATCTCGCCGCGCGAACCGAATTCGATAGCCCAGATGGGCGTATCTCCGCTAACAGGCGCGGGCAATCTCTGGTTATGGCAGCCGCAGGCGCGGATTGAACAGCGCATTTCGTTCGGCGAGTCAGCGGGATTGACGGCCGCTGTGGGCCTGTACCAGACGTCGGAGACCTCGAATCCCATACCCACACAATTCAGCCAATACACGAATACCCTGGCACATGGACGGCCGGGGTATGAAGGCCGTTTTAATTTCTGGAAAGATTTCGGCTCGGGACGGCGGATCGAAATCGCGCCGGGCTTCCACTTCAGTAGTTCGCACGTTGACGGAATATCGGTCCCGAGCGATATCTATTCCATGGACTGGCTGATCGCTCCCATATCGAAAGTAAAGCTTACCGGAATGTTTTTCGCCGGCCGCAATGTCGCGGGACTGGGTTCACTGCGCCAGGGGTATTCATTCTTCGATGATGGTCAAATCGTGGCAATCGGCGCCCGGGCGGCTGGGCGGATCTCGCGTTCATGGCCACGCCGCGTCTCACATTCAACATCTATGGAGGCGAAGAAGACGACAAGGCGCGCGACCTGACCTCCGGCGCGATTCATAAGAACCTCGCGAATGCGGTTAACTTCATATATCGGCTGGGTCCCAACGTACTCGCCAGCTTCGAAGTCTCGCAAACTCGGACGACGTACATGTTTCTCGGCACTCGTCTCAACAACCACTATGACTTGGCTCTCGCTTATCTTTTCTAGCGTGATCGTATTGATTGCAGGCCTTCCGCTCGCCGGCGCAACAGTGAATGGCCGCGTGGAGTTGAAAGACTCGCGCGACCCCGCCGTTCGAGCGAAAGACAATTACTCCGGCGTGGTCGTCTCTCTCATGCCTTTCGACAGGACGCCGGTTCTGGTTCCCACGCGCGCGAAAATCCTCCAGAAGGGAAAGACATTCACGCCCCATATCCTTGCCATTACGGCAGGAAGCTTCGTCGACTTTCCGAACCTCGATCCCATTTTTCACAACGCATTTTCGAACTATAATGGCGAGATTTTCGATCTCGGTCTGTATCCTCCGAAGACGTCGAAAGGCGTGCGCTTCACGAGGCCGGGAATCGTCCGCGTATTCTGCAATATTCACGCATCCATGAGCGCAGTGATCGTCGTTTTGAGAACGCCCTACTTCGCGGTCAGCGGGCGTGATGGAACGTTTACTATCCCCGGCGTGCCTTACGGAGATTATGAACTGCGCGTTTTTCACGAGCGTGCAACCGATTCCGCGCTGCGTGAACTCGACAGGCGCGTGACCGTCAGCGAGCCGACGCTGGACCTTGCGCCGATTGCCATTTCGGAAACCGGATATCTTTCGGTGCCGCACAGCAATAAGCACGGCCAGCCCTATCCTCGTACGATGGATGAGAACGATGTGTATCCGGGCGTGAGGAATTGACGATGAGGAGACTGTCCAACGTTTCCTTGCTGCCGAAACTGCTCCTCTCCACGTCCGTGGCCCTGACAGTCCTGTTCACCGCAACGGGCTGGATGGTGCAGCGCCATGTCGTTAGTATGACCGAGCAGACGCTCGAGTACGAAACGCGCGCCGCGTTCCAGGCTTACGAATCGTTGTGGAGATCGCGCGCCGACCAACTTGCCACCACCAGTCTGATTCTCAGCCGCATGTCCGATGTTCGCTCCGCCTTCAATACGGGCGATCCCGCAACCATTCGCGATGCGGCAGGGGAGTTGTGGCAGAAGATCTCGCGGCATGACGCAATCTTCGTAGTATGCGATCCTCACGGCCACGTCATCGCCGCGCTAGGCCAGGTTCCGCGCCGCAGGTTGGCGCGATTTGAGCGCAGTCCGGGATGCAACGGCGGAGTTTCCACGTCAATCATCCGGCTTCATGATTAACGGCGGCCGTCTTTATCAGATCGCGGTAACGCCGGTCTACGTACATGCCACCGAGGGACAGGGGTTGATCAACGTGCTGGTGCTGGGGTACGCTGTCGACGCGGACGCGGCCCGTCAATTGAAGGAGGCGACCGGCGGAAGCGATTTCGTGTTCACCGCGAATGGTAGAGTGATCGCGTCCACGCTCGATCGAGACTTTAACCGCACAACTGCTTGCCTTTCGTCCTCGCGATACGGGTTTGCAGACTGTCACTCTGGGCCCCACTGAGAATTCGGTTCTGATCAACCCGCTCACGAACGTTCAACATCAGGCGGTGGGCGACCTGCGGGTAGTGCGCTCCTTCGAGGGAGCGCGGCAACTGATTCGCCGATTGCGCAACGATGTGATGCTGATCTGGTTGATCGCGCTATTTGCGGCGCTTGCGCTCACCTGGCTGTTAGCGCGCAACATTCTAGGACCCGTGGAACGGCTCGACCGCGCCGCGGCTGAATTCAGTCGCGGCAATTACAAGCACCAGGTGGAAGTGGAGAGCCATGACGAGATTGGCCGTCTCGCCGCAACGTTCAATGCGATGGGCGCTTCGCTGAACAGCGCGCGCCAGGAGTTGATCCGGCAGGAGCGTATCACCACGATAGGCCGGCTGTCGACCTCGATAGTTCACGACTTGCGCAATCCACTGGCGGCAATCTACGGAGGCGCCGAAATGTTGATCGATCGCGAACTTTCGATAGCGCAGGTTCGGCGGCTCGCGAGAAACATTTATCGCTCCTCTTGCGCGATTCAGGAACTGTTGCAGGATCTGGTTGGTGTGGCGGCGGGCAAGACTCAGGATTTCGAGATGTGCCGCCTGCGAGATATCGTTCTGGCGGCAAATGAAACTCACTCCGCGATCGAAGAGTCGCATGCGGTGACAGTGCACATAGAGATCGACGACAATCTGGAGATTCCGATGCAGCGGTTCCGGATGGAACGCGTGTTCCTCAATCTGATCGGCAATGCGCTCGAAGCAATGCCCGGCGGCGGCACATTGGAGATTGGCGCGAAGCAGGAGGCTGGCGCCGCCGTCGTCACCGTGCAGGATACAGGCTCTGGCGTATCGCCGGAAATACGTGAAGCTCTCTTTCAGCCGTTCGTCAGTTTTGGCAAGAAGAATGGGCTGGGACTGGGGCTTTCGTTCGCGCGGCAGACGGTGCTCGACCATGGGGGCGACCTGTGGATCGAGGATCCGGCCAATGGACGCGGCGCGCGGTTTGTGATGCGGTTACCGATTCATGCGGATCGGCGCGAGGTTCCTGTGCCGGTAAGCCGTGAGGCGAATTAGCAAGTACACCGGAGATCAGAATATAAATTTGATCTGGAGTTCGAGCCGCCGGTTACTGGCGTTTTCCGAAAAGCCTTCGCCATTGATCTGCCCATACGTCTGATTCGCGCGGCCGAAAAGCGGAGACGCAATGTTACCGGTAATAGGCCCCGGATTGGTGTGATTAGTAATATTGCGGATCGACATTCCTATGCCTAAGGTGTACCTGTGCGTGTTCGGAGGCTGAGAAAAGAGACCGCGTGTTCCCTGAGGAGCCGCAAGCATCGGTCCGGTGGATTGACCGCCGCCGCGTGAAGAGACTACGCCTGCGCCCGATGCGCGCTCGGGTCCGAAGCCCCATAAGCGATTGATCCGGAGATTCATCGCGGCGATCCACGGGCCGCGTCCGGCGTTTCTCGCCAGCAATTCTTCACCGGCTGCGGGATTCGGATCGAGCAGTCCATAATGCGTTGCAATCACACCCGGGCGGCTCGTATCGGTGGTGATGCCTGGCCGCGCATTGAAAAGCGTAGTTCCATAGAGATCCTGCCCGGCGGTAATATTGAACGGCGCGCCGCTTTGCATTGTCAGATAAGGATTCAAGCGAAACCAACGCGTGACGATCGTTCCGGCGACGATGAATCGATGACGGATGTCGGTAGATGCGGGTCCGTACTCGCCCGAATAGTTGTAAGGATTAGCCGGAGTGGTGTTCAACCCATCGGTGTTGCTCTTCGCGCTGTTAAGAACATAGAAGCCGAATAGCGAGAGGCCCGGCGAAATCTTGGAGTTCACATTGAGAATCATCTGATTCTGGTTGTAAAGACCGGCGGAAGTCATTAGAAAGATCGGTCCGTTGTCTCCGTAACGGAAGGTCCCAGTATTGGGATTGGATGGGCTATAAGTGCCTGGCAGCGGCGCATTGATGTCCTGTGAGCGCAGGGTGTGAACGCCATGTGAATTGGTATAGGTGAGCGCCAGCGTGACGTTCTTCGGTAACTGCCGCTCCAGCGTGGCAGCCGATTGCATGATGTACGGCGCGCGAAGATGCGCGTCGACTTCCTGAATCGACTGTGAAGAACGCGCGCTTCCGGTCGCAAGACCGTTCGAAAGACCGTTCGAAAGAGACGACGGCGGATTGGGGTAAGTGTCGGGATTCGTAATTACATACTGTTGCTGAACGACGCCGTTGTAGCGCATAGCGGCAAGTGTGTTCGCCAACGCGAAGCGATCGTAGAACATCCCGAACCCGCCGCGGATCACGGTTTTAGCGGTGCGATTCCTGGTAGCGCCCGGCGCCCAGGCAAAAGCTACGCGTGGCGCGATGTCGCTATGATCGCCAATATTGGTCTGGACCTCATAGCGCAGCCCCAGATTCAATGTGAAATTGGGCCGAAGCCGCCAATCGTCGCCGGCAAAAATGGCGGCGTCCATCTGGTGTACTGAAGTGTCGGGATTCCCAGCGTTCTGGGTGAACTGCGATGCCCCCCGCCCAGCGCGCGAATCGCCGCCGGCGACAATCCCATCTGTTGAAACAGAAGCGTGCGCCGGTACTGTTCGAGCGATGAAATCTGAACGAGCACCGGCTGACCGAAGCTGTTCAGTACCGGTTGATTATCGGCCCCAAGTTCCGGCGCGAGCCCGCCGCTGAACGTGAACGTTCCGTTGTAATTCAACGGCGCAAAGCTATCGTCCGTCTGACCGCGGAGCCGCACGCCGTAACGCCACGAATGATTCCCGTGCAGAATCGAAGTGTTGTTCTGCAGCTCAAAGCTGTTCTGCGCATCGTGCCCGCTCGCGGTCGCCCCGCCGCCGTTGAACGATCCCGATACCTGGACCTCTGGCGCGATCGTGTTCGGGGTAGTCTGGTTGCTCGTCCGGTAGTATTGAAATCGCGTCTCGTTCACGCTCGTTCCGTGAATACTGCGTTTCGGCTACTTGAAACGTGTTGTACATCCATTGCAGATGGTATCCGCGAGAGATGAGGTCGAAGCCGCCGATGCCGGAATCCTCAATGTCCCGCTTTCGTGAAAAGATAGCGGAGCGTCAGCGTATTGTTGTCGTTCAGCCGGTAGTCGACGTGCGGGCCGAGCAGCCAGCGGCGCTGCGGCGCAGTCAGAACGCTGGTGAAAGGCTTCGGCGCAAGCGATTGCGGATCGAGAATGACTCCGTTGGTGACGGAGCCGTTGTTCACCATATGGCGTTCCACATCGAGCGTGAAGGAAGTACGCTTGTTTAATGGGCCGCTGAAGCTGTTTTCGAATTCCTGAAGCAGGAACGGCGCCTTCTGTGCCGCGTAAGGATTACGCCCGTTCCACGCTTTGAGCCCGAGGTTGTAGCCGACAGTTCCGTGAAACTGATCGCTGCCGGGCTTGGTGAAGATTTCGATTCTGCCGTAGCCGAGCTTATCGTACTCGGGCGAGAACGGATTCTGATTGATGCGGATCTCGCGAATCGATTCCTTGGGCGGAAGTTGTCCGCCGCTGAAACCGTCGACGAAGATAGATCCGCCGTTGGGTCCGGCCGCCGGTCCCGCGAGAGCCTGAAGGTCCGCCGCGAGATCTTCGGGATCGTCGGAAAGCGCCTGCAGATCTTCACCTCGAATGACTGTTGCGCTGGCGTTGTTCGATGCCTCGGTGCTTAACGCGGGTCCGGCATTTTCCTGTACGGTCATCTGTTGCGTGGCTGAGGTGACTTTCAACTGAAGATCGAGGCTGTTCGTGCCGGAACGTAGTGAGAGCTTGATCGGCGTGGGAATCGCGAGGTGCGGGGCGGACGCGGTAATCGAGTACTCGCCCGGCGCTATCCTGGCGAACGAATATGCGCCGTCGGCGCGTGATGTCGTGGACTGCACGCCTTTGGCGTCCGACAGCATGACGACCGCCGACTGCACGATCGCGCCAGACTCATCGCTGACCCTGCCGTTAAGAGAGGCAGTCTGAGCTAACAGGGCCGGGGCGAAGAGTAGATAAATGATAAAGGGTCGAATTTGCCGCGCCAAGTTTCCAGTATCGCAATAACTAAACGACGACATCCTGAAATACGCACATCCCTTCGTAACCATTCCGTCATGAAGGCGTAACGCACTGCCGCTATGATTTTGAAATCCATTTAAATTTCTCGCCAGGAGTTGTTCGATGAAGATTGTTTTGAACCGGCACCGTGGTGTGCTCGCCCTAGGCTTTTGCGCGTTCCTTCTAGCCGTAGGACCGGCCAGACTGCGTGCACTGCAGGGCGATAGCAGCGCTAGTGCGACGATCGCCGGCAACGTCATGGATGTCACCGGCAAAGCCATCCCAAGCGCCGCGGTATCGTTAAGAAACGAGTCGACCGGCACCCCTCGCCTTACCGCAACCGGTGCCGACCGCCGCTTTTCACTCGCGGGACTGCCGCCCGGCACCTACACAATCGAGGCTTCAGCGCCTAGCTTCACAAAAGGCCGCAGGACTGGAGTTAAGCTTGCCCCTGGCGCAACGGAAAAGGTGTCACTCTCGCTCAACGTCGGTGAACTCGCTCAGAGCATCACCGTCGAAGGATCGGTATCGGTGGCCGCGGAAATGGCGCGCCGAGCGTTTTCAGAAAGAACTGTACGCCCGAATGGCGGCGGCCGAACGTTCCGCCGCGCAACAGCGTCTGATCGCACTTATCGGACCCGTTGCGAACAGTATCTTCGTAAACTCGCTGACACCGATCGATCCCTCACGCGCCAGGTCCGCGAGCTTTTCACTCTCATCCGTGAATACGGTCCCGAGGCGGTATCCGCTGCGATCGCCAAAGCCCATGCAGCGCAGGCGTTCGGCGCTGACTACGTCGCCAACATTCTCCGCCAGCAACAACAACGCCGCGATCTCCAGCCGCCACTTCGCCTCAAAGATACGGCATTGAATGCGCTCACCACCGATCCGCTCTCACTGGCCGGATACGACGCTTTCATTCTTCGTTCTCAAAAGGAGTCACATGATCTCGTTACATCAAAAACTGAATCAACTAAGCCTGACGACGATGAGCCACCATCTGGATCAGATCAACGCTGACAGTGCCGTCAAGAACTTCAGCTTCGTTCAATCCTTGGAGTCGCTGATCGATATGGAGTTGGAAGCGCGCAACCACCGCTCGGTCGAGCGGCGCTTCCGGTTGTCACGCCTGCATGCTCAGCACTCGATCGACAGCTTCAACTTTAAACATCACAAGAGCCGCGCGGAGATGAAGAATCGCATTCTGCGATTGCTTGACCTGGACTTTCTCCAGAAAGGCGCTTGCGCAATCATTATCGGCAATCCGGGTGTTGGAAAAACATACCTGGCCAAGATCATCGGCTGGCGCGCATGTCAGGGCAATCAGCGAGTACTGTTTACCACTGCCGCTGACATGTTGAATAATCTAATCGCTTCCCAGGTGGATCATTCGCTGGTGCGCAAGCTCAGGATCTACACCGAACCGACCTTGTTGATTTGTGACGAGCTAGGTTACTTGTCGCTGGATCAGCAGAACTCCAATCTCTTCTACCAAGTTATCTCAGCGCGCCACGGTCACAAAAGATCAACCATCATTACCATCAAGACAGCTTTCTCCGACTGGGGCAACATCCTCTACAATACGACCATCGCGACGGCCATCGCAGACCGACTGGTCGAAAACTCCGAGATTTTTCTGCTGGGCGGCGATAGCGTCCGCAAGCTCAACAGCAAAGATCCCAATCCGCCGGCCCAGTAGGTTTGCCGGCCACAAGCATGCGCCGCGCTGTGCGATATCCCGGGCCGGAGGAGTCCGCCGGGTAACCCCTCAACGGCGCTGACCATGGATGCGGGAGCGCTCGCTCCCGCATTCTGTTCCCTTCCTCGTTCCTCATCCCATGTTCAACTTCAGCGCCAACCATCTGTTTCTGCTCTCGCGGACCGAATACCGCTCGTGCGTTGTGTTCGTGATGAAAGATGACTCGACGCGCCGGTGTTATCGCCTATACGACTTCACCAAATCCCTGCGCATTTGGCACGGCCAATACTACTGCGTCTCAGGAAAAGTCAACAGCGCCGACAAGCTCTACCTGGTCATCGAGTCCGTCAAACCGGACAACAAACACGAATGGTCTTCGAATGCTCCTGTTCCTGCTGACGGCGCGGGAGGACGGCCTATGGGCTGACCATTTCTGGGAGAAATAGGTCGGATGCCGACTGCTTGTTCACTGAGCGGCCTACGTCGTAGTGTGCCTGACTGCACTCTTGCCGGCCCCTTGGGTCTGCTTATCCCGCCCGAAATGGCCCTATTTTATCCCGCCGCTAACACCCTGGACCGCTCGGGACGCCTCGTCCCGGTACGGGAGCGGAGGCAAGTGCGACTGGCGAACCACGATGGGGCGGGTCTACAGGGTCCCGCCCTACAGCGAGGTCGAACTGCTGGCCAACATCTGGAAACGCCAGTTCCTTTTGAAGCCCGTGGTCCGGATCTGGCGAAATTTTACTTCGCGAGGGCGGCGTGGACGCATTGCTCGCTGTTCTATGCGCTGAGGCGCGGGTCGGGGACGGCATTGCCAACCGCGAAGTGATACACGACCTGGCCATCGCGCGTCGATAGGTTGAGATAACTGTGCACTTCGTCGTCGAAGAATGCGCCGATGCCGGTTGCGCGTAAGCCAAGCGCCTCGGCAGCGATGTAGAGACGCTGTCCGATGCTACCGGCTTCGATATGGACGTAACGGTAGCCCCGGTCGCCATGGGAACCGACCGCTCGATCGATATCGGCGATCATGGAGAAAGCCACGCAGGCATTGCCGGCGAGCGACTGTCCAAGGCTCAAGCCGGCGGCGGCCACGCGCTGGTCTCCGGCTTGCATCAGCTCCAAGCTCGCGTTTTCCTGCCAGTAACGGTAGACTCCAGGCTCTAAACCGTCCACCCGATGAACATACATGTACAGTTGAACGAATCGCGTGCTTGCGAAATCGCAGCGGTACGGTTGCGCCGTGGCGGCGAGAAGAGCTGAGAGTTCGGCGAAGGTTATCGAGTGTGCGCCAGTGAAGTTCAATGCCGATCTGCGGGTGCGCGAGATTTCGCCAAAGGCGCGCGTCGACGGCGCGGGAGCAGGCAGCGGGATCTCGCCCGATCCGATAAATGCAGGTTGAGCCAGTGGAATATTGCGGAAGGTAATAAACTTCGATGCCGCATGGATACCCTCGATGAGCGGATAAGTTAGCGGTACGTCCGAGAGTTGGTTCGGCTGACCTCCTGCCCAAACCATTGGTGCGGCGGCGGGTTCGCCGATCGGCATCGAACTTCCCCAGAGCTTGACGATGAGCATCGGCCACTCATCGCTCGATATGCCGAACAACCGCGCAACCTCGTCGTCCTCGAAATGACCTCTTGCGGCGGTTTCGCATCCATAGCTTTGGCCGCGAGAGCCAGAGCCTGCCAGGCATGGCCAATGTCATGGAGGCAGTATCGATAGGCCCGATCCCGGTACTTCCACGCTTCACGCCAGACAATGCTCGTAAGCACGAACACGATAGGTGCGCTGTCCAGTTGCCCGGCGACATCCCCAGAGCGCGCTGTTCCGCCATGTGCGACGAAGGGCGATAGTGATATAAGCCGTCGGGCCAATGCTTCAGACCGCGCGTGGCGAAATGAAATTCGGTGGGATGCAGATTCCCGGAGGAGGGGTTGACTCGCAAAGCGTACTCGTAGCCCGTCTGAGGGACGCGCTTTGTGGCGCTAATGGCGGCGGAGTTGAAGAGGAGCTGCGACAGGAACATTGCGCCGTCGCTTGCCGGTGTCGCGCCAGACGCGCAGCGCAGGAGTTCGAGCGCCGGTATCGGAAGAGCGGGCGGTTCGGCGGGAAGATCGAGCACTGGCACACCCTCGTAGTGGCGAAACGGATCGGGCATATTGGCCCACTCCAGATCGTGTTGATTCCGGCGCAGCGATTCAGTGCTGTGCTTGGTGGCCTCATGATACTCGCGCCATGTCATTGTTTGGTTTGGAGGATATGCTCTCTGGCAAACTCAAGCCCAGCGGATGTTTCGCCGGGCGAGTTCTTCCTGCAACTGTTCGACGGAGTGAAACTGAACGGCGTCGATACCGAAGTTGCGCGCGCCTTCGACGTACTCCGGTACGTCATCGGTGAAGAAACACTCCTCCGGCCGGCAGCCAGCTAACTCCACGGCTTTGCGATAGATCAGCGGTGACGGTTTCATAGCGCCAATCTCGTGAGAGAGTGCGCGATTTTCGAAATGGCTGAGGATCGGGTAGCTTCGTTCCAGCATCTCGAAATGCATCTGGTTGGTGTTAGACAGCAGAACCAGCCGAAAGTTCTTCTTGATACCGGTGATGAGCGATTCGGGTACTAGCGTTTCGGGCAGAAAAATCGAGCTCCAGATTTCGCAAAACTGCGCGTATTCAAAGGAAACGCCCAATGCCGTACCCAGACGGGACACGAAATCGCGCGATTCGATCTGGCCGGCTTCGAGCCTCGGAACCAGACCGGTGGCGGCGATGCGGCGCCGAACTTCCGCCGACTCGTACCCGCACAGAGGCTGCAGGCGATCATATCCACGCTGGAAGTCGAAAGGGATCAGGACCTTTCCCAAATCGAAGATAACGGCTCGAATGCGGAGATCGGATGTCATGATCCTACGGCTTGATCGGCTGTTCCTTGGTCTTCTCGTCCGGCAGCGGATCGACCGGGATCTCGTCGAACTTCAACGTAGTATCCGCCGAGAACTTCCGGTAATTGTGGAATTCGATGTCGTTCTTCTGATTTACCCTCCCGGCTTTCAAATGTACCTGCGCCATCATCGGCAGAATGAACGGATGTCCGTTGATATCGGCAGTATCGTAATCCAGCCGGTCGTCTGCTTCCTGGATCGGGAAAGTTGGGGGTATGCCCTCGGCCTTCAACGTAATTCTCATCACCGTGTGAGTATCCCGATCCACGAACACGAGGCCGCTGTAACCCGGCGAGATGCGATCGTTCGCCGACCGGTCGTAAATGCTCCACTGCGAATGCGGCTGATCGACCACGTAGGCATATACATGGGCACGGTGGCCTCGCAGCGTCGCCCAGCGTATCCAATGGAACTCAGCGTCCGTACGCGGGTCGAAGATCTCCTTCATCATGCTGCCGAATTCGCCGCTCGAAATCGTGCCTCCGATCGATTCATACGAGGACGTCATGAACTTATCGTTTACCGATAATAATTCGTACTTTTCATGCTGCTCGAAATACGAGACCTTCGTCATAACAGTGTCGTAATGCCGGTAATTCTCGGCTCCGTTGGGATCGTAGTAGCGGCGCGTCACCTGCACGCAAATGAAGTCCGGCAGCGTCTTACTGTAATTCAACGCATACTCGCGCGCCTCGTTAAGAATGCTGTTTTGCTCGGCGTACGAGGGAGGCTCCGGCGGAGGAGGCGGCGGAGGCGGAGGCTTCAGAATCGCGACCGGAAGATTCTCGGTGGACGCGCTCATCTGCCGCAGCGCTGCGACCGTCTTCGGACCCAGCCCATCTCCCTGCAACTGCTCAATCACGCGGTCTTCCAGCTTCTGGGTCAGGCGCATTTTGCCGACGTACGCGGCCACCTGCTTATCCGGCATCTTCATCTTGATCGAAGAATGCAGAAACTCAGTCAATTTGTCGATGGAAATGGCCTGCTGAGCCGCTATTGAACCCAGCAATCCCAGACATAAAAGTACCGCGGCGAGCGCCGGACGAACCCGCATATCTAATATTGTCGCATCGCAAGGCGGAAAAGTTTCAGCTCCGGAGTCCATCAAAACGCAAAAGGGCGCGGCGATTTCTTAAAACCGCAACGCCCTCTCGATCGACAACCAACTGCTTACCGGCGTCCGCCACCACCACCGTGGAAGCCGCCGCCATGAAATCCGCCTACGCTGCCGCGTGCGAAGCCCGTGCTACGACCAACGCTAAGGCCGCCGGGTCTTGCGTTGCCCACGCTATTCACATGACCCACGAATCCCTGCGATCGCACGCCCCTCACACTGGTGACGTACGGCGCACGATACCCGGCGCCGAAGTGGTGAAACCCCCGTCCGCCCACATAGCCATAGTAGCCAAAGCCGTAATACGGAGCGCCCCAGACTGCCCATGGAGAATAGAAGCCCCATCCGAAGGGGTCATAAAAAACTCCCTCTCCCGGGATGAACGTGTAAGCGGTATACCCGGGTTCCAATACCAGCCCGCGCCGTTCCAGACGCCAGGCGCCCATCCGCTTCCTCCCGCATACGTCCGCGCCGCATCCACATTGGCCTCGGCAAGATACGAAGAGCGCAGCCGCGCCCACCTGTAGAAATCGTCCCCTTCGTAAGCCTTCTTGTCGAATCCGTGTGCCTTCAGTTTCCCGGCGGCATCGAGATCCAGTTGGTGCCCGCCCTTAACTTCAATGTCTCGTCCGGCCGCCTGAACGTCAGCCTTTCCGTCGTACACGCGGACCAGTCCATGATCCGCATCGAAGTCGTACAGGCCCGGCTTCTGCAATTTCACACTTGCGCCATCCTCCGTAATGCGAACGTTGTTTTCGGGCCGAATTTCCGCCACTTCCACCATAGCCCGGCCCTTTTGAAGGGTCGTGATAGTATCGGCTAAACCAGGCGAGTTCATTTGAATGACGCTATGATCGCCCACGCGCAGAAATATACCCGGCGTCAGCAGAATCTCCGCCCTGCCGTTCTGGGTCGAGAGCGTCTGGCCTGCCTCTAACCGCTCGGAACCTACCGCCTTCTCGCTCAATGGCTGCCCGCCTATCGCAGCCTGCCCCTCAACGTAATTGACTGTTCCGGGTTGCGGGGGTATAGAGCCCCAGGCGGGGCTGGATAACAGCGCAGCCAGGAAAAAGCCGGGAACTGCACTCATCCTTGACCGCATGATCTTATAAACCTCTACCTAGTAGATGCTAAGTATGGTCATTCGGTTGCTCGCGGCAGACGAAAATGCACGTATGTATTGCGTCGCAGCGCGGATCAGGTCCGTTCCAAAAGCGCTTGTTCAATGGCCGGAAGACCTTGCATCTGCGCTACGGTCTTAGCAGCAGTTTGCCGACGCCGTCTTCGTACTTTTCATTCAGCGCAAAGGCTTCGTTGATCTTGTCGAGCGGGCGGTTATGGGTGACTACCGGCGCGAAGAGCTTGGGGTGGTCGCGGAGCAATTCGACGCCCTGGCTGCCCTCATGATTGGAGCGCCGCACGTTGAAGATGGCGACCTCCTTATTGCGGAACTGGTGGATGTTGATTGCGATCTGGGTCTCGGCCGGGATGCCGGTCAATACCACGCGGCCGCCAGTCGCAACGCGCGCGCACGCACTGATTGATCATTCCGGGCTTGCTGGCGCAATCGATGGCGAGATCGGCGCCGCGGTTGCCGGTGTCCCGCATCACCTCGGCGGCGGGATCCGACGGCGGCGGGATCGATGACTGCATCCGCGCCCATTAGCTTCGCCAGTTCACGGCGATGAGCGACGGGCTCGACCGCCCAGATCCGTCCTGCTCCCGAGAGCTTCAGTACCGCGATGGTCAGCAGGCCGATCGGTCCTGCGCCAAACACGACCGCCGTCTCGCCCAGCTTGACTTGCGCGAACACCATGGAGTGCAGCGCGATGGACATCGGCTCGACCAGCGCGGCCTGCTCCAGGCTCATGTCCGCGGGGATCGGCAGGAAGTTCGGCGACCGGGATATTGACGTATTCGCGGAAAGTAGCCGGGCTCGCTTCCGGAACTCATGAAGCGCAGGTGTAGCGCAGATGATTGTGCCGTCCGCGGCGGCAGAATTCGCAGTGATAGCAGTACAGTGCAGGTTCCAGCGCGCCGCGATCGCCCGGCGAGATTCCGGTGACGCCCGCGCCAGTCTTTACGACCACGCCCGAAGGTTCGTGGCCGATGACCATGGGATAGTGACACGGACTCTCACCAATGCCGCCTTCCGAATAGGCATGCATGTCCGATCCGCAGATCCCGATAGCGGAGACGCGGACCTGCAGTTCGCCTGGTCCGGGATCGGTAAGGGGACGCTCGACAAGTTCGAAATGGCGTAACTCCGGTGAGTTCTGCAACCTGCATTACGACACCCCCGGCACGACCGACAAAACGGCGCAGTTCGTCGGCGAGGGCCGGAACCGTGATCACGAAATTGCCGCCGTAGATGGTGTCTTTGCCCGCGAAATCGAACGTTACCGCGCCGGCTTCCTCGGCGATGATTTTCAGCGGCGCGAGATCCCACGGCTTGGCTTGGGCTTCGATCCAGGCATCGGCTTTGCCGCTGGCGACCAGCATGGCGTCCAGGCAGCCGCCCATGCTGCGCACGGTCCAAAACGCGGAGAAAATTCGAGCAGGTTCTTGGCGAACGGAAAGCGATGCATGAAGCTGAGTCCGTTCACGCACAGCAATGCTTCGGAGGGCTTCTGCACGTTATGCTGACGCTAAGACGCTCTCCGTTGCACCACGCGCCGCCGCCTTTCGAAGCGTAGTACATCTCGGCGGTCGCCGGAAAGTAGGCAACGCCGGCGACACAGGCGCCCGTTTTCTTCGAGGCCGATCAGCACCGACCAGGCGCGAGTATTGCGGATGAAGTCGCGTGTGCCGTCGATCGGATCGATGATCCACTTGCGGTGGTTGGCCGTATCCTTCACCGCGCCTTCTTCGCCCAGAAGGCCGTCCTCCGGGAATGACTCCTGCAGCCCGGCGACGATGATCTTCTCGCCTTCCTTGTCGGCCACGGTTACGGGCGACTCATCGGCCTTGTTCTCAATCTCGATTTCTCCCTTGCGATACTGCAGCGCGAAATCGCCGGCCTTGCGCGCGAGTTCCTGCGCGACGGCCAGCTCCTTTTCGATATGCACTCATGAGCGATTTAAATATATCCTTCCCTATCGAAACTACCATCACCGGGGACGCGCCACCGCGAAGAATCGGGTCCGGCTACCAGGGTAAAATAACCGGAATGGATAATTTCCGAGAGTTCGAGGCCGGGCCGGACCCGTTTGGCCGCACGTACCACGTGATGTTCAAATGGCTGCAGACCGCGATCTCGATCCGCCATGCCGACACGGTAGACGTGCAGTTTCTGGTGACCGATGGAGCTACAGTGATCAAGCGGACAGTGGCGATTCCGCTTGCGGACGCGCAGGCGCATTGCAAGGCCGCGGCGCGTCATATGGACGATGCGTGGTGTGCACGCCTCGCGGCGCTGCACCTAACAACATGATCGAGACGGCTGAGGATTTCGACAAGAGTCTGGTGACGCTGTCGCCTGCGCAGATTGCCGAATATGACGACGTGATCACGAAGTGGGAAACGGGAGAAGTGAAGGATCGGCGGAAGGCGAGTTAGGATTACGGGACGTTGACGGTGGTTTCTCCGGCATTAGTGAATTGAATCACGCCGCCCCAAATACAATTCAGGGTCGAGACGTTGTCGAGTGTGGGGAAGAAAGCAAGCTTCACTGTCGGTCCGCCGGTGACCCAGGGGGCGGGCGTATTCGGAATGCAGGGCATGGGCGTGAGAACACCGAGCGCGGCTGCCGTAGCGGCGGCAACGGTTGGATTCGACGGCGACTGACACATTCCGAATGGCATGATATTCGTCATTGGAATATGGTCCATGATGTTGGCATCCGGCATCATGTTGGTGAAGACTTTGTTCTTCGGCAGCACTACCAGTGAACTGGGCGCCATGCCGAAACTACACTGCATCATGGCTCCCATGCAGACTTGTAAAGGCATACGGATTCTCCTTCGTAGATGCCATCTTATCCTCTTCGACGTGTTGGGTCAAACTGGTTGGTCGTCACAACTGTTGGTCGCCACATAGCAATCATCGCGCCTGCCTCGAACTCCTCCCCGTGCTCCGGGTACCGTTGCATTCTATAATTGGCGGGTACGCGATGAAAGAGATCGTCACTTTTTTGGGCTTCGACGGTAATTGCCGCGAAGCGATGGAATTTTATCGGGAATGTTTCGGAGCTGAACTCTATGTACTGCCGTACTCCGCGGTGCCCGTCGATTTGCCTTGGGTGCCCAAGCACGCTCCGAAGAACGCTGGAGACCGGATCATACATTCGACCCTGACGAAGGAGTCGCGAACGCTCCTGATGGCCGCGGATAGTATGAAGGGCGAGCCTTTCAGGCAAGGCGACGATTGCGCGGTGATGATACATTGCGAAAGTCTTGAGGAGATTGAAAGACTATTCGCCGCGCTGGGCGATGGAGGCACCGTCACTATGCCGCTGCAGGATACATTCTGGGGCGCTCGTTATGGGAGGTTAACGGACCGGTTTGGCACCCGTTGGATGTTCAACTTCGCACATTCAGGGTAATACTAAAGCCTGGATTAAAGTACGTTCAGTTAATCGGTTTCACGGCGGCAATAGCAAAGTCCTGCCTTCAATCGATTAGCCGGTTTAACAGTTCAACACCTTCACCTTTTTCTTCTCTGGCCCTTCAACAACTTACGGAGAGCCTCCATGAAACCCGCTCACCGCGTCTGCTATCAAGGAATCAGGAGACCCTACGTGTATTCTCTCTGAGAAACAACGTGCAGCGAATCGCGTCAACGCTCAGCGATCCGCTGGACCGAGCAACACATGAAGTTCGAGATGGATATGGCTTCACCGTATGCTATACTTACGATTTCTACATGACTGGCACCCGTCATCATCACCATTCGACGCACGATATTGGTGCGCAACGCCGGGCGCTTCTCTAACTGTCATTGCACTTTTCAGAAAGGACGCCCGCGGGTATTTCGCCTGACGGGCTTTTTTATTGCTTGTGAGCTTGGATCTAGACTTCGCAAAAAGCGACGGCCTCATTACCGCCGTCATTCAGGACAACACCTCGGGCCGCGTTCTCATGGTCGGCTTCATGAATCGGGAAGCGTTCGAGAAAACCGTCGAAACCGGCTATGCTACGTTCTATAGCCGCTCGCGCAAGAAGCTGTGGCTCAAGGGCGAGAGCTCCGGCCATCGTCTCGTGGTAAAAAGCATCGCCACCGATTGCGACCGGGATGCTGTTCTGGTCCGCGTCGAAGCGCAGGGTCCAGGCGTCTGCCACAACGGGTACGAATCGTGCTTCTATCGGCAATCGAAGGACGGCGGCTGGGTGGAGGTTGACCAACGCACCTACGATCCCAACGCCGTATACGGGAACCGGAAATGAAGCTCAAGCTCGGCATTCCCAAAGGCAGCCTGGAGAACGCCACCATTGACCTCTTCCGCCGCGCTGGCTACAACATTACAACGAGCAGCCGTTCTTATTTCCCGTCCATCGACGACCCCGAAATCGAGTGCATGCTCATCCGCGCCCAGGAGATGGCCCGTTACGTCGAAGATGGCATACTTGACGCGGGACTCACTGGCCGGGACTGGATCGAAGAGGGTGAGGCCGACGTCGAGCCTGTCGCCGATCTAATCTACGCTAAACAGAGTTTCGGAAAAGTGCGTTGGGTCCTGGCCGTGCCCGAATCCTCGGGATTCCAAACCGTCAAGGATCTAGAAGGCAAAATTATCGCCACCGAACTCGTCGCTACTACCAGGCGCTATCTCGCGTCTCATGGAGTCAAGGCCAAAGTAGAGTTCAGTTGGGGCGCAACCGAAGTGAAACCTCCCGTGCTCGCCGACGCCATCGTCGAAGTCACTGAGACCGGCTCCTCGCTCCGCGCCAATAAACTCAAGATCATCGACACGCTGCTCGAATCGAATACCCAGTTGATTGCCAACAAGACGTCGTGGAACGACGAGTGGAAGCGGCACAAACTCGAAGACCTCAAGATGTTGCTCGAAGGCGCGATCAGCGCGCTTGGCAAAGTCGGGATGATGCTGAACGTACACAAGGATCAGCTCGCCGATGTGCTCACTGTTCTGCCCGCGCTGAAACGTCCCACCATCTCCCATCTCAGCGATGAGGAGTGGCTCGCCGTGAACACCATCCTCGATGAGTCCACCGTTCGCGACATCATTCCGCGTTTGAAAAAAGCCGGAGCGCAAGGCATCGTCGAATACCCGTTGAACAAAATCGTAATGTGACCAATGATCAAAATCCTTCCCTCCACCGAAGCCGGAAAAATCCTGAAGCGCCGCCAAGCCCGTTTGACCGAAGCCGAAGCCATCGTTGCGCCAATTCTCGATGCCGTCCGTAAACGAGGTGACAGAGCGGTTCTCGAATATGCGCGCAAATTCGACGGCTTCAAAGCCGGGTCTGTATCTGTTCCTAAAGCCGCACTGGAGGCGGCGGCGGGCCGTTTGACCCCCGCGTTTCGCGCCGCCGTCGGAACCGCCGAGTCCAACGTGCGCGAGTTCGCCCTCCGCCAGATGCCCCGCGAGCACCAGAAGTTGCTCAAACCCGGTCTCTCGCTCGGCCAGATTGTCCGCCCCCTCGACACCGTCGCCGCTTACATTCCTGGCGGACGTTATCCATTGCCTTCAACTCTCGTAATGACCGTCGTGCCAGCGCAAGTTGCTGGCGTCCCTAACATCTGTGCCTGCTGTCCCAGCGCAGTCGATGAAGTCTTTGGCGCAGCACACCTGCTGAATGTATCGAATTTTTATCAAATGGGTGGCGCACACGCGATCGCGGCCTTCGCGTTCGGCACAAAAACCGTTCCCAAAGCGGATCGCATTGTCGGTCCTGGCAACATCTATGTTGCCGCCGCCAAGAAACTGCTGGCCGGCGAAACCGGAATCGATTTCATCGCCGGTCCCACCGAGATTCTGATCATTGCCGCTGAGGGCGACCCTCGTTACCTCGCCGCCGATATGCTTGCGCAGGCCGAGCACGACGTGGACTCGATCGCTATTCTCCTCACCACCTCGCAGTCGCTCGCCCAGGAAGTCGCTCATCATATCGATGCGCAGATCGCAACGCTTTCCACATCGCCGGTTGCTTCGAAAGCCATCCAGCGCAACAGCGCGATCATTGTCACGAAGTCTCTCGATGAAGCCGTCCAGTTATCGAACGCCTTCGCGCCCGAGCATCTCAGTATCCACGACGAATCGCTGCTTAAGAAAATACGCCACGCCGGCAGCATCTTCATTGGCCCATTCAGTACCGAAGCCGCCGGCGATTACGCCTCCGGCCCGAATCATGTTCTGCCCACCAACGGCGCGGCGCGCATACGCGGCGGACTCTCCGTCGCCGACTTCGTCAAGGTCATCACCGTACAACAATTGACGAAGACCGCGTTGCGCAATCTCTCGCCCGCCATTACCACTCTTGCCCGTGCCGAGGGACTCGAAGCCCACGCCCGATCCGTCGAAATCCGGCTGCGAGGTAACGGCCGTGGCTGAACCTATGCGATCCGCCCCCGTGAAGCCGTGCTTCGCATGGCCCCCTACTCTCCTCCCACTGGAGATCGCTTCGGCAAACTGCGCATGGATTTCAACGAGAACACCGTGGGCTGCTCCCCACGCATCGCTCAGTACCTCCGCGACAACATCACCGAGTCGCTAATCTCCGTCTATCCCGGCTACTCCGGCGTTCGCGAGAAACTGGCCCCGCACTTCGGTGTCGAGCCCTCGCAGATCCTCCTGACTAATGGCACAGATGAAGCCATACAGGTCCTCATCAACACGTACGTTGACGATAGAGACGAGGTTCTGCTTCTCCGTCCGTCTTATGCCATGTACCGGTTCTATGCCGAATTGGCAGGCGCGGACATTCGCGAAATCGACTATCGATCGCCAGGCTTCGAATTTCCCATGGCTGAGTTGCTGGACGCCATCACTCCGCGGACCAAAGCTGTTTTAATCGCCAACCCCAACAATCCCACTGGCACCGGCACTTCACTCAACTGCATCGAGCGGTTGATCGAGCGCGCGGCCCATGCGGTGGTACTCATCGACGAAGCTTACTTCGAATTCTCCGGCATCACCGCCATTCGTAACCTAATGCGATCGCCCAATCTCTTCGTCAGCCGCACGTTTTCCAAGGTCTACGGAATGGCAGCCATGCGCATTGGCTGTCTCTTCTCGCAAGCCCAGAACGTCGCCTTTCTGCACAAAGCGCAGTCGCCTTACAGCGTGAACTCTCTCGCCGCGTTGGCGGCAACGGAAGCTGTTCAGGACTCCGCGTACGTGAATCAGTACGTCACAGAGGTTCTGGCAGCTCGCCAACTGCTTTCTCGCGGCCTCGAAAAGCTCCACATTCCCTACACGCCAAGTTCCGCGAATTTCATCCTGGGGCATTTTGGCGCGCGCGCCATCGAAGTTCGCGACGCGCTTCGCGGCTGCGCCATCCTGGTTCGCGACCGCAGCTATGAAATTCCCGGCGCAGTGCGCATCACCGTAGGAACTCGCGCGCAGACTCAACAGCTTCTGGACGAACTGGAGAAGATCTGGTGAAAGACCTTCTCATTTTCGATATGGATGGCGTGCTGGTGGAAGTTTCCGAATCGTACCGTGAGACGATCCAGCAGACCGTTCATCATTTCACGGGCACGCGCATTGAGCGTGCAACGATTCAGGAGTGGAAGAATCAGGGCGGCTGGAATGACGACTGGGCGCTGTCTCACGCTCTCATCAAAGCCGAAGGCGTAGCCGTCGATTACCAGCAGGTCGTCGAGCACTTCCAAAAGATCTTTCATGGAAACGGTACCGACGGCCTTGTACTCCGCGAACAGTGGATCGCGCGTCCCGGCCTCTTCGAACGACTTCGCGAACGCGCCCATTGCGCCGTATTCACGGGACGCTTGCGCTGGGAAGCCGAGCTGACCCTTAAGCGGTTCGCCCCGGATACTTTCGGTCCGCTGGTCGGAGTCGATGACGTCACTCATCCCAAACCTCATCCCGAAGGCATCCTCCGCATCCGCGAGATGGTGCCGCACAACCAGGTCTGGTATCTCGGCGATACGGTCGACGATGCTCGTAGCGCCAAAGCCGCCGGAGTGCCTTTCATAGGAATCGCCGCCCGTAACGGCCTCCGCCGGCAGGAACTCATATCCCTCTTCGAAGCTCAGGGATCAACCGCTGTGATCGAAGATATCAATGATCTGGAGCAGGCTCTATGAGAAAAGCTAGAGTCCAGCGCGACACCAAGGAGACCCGCATCGGTGGATCGCTCACCATCGAAGGCAAGGGACGCTATGAAATCTCGACGGGAGTTCGTTTTTTCGACCACATGCTGGAGCTGTTCACCAAGCATGGGGGCTTCGACCTGGAACTCCATGCCGATGGCGACCTCGACGTCGATCAGCATCACACCGTGGAGGATGTCGGCATCGTTCTCGGACAGCTCTTCGCGCAAGCGCTAGGCGACCGGAAGGGGATTAACCGCGCCGGCTACTTCGTCCTGCCCATGGATGAAACTCTGGCTGTCGTCGCGCTCGACCTCGGCGGACGCCCGGCACTGGTTTACAAAGACCGCGTGAAAGTAAGGTTAGTCGGCGATCTGCAAACCGAACTCGTGGAAGACTTCTTCGGCGGTTTCGTCAATCACGCGGGCGCGAATCTCCACGCAAAGGTCCTCTACGGCCGCTCGAATCATCACAAAATCGAAGCAATCTTCAAATGCTTCGCCAGGGCGATGAAGTTCGCCGTCTCAACCGATAAGCGCCTCAAGGACCAACTCCCATCGACGAAAGGACTCCTATGATCGCCATCTTCGATTACGGCGCAGGGAATCTGCGATCGGTCCAAAACACTCTCGCCGAAATTGGCGCGGACTATCAATTGGTCCGCGATGCGGAAGGCTTACGCCAGGCATCCAAAATCATTCTTCCAGGCGTCGGACATTTCGGCCAGATGATGCGCGCGCTTGACGAACTCGGCGTACGTGACACCTTGCGCGAACGGATCAAAGCCGGTGTTCCGTTCCTCGGCATCTGCCTCGGACTCCAGGGGCTCTTCGAAAAAAGTGAGGAAGCGCCGGACAGTTGACGGGCTTGGCCTTTTTCCCGGTACGGTCAAAAGATTTCCGCTTGATGCGCGCGTTCCTCACATGGGTTGGAACGATATCACCACCGTTCGCGCCTGTCCGCTGCTCGAAGGAGTTGGTGCATTTCCATACCTCTATTTCGCGCATAGCTACTACGTCCCGGAAACGAGTGTAACCGCCGCACGATGTACTTACACCGTGCCTTATACCGCCGTCTTGCATCGACGGCAACGTATTCGGAGTGCAGTTTCATCCGGAAAAGTCCGGACCGGCGGGCATCAAGATTGTGGGTAATTTTCTAAAGCTCTAATGCTCGCCAAACGTATCATTCCCTGTCTCGACGTTACTGGCGGCCGCGTGGTCAAAGGCGTCAATTTCGTAAACCTGCGCGACGCGGGCGATCCGGTCGAATTGGCGGATCGCTACAACCGCGAGGGAGCCGACGAAGTGGTCTTCCTCGATATCACGGCTTCTAGCGACGCTCGCGAAACCATGGCCGACGTAGTCGCGCGGACCGCTCGGCGCGTGTTCATCCCGCTGGCGGTCGGGGGCGGCATCCGCACCGTTGCCGACGCACGCAAGATCCTGATGTCGGGCGCGGACAAAGTGTCGGTGAACACTGCCGCCGTGCGCCGTCCCGAACTGATAACGGAATTGAGTCTCGAGTTCGGCGCGCAGGCCGTTATCCTGGCCATCGACGCCCGGCGCAAGGGCGCAGGTAAGTGGCACGTCTATACCCGCGGCGGCCGCGACGATGAAGGCATCGACGCGGTCGCAGTGGGCGGCTCGCGGCGAAGAACTCGGCGCTGGAGAGATCCTGCTGACCTCCATGGATACCGACGGCGTGCAAGAGGGTTTCGACTGCGAACTTACCCGCGCCGTATCCCGCGCCACCAGGATACCCGTAATCGCTAGCGGCGGGGCGGGAAAGCCGGAAGACTTTCTTCGCGTCCTCACTGATGGAGAAGCTGATGCGGCCCTCGCGGCTTCGGTGTTCCATTACGGAACCTACACCGTCGCCGAATTAAAGATGCGATTGTCTAAAGCGGGCATTCCCGTGAGGCCCGCATGATTATCCCGTGCATCGATTTGATGGGCGGCAAAGTAGTCCAGCTTGTTCAAGGCCGCGATAAAGCCCTTGAAGGTGACGACCCTCTCACCATGCTGCATAAGTTCGCGGCCTTTCCGCAGATCCAGGTCATAGACCTCGACGCTGCCATCGGTCAAGGTGAGAACGATGAACTGGTTGAACTGGTCACTTCGCGGGCCACTTGCCGGGTCGGTGGGGGCGTCCGGACCGTCACAACGTGCTCGCAAACTGTTGGACCAGGGAGCCTTTCGCGTAATCGTCGGAACCGCTGCATTTACGGCGGATGGCATCAACAGACCCTTTCTCGAAGAACTGATCGAAGCAGTCGGTTCCGAGCCCATCATTCTGGCGCTCGATTCTAAGGGAGGCCGCATCACAGTCAAGGGCTGGCGAGAGTCGCTCAACCTGACCGCGGCCGAAGTCATTCGCTCGCTCGAACCCTACTGTTCCGGGTTCCTGTGTACTTATGTCGATAAAGAGGGCATGATGCAGGGCACTGACCTGGACTGGTTTCGCAGACTTCGGGAAGCCACGGGTCACGAGATTACTGCCGCCGGCGGCATCACGACAATCGAAGATATCGAGGCGTTAGACAAAGCAGGTATCCACGCCGCTTTGGGCATGGCAATCTACACCGGGAGGCTGGACTTGGCTGAGTTAGCCCGTTTCACACCGCGATTATAGGAACACCGTCTCAAAATCTTCCGGACCATCGAGCCGCCAAAGGCGCGGTCTGCCGCTTTCCGTCGCGATACACGGCAATCCAATGGTTCGCGAATGAAAGTGGCGAGCGCGGTGAAACGCGCGGCATGTGGCATTCGATGCAGTTCGTCATGGCTGCGGTATTTACATGAACGCGTTTGTGACAAGAACTGCAAACATCGTTGTAGAAGACGGGATCATTGTGCCGCAGTGGATCGTGAGGATCGTGGCAAGATGTGCAGGAGAGCTTGCCCTGGCTCTTCAGAAAACATGCGCTGCGGCTAAGGTAAGCCGGCTGAAAACGAACGTTCCATGGGTCATCCCAATCGATCGCTCCTTGATTGGAGGGTGGAGATCGATGGCATTTCGCGCATAATTCATTCAACTCTACGGCCGTCATTCGCCGCGGGTCGCGAACCGCCGTTGCTCCTTTGCTCGCGCGATGCTCGCTTGCCGGTACCGTGGCAGGCTTCGCAGTGTACTCCGGTCTCCTCCGGCGTCACAGTTCCGTTCGCGCCGCGTACGGTCCCGGTGGAATGGCAGCCGAAACATGTAATGATGTCGAGTCCCCGGTGCGCAAAGCCGGCCGCTTCGACGACGTCGTGCGCCGGCAGGCGCTCCTGGCCGGGCGTGATTCCCATTCCATGAAGTTGCGGGTAATAGCTGAAGTAATCCTCGATATACGTGTCCGGGCCCGACCTGCTGACGAAAGTAACGGCTTGGTCACCGGCTCCAAACGCCCACTCGATCCCGAGCACAATCGCGGTATTGGGATTCGAGACGCGCACCAGAAATCCACGGCGGTCGCGGACAAAACGAAACTCGTATCCGGGGGCGCGGTAGAGCGGAGTTTTTGGAAGGAAGTCCGCGGCCAACGGATGCTGGGTTGCAAGGTAAAGCGATCGGGCATGTTCGCTCGACGATTGTCTGCGGTACTCATCCGGATGGCAAGCGCCACAGGCCGCCGCTCCGATGAAGCTTGGCGTTCCGGCGTACCCTGGCGGGATGATCGAAATCAGTAGAAGGTATTTGAATCGCAAAGCATCACCCGCGAATTCTTGCAACGGCAGGCGCTTCGGCGCGCAGGAAGGGCCCGTTTCACACCGCAATCATAGGAACACCGTACTCAACCAACATGGTGTCGCGCGTAACCAGCGTCAACCCTTCGAGAATGGCCTGCGCAATCAGCATACGATCGAACGTCTTTATAAAGCGATGGGAGTTGGCCGGCGAGCACACTGTGTGCGGCGGTAATGGGTAATTCGCGGAACCCATTGAACTCGATGGCTTTGTCGATATCGCCCGGAGCTACCAACCGGTCTCTTGTTCTCTTGATTTCGATCTCCCAAACGCTGGAGGCGCTGATCATCACGACCTCATCATTAGTGATGTAGTCGAGAAGCGGCTCGGTAATGGCCGGCGCCTCGGCGCTAGCCACCAAAGGAGAACGTGAGTATCGAGCAACAGCCGGAGCGGCACGCTATTGATCCTTCAGCGAAGGGCTTAGATCGGAAGGGTACAGATAATTGTCGAAGCTCGCCGCCATCCGCACTTTACCCTTCCAATAACCTGCTATCCGCTTGGGTGGAGGAGCCTGATAGGCCGTCAACCGGGTGACAGGCTTGCCCGATTTCGCGATAATAACTTCCTTCCCTTCAGCAGCTTCCGCCACCAATAGGGAGAGCTGGCTTTTGGCATCATGCATATTCACCCACTTCATGGTACCTTGCCTTAGCTAAACCCAGATCGGCACCCCTATACTGCCAAGACGGTCAGTTTCCAAACGCGCTTTTTTCCGATGCACCAGGCGCCGATACTTCCTTTATACTTAGTACTATACGTACGAAGCTGGACAGTAATGGGGAGATTGGGTGTTTGTCTAGTGTTGATTGGCGCTTCCTGCGAAGCCCAAAGCCGCTGGTATGAGAGCCGGTCGGGACCGATCGAGCTGCTTTCGGACGCTCCGCAGCGTCAATCCCTGGCGACCCTGGGCGAAGCCGAGCAGCTTCGTTTCGTTCTGGGCCGCTTGTTAGGCATTGATGACCTGCAGGCCAATCCCAAAGTCCGGCTGGTGATCTTCAAAGACCTGCGCGATGCGGCACAGTCCGGAACAAAACCGGCGCCCTTCCTGGTTGAAGGACGCGATCGGCGGGATCTCGTCATGACCGCGGGTCAGCCTGATCGCAGCCGATAGCATCCGGCAACTTACCAGGATGTTCATCGAAAGAAATACCGGACGTTTGCCGCCGGAATTCGAGCGCGGACTCGAGAGCTTTCTTACTACTCTTCAAGTCGACGGGGCGCATGTGAAATGGGGGGCACCGCCGCCCAATCCGGATCGCGATTGGGCACGTATCGCACTGCTCGCTACCGATCCCGAGTATGCCGGAAGGGCTGGCGTACTGCTGTTCAATCTGCAAAAAGGCGCGGCCGATACCCCTGCCTATCACAATGCATTCAATAAAACCAAAGCGGAGATTGAGGCGGCGGTCGATCGCTTCTGGGCGGCGAAACAGTTTGCTTCCGCCGATGCCCCGAGCCGGCCCCTGAATGCGCAGCGTGACTTCGATATCCGGCAACTCGATCCCGACGTGGCGGACCTTGAACTGGCCGACCTGCTGACTTCCCAGTCCGAAGCCATTTATAAGAAACTGATCGCCAAGAACGTTCGGCTGGTCGCCTGTTATGAGGGCCTTGCGCTAATCGCATTGCAGCGCAACGACAGCGCCGCGGCAGGCGAATATCTAACCAAGGCCATTGCCGCGGGAAGCCAGAATGCCGCCATCCTGGTCCGTTATGCGCGCATGGAGAAGGACCCGGACAAGTCTCGCGAAGCTCTTGCCAAGGCTGTGCAAGCCGATCTCAACTCCGCGGAAGCGCATCACGAGTATGCAGCACGACTATCCGGCGCGGAGAAGATCAAGGAGCTACAGGCCGCGGCAAAACTAGCGCCTCAGAACATGGATTATCAAGCGGATCTCGCGCGCGCCTACCTGGCGGCTCAGCAGTTCGCAGCCGCCGCCAAGGCATGGACCGCCGCCGAACAAGCCGCAACCAACGACGAAGACCGCGAGAAGATGATACGCGCGCGCCTCGACATTGAGACGCAACGCCTCGATGCCGAAGAAGCGGAACGTAAGCGGCTTCAGGAAGAGGAGAAGCGCGATATCGAGCGGGTGAAGGCCGAAGCCATCGCGCGGATTCGCGCGGCGGAAGCTAAGGCGAATGGCGCGGCGCTCGATTCCGCCACTATGGCGAAGGCAGTGCCGTGGTGGGACGGTTCACAAGCACCCAATCACGTGGAAGGAACGCTGCGCCAGGTGGATTGCCTCGGTAAACAACTGCGCCTCTCGATCATAACGAAGGAAAAGAAAACTGTTCGTCTGCTGGTGGTCGATCTGTCTAACGTTGCGGTGAAAGGGGACCCGGTTTCCTTCGCCTGCGGTGTGCAGCGGCCGCGCCCGATTGCTCTCGACTATGTTCCAAAATCGGATGCGAAGCTCGGAACATCGGGAGAGGTCGCAGGCATCGACTTGCTGAAACAGCCATGAAGAACCTGAGAAAGCTGCTACCTGGGGCCAATCGCGAACCCAAACTGTTGGTCGTTTTCTCTAACCGGCAGGAGGACTGCGACCGGCTCATTCGCTTTCTCTGCCGTCATGTTGCCAACTCTCCCGTGGCCGAGTATCCTATCCACGTCTACTGCCTCGAGAAACCTTATGAAGGCCATCGCTGCGCCCGTGTGGTCGTCGACTCCGACTCGCGGCGTCTTTACAAACAGGCTCAAGACGATCTGGCGAACGCATGGGTAGCGCTTTCAGCGACCTCCTGGAACAATGTCCCGCGCGGTACTCTGCTGAAGCTCATACCGTTAACGCTGCCGCCGTTCCGGGGCAAGGTCGTCAACGAGAACGGAGATATCTTCGACCTGAAACTCGGGGCAATTACGAGACACGTGGTGGACCGCGGTAAGCAGTGGTATTTCGACCATTCCGCTAACCTGCGCCATAAGTTCGAGGTCAAAGTGATTTGGCCGCTACGTCACGTGCGCGCGTGGCTCCGCCGCGATGCACGCGACAAAATGGTCTGGGGAACCGCGGTCACATTGGGTCAAATGTCGTGGTTCGTTAAACGTGTCGGACCCTTTACTTACTCGATGTACGAACGGCTGCCTAAGGGCGAAGCCAATTTCAACCCCGGGATGATCGACCCGGCGTTCATGGGACCTCCATCGCCCGGGATCACGCGCATCGAATATCACGACAGGGATTGGGATTACGCGAAGATCATCAGGATGGTAGAAGCAAGCGCATCGCGCTTCATGCTCTTCTGTCCGCCGGACTACCTCGAAAGCTTCGACGATTTCTTACGGCTGTTCGACGACCCGCTTACCTTTGCCGTAAGCCGCCAGAACGGCTATCGTGAATGGCGCCCCATCATGATCCCGGTTTCTCCGTTCCGCGTCGCTCCAGCCAAGAGAAGCCTCCCGTGTAGCCGCGCCATTTGGATCCGCTGTTCTCGTGGACCGGCAAAAGCTGCTCAAGCTGGAGATTCCCAACACCATGGTATTCGGCGCAGCGTGGCTCAGTCTCTTCTGGCGCGCCGGAGCTGCCGGATGGCGAAACTACAGCGTCGGAGCTAAGGAGCCGATTTCTCAGCAGCAAGATTTTTGGCTTGGGGAGCTGCTCTTCGTCAAAAATCTCTATACGAATCCCGAGATGCAGCGTCTGGCTATCGAAGCGCCTCGGCTGAGCCGCGGTAATATCGCTTTCCGCCCTGACCTGACGCAGCCGTATCGTCCTTTACCTCGCGTGCTAGTGGTTGCACCGTACTTGCCGTTTCCCCTCTCCCATGGCGGCGCGGTCCGGATGTACAATCTCTGCAAATCACTCGCGGATCGTGTGGACTTCCTGCTCGTCTGCTTCCGCGAAGTCACCGACGTTGTGGATTACGAAGAGCTGCACCGGATCTTCAGGAAGGTTTATGTGGTCGATCGGGACGAGATCAATAACAATCCCGAGTTGCCCAAACAGGTGAATCATTACGAAACCTCCAGCATGCGCGCGCTCATCGAAGCCACGGGCAAAGAAGAGCATATCGATCTGCTCCAGATCGAGTACACGGATCTCGCCGCATATCGCGAAACGCTGCCTGACATTCCCGCGATTCTGGTGGAGCACGATCTCACCTACACGCTGCATCGGCAGTTAATGGAGCGCGACGACAACGCCGAGGTCCGTCTCGAATACCAGCGCTGGCTCAAATTCGAGACAGAGCGCCTTCGCAGTTTCACCAGCGTCTTCGTGATGTCCGAGCAGGATCGCCATGAGGCGCTGAAGGCCGGCTCGGATCGCGAGCGCACGTGGGTGATCCCGAACGGTGTCGACCTCAAGCGTTTTCCAGCGCTCTCCGCGCCCGAAGGCGAAGCCGAGATTTTCTACGTGGGTTCCTTCCGCCACTTGCCCAACTATCTGGGGTTCGAGGAACTTCGTTGCGCCATCATGCCCATGGTTTGGGAGAAGTTCCCGAACGCCAGACTGCGCGTAGTTGCCGGTCCGGATCATGAGAAACACTGGCGCAATGCGTTAAAGAACGAGGCGATTCCACAACTCGATCCTCGAATCGTTATTCACGGCTTCGTATCGGACCTTCTGCCGCTTTACGAAAAAGCTCACGTTGTAGCTGTTCCGTTGCCGCTATCGGCGGGCACGAACATCAAGGTGATGGAGGCACTGGCCTGCCAACGCGCGGTTGTGACCACACCGGCCGGCGCACAGGGTCTCGGATTGAGAGATGAATCCGATGCGCTGATCACCAGCGCCGGCGCCGCTGGACTGGGCAGAGAGTTTGCCGGCGCGATCTGCCGGTTGCTCGCCAATCCCGTCATGCGGGACGGTATCGCCCGGAAAGGCCGCGCGACGGCGGAAGCACGTTTCGGCTGGGATGCCATCGGCCGCGAAGCGCTCGACGCCTACTCACTGCTTATTCGAGAAGCGCGCGCCCAACGCGCCGCCCGCAACGGACGCGAGCGAAAGCAGAACGAAAAAGGTGAAGAGCGAATAGATAATCGTCGTAGCGAGAGTCGCGGGATTCTCGAAAACGTTTAGCGCCTGCTTATAATTAGGATCGTGCGCCGCCATGCCGGCGAGCTGTTGATGGATCTGCGCGGCGAGCGTACTGTTGCTCGATATGGCCAGCACGACCACCGTGACGAGTACCGTCAGAATTACGAAGGTGAACACGCCGGTGATCCAGCCCAGCCGCACCCCATTAGGAACGGAGACCGCTTTCCCCGTTCTTCGGCGGTACATCCAGACCGCCATGAACCCGGCGCCCATCGACCAAAGGATGAATAAAATGCTGAGAAATGGGATCGAGTCCAGCAGAATCGACAACGCGGCGGCGGCGAAGGCTATGCGCAGAGCCGCGGGATTCGCAAAGGATACGCGCGTCTCGTCGGACGGCAGCTTAGGCGGTATGACTGGAGGGGCGAGAATCATCCTCGGAGCCTCGGCCGGAATTTCCGATTCCATCGACGTCGGCCTTCCGCACTTATGACAAAAGCGCGCTCCCTCGACCAACTGAGTCCCGCAAGTACAGTGTTCCGTCATTGATGAAGAGACGCGCGACGTTGCGCCCTTCTCTTAGTTTGCCTTAGGCTGTCCGACTGAGGCAAGCGAGATCTCAGTCGAGCTGCCGCGATCGCGGAGCACAATCACGCGCTTGCCGTCCCCATCGACGCTGTGCATCTCGACCCTCCCGGAGTGTTGAATCACACTCATATCGGGAAACTTATTTTCGTAAAACTTCCGCACCTGTTGTAGAGAATCGGGAGTCTCCCATTTGCCTGCAACCACGTGCAGGTCCTTGTCGCCGAACGCCGCGGACAAGTCCACCGTCGCGCTTTCGTTGCCTTCCACGAGCTTGGCGCCTGGATAGACGGGCATACCGGCGGTCTCCGGCCGCGCCTTACCGTCGTGCTGCACGTGTACGGAACCGAACGGACTGTCCACCTGCACATCGCCATTGGTCCCGTGAACTCTGATCGTCCGCGTTAGAATGACGCCGGCCAAGACCAGGGCGACGCAGACTGCCAGAAAGCTAACCAGCAGCCATGCGAAAACGCCGCCGCAATCGGCGCGTCGCTTTCCATCGCGGAGGGCGGGAGATGCGAATCATGGCAGCTTTTCCTTGAATGGAAGATACCACAGTACTCATTATCGGCAAACCAGGGCAGGCGGAACTCGATCTATCATAGCCGCTCGATAGTAACATACGCATTTTGCTCGCGGCAGGTTCGGAGGGGGTAGCGGCACTTCTCGATCAGGCTCGCCGTGTGAAATGGCTTATCTGCGTTTCGCGAGTCTCGATCATGTTCTTTCGCCCGAAATGGCATCGATTCAGATTCCCTTCAGTGGAAATGCGCGTGGTAGTGCTGCGGCGCCGTCCCGAGCTTTCCGCCGGTGATGGGACGGACGTGTCGAGATAATCGCAGAGAGCGACTACGTGGTCGTTCCCGTGCCACTCACGCCCGAGGCCAATGGCATGATCAGCGACCATATACGCTAACCTACGGACCGCCCCACCCAAAAAACGAAAAGAAATTGCCAAACCATGAGAGAGAGGTGCCCTCACCGTGCCCTCACCCAGGGCCAGAAAATAAATTCCAGAGTCGATGTGGCCGAGGAAACCAGGTTGCCGCACCGCGTAACGCGGGCAAGCCGTCGGATTGTCCAAAGGACGCGGCGAAACCTGCCGCGGCAAACTGGGTTTCCGAGCCGAGCAGAAGCGCAAGCGATATTCGAATGGCAAAGAACAACCCGGGAATAGGTCTCGACCGGCGTCTACAGACTTACCCAGTAACAACATTCGCAAACGATCACCACCCGGTCCTAAGACATCCCTAACGGATTCGGCCTGATTTGTTTACCCGAGCAGTATTTTCGTGGACTGTAAGCGAATATCAGGCTGCTTTTGCAGGATCTGCCGGGTTTTCCGGCTTGGCGTCGGGTTCAAGAGTCAGTTTTATTGTCCTTTCCTCCTTCCGTCTCGATTTGGTGACGCAAATGGGGTGAATTTCAGCGAGCTTTTGACTTAATGCTCTTGCGGTCAGCTTCAAATTGAGCGCGGCGACCAGTTCCGTGGCTGTTCCTTTCCACTCTCCTCCTCCTTCCGTGGTGATTTTGATGAGGTCGGCTTGCAGTTTGTTTTCGGCTCGGGTGACGCAAACCAGCTCTTTTTGATCGACATCGATGAGTGCGGCGGTGGCCCATTGCACGGCTTCGGGGAATCTCGCCTTTTCCGGGAACGGCATGCCCGGCAGACAGCGGAGCGCGACCGCAAGGAGAAGCAGGATGCCTTCGACGATCGACTTGCGGTGCTCTTCGAAGCGGCGGTTGAGTTCGTCGTTGGGAAGTGGATCGGGTAACTCGGGGAGTTCGACTGGGAGGATGCGGCTCGACAGACGGTCGGCGGCATCGGGTTCGTTGGTGGTGATGATGATGGGGCGGGAGACGTTCTGCATCTCGCCGTGGAAGCTGGCGGGGAGTCCGGTGGAGAGGCGGGCGAGGACTTCGGCGGGGCGGCGGGCGAGGCGGGTGGCTCCGTCGATGAAGACGACGTGATTGTCGCGGGCGATGCGTCCGCCGGCGGCTTCGTTGGTGGGGGTGAAGTTGATGGGGGCGAGGCTCGGGTCGACGAGGGCGCGGAGCATGCGTGCGGCGGAGGTTTTGCCGGAGCCTGCTGGTCCGGAGATTTGGAGGATGGGATAGTCGCGCGGGTGTTGGTTGTCGTCGGCGGGACGGAAGGCGGCGAGTAGCCAGACGACGACGCGGAGCCATGCGGGGCGGTCGTTTTCGAGGCGGAGGAGATGGCGGAGTTTGTCGAGTTCTTCTATGGGATCGAGGTCGCGGAGGGGGTCGACGGCGGGTTGAGGGGCTACGGTTGGGGATGGGACGGTGTCGATGAGGTTGCGGCGAAGGCTCCAGCCGTCGCGGGTGATTTCGATGTGGCGGCCGCAGTTCCAGGCGGGGTCGAGGTGGATGCTGCCTTCGTCGGCGCCGATGCGGAAGTGGACGTCGCGGGTGCTGCGGCTGGCTTGGGATTTGAAGATGAGGAAGGCGGCGCGGAGGGCGGAATCGCTGGGAGCTTTCTTGTGGCGCTGGTAGTATTCGCTGGCGGCGCGGAGGCGGACGCTTTTGTGAGAGAGGGGCGTCGAGACGCTGCAGCCGTCGCCAAAGCGGTAGCTGAGGAAGCGGATGCCTTGCGGGGTGACGAAGGGAATGCCCAGGTTGTTGAGGATTCCGATGAGCTCATGGGAGGCTTCGTAGGAATTTCGCTTGTAATACTCGGGATAGACATCTTCTGGATATAGTTTGCGTTCGGGCATAAGTATGGTCTTCCGGTCCCAATTTAGCGAAAAGGAATTCGAAAATCGGTTTGGAGGGGCGGGTTAATTTGTGGATAAATGGTTTTATTTGAGGTGGATACAAATATTTGAAGTGTGCGTGACTGGGTTGTGGGTGCGAATTGGGATTATTGAGGCTGTGTTTTTTACCGCCGAGGCGCGGAGGACCGCGGAGTACGCTGAGAAAACGCGGAAGTCGAAGCGGGTGGTTGCGCGAGTCTACGGTCGCGGTTCAGAAAGCTCGCTCTGTTGATAAAGATATTTTTGAAATCCGGCGAAGAGGCGGCCGATCTCTTCGGGGCGGCCCAAATCCGCGACGGCATCGGCAATGGCGTTGCGGTATTTGAGTTTGAGAAGCGGCGTCAGCTTTTCGCGGTCGAGTTCGTGGACTCCTTCACTTACGTAATGTGAGAGCACGAAGTCGAGGAAGGCTTGCTGCTTGCTGTTGAAGTGCGTGCTGCATAGCGAGTTTGGCGCGGGCGGCGCGCTCTTCGCGGGTAAGCGGGGGCAGGGCGTAGGCGATGTGGGCCAGAACGTCGAACAGATCGCTCTTTTCGGCGTTGATGATTTTTTGCATCTCCGCCATCTGATCGTGGCCGAAACCTTTCTCGGCCAGGCCTTCCAGGAGTTTAGCGCGCGTGTCGGGGGCGCTCCAGAGCGCGCGGAGTTCGGCTTCGTCTTTGAAAAACTCGGGGAGCTTGCCGAAGAGCAGAGTCCATGAATTGTTGGGCGGACATGGGCGTGCCGTCGGGATGCCAGAAGCTGGTCATCATCATGTGCTGGATGGTGCGCGCTTTGCCGTCGGCCAGCTTGATCTTTGATTTTCTGCGGGCGCGGTCCCGGTTCGCCGCGGCTCTGGCGGTTCGGGAGGCGGATCGCGGGCGCGGTCGTGGTTCGGGCTTCGGCTCGGGTTCGACCGGCTCGCCGTCCCACTCGGGATCGTTGAAGTGGTGGTAGGCCTTCACGAAATCATAGATGGTGAAGTAGTCCTTGCCATCGTAGAGGCGGGTGCCGCGGCCGATGATCTGTTTGAACTCGATCATGGAGTTGACGGGGCGCATGAGGACGATGTTGCGGACGTTGCGGGCATCGACGCCGGTGGAGAGTTTTTGCGAGGTGGTCAGGATGGTGGGGATGGTCTTCTCGTTGTCCTGGAAGTCGCGCAGGTGCTGCTCGCCGAGCGCGCCGTCGTTGGCGGTGACGCGCTGGCAGTAGTTCGGGTCCTTGCTGGCCTTGAACTGGTTGATGAGGTCGCGGACGGCTAGCGCGTGGTCCTGGGTGGCGCAGAAGACGAGCGTCTTTTCGCTCTGATTGATCTGGTCGAGGAAGAGTTTAACGCGGTGCGCTTCGCGTTCTTTGATCTCGATAATCCGGTTGAAGTCGGATTCGGTATAGCGGCGGCCGGTCTCCACTTCGCCTTCGATCAGCATGTCGTCGGGGGTGTAGACATATTCGTCGAGCGTGGTGGAGATCTGCTTGACTTTGAAAGGCGTCAGGAAGCCGTCGTTGATGCCTTCTTTGAGCGAGTAGATGTAGACGGGTTCGCCGAAGTAAGCGTAGGTGTCGACGTTGTCCTTGCGCTTGGGCGTGGCGGTGAGGCCGAGTTGCACGGCGGGGGCGAAGTAAGTCGAGGATGTCGCGCCAGGTGCTTTCGTCGTTGGCTCCGCCGCGATGGCATTCGTCGATGACGATGAAGTCGAAGAAGTCGGGCGGATACTCGCCGAAGTAAGGCGACGGTTGGCCATCTTTCGGCGGACCGCACATGAAGGTCTGAAAGATGGTGAAGAAGATGCTGCCGTTCTTCGGGACTCTGCCTTTCTTGCGGATGTCGTCCGGCTCGATGCGGACGCAGCGCATCTTCGGGGAAGGCGGAGAAGGCGTTGTAGGCCTGGTCGGCGAGGATGTTGCGGTCGGCGAGGAAGAGGATGCGCGGACGGCGCGTGGGCTCGCGGCTGAGGTTCCAGCGCGCGTGGAAGAGCTTCCAGGCGATTTGGAAAGCGATAAAGGTTTTGCCGGTGCCGGTGGCGAGGGTGAGGAGGATGCGCTGATTTCCGGTGGCAATGGCAGCGAGGACGCGCTCGATGGCGATGTCCTGGTAATAGCGGCTCTGGAAATAGCCGCCACGATCTTCGAAAGGGACGGCGGCGAAGCGGTCGCGCCAGGCGTTGGCTTCGGCGAAGGTCTGGTTCCAGAGGTCGTCGGGCGTGGGGAAGGAGGATAGTTCGCCTTCGGTGGCCTGCTGCATGTCGCATGCCGTAGATGCTTTGGCCGTTGCTCGTGTAGGCGTAGCGGATGGCGAGTTTGGCGGCGTAGTCCTTGGCTTGGGCGAGCGCCTTCGGTCAGAGGCTGATCCCAGGCTTTGGCTTCGATGGCGGCGAGTTTGGTGTTGCGGTAGATGAGGATGTAGTCGGCGAGGAGGGCTTTGGCGCGGCGTCCGAAGCCTTCGAGGCGGCCGAGGGTGATGGGATATTCGCGCATGACGCGGCTGCCTTCGACTACGCCCCAGCCGGCGGCTTTGAGGGCGGGGTCGATGTGCTCGGCTCTGGTCTCGGCTTCGTTCATACGGTTACCGGTGAAGGCTTGGTGGAGGAGGGATTTTTTTAGGGCTTCGAGGGCGGCTAGTTTTTGTTGGTAGATGGATTCGAGGCGTTGGGTTTGGTGCGGATAGCGTCGAGGGTTGACGGCAAGCGCTTCTTGGTCCAGCGTGATGGAAACGGGAACGACCTGATTCTCGAATGTGCCGATGGTTGATATTTGCTTGCGCGCTGTACCGCTTTCCTTGAGCCGCCTGTACGAGTGCACTTCTAAAGCTCGAAGCATGTATTCGAGAGACGTGTCATTCGCTATTGAATCGTCGGCAACGATGACCGATAACGCTATCAGGAAAGCAGGAGTCGAAGCTCAGGAATGCCCGTCTCAGCGATGTTCGCGGCAATCGTGAATGCATACTGTTCCAGCTGGCCAGAGCTTACTCTGTGCCTGGCCAGCGATCGTTATATGTCTTGACCAGAGCGTTACAAAGTGTCGTGATTCTCCGGATATCGCCAGTTTAGTATAAATGGGTACTTCGCCGCCAAGAGTTTAGGATCGTTTTGCGGGTCGGTGCCTGGACCTGATCCCGATCCGAAGATCTCGCGAGCTCTCTGAGCGGCTTCGTGCGTCGATCCATCCCTCATCGCGATGGGTGAAGATGGATTGCAGGTGGCTTTCGAACAGAGCGCAGGCGTTTTGGAGATTCTTTTCGGTGTTGGCTTTGGCGGTCGCGATGCGGTCGAAGGCTTCGTCGAGGATGCGGACGATGCGCTGCTGTTCCGGGAGCGGAGGGACGGGCACTGGAAATCGTAGATATCACTTCGTGCGTGAATGCCATGCTTGCGCCGATCTCGCCGCTACGTTCGATAATGCGTCCTGAAACTGGCTTGAACACGTAGTTAAGAAACCAAGAACGGGCGAGGATCGGTTCGGCTTGGGGTCGCCTTTATAAGAGCGCCATTGTATGGCTGCCAGCCTTCCCGGTCATGATCGGACCGACCAGATGCTCCGTATCTGGCGATCAAGATGTCGTCAGCGTCGCAAAGGCGATTCCTGCTCGACGCATGGAATGAACGTTGCTAGTTTTGGTCGCTGGTGAAATCTCGCGATCTTGGAGAAAGCGAACATAACTGAGCGCTCTCACGTCGATGTATCGAATTTAGCTTTCGGTGGCTGTCCGACCTCCTTGGAATGTCGCAGAAATCCCCCAGTTTCTTCGTTGTCCAGTCCGACTTCACAGCAGCCCCCGAATCGTTTGCAGCACTTCCGCGCTCTCGGCATCCAGCGCGGCGATTTCGTCCATGATTTCCTGCGGAGCTGCGGTGCGTCACTTCCTCGCCGCCGTTGGGGTTCTTCACGGAGAGATCGAAGGTCGCCGGGTCGATGGTCTTGGCGTCCACGCTCCACGATTTCGGCGAGTCGGCAAACGTCTTTTGCAGCTCGACGAACTCCGCAAGATCGTCGTCATTCAGCGGGTTGGTCTTGCCCATGTTGCGGCCGGGGTCGAGCTGGTAGAACCAGACCTTGCGCGTCGGCGCACCTTTCTCGAAGAAGAGCACGACGGTCTTCACGCCCGCTCCCTGGAACGTGCCGCCGGGGCAGTCGAGCACGGTGTGCAGGTTGCAGCTTTCGAGCAGCAGCTTGCGCAGGCTCACCGAGGCGTTATCGGTGTTGGAGAGGAACGTATTCTTGATGACCACGCCGCCGCGTCCGCCGGCCTTGAGGATCTTGATGAAGTGCTGGAGGAAGAGGAACGCGGTCTCGCCGGTGCGGATGGGGAAGTTTTGCTGGACTTCCTTGCGCTCCTTGCCGCCGAAGGGCGGATTGGCCAGCACGACGTCGTAGCGGTCCTTCTCCTGAATGTCGGCGAGGTTTTCGGTGAGCGTGTTGGTGTGGATGATGTTGGGCGTCTCGATGCCGTGCAGGATCATGTTCATGATCGCGATCACGTAGGCGAGCGACTTCTTTTCCTTGCCGTAAAAGGTGCGGGTTCTGCAGGGTTCAAGGTCGCTGGTGGTGAGGCCGGGCTTCCGCTTCATGTAGTCGAACGACTCGCACAGGAAGCCCGCGGAGCCGACCGCGCCGTCGTAGATGCGCTCGCCGATTTGGGGCTTGACCACCTGCACCATGGCGCGGATGAGCGGGCGCGGGGTGTAGTATTCGCCGCCGTTGCGTCCGGCGTTGCCCATGTTGCGGATTTTGGCTTCGTAGAGGTGGGAGAGTTCGTGCTTTTCGGTCTGGGAGCGGAAACGGAGTTCGTCGATGTGGTCGATGATTTCGCGCAGGTTGTAGCCGCTCGAGATCTTGTTCTTGATCTCGCCGAAGATTTCGCCGATCTTGTATTCGATGGTGTTCGGGCCGGTGGCCTTTTGCTTGAAGGCGTGCAGGTAAGGGAAGAGCTTCTGGTTGACGAAGTCGCGGAGGTCGTCGCCGGTCAGGGCGTGGTTGTGGTCGAGGTTGCCGTCCGGGGTCTTCGGGGCGGCCCAGGTTTCCCAGCGGTAGGGCTCGTCGAGGATGAAGGTGTAGTGCTTGCCGTGCGAGGGCGGCTTCGTCGGCTTTGTCCTTTTCGAGATCGTCGAGGTATTTCAGGAAAAGGAGCCAGGAGGTTTGCTCGGTGTAGTCGAGTTCGGTGGTGCAGCCGGCCTCTTTCCAGAGGACGTCGTCGATGTTTTTGAAGGCTTGTTCGAACATTGGCGGCGGGTTGTTTCTTGATTCCGACGTTACTAAGAATCATGAAACCATTACGCGACCATCTGAAGAGAATCTGCGTCGTCTTTGGCGACCCAGGTCCTCAGGCCGCCCGCAACCGGCTCGCCTGAAAGTTCCACCAGAACCTCCGACCCTTTCTCTTCGACTACATACGCGAATACTTTACCTTCCACTTCGTGGCTTCGGCTTTGGGGCACGCGATCAACCCTGACGTCGGCTCGATCTACTATATAGGCATCTCCGTTCCGGAGTCTTACGTAGAATTCCGACCCAAAGAATCCTTGGGAAACATGGCAGGTAATAAATGTTCTTGGCATGTAGTTAGCTTGATATTATCATGCTCTAGCCGATTCCGCGAGACCATGTCCACAGTTCGGGCCGGATCAGGAGGCCAGCCGCGATTGCATCATGATGAGGCACCTCAATAGGTCTCCTTCTACCGTGCGATCCTGGCCGCCGGATTGCGTGGCTTCGCCACGAGCGCCGCGGCCGGCAGCCGTCCACGGCGATTCTATCGTGCCCCTGTAATGGATATCCGCCAGCGGTCCCAATTGCGCGAAACTTCCAATTGCAACCCGCGCACCTGGGGCTGGGCAGCCAGTTTGGCAAATTCTCAGATTTGCTGTACTGTGGGAATTGTATACAACTGAGCACAATCATGACAGAGACTCTTTCGATCCGACTCGACCCAGAGACGAAGAAGCGCCTCAACGCTCTTGCGCAGCGCTCAAGGCGTTCCAAATCCTTTCTCGCCGCTGAGGCTATCGCTCAATACGTCGAAGCGGAAGAGTGGCAGCTTGGAGAGATCCACGCCGGGATCACGGGCCTCGATGAAAACCGTAGCGTAAGCCACGAGAAGGTCAAAAAATGGCTTGAATCGTGGGGAAAGCCTTCTGAAGGCAAAGCGCCGCGGTGAAGGTTGTCTGGTCCACCCGAGCCCTCTCGCATCTCGTCGCGATTCGCGACTACATCGCTGAAGACAATCCGCAAAGCGCGGCAGCCGTTGCCGCCCGAGTTCTGGAAAGCGTTGAGTTACTTGCCGCGCAGCCGCGCATGGGAAGACCAGGCCGCGTGCTTGGGACAAGAGAACTCGTCATACCGGACACGCCGTACGTAATCCCCTATCGAGTGCGCGGCGAGTCTTTGGAACTGATCGCCGTTTTTCACGGCCGCCAGCGGTGGCCTAAGAAGCTGTGAAACCTGCGGGCCGCCGCCCATTGGCTGAAGCCGGTGCTTACCACCTCAGCCATCGCGCCAAGCTTTCAGAGCGCCAAGCGTTCAGGGATCAGCGGTCAGCATTCAGCTTTTGAAGTAGCGCAGTCCGCATGCGGTTCAGTTCAGCGGCGCGCCATGCCAGTTCTTGTATTCGCCGGGAGTCGATGTCGCGCTCCTCTTTCTGTTCTTCTATAGGCGCCTTTTTGGGGCCAGCAGCCGCTTCCATCACAAACCCGATCCGCATAACGTGACGTCACTATGCGAACTGTTGCACTCGTTTTGTTTATGAATGAAGACTTAAGAAGCTAACCGGCAGCCATGCGAATACAGCCCCTCGCGGCGCGCCGCTCTCCGTCGCGGAGGGCGGGAATGCGATCATGGTAGCTTTTCCTTGAATGGAAGATATCACAGTACTCATTATCGGCAAACCAGGGCAGGCGGAACTCGATCTCTTAAAGCCGCTCGATAGTAAGATGCGAATTTTGCTCGCGCCAGGTTCGGAGGAGGCAGTGGCACGGGCCCATGAAGCCGATGTGGTTTTCATCTGGTCGTCGAATCGCGAGACACTGCAGCAGGTTCTCGACCGGGCGGCCGTGTGAAATGGCTTCATCTGCGCTTCGCTGGTCTCGATCATGTTCTTTCTCCCGAAATGGCGTCTATTCCGATTCCCTTTACCAATGGAAGCGGAGTCTTCAGCCTGTCGCTCGGCGAGTTCGTGCTGGCCGCTACCCTCTATTTCGCCAAGGATTTTCCGCGCATGCGGCGCAGCCAGCGAGCCTGCAAATGGGACCCGTTCGACGTCATGGAAATCAGCAAGCAGACGATGGGCATTGTCGCGTACGGTGACATCGGCCGCGCATGCGCAACGCGCGCTAAAGCGATGGGGATGCGAGTGCTCGCGCTGCGCCGCCGTCCCGAGCTTTCCGCGGGCGATACCAACGTGGACCGGATGTACGGCTGGAACGGACGTCTCGAGATGATCGCCGAGAGCGACTGCGTGGTCGTTGCCGCGCCACTTACGCCGGATACCAAAGGGATGATCAGCGACCCGGAATTCGCGGCGATGAAGAAGAGCGCTGTGATCATCAACGTTGGACGCGGACCGGTAATCGACGAAGAGGCGATGATCCGGGCCCTAAGGCCGCCGGATCGCGAGAATGTCGCGGCATCGAACGTTGTCGCGTGGGGCGACTCCCGTTCGGTCGCAACAGGTACGATTCGGGCTCCTGTTTGAGGAGCAGCATTCGCCACGCGTTCAGTCCGGCGATGGTTCCTGTGGGCGGAGCCCCATTTTGCGCCGTATGCAAAAAACTTAAGATATGATCTTTAACAGCCGCTTTGTGTGAGGTCGAAAATCATGATACGCAGTGTTTTGCTCAGGATTCTGGTCTTTTTCGCTATCTTGGCCCCAACAGCCCTGTGGGGCCAGCTCATCACCGCGTCGGTGGAAGGCATTGTTCTCGATCCGGCTGGCGCGGCCGTACCAAATGCCAAGGTTCTCGCTGTCAATACATCAACCAATCTCGAAGTTCCGAACCGCGACTGCCGGCTGACGGGCGCTACTCCTTTCCTTCACTGCCTCCGGGCGGCCCGTACACCATCAGGGTGGAAGCCGCGGGCTTCAGCACCGAAGAGCGCACGGGAATCACTCTTGAAGTGAATCAGGCGGCGCGCCTCGATTTCAAGTTGAAAGTCGGCGCCATCACCGAGACCGTGGAAGTCACCGGCGCGAGCGCCGCTAATCGAAGCCACCACCGCCGCCATGGGCCAGGTCATTTCTACGCGGGACATCGTCAACCTTCCGCTCAACCAAAGAAACGCCTATTCGCTGGTCTTTCTCGGCTCCGGGCGTCGAGGGAGACGTCAGCTTCACTTACAACAGCGACAACTTCTCGATCAACGGCGGCCGGCCGGGAAGCACCGATATCCTGGTGGACGGCATTCCCTCGTCGCCCGGCCTTGCCAATCCCATCGAAGGCATTGCCGTGTTCCCTTCCGTGGATGCGGTGCAGGAGTTCAAGGTCCAGACGAATATGCTATTCCGCGGAATTCGGACGCAGCGGAAGCGGCATCATCAACCTGATCTACAAATCCGGCACCAACCAGTTCCACGGCAGCGTTTACGAATTTCTGCGCAACTCGGATCTGGATGCCAACAACTTCTTCTCCAACCGGAGCGGCGTGCCGCTGCCCAATTTCAAGCGCAACCAGTTCGGCGCCAGCCTCGGCGGGCCGGTCGAGATTCCCAAGATTTACAGGGCAAGAACAAGACCTTTTTCTTCTTCGACTATGAAGGGCTGCGGCAGGGCAGCGCGACCACGTTGCAAACCACTGTTCCCACCGCCGCGCAGCGCAGCGGAGATTTCTCCCAGACGCTTGAACGCGACCGGCCAACTGGTCATCATTTACGATCCGACCACGACCGTGGCTCAAGGCTCCGGATACGTGCGGCCGCCGTTTCCCGGAAACATCATTCCCGCCAATCGCATCGATCCGGTGGCCAAGAACATCGTGAATTATTATCCGCTGCCGAACCAGCCGGGCGTGCCCTATTCCGGCGTCAATAACTACTACGTCGCGACCACCAGCGTAGTGAACACGAATTCGATCGACGCCAAAGTCGACGAAAACCTCAATGACCGGAACCGCTTCTTCGTCCGCTATTCGCGCCTTGGCCTGAGCCAGCCCGCGCCTATGGAGCTGCCCGTCCGCGATCCGTGTGGCCCAGAATGCCCCGGACAATCAGGCGCAAACCAACAACAGCGCGGCCATCGATTACACACTTACGCTCAGTCCAACGGATCTGCTGGAGTTCCGCTACGGCTTCGCGCGCATCAAGCTCGATTACACTTCGATCAGCCTCGGCTTCAATCCCACGCAAGCTGGGCTTCCCCGGTTACATCGCCGCCAATGCGGACCACCTGGTGTTCCCCGGTATCGCGGCGGCGAACTATTACAGTCTCGGCAACCCTCAGCAGGGGGACACGCGCGATCCCGGGTTTGAAAGCCATATCCTGGCGGCTGGAGAATACGCGAATCCTGGGCGCTCATACGCTCCGGTTCGGATGGGAGGGCCGCTTGTTGCGCTCGAACGATACCGAATCCGGCTCCTCCACAGGCAATTTCAGTTTCGCCGCCGGCCTGACACAAGGCCCCAATCCCGAATACTGCCAGCACCACGGCCGGAAACAGCCATTGCCACGCTGCTGCTCGGCGGTGGCAGCGGCTCCATGCTGATCGACTCGAAGGACGGCGCGACCCAGAGCCACTACTTCGGCGCTTTCATTCAGGACGATTGGAAAGTGACACGCAAGCTGACTCTCAATCTTGGGCTTGCGCTACGATCTCGATATTCCGCGCACCGAACGCTACAACCGCATGGAGACCTTCGATCCAAACGGTACCCTCACCCCTCGCCGCCGACGACCGGGCATAGCCGGCTTAGAGGCGGCACGGTCTTCGTGGGAGTGACGGCAGCAGCCGCCGGCAATTCGAGCCGCAATGGACATAACTTCGATCCCCGCTTCGGATTCGCTTATCAGGCCAACACCAATACGGTCATTCGCGGCGGCTACGGGATCTTCTATCCGCCAGCTTGCGCGTAGCCAACGCCACCATCGGCAATGAGGGCTTCAGCGCCGTCACCGATTACAGCTGGGAAGCCCTAACGGCCTGACGCCATCGCTGTCTATCTCAGCAATCCATTTCCGAACGGATTCAACATGCCTGTGGGCAGTTCGCAGGGTCTCCTCACCGGGCATCGGAAGCTCGTTCGAGAATCCGCTTACTGGAGACAACAAGGTTCCCTACACGGAAAACTGGGATTTCGATATCCAGCAGCAGTTACCGGGCGGAATTCTGATCGACGCCGCTTACGTCGGAAGCCACGGCGTGCACCTGAACATGGCAGGCGAAAAGCAACTACAACCTCAACCAATTGACTCCGGCTGCCATCGCGCTCGGAACCAAGCTTCAGCAGAGCGTGCCGAATCCGTTCTACGGCATCATCAACACCGGTCCGGAATCAACCCCAACCGTTCCTCTCTACTACCTGGTTGCGCCGTTCCCGCAATTCACCGCGGTTTACGCCTCCTTTCCCACCGGCGGCTATAGCGACTACAATTCCTTCCAGTTGAAAGTGGAAAAGCGTTTCAGCCACGGACTGACGGCGCTGCTCTCGTTCACGGGCCAGAAGCTGATCGACGATTTTTCGCAAATTTCCAACGTCGGCAACAGCACCGGCGGCATCCAGAACATCTACGACGACAAAGCCGAGCGGGCCGTCTCATCGAACGACCGCTCGCGCCGTCTTGTGATCAGCGGCACTTACGAGTTGCCGTTCGGCCGCGGCAAGGCGTTCGGCAAGAACTGGAATCGCGCGGTGGACGCGCTGATCGGCGAATGGCAGGTGAACGGGATCTACACTTACCAGACCGGCTTTCCGATTTCCGTCACCGCGGCAAACAACTGCACCGATTGCGGAATTCAGACACTGCGGCCCAACAACAACGGCCAGAGCGCCGAACTCAGCGGGCCCATATCCCAGCGGTTCAATGAGTATTTCAATACCGCCGTGTTCTCGCAGCCCGCGGCTTTCACGTTTGGCAATGCCGGGCGCACGCTGCCGGATGTGCGCGCCCCGTCGACGCGAGAACATCGATTTTTCGCTGTTCAAGAATTTCAAGCCGATCGAGCGCCTGACAGTGGAGTTTCGCGCCGAAGCGTTCAACCTGCTGAATCAGGTGGTCTTCGGCATGCCGGGCACGGGCATCAATTCCAATACGTTCGGGGTGATCAGTTCGCAGGCGAACGGCCCCCGCAGCATTCAATTCGGATTGAAGCTGCTGTTTTAGATTCCTCCAGATCCAGTTTTCTGGACAGCAGCGACGACGAGCGGCAACTTCACCGAGATGGCAACTATAACGGCCGGATAGAGTCGCCGCCACGCTAATCAAACGCCAGATGCACTGGGCCGGGAGACTCTGCAAATATTGCTTTGTCCCCCGAAACGCCATCGTCTTAGGTTGGACCCTTATGCAAAGTGGGGCCGGGAGCTTTGAGTTCGCGGCTTCGGCAAGCTTTCCCGGCTCGCCTTCAAACTCTGGTGGATGCGTCTGAATCTGCATCCGGTCCGGAGAAAAAACCAGAAAGAAGCCCCCAATGGCGGCAAGGGTGTTCAATTGGAGGCGCGTCATCGATTATTCTGAGAGGCATCGGAAAGGCTCAGGGAGTTCCGCCTGTGGACAGTCGACATCCCAATCTCGCCGACGTGGATGCAATCATGTCAGAGTTCACGCAAGTAAAGCCGCGGCATCTCGCGGAATTCCCTGGTCAAGCATTAAGCGCAGGCCGGTGATGCTAATCAAGCCGCGGCGGTTTCCCTTGCGGTGTCTTCAAGGTTGGCCGCGGCGAACGCCAGTGCCTGCTGAACATCGTCCGGCTCCAGTTCCGGATAATTTCGAAAGAGGTCATTCCGGTCGGGATTATAGGCCACGGCCTCCACCACGCGTCGCACTGCTAACCGCATCCCCCGGACACATGGCTGGCCATTCACCTGGTTCGGATTCCATGTAATTCGATCGAAGAGCAGCATCACATTCATTTGCTACGTTCGAGAGGTTACCTGTGGTTCGCCGATGCCGTGACTACGGAAAGTCTTGATAAACGGGCTTGCGGACTGCGATCTGCTTGGCCGGTATTGCCTGCGAACTGAGGTGAGGCGACTGTTCAAAGCCTCAAGCAAACACCCTTGTGTGAGGTCATCTGTTAAGTGAACCGTATTGCGGCTAGGCCGAATAGAAATTGCGATCCCAGACGTGGCGTCGAACGATGTCCAGCAGGTGCGCGGGAAGAGGTCCCTGGCCTACTGCCGCCGCGTTGCTTTCAACGCTCTCCACACGGCGCATCCCTGGTATCACAGTGGATACTGCGGGATGGGAGATGCAAAACCGAAGCGCAAGAGTGGCAACGTGCTCACGCGGAACCCCGGTGTCCTCGCAGATCGCAGTTACCCGATCGTAAACCTGCTTCTTCCGGTCACCCGCGAAATAGAAATTCCGGAAGTCGCCCTCGGGAAATTGCGTGTTCTCGTTGATTTGACCGGTAAGCGAGCCTTCGTCGAAAGGAACGCGCGCGATTACGCCGATATTTTTTTGAAGGCACAGCGGGAACAGATTTCTCTCCGCCGACTCATCGAAGATGTTGTAGATCACCTGCACGGTGTCGATCAGGCCAGTGTTGATCAGGTCCAGCGCCGAATCTGGCTGGTGATCGTTGATTGAAACGCCAACCGCGCGCACCTTCCCGCTGCTCTTGATAGCCTCGAACCCGCGCCGCCACTCGTCGCTGTCCAGCCATTCCGGATTCCATACATGCAATTGCTGCAGATCGATCACCTCGACGCCGAGATTTTCTAAACTGCGTTCGGTGCATTCGACGATGTAATCTCGCGGAAATACATCCTTTATTGGGATTCCGGAACGAGCCGGCCAAAGCTGATTTTTCGGCGGAACTTTGGTCGCGACGACAATCTTTATGTCGGAGTGATGCTTAAGTTCGCCAATCAATTTTTCGCTGTGTCCATCGCCGTAAGCCAAAGCCGTATCGAAAAAGTTTATACCGCATTTTAAAGCCTGGCGAAGTGCCGCCATGGCCGCCTGATCTTTCGAGCCCAACCACTGCTTGCCGCCAATCCCCCACGCTCCGTATCCTACTTCACTTACTTCGAAATTGGTCCTGCCGAGTTTTCGATAGTTCATCGCGCCTCCATTGTAAGCTGTGACGCGGGAAACAGGCAGCGTTTCGGGTAGCCTGAGTTGCGTCATAGTGTGCTGGTTTTATCTAACTTCGCTATAGGAGCACATCATTGGGAAAGCCGCCGCGCAGCGAGGCGGACTGGATAACTCGCGAGGAGAAGCACCAGCGCGTAAACGCTGTTCGCGCGATCGCTGATCACCGCGCCCGTAAGAAATGCGAGACTGATCGTCAATACTAATAACGTCGGAATCGGATAGGCCGGTACCCGAAACGGACGGACGGAGTCTGGCCGTTTATAGCGAAGCACAAGCAAGGAAACATACGACCAGCAGTAGTTCGCGACATAAAAGAATCCGGCCATGGCAATCAGCCTTTCCACTGTACCGCTGAGCACCAGAGTCACCGAGACGATCGTCGCGATAGCCAACGCCCGCCGCGGCGTACCGTTGGATGCGACCTGCGCACCGCCTCGCCAAAGAAGGCCATCGCGGCTGACGCCAAAAACGATACGGGTTGCTGTCATCAGGACAACGTGCAGCAGCGTCAATAGGATTACCACCGCGATAGCCGAGAGGAACACTTCGCTTCCCCGTCCGAAGATCAGTTTCGCGGCATCCGCGGCAGCGAACGAGGATGCGGCCAAGCCGGCCGGTCCGAGCGCCCGAAGAAACGCCAGATTCAGCAACAGATAAATACCTGTAACTAGCGCGAGACCACAGAACATCGCGCGTGGAATTTGTATCGTGGGACGATGTGTTTCTTCCGCGAAGTAAATCGGCTCATACCAACCGTCGTAGGTGACCACGATGGACTGGATCGCAAGTACCATTGCGGCGGCAAAACTCGCGGCAGGAGCCGCTGGAGCAGGCAGCGCGTGGCCGGGTTGATGAACCAAAAGGCAGGCGACACCCAGGCCGAGAAGACCGGCGGCTCCGATCGCGGATGCAACCTGTTGCACGCGCCCGCTGATTCGAATGCCGAACCACTGAAGAGTGGCGAACGCCACGATGGCAAACGTTCCAAGCGGCCGGGCGAACTGCCCAGTCGAAGGAATTATGCGGCTCAAAAACTCAACCGCTGTCATCGCGGCGTAAGCCGTCGCTGCAACATTGGCGAGAAAGTCGGACCAGCCCACCGCGAATCCAGTCGTGTCGCCCATGGCTTCGCGGGCATAAACGTAAAAGCCCCCAGCGCGCGGAATCATGGTCGTCAGCTCCGCGAAGTTCACCGCGCCGAGGAGCGAATAGACAGCTCCGGCGAACCACATCAGCATGATCAGCCAAGGCTCGCGCAGATACGAGGCCACGGGTCCCGGCTGCCGCAAAATCCCGACACCCAGCGTGCAGCCGATTGAGACCGCAATTCCGAAGAAGAGTCCGAGAATACGAAGCAGCGAGTTGGGACGGGCGGATACCTCGATCTCTCGGGACAGCATCGACTCGCCCACTGTAACATTCTCGCCTGTTGGATAATAAAGCTCGACAATGTTGACACGACGTAACATGATTCAGACGCTCGCTGCACCGGCGTTCTTGCGCGGCGCGGATCGGCGTCCGAACATCCTCTACATCATGACCGACGACCACGCCGCAACAGAGATGGGCTGCGCGGGCAATCGTATCGTCCGCACTCCGAATCTGGACCGCCTGGCGTCCGAAGGTATCCGCTTCAGCAATTGCTTTTGCACCAACTCGCTGTGCGCGCCGAGCCGGGCAACGTGCCTGACCGGAACCTACTCACACATCAATGGCGTGATGGGGAATTCGGAAGCCAAGGACGCGCCGCCGGAGTACATGCGCCGCAACATCCCCACTTATCCCGAGTTACTCCAAAAGGCCGGATATCGCACGGCTATGATCGGCAAATGGCATCTCAGCGATGAGCCTCGCGGCTTTGATTTCTATAACATTCTTCCTGGCCAGGGCGTCTATATGGACCCGGAGTTTATTGAGAACGGAACCAGGAAAAAACGCAAGGGCTACGTCTCGGACTTGATTACGGACGACGCGCTGGCCTTCCTCGAAGGTACTGGCTCGGAGCCATGGCTGTTGGTGTACCAGCATAAGGGTCCGCACCGCCCGTTCACGCCAGCGCCCAGGCACGCTCATCTCTTTAACGATATTCAACTTCCGCATCCCGCTACTTACAACGACGATTACGCAACACGTAAATTGGCCGCCGAAGCAAAGGATATGCGCTTCGTGGAAAGCCTCGCCGCCGATTATCCGGATCTGCCGAAGAATCTCGCGCCGGCAGCGAAGAAGGATTGGATTTACCAGCGCTTCGTGAAAGACCACTACCGCACTATGGCTGGCGTGGATGAGAACATCGGCCGTGTGCTCGATTATCTGGATCGCAAGAAGCTTGACGTCAAGATACGCTCGTCATATATACCACCGATAACGGTTTCTTTTTGGGAGAACACGGCTGGTACGACAAGCGTTTCATGTACGAGCCATCGCTGCGTCTTCCGCTGTTAATACGCTATCCACGTTTGGCTCGGGCGGGAAGAGTGGAATCGCGCTTCGCCCTCAATATCGACTATGCGCCGACTATCCTCGACATAGCCGGCGTGCCTGCGCCACCTACGATGCAAGGGCGCAGTCTGCGTCCGTTGATGGAGGGAAATCCCCCGCGGGACTGGCGAACCTCAATGCTGTATACCTATTATGAGAATTCGTGGACACTGGCCGGCAAAGGCCGGGAAGCATTGAGCGATCCAACCTTTCAGTACTTCACCGCCCATCGCGTTTCCCCGCACCGCGGCGTCCGCACGGCGCGCCATAAGTTGATCGATTACTATCGTGAGGGCGGGTACAAGGAGTTATTCGATCTTGAAAGAGATCCTGATGAACTCCGCAACGTTTATGGGGATTGGGACTATTCCGGGGTCCGGACTACGTTGGAAAAAGAATTGGAACGCTTGCGATCGGAGTTCAAAGAATCTGGAACTATGCCAGCCTGATTTTCTCAGATACGCGCTTAGTCGGATCGATTCCCATTATGCGGGCACACATCGTATCCACCGCCGCCCTTAGATGGGACCCTTACCCTCCATCCCTACGATGCCATCTGCAATGGCAAACGTGCCATTAGGAACCGTCGGATCCACGATGCACTGGTGAATCCCGGACCAGTGCAGTGCGTTCTTCGGTCAGCAGCCATATACGCCTCCTGGAACAATGCCACAAGGTCCGCAAAAGAAGCCCCTTGCGTGGTTCCGGGACTTCATATCGTTAATCTTGAAGTTACCTTTAGACCGCCAAGATCGCCCGCTCTTCCGGCGATACTCGCATTGCGGTTGCGTGGCAGGGCATGCATTTCGGTCAAACGGACGATCGGAAGGAGTTGCGGTTCGATCGTCCTCATCTTTCCAGGCTGTAAGTGTAGTTGGCTCGACACCTAACGGTAAGAGGTCCGTGATGGGTTATATTTATGGTCTTTCTCCCTGCTTGGCGCCTCGGCCCATATCTGATATTTCGAAATATACTGGCTACCGGAAATTTCAACAATATGCGATTTGGTTGTCAGGACTGGGTCGTTTGGCGGTTACCAAGTAACCTCTATGTATAAGTGATTAAACTACTTACGTAATCCTTGTTTGACGATTTTACGAACCTTCCGGTACGCAGGAGGAATACGGAGAGACGGTCGCAGCTTAAGCAAAAATCAGCCTTGGCGCAAGTAATAAATCATTTAAAATATTTGTTGCTAATCGCCCCTATCAAAGTGCTATTATTCATCCGATGACGCGAATTCTTTTGTACAGTTCCGAACCGATACTTGCTCAAGGTCTCTCATCCCTTTTGGCCGGGAATAACGACCTTAGACTCACCGGAGTGAGCAACAGCGCGGATAGTCTCGGTACCACTTTGGAGAAGGAAAGACCCGATATCCTTCTTCTGGACCTGACAACCGGCGTCAGCTTCCAACTCCTGCAGGAACTGAAAAAGAGATCCGAAAGCTGCAAGATGCTGCTTTGGGTCAACGGCATCTCCACGGAATTGGCCTTCCAGGCGATGGGCCTTGGCATTCGCGGAATCGTTCGCAAGACATTGCCCGCCGAAACCCTTATTGAGTGTCTTCGCAAGGTTCAGCGCGGCGAACTGTGGTTCGAAAAGACGCTGACTGATAGCATGCTCTCGGCCCGTAAAGTTTCGCTTACGAGGCGGGAGGGCCAATTGGTTACGCTGTTGTCGCATGGTCTGAAGAACAAAGAGATCGCCACCGTTCTGTGCGTCTCCGAAAACACCGTGAAGGTCTACCTCTCGCGTCTATTCCAAAAGGCCGGCGTTAAGGATCGCCTCGAATTAGCGCTGTATGGCTTACGCAACGTATCCGGCGGACAAGGCCGAATGGATCAGCCCGTCCGGCACTCGCGAGGTCTGCACGAAACTATGGCCGCGCCTCCAGTGCAAGGTTTGCGATCGCTTTTGCTCGACGGCTTGCGATAACCAACCCGCACTCACCTCGTGGGATAAACGGAATAGGAAACTTCTCCGCCAAATGAAGATTTGCCGCTTCTCTTCCTTCCGATACGCGAATGTCTTCGCAATTACTGGGCTCCGATTTCGATGTTAGGTGTCCGGAAGCATTACGCCGGCAGAAACAACTGGATCATCCGATTCTCCCCCACCTAATCGGGCGCTGGTCGATGACCACTGTCTCTCCGTTGGCTATCCATTCCTCGTTCAGTCGCGACGCCACTAACCGGCACTTGTGCAACTTCCGTCGTGCCTCACCTCGGGAGGAGCCCAATTCTTAAACCCGCAGAGATTCCAGAGTAAATTTCGTCTCAACAGCCGGGCGGATGCGCAACAGCAGAACGATGGAGACGGCGAGCAGCAGGCCGGAAACCTCCAGTGCGCCGCCGATGCCAATCTTGCTCTTCAGCGCCCCGGCTCCCGCAGCGAAAGCTCCACCGGCGAAGGGTCCGATGAAGTTGAACAGTCCATACCCACTGGCACGCAGCCCCTCGGGCACGATGTCGCAGAGAGCCGGCATCCCGTTAGAATCGTACGCGCCGCGGCCCAGTCCGAACACAAACATCGCACCGATCAACACCGCGACGGAACTGGTGAATCCGGCGAGAAAGAGAAATGGCGCAGCCGCGGCAAGTCCAGCAGCCTGAGTGAGAATTCGCGCGCGGTTGTTCCTCGTAATCCACATGTCAGCTACCCGGCCACCGAGCAATATGCCGGCCCCGCTTCCGAGTTGGAGATAAAACGTCGCGGTAAATCCGGCCTCTGCCAGATCCATGCCGAAGCGCTCGTGAAGGTACAGCGGGAGCCACGTGTACACGATCCAGTTGCCGATGGAAATGGCCGCGAACACAGTAAACATCAACGCATAGCCGGGAGCGCGAAAGAGCGCGCCGATTGTCGAGAGGAAGCTCTGACCATCAGATCTATCCCCGGTCTCCGCGACTCTGTCGCGCAGCAGGAAAAAGACCACCGCTGAATAGACGACACCCGCCGCGCCGAGACAGATGAACGCAAAGCGCCACCCGTAATGCGCACCCAGCCAGCCCCCGAGCGCGCCACCCAGGATCATCCCGATATAGCCGCCGGAATAATGAATCCCGGTCGCAGTCGATCGGGTTTTTGGGCCGTGCCATGCGGCAATCAGAGCCAGGCCCGCGGGGAGATAGCAGGCTTCGCTGATGCCCATGAGACCACGCGCGACAAGGAGTTCGGAAAACGTCCGGACATGTCCGGTAGCCCAGGTTACGGCGGACCAGACAAGCAGGCTCGCTACGATCATGGTCTTTCGTCCGATACGATCTGCCAGATATCCGGCGAGCGGACTGGCGAAGGCGTAAACCCATAGAAATGCGGTGCTCACCAGACCGAGTTCAAAGTCCGATGGATTGAACTCGCCCTTGATCAGTGGGAAAACCGAGAAGATGATCTGACGATCCAGATAATTGACCAGCCAGATGACCCACAGCAGGGCGACGGCTATCCAAGGATAGGCGCGCCGGCCCGGGTTCATGACGCGGCCTGGAACTCGCGCGCGAGGTCGAAACCAGCGGTATCCAGTTCCGCGCGTAAACTGCTGTCCTGGTTGGCGGAAAGGCGTGCCACCGGACCGAGCGATACGCCGCAGTCGATTCCCTTCCATGAGAGCATCGCTTTCAAGGCCGGGAGCATCGGATAGCGAAGCGTGATCGTGATGAGGTCGTTGAGCCGGTCCTGATAAAGCCGCGCGGCGATCCAATCATTGCGGCCGGCCGCTTCGAAAATGTCCAGCAGCAGTCTCGGGACGATATTGTAAAAACTGCCAATACCGCCGTGCGCGCCCATCAACAGCCCGGCAATCAGCGATTCGTCGCGTCCGTTGAACACAACCTTTCCCGCGCGCGAGATACGGGACAGCATGTAGAAGTTGAAGTCGGTGAACTTCAGTCCGGCGATGCGGTCGACACCGAGAAGCTCTTCAATCTGCTCGTAAGTCGAGATACCGTGCGCGACTTCCGGGAAGTAGTAGACGAGCAGCGGCAGTTCGGTAGCCTTCGCCAACGCGTGATAGTAACTCCGGACTTGCCCGAAGTCGCCGGCAGGCGGCAAGCTGCTGATGGCGTTGGCGCCTGCGAGTTCCGCGTGACGAGCCAGATCGATCGCGCCCGCAATATCCGCGGCTCCCACGTGCGCGATAGTTTGCTTGCCGGATGGGGTGTAACGAAGCACCAGATCGAGCAACTGCTTGCGGTGCGCATTATCCATGCGCATTCCCTCGCCAGTGTTTCCCGCGCAATAGAGGCCGTGGACGCCGGCCGAATAGAGGCTCGCTAGTAAACGTTCGAGCGGGCCTTCAGCGATGTTGCCATCGGGAGTAAGCGGCGTAATCAGCGCCGGCAGAATTCCATGCATGAGTTATTACTCGACTACGAAATCGCGAAAGCCATCGAGGGAAAAGCCATCGCCACGGACCCAATCCATAAGCTTCTTTTCGCGCGACTTCACCTGTTCCACGCACGCCTTGAGAGCTTCGTCGTGTCCCGCGGGAACCGACACCAGTCCGTTGATGTCGCCGTGTACGATATCCCCAGGCTTGACGGCCATTCCATGAATCTGAACGGGCACTCCCGAACGAACGATGTGATAGTTGGCATGGCTGGCCACCGAGCCGCGTGCGAAGTAGTGGAACCCCAGGGCACGAACTTCCGGCAGATCGCGCACGCCGCAATCGCTGACCAGGCCGACGGCGCCAAGGCGAGTGAAGAACGTAGCCATCACTTCGCCGCAATGGGCAGCATAGTCGGGATGGCCGCCGACTTCCTGGAGGACAATGACAGCCGGTTTAGGAGCCGCTTCTACAAGGCGGTAGAGATCGATGAAGTGGTTGAGGTCAAAGGGCTCGGTCTGGGTTAGTGTTTCTACCTGGGCCGTCACCGCATAACCACACATGCGTCCGAACTCTGGAAAGAGCGAGCGAACGGTAAGGGGAGTGAAACCTTCGCTCTGCGGCCGGAGTTTCAATAACTCGATGGCGTTGCAGAGCGTCGGAGTGTCGAGCGTTTTCAGGTACTCGGTAAAGGATGTGGACGACTGGGTATGGGGCATGATATTTGCACTTCCGTATCGGGTCACAGCGCGGTGAAGGCGTCGAGCTTGAAACGTGCGGCGTAGAGATGTCCGGAAGGTCGAGTATCTTTGCGATTGCTGTAATCGACCATGTAGATCTCGCCACCTGGCAATTGTAACCAGGATGAATAGCCGTTATCCGGACGTTGACCTTCTACCGGCGGATTCGGGTTGATTTCAAGCATGCGGTCGAGATGATACTGATTGGGGAAGCGTCCTGACGCCGCGCTCCAATTCCAGGTAAACGTGGGCTCGGTCTCGTTCACGGCTTCATATGAGACGCTACGGATCCAGGCGTCGCCGGACGATTCGCGCGATTGTCCGAACCACGTCTCTTCGAGGGGCCATTCGCGAATCATAACACCGTGGATCACCGGTTCGCCGTCCACCGCAACCCACATGCGCCCTCGGGAGGTCTGGATGCGAAGGCGGTGCTCGCGAGTCATGTCGACCGTATGGTTGACGTCTACCCGAGGCATGTCCGGGTGAGCAGGATTCATTGCCGCACCGCGGCGGAAATCGCAGGAGATACGATCCGGCGAGACATACATCGTAAGCCCCAGGCGGCTGACGTTGAGGATTGCCGCGTGCTTACCCGCGGAACCGGCGATGCGCATCTGCGCTTCCATGACAACGTCGCTTCGGAAGCTCTCGGGAGGCATCAAAAGATAGCGGGTTTCCGAGCCAGGCCGCCCGCGCAGGTGGAGCGCGCCGTTCTCGAAGACCGGCGTATCCCCGTAGTGGACACTGGCAACCTGATATCCATCGTTCGCAAAAACATCGCCGAGCCAGGCTTGTGTGCCGGTGTTGCCACCCATATTGCGATAGGTAATGAGCACGCGTCCATCCGGCAATTCGCCCGCGAAAGGACGATCGCCCGCAAACGGCATGGGCTTGGTTGACGACCATGTCTTGCCTTGATCGTATGAATAGCTGACATACGACGGATAGCCGTTGTGATTGTTCTCCCGCATGATACAGGCCAGCACACCGGATGAATGTGGGAGGATGTGGCCCTCGCAGTAATTGTGAACACGATCCTTGGCGATAACAGAGAGATCTTTCCAGGTGATCCCGCCGTCCGTCGAACGCATCGCAAACTCCGCGAGTTTGAAATTGTCGCGAAACACCATGTGGGCGTTCATAAGCAACGTACCGCCGGGTAATTCGGTGACCCGACCGGGCTCGATACCCGGGACACCTGTCAGATGCGGTTTGGACCACGTTTTTCCTTCGTCGTCGCTGAACCAGATCCAAATTCCCGAGGGACGGTCCTCGTGGTAGTAATGATAATCGTCGTGATCGCAGATGATGATCAGGCGACCGCTTTTGAGCCGGCTGAGCCGCGGAGTCACCCAGCGCTCATCGCCCTTTGAGATATTGGCGGCGGCGATGACCTTCGGATTCCCCCACGTCTTACCGTCATCGGTACTTTCAATCGTAGTGATGATGGACGATTCTTCCGCCCAATGTTGATCGTCATCGCAGAAGACCAGCATCATGCGGCCGGACGGGAAGCGCACGATGTCCGGGTTCTTCGTGAAGCGTCCGGGACTGCGCCAGATGTCCCACACCTGTCCGGTGCCGTCGAGTGAACGCATGGTGGAGCGTGGTTGTGCGTTTTGCGCGGCAGCCATAGCGGCCGCCCCCAGGGGTATGGCTTTAAACAGGTCGCGGCGGGAAGGGTGCCGTAGCATGTGATCTTCTATCCTTGCTTAGAACCGGTACTTCAGCGCCAATTGAATGTTGCGTCCGCCGCTGGCGCTCAGGATTCTGCCGAAGGTCGCGCTGGTCAATGTCGAATCGGGATTGCTGAGAATCTTATGATTCAGGGCATTGAACATTTCGAACCGGAACGCCACGTTCTGTCGCTCGGTGATCTGGAAGGTCTTATGCACCGCGGCGTCGAAGCCGAAACCCGACGGTCCGCGCAATGCGTTATAGCCGAGATCGCCAAATCGATGCTGTGCTCGCGGAGCATTGTTGTCGAAAGCGGCTTTGTTCAGCCAGATCAGGCTTTGCGCGTTCATGATATATGGATCGATGGACACCACGTCATCGGGGCGCTGACCGGTGGATCGAAGGTTGCCATAGAGATCCAGGCCCGAAGTGACGTTCACCGGCAGACCCGATCGCCAGGTCGAAATCGCATCGGATGTCCAACCGCCGAGCACGGCTCTGGTGAACCCTTTCTTCGCGATGGCTCCGGTCGGGATGTCATAGGAGAATACGCCGGTGAACTGGTGCCGGATGTCGCTGTCGACCGGCCCAACAGATGTGCGGAGGTCGACCGGGTTGCCGAGTCCGTTGTTGGTGAAACTGTTCGCATTGTCAGGATCGAGATAGCCGGTATCGGTCGCATAGGTGTAATAGATATCGAAGCGAAGTCCGTGCTTGAGACGCTGGTTCACAGAAAGTTGCATTGAGTGGTAGCTGATGTTCGCGGCGTTCTCCATGACGTCGATTTCGCCGATCGACGGCACCGGGCGGACGCCCGTCGCGGGATTTACCAGGTTGTAAGGCACGGACGAGGTGATCTTCAACGTCCGGTTTCCGACGTAGGCTAACTGCACCGAAAGGTTAGGCGTAATGGCGGACTGGACACTGAAGTTCCAATTACCCGCGTAAGTATCGCGGTTATTGAATTCGGCAACGCTGCGCGAAAGGATGAAGTTCGACGGGAGAAGGTTGGGGTTAGCCACAATATTGTTCACGATCGACTGATCGAGCGGGAATGTGCTCGGTGCGCCGGGGATCAGGCTGGGACTGATAGTAGCAACGAACGGCAATCGTGGATCGATGAACGCCATGTCGTAGAAGAAGATCGGCTGTTGCGGCAGATAGCTGATCGAACCTCCTGCGCGGAACACGAATTTCTGGTTGCCCAAGGGATCCCAGATAATGCCGAGGCGCGGACCGAAATCGTTGCGATCCGGCGCGAACATGGGCTGGCGATTGGTGGGGATATAGGACCCATAGATATCGTTGCTCGCGATATTGAAAGCGCCGGTTAATGGTGGATTGTATTCATAACGCAGTCCCATCTCCAGTTGAAGGCGCGGGGTGACACGCCAGTCGTCCTGAAAATAAAAACCGTAGTTGGTATTGTGAAGTCCCTTGCCTCCGCCGAAAAGAAGCTGAATTGAGACGGGCCGTTCAGCGATAAGATCGGCTACGGTTGCGTAGTTATAAGTCGGCTGTCCACCCTGACCGCGGGCGCTGCGCAGAGCGCGGATTTCGACGCCTGTCTTAAAGGTGTGGTGACCGTGAATGATCGAAAGGTTATCCGCGAATGTATATGTGGTCGTGGTGAAGAGTATAAAGCTGGGCAGGCTGGCATTGAGGCCGACATCGGCGACGGTGATCCAATCCGGGAACTTGTCGCGCCCCGCTTCATAACGATTCAAGTTGACGCGATTAAAGCCCAGACGAAGCTCGTTGAACATGGAGGGTTTGATGCTCCATCCGTCCTGCACGACCGCATTCTGAAAGCGCAGCGGAAAAGGCCGGGGCAGCGTCGGGTAAAGCAACGGAGTCGTGTAGTCCTGGTGATTGTAGCTGTAACGGAACCCAAGCTGGTGATTGCCGAGGTTCGTGTCGACGCGGCTGAGATAGGTGTTCTCATCGTTATTCTGCGCGTCGTTGCGGCGATGAAAGCCGATCAGCGGATTGGAAGTCGGTGTATACGTGCTTGGGAACATCGACTGGAACAGTGACCGTATAGGTGCGCTGACTTGGCTCAGGAGCGCAGGTGTAGGAACGTTGCCCGTCACCTGCGAGGCGCGTATTACCTGTGCGCTTTCCCAGTTGAAGAAGAAGAAAAGGCGATTGCGAACAATGGGGCCGCCGAGATTTCCGCCGAACTGGTTCCAGCGCAGAGGGGGTTTGGCGAGTCCGGCCGCATTTGAGAAGAAGCTGTTGGCGTCCAGTTTGTCGTTGCGAAAGAACTCGAAGAGAGTGCCGTGGAAAGCGTTGCTCCCGCTCTTGGTCGTGACGTTCAGAATGCCGCCGACGGCGCGTCCAAATTCCGCGGAAAATGCGCTGGTGGTCGTCTTGAATTCCTGAATGGCTTCGATGCTGATGCCGTTGATCAGCAGCCCGCCGCCACCCGCCGACTTATCGCTGGGCACACCATTGACTTCACCGAAGCTCATGTCCACACCATCCAGCAACAGGTTGTTGCCCCAAGACGTGGAGCCGTTGAACTGAACTCCCCCGCGTCCACCGTTGCCGCTGGCAGGGCTGGAATTCGCGCCGGCCTGGAGTCCCACCAACTGCTGGAAATTGCGGCCGTTCAGCGGAAGTTCCTCCACCTTTGCGGTGTCCATCACTTGTCCGAGATCCGTGGTAGTGACGTTAACAATGGGAGCGGTGGCAACGACCTCGATGGATTGTCCGGTGTCGCCCACCTCCAGCTTCAGATCGAATCGCGGCCGTGTCCCGGTATTAAGGTCGAACGCCGCGGTAGTGGCCTGCCGGAAACCGGTCTTCTGTACGCTCAACCGGTAATTGCCGGCGGGGAGAAGCGGGAATTCGAAGTAGCCCTCCTCGTTCGAAACGGTGTCATGAGGCTCGTTCGTAGCGGTGTTAGTCGCGGTGACTTTCGCGCCAGCAACGAAAGCGCCGCTGGGATCGGTAACGGAGCCTACAATGGATCCCCCACCGATCTGGGCATTGACGAGAGAGGCGAAAGCGAGAAAGGAGAGAAATCGAATAAACCAACCCGGTCGTAGATAGCGAGACATGGCACCTCCAAAAAAGACTCTATCTTCGAATTATCGATAATATGAAACTTCGGGGGAATCTGTCAACAATATGTGGTCGAAAGGGCCCCGATGCTTCGGTGAATTATTCTCCTTCTGCCGCTTCCGCCAAACGATACCAGTCGTGCAGATCGCCGGCTCCCGAACTGAGGAAGCTGTCGTACGATACGCCGATATGCTCGCGGAGCCGTTCCCGTATCACACGTCCGCGTCCATCCTGCAAAGCCGAAACAATCAGCTCGTGCGAATTGACCACTCCCGCCAGATCGTCATGGTTGATCCCGTGCATCAGGCTCACGAATGCGAATAACGGCGCAGTGATCTGTTCCAGCGTTCTCGAAAGCGTCCGATTCCCGCTCGACATCCAGATATAGCGGTGGAACTCGAGATCGGCGGCGGCCAGCTCGGAATAGGCGTTGCGCGTGACGGCTCGCGAAATCGCTTCCATTTTTTCGCTCAGCCGGGCATAGTCTTCCGGTTGCATGCGGCGCGCCGCGGCGGCCATGGCAAGTGCTTCCAGCGATTCGCGAATCTCCAGCCGTTCCCGAACCTCATTGCTCGAAAGCTTGGTAACTCTTGTCTCTTTATTGGGAATCCTGACGATCAGGCCAGTAGTTTCCAGTTGTACCAATCCTTCGCGAACACTGGCCTGGCTCACCTGAAGATCACGTGCCAGGTGCAATTCCCGCAACAGTTCGCCTGGTTTCAGGCTGCCGGAAAAGACAGCCTCCCGGATCGCTTCGAAAACACGCGAGTGCATCGGGCTGTCCTCGATGGGACGGAACTTCTGCGGATTCCCGGCCTTTGATTTCCCGCCTTTAGCGGCTGTTCGCGAAAGCAATTTGGAATTATCGATCGTAGCGGTCTTTCGCATTGCGGGTCGGCCTTTCCTCATGGCGCGTACTCCTGCGAAACGGCGCGAGCAGTACAAAAAGAACAGCAAAAGCCCAACCTCATATCAGCCTCCCCGCAATCACTCTTGCCGAACGATGCGCCGGACGCGCTTCTCCACCAGGGATCACGAACTCATCGCCGAACATCGCCACTCCGGACGTGACCAGCGATAGCGGCATGATACCGGCTTGTGTGGACTTCCCCGTCGAGGGATCGATGGAATAGATCGTCCGGCTGAAACCGGGGTGATGTTCGCGGAGTTCAAACTCGCGATCCGCAGCTGATCCGTCATTGCCGCCGAAAATAAACACGCGTCCTTTCCAGAAAACTGCCGGGGCCGCCTGCGCCGGGCGCGCAAGCGATACCAGCCGCTTCCATCCGTAAGCACCGGTGAAACGATAGGCGTCGGAGAGAAAACGGCGTCCCAGCGGCGGGCCGAGATCCCCGGTCACAGCCGCGCCGCTTGCCAGGTATATGGCATTATCCGCCGCAGCTAGTACCGGGAGGATCCGGCCGGTTCCAGGAAGATGTGGAAGATCCTGCCATTTGCCGCGAGTCACGTCGAGCATGCGGAACGAATCGAGTGCGATCGCAGCGGTAGGAGAAGGCTGTCCCCCGGCGGCATAGACCACGTTCCCGGACGCGCTTGCGGAAAGTAACGCGGAGCTTTGCGGAAGTTGAGGCAGAGGATCGATCCTCAGCTTCTCGCCATCCATTCGAAGGAAGTGACATTGCGCGGTAAATCCAGCGGGAGTCTGGCCGCCGACGCACGCCACTCCGCCGCTACAGCTTGCCGCCGCACCCGAAGCAACGGGACGAGGCAGATGTCCCGCCAGCAGCCAGGCAGACGCGCCCCGGCGCAGGACGTAAACTGTGTCGACGAACTGTTTCTTGCCGCCATCCCAAGGCGGCGTATCGAAGTAGCTGCCCCCCGCAACGATGAGGTGATCGTTCGTAATACCTACGAAATGTCCTCCGAGCGGACGGGGCAACGCAGGCAGGTCCCGCCACTGGACTTCGGCGGAAGCGGTTGTGGAAAGCGTAGACGCCATAAGGGTCAGCCAGGTGCGCCGTGTCATTTTGCGGTGAGCCATTTGACGGGGACACGAGCTACGATCATGCTCTCGGACTTGAAGCCTTTCGCGCCTTCGACGCCTTTCTCATAGAAGCAAAGGATGAGCCCGTCGTTGAAGGCGGCCAGATCGGCGTAGGCTGCGGGACCTGACTCCAGTACTTTTTTCGCACTCCACGTCTTGCCATCGTCGTTGCTGAGTTGCAGCGTCAGGTTCTTCCGGTCGCGACTGGTGCCCGGGACCTCTTTGCCATCGGCCGCGAGCCAGATTGTCGGGATTGACGAACAAAAGCCGTTTACCAGGCAATTTGGCAATACTGGCAAAGCAGATCGGCTCGATAAGCTGCTGGTCGAATTCGGGATGGCTCCAGTGCGTCGCGCCGTCTGCACTGTATGTGATAAGGCGCCGCTGCGCCTTCGATTCGGAACGTACGTTGAGCATGACGCGGCCGTCGTCGAGTTGCGCCGCGGCGGTCTCGTTCGGGAAGATCCATTCCGGCGTATCGGGCACAGCAATCTCGCCGCGATGCCATGTCGCGCCGCGATCGTCGCTATAGATGGTGGAGGTGACCGATGGCCGATGCGCGCCACCGCCGGTACCCAGAGATAACCAGATCGGGATCACAAGTCTCCCGCTCTTGAGCCGAATTCCATGACCGGGACCTGTCGCGAGCACCTTCCAGTCGTATTCGGGACGGAAAGCATCAAAGGCGGCGGTGATCTCCCGAGGTTTGCTGAATGTCACGCCATCGTCGTCACTGCGCATGTAGAAGGCGCGCGCGTACTCGATGCAATAGACGAAGTGCACCACGCCCGCATTTTTGTCGGGGATCGCGACTGCGTTGCTATAAGTGGTTCCTTCATCGACGCCGAGTTTCTTGGCAATCGCCGCCGGGTTCTTCGGGAATGGTCCGGGCTGTTCGCCGATGACAACGGCCGGCGACCATGTCTTGCCCCGGTCGGTACTGCGGCGAAGCATGATCCTTTCCTCACCCCAATCGCTCCGCTCCGATTTCCGCGCTTCCGCGTAAGCAAGCACGGTTCCCTTGGAAGTGATGACGATCCCGGGGATCCGGTACGTGGTAAAGCCGCCTTGTTCCCGGTGAAAAAGCTCCGTTCTGGTGACGTGTGGTTCGGCGCCAATCGCCAGCGTCCCAATCGTCGCCAACAGAAACGCCAAGAATTGTTTCATCCCTACTGCTCCTGGAATGGCGGGCAAGGCGGCGACAAGCCGACCTGCGATCAAGGAACTCCGCCTCATCGAAGATCACATTTTCCAATTATCGATAATTTGAAATTTTATAACTCAACTCTACGGCCTGTCAACCAGAGGCCGTAAACCCTTGTGGGTAGCCAAAGCTTCTCCATGATCGGAATGCGAAGTTCTGTGCCGAATTTCTGGACGTGCTGCAGCCGAGCGGAATAGAGCCAGTGGCGCTTCCGCCGCGAAGCCCGAATTTGAATTCTTTCGCCGAGCGCTGAACGAGTATATCGATCTTCATCACTTCGAACAGTGCTCGATTGGGCACGCAAGCGAAATGAATCGGGTGTGGCTACTTTGCGACGACAGGCAAGCCCGCTGTAGAATGAATGGATTGCGGCCTGCCAAAGACCTCCAAAGGTGAACAAAAGCTCGGGATATCAAAATATCCAGCCGGCGAGGCCTGGTCCGCGTGCTTGGGCTGTTCAGAGTTTTTTACATGGCCGTCGCGCTGGCCAATGTAACGGTGGCTCCGGGTTGTTACCAGACTTATCTACGCGTCGTCGCAAAGTAGCCACATCCAAATGAGTCGACGAAGATCACGGCGGCTTGCGTTTCAGCTCCGATTCGCGTGAAGGCACCCCAATTTCCCAATGGTGAGAGACACACCAGGAACGCGAGCTAAAACCCGCTTTCATGATTCAGAAAGAGGTTGAGTTGCCATCCGAAGCTCCCCGCTATTTCGCGCTATTTTCGGGCGCGGGCCTTTTGTTCCTGGCTCTTTCGGCCCCGGATGGTTATCTGGATCGGGGTGCCCTGAAAGCCAAATCTCTTGCGGATCTGATTCATGAGGTAGCGCTCGTGCGAGAAGTGCAGCTTCGCCAGCTTGTCAGTGAAGACAACGAACGTCGGCGGCCGGATTGACGCTTGCGTAATATAGAAGATCTTTCGATCTTCGAAGCGGAGCGCCTCGACGAAGCGATTGAGTTCTCCAGTTGTCACTCGCAGGGAGGCTGAATCGTACACCTTGCGGATCAATTTGAAGAGCACCGGTACCCCTGTCCCCATCTTCGCCGACAGAAAAACTACGGGCGCGTAATCGAGGAACTTGAGTTCGTCGCGCAGATCGCGCTCAAACTGAGTCTTTTTGCCGGGCGGCATCTGATCCCACTTATTCACGCAGATGATCACGCCGCGGCCGCCCTCGTGAGCATAGCCGGCGATGGTGGCGTCAAGCCCTAACACGCCCTCGGTGGCATCAAGCACCAGAATCACTACGTGAGCCATCCGGATATGACGGCGCGCCATCACGACGCTCAGTTTCTCCGCCATCAGCTTGGTCTTGCCTTTGCGCCTGATCCCGGCGGTATCGATGAAGACGTATTCGGTGCCGTCTTTCACCACAGTCTCGTCAACGGCATCGCGAGTGGTACCCGCGACGGGCGATACGATGGCGCGTTCTTCCCCGGTGAGCGCGTTCAACAACGTGGATTTGCCGACGTTCGGACGGCCGATGATGGCGATTTTGATCGACTCTTGCTTTACCTGTTCTTCCGGGATTTCCGGGAAGTCCTTCGTGACGTGGTCCAGCAGCGCATCCATGCCGATACCGTGTTCCGATGAGACCGGAAATATATCGGAGATCCCGAGCGAGTGGAACTCATGCATGAGAACTTCGCGGGCTTGGGTGTCGATCTTATTCACCGCGATGGTTACCGGCTTCCCAAGGCGCTTGAGCATCTGGGCGAGGTCGCGATCCGGCGCTGCGATCTCGGTCCGGCCGTCGACCAGGAGGATGATCTGGGATGCCTGCTGGAGCGCCACGCGCGCCTGCTTAAGGATCTGGCTGGGGATGTACTCCTCGTCGTCGACCACGATTCCGCCCGTGTCGATCAGTTCGAAGCGCTTGCCGTCGTGGTTCGCAATTTCGGCGATGCGGTCGCGGGTGATGCCGGGTTCGTCGCCGACAATTGAACGGCGGCCGCCGGTGATGCGGTTAAACAGGGTCGATTTTCCAACGTTCGGGCGGCCCACGATGACGACCGTGGGTAAAGGTTGAGACATTCGTATATTTAAGGATAGCGTTATCGGCGGGCGGCAATGAGAATTGTCCAATACAAGATGGGTATGAAACTGGAAGTGACGGGATAGACATGGCGCGGCCGGATGCGGGTTAAGATGCGGACTGCCGAATACTTGAGCCAGGAACGAATCCGGGAGTTTCTCGGATCGAGCGGGGAGATCGAGTTCGCCGGTCGAGAGCGAACCAGGTGTATGGCTGGACCGAACGCGCGTTCTGGCAGCGCAGCAGCGCCGGGACTAAGCAAGAAGGCGCGCGGCTGGGTTCGCGCCCATCGAAAAAATGACGGGCTGAGTCCAGCGCGGATTACGAGGCCGATCCGGGCGTATCTGGACGCCGGGCTCGTCAAGAAGGTCTGTCACCGGCACAAGTTCATTCACAGCTATACAAATGCCGATATCGTGCTTTTGGTTGGGGTGGATCGCGCCCGCCGACTGAGCGGACCTGCCACGCGATGGATTCTGGAACGCGGGTACGAGGTCGACAAACCGGAATTCGCACGGCTGGCCGGAATCTCGGTTTCACACCTGTACAACCTGTGCCGAAGCGCACCTATCGCCAACGGGCGGCGGTGTTCGAGCCTACGCGGCCGAACGCGGTGTCGATTGCCGAGCGGCGCAGACCGGACCCTGCAAGGCAGGCCGGGATTCCTGCGCGTTCACACGGTCCATTAGCGCGACTGGGACGGGGCCTCACCAGACGCGAGAGTCGCTATCCACCCGATTGGGCGATCAAATAAATGCCTTTTGCATCATTCCTATTTACCGACGTCGCTAGCATAAGCTTTACGGACGCGCGTTTCGCGTTAGCTGGGCGATTCGTCCTACAATGAGGCGTCTACCTCTATTTATGCAATTCTTGTCCCACTCCTTACTTATCCTCATGCCCGCGCTCGCCCTCGCACAACAGCCGGTCAATCTCAAGATCGACGCCACCCAGGCCGTCCGCGAGATCGATCCCAAAATTTATGGCCAATTTCTCGAACATATTTACCACTCGGTTAACGGCGGAATCTGGGGCGAGGTCGTGTGGAATCGTAGTTTCGAAGAGCGCCTTTCGGCGGACGACTGGCGTGTCGAGGCCGGTATTCTCAAGGCGCCGGCAGCAACCCACGAATCGCGTTTTCTAATCGGCCCTGAGACCTGGACCGATTACGATTTTTTCGTCGATATCCGCAAAACTGGTGGCGACGGATCGCTTGCCGTCGGCGTACGTGGATCGCGAGCCAATGGCCTCACCATGAGCTTCGACGGCAAACAGGCCCAGTTGATCCGTACCGTTGGGAACCGGCAAACACGCTCGACTGACAAATCCACGCTCGCTACTGCCGAACTGCCGCTCGAAAATGGACGATGGTATCGCGTTCATTTGCGCGCCGGAGGCCGCAGGCTCCAGGCATTTGTGGACGACAAGCAGATCTTCGATGTCAAAACGGAAGCCGGAACCGATGCCGGACAGGCGTTCCTCGTCGTGCGTTCTGCAGCCGGTGAGTTCCGCGGATTGCGCGCAGTTGCGCTCGATCACACCGTCCTATTCGACTCTCTTCCGTCTCCAGCGCGTCATTGGAACGCGATCGGAGCGGGCGAATTGTCGCTCGACGCGGACCAGCCCTTTAACAGCAAGCTCAGCCTGAAAATCAGTGGCAGCCCGGGGGCCGGGGTCGCGCAGGATAATTTCGCCGTGCGTAGGGGCGACGCGCTGCGCGGGTCTTTGTGGGTGCGCGGCGAGTCGGCCGGCGGCGTATCCGTACGCCTGATGAGCGGCCGCTACGTATTGGCGCAAAGCTCGCTGCCGCCACCATCCGGAACTGGGTCGAATATCCGCTTACTCTCAACCCGGAGGAAGACTCCGCTAACGCAACTCTCGAAATCGTGACCCGCAGCGCTACGCCCGTATGGATCGATCAGGTCAGTCTGATGCCGGATTCGTTCCAGGCGAACGGCGGCTTTCGCCCCGACCTGCTAAAAGCGATCGCCGATCTCAAGCCCACTGTGATCCGCTGGCCGGGCGGCAGCTTCGTCGGCAATTATCACTGGAAAGACACCATTGGGCCGCAAAGCAAGCGCGTCGGCAAGACCGGCTGGGACGAGGTCGATCCCCTTTCATTCGGTATCGATGAATTTATGGGTCTGTGCCGCAGAGTTGGCGCAGAGCCGATCGTCGTTATCAACACTGGCCCGCGCAACGCTCCGAATGAACGCCCCCGGTACATTCAGGATGCCCGCGATTTCGTCGAGTACTGCAACGGCCCGGCAACGTCCAAGTGGGGCAGACTCCGCGCAGCCAATGGGCATCCCTCGCCATACGGTGTGAAATATTGGGAGATCGACAACGAGATCTGGAGTATGAAACCGGACGACTACGTCGAAGCTCTCCGCCAGTTCGTTCCCGCGATGAAGCAGATCGATCCCTCGATCAAGACGATCGCGTGCGGCAGCGGCGACCTCGGTGCGCGTTGGGCCGAGGGCGACACCGCGGTCATTCAACACGCCGCCGAACTGGTGGATTATCTCAGCATCCATCAGTACGAGAATCCGGACCATTTTGCAGACGGCCCCGCGAAGGCGGAGAAATTCTGGAACAGCCTCGGCGAGATGATCGCGAAATCGAAGAATCCCAACCTGAAACTGTTCATGTCCGAGTGGAATGCTCAGAGCACCGATTGGCGAACCGGTCTTTACGCAGGCGGCATGTTGAACGCGTTCGAAAAGAGCGGGCTGGTCACCATGGCGACGCCCGCGCTATGGCTGCGTCATGTCACCGCCCCCGCGTGGGACAATGCGTTCGTCAACTTCGACAACCGCTCCTGGTTCCCCGCCCCCAACTACGTTGTGATGAAGCTGTATCGCGATCATTTCGCACCGCAATTGTTGCAGGTCAATGGAGACAGTTCCGGACTGAATGTCGATGCCGCGAAATCGGCGGACGGTAAGAGATTGGTCGTCAAGCTGGTGAATCCGTCCGATGCCGCACGCGATGTCTCGATCGAACTGACCGGATTCACTCCGGGCAATCCTTCGCTGTCGATCGTTGCACCGGACAGCTTAAGCGCGCGCAATACGATGGAGCATCGCGATACCGTTCACGTGTTCGCGGGCAAGGTCTCGATCGAAGGTTCCAGCGCGAAATTATCGCTGCCCCGCTGGTCTGTTGCGGTGCTGGAACTTGGTTCCGCGGCGCCTTCAGCGCCGCACGACATCCACACCACGACCGTGCAACCGGACTTGCTGACCCTGCTGAACGGGCAGCCTGTGAGAGATCCACAGACCTGGTGGAAACAGCGCCGTCCGGAAATCATGGAACTGCTCGAGACGAACGAGTACGGACACATGCCCGGCGGCAAAATCGCTAACAAGATCGCGCCCAAATTCCGTCTCGATCTCATCGACCGGAAGGCTCTCGGCGGTAAGGCGATTCGCAAACAAGTCACCATCACCTTCACCGGCGTGAAGGACTCGCCGAAGCTGCACCTGCTGCTCTACGTTCCCAACAATTCATCGGGGTCCGTGCCTGCGTTCCTGGCGCTCAATTTCAACGGCAATCACACGGTCGACGCCGATCCGGGGATCACGCTGCCCGAGGTGTGGGTGCGCGACCCGGCAGCGCCCAGGAACGGGAAATCGAATGAGCAGATCCCCCATATCCACGTCCGCGCCGAGGAGTCGCAGCGCGGTTCGGCTGCGCTCTCAATGGCAGGTCGAAAAGATCATCGAGCGCGGCTACGCGCTGGCAACGATCTACTGCGGCGACATCGAACCGGATTTCGACGGCGGCATGAAATATGGCGTTCGCCAGATGTTCCTGAAGCCAAACCAGACCAAGGTTGGTCCCGATGATTGGGGCGCAATCGGGGCGTGGGCCTGGGGCCTCAGCCGCGCGATGGATTATCTGCAAACCGATGCCGATATCGATGGTCAGCGCGTCGCGGTAATGGGCTTTTCGCGTCTGGGCAAGGCCGCGGTGTGGGCCGGTGGACGCGATCAGCGCTTTGCCATGGTGATCTCGAACGAATCGGGACAAGGCGGAGCGGGCCTGTTGCATCGCAAAGCCGGCGAGCGCGTGGAGCATCTGAATGATCATTTCCCGCACTGGTTCGCGGCCAATTACCGCCAATACAACGGACGCGAAGAGGCATTGCCGGTGGACGGGCATATGGTGCTATCGCTGATAGCCCCGCGCCCGCTCTACGTCGCCAGCGCGGAACTCGATACCGAATCGGATCCGCCGGGCGAGTTCTTGTCCGCGCTCGAAGCATCGCGCGTATACCGCTTGCTCGGAAAGCAAGGCCTTGGCGCGACGGCTTTTCCGGCGCTCAATCAGCCTGTGACAGGAGATATTGGTTATCACGTTCGCTCCGGCAAGCACGACGTAACAGCGTACGACTGGGATCGCTACCTCGATTTCGCCGATCGTCATTTCGCTAAGTGAGAATAGACGTGCTGCGGAAACCCAGTTCGACGATCGCCGCATTGTTATTACTTGCGGCCGCCGGTCTCGCGCAACGCTACGGCATCCAGCACGCGGAGAGCGGTCCCCGGCCGGTTTTCCCGCCGAAGTCCGACTTCCATTTCGTCCGCCTCGAATATACGGACCTGCCGCAATATCATCGCCGCTTTGGCTACGGTTCCCGGTCCGGCACGGGTGAAGGCTGGTGGCTGGTCGATTGGCCCGAAGCCGACGACCACTTTACGCTCGGAGTTCAGCGTCTGACTCGCATCGATACAGGCGAACCGCGCCACATGAGCCTTACCGACGATCGCCTGTTCGACCATCCCTGGATCTATGCGACGCAAACCGGTTGGTGGGGCTTAAGCGACGCCGAAATCGCACGCCTGCGAGAATACCTCATGCGCGGCGGCTTCCTCGTCGTGGACGATTTCTGGCAGGAAGAGCAGTGGGAAATCTTTCGTCAAACCATGGCACGGGTGCTTCCCAAACACGTCATCACCGATATCGCGGAGTCCGATTCGGTCATGCACGTTCTTTACGATATTCAAGAGAAGGATCGCACCTTTATCCCTGGCACGCGCCACCTGCGCAGGGGAGCAGGCGGCGCAATCGAAGTGCAGCAGCCAATCGGAACAGATCCCGCATGGCGCGCAATGTACGACGATAAAAACCGTATGGTGGTCGCCATCAACTTCGACACCGATGTCGGCGACGCGTGGGAGTACGCCGATGCGCCGGAGTATCCGGAGGCGATGACCACGCTGGCCTACCGCTATGGGATCAACTACATCATCTACGCGATGACGCATTAGCCAGCGCAGCAACGCGGTAGAATAGAGTTATGGCGCTCCATGCATTACCCTCGACTTCGCGCCCCAGCCTGTTCGGCTCCGACTAACCGCGCGTTCCCGCGGCCCTCTCTCGTTAGCTTCAAGACAATTCAGGAGAATCAAAATGCTCACGCTTCCAGCGGTGCATCCGGGGCTGCCTTCCGTCAGCGGAGAACTCCCCGGACCGCGCGCGCGTCAGATCATTGAACGGGACGCCCGCGTAACTTCGCCGTCCTATACGCGATGCTATCCGCTAGTCGTCGATCGCGCGGAAGGCGCGATCGTAACGGATGTGGACGGCAATCGCTTTCTCGACTTCAACGCCGGCATCGCCGTTGTCGCGGCCGGTCACTGCCACCCGGAAGTGGTCCGAGCGGTGCAGGAACAGGCCGCCCGGCTGATCCACATGTCCGGCACCGACTTCTACTACGAGAACATGGTTGAGCTTGCGGAAACCCTGGCCCGATTGGCTCCAGGCGATCAGCCGCGCCGAATCTACTTCGGCAACTCCGGCACCGAGGCGGTGGAAGCGGCCTTAAAACTGGCCCGTTATCACACCGGACGCGACAAGTTTATCGCGTTCCTCGGCTGCTTCCACGGGCGGACCCTGGGATCGCTCGCGTTGACCTCGCGGCGTCCCGTGCAGCGCGCGGGTTTTGGGCCTTTCATGCCGGGTGTGCACCACGTGCCTTATCCGTACTGCTATCGCTGCCCTTACGGCAAGTCGCCCGACACGTGCGGCGTCGAATGTGCGAGGGCCATCGAAGACCAACTGCTGAAGACCATCTTGCCCGCCGGGGAGGCAGCGGCGATTGTCATCGAACCAGTCCAGGGTGAGGCCGGTTACATTGTGCCGCCGCAGAAGTTCTTCGATGAGTTGGCGGACATCGCGCACCGGCATAACATCCTGCTGATCTTCGATGAAGTCCAATCCGGTATGGGACGTACTGGCAAGATGTGGGCCGCCCAGCATTTCAACGCCAATCCCGACATCTTTGCGGTGGCCAAAGGCATAGCGAGTGGCATGCCTCTGAGTGCCATGATCGCCAACGCCGAAATAATGAACTGGCCGCCCGGCTCGCACGCGTCGACCTTTGGAGGCAACCCGGTATCAGTAGCCGCATCGCTTGCGACCATCGAACTGCTCGAAAATGAGCTCATCGACAACGCCGCTAATATGGGCAGATACATGCGCAGCCGCATGGATACGTGGCCCAAGCGCTTCCCGCTGGCCGGGGAGGTGCGCGGGCTCGGCCTGATGATCGGCGTGGAACTGGTGCGTGACCAGGCGACCAAAGAGAAAGCCTCCACCGAGCGGGACGCGATCATCGGGATGGCGTTCAAACGCGGCCTGCTGATCCTTGGAGCGGGTGACAACACCATCCGGCTGAGTCCGCCGCTGACGATCACGCGGGATCAGGCTGATTTCGCCATGGACATCTTGGAGGAGTGCCTGTCAGCGACGACGTAATGGTACCGTCATTAAAACAGTTGCAGAATCAATGAAAATAGCCACTTCCAGCCTCTTGACAAAATTAGAATACGGGCTTAGTTTGAAAGTATCTCTATCACTGAAGAAGGAGGTGGTCCAGAAATAATGATTGAATGTAGTAGACCGCGCGAGGTGGCCGACTGTTGAGTTGACCGCTCCTAATGCTGTAAGCTCCCTTGATCAGTGAGGGGGCTATGTTCCTGTGGACCGGTTGCTTCGTTGCGGTGAAGTTCCTGCCTCAGGTTTTTATTCATTAGGCTACCTGACTACCCCCGTGCGCTCCGTACGAGCACACGGGGGTTTTGATTCTGCGCTATACTTAGATTTCCGAAAGGTTCCCTTCAAAATGAAAGCTGGTATTCACCCCGCTTATAATGAGCTGAATGTAATCTGCGCGTGTGGCAACGTGTTCAAAACGCGTTCAACCCACAAGGGCGACATCCGCGTGGAAATTTGTTCCAACTGCCACCCGTTCTTTACCGGCCGTCAAAAGCTGATCGACACCGCGGGCCGCGTGGACAAGTTCGAGAGAAAGTATCAGAAATCCCGCGCCGCGAAGGGCAAAGGCCAGCCGGTCGCGTCGTAATCTATGGGCGGGTATCCCGCCCGCCCATAATCCCTTTGTTTAAGGCTACTTCAGACCTTTTCGGGTACGACGAAAGGCTTGCGATAGTTGCGCGTCATCATCCGGGTAGCTTCGGCGTCATCCTTGATCGACATAGTGTCGGGATCGAAGTGGATCGTGCGGCCAAGCCGATAGGAGATGTTGGCGAGATGCACGAGTACGGTGGAAGCCGCGCCTTCTTCGATCTCTGCGTTAAGGCTGTTGCGGTCGCGTGAGCGCACGGCGTCGATGAAGTTAGCGAAGTGGTCGCCACCCTTCTGGTTAGCGGAACCGGGCGTCTGGTCCTTGCCCATCCAGGTTTTGTAGCTGGTATAGCCGTTGATGGCCATATAGCCCTTCGAGCCATAGAATTCGTTGCCGATGGTGTTCGGGTCCTTACGGTTGCCGCCGTCGCCGATTCCCGCTTCGTGGTTCGACATCCAGTGCCGGACTTCGAATTCCATCATGCGGCGCTTGCCGCCATCGTTGAACTCGAAGGCGCAGTTCAGAGTGTTGGGGGTCTCCTGGTCGTCGTCGAACATGAAATGCCCGCCGATCGCGCTGGCCTTGACCGGGAATTTGACGCCGAGGCCCCAGCGGGCGATGTCCATTTCATGGATGCCCTGGTTGCCCAGATCGCCATTGCCGTAATCCCAGAACCAGTGCCAGTTGTAATGGAACCGGTTGCGGGTGAATTCGTGCAGCGGCGCGGGCCCGAGCCATAGATCGTAATGGACACCGGCGGGCACGGGTTCGACGGGAGTACGGCCGATGGTGTCGCGCCATTTGAAGCAGAGGCCGCGAGCCATGTAGACGTCGCCCAGTTCGCCTTCGCGCATCTTCTGGACCGCTTCCTTGAGCGCGACGGATGAGCGGCTCTGACTGCCCTGCTGGACCATGCGGTTATACTTGCGGGCAGCCGCGACGATCTGCTTGGCCTCAAAGATATTGTGCGAGCAAGGCTTCTCGACGTAGACGTCCTTGCCGGCTTGACACGCCCATATGGTTTGCAGCGTGTGGGAATGGTTGGGGGTGGCGATTGAGATCGCGTCGATTTCCTTGTTTTCGAGGAGCTTTCGTAGATCGGTATAGGATTCGGGCCGTTTCTTGCCAGTCTTCTCAAAGCCGTCGAGGGCTTTGTTCAGGACCGATTCATCGATATCGCACATTGCGACGATCTCGACGTTTGGTAGGTTGCTGTATCCACGTATGTGGTCTTTACCACGTCCGCGAAGGCCGACGCAGGCGATGCGGACGGTATCGCTGGGCGCGGCTTTGAGCCGTTTACCGGCAACTGCCGCAGCGGCCGCGGCTGCGGAGGTGAGGAAATGTCTTCGTTCCATGGGATTCACTGTGTAGGCGAACTCGTCTTTGACCCGGTTACAGGCCGCCTTCCATTTTGACACGATATCGCTAAAGTCTATTCAATCCTTTGAGCGCCAAGCCCCGCGCAACCGAAGTGAACTCATTCCCGGCCCGGATGCGCGCAGCGCCAAATCTGCTTTCGAAGATCCTTCGCACTGCCGGCACGAGCGACGACCCGCCCGTCAGGAACACCATATCGACGTCCTTCATTGCCACACCCGAATCTTCGATAAGAGAATCGACACAGCCTTCAATCTGTGCCAACTCCTCGGCGATCCACTCCTCAAACTCAGTCCGCTTCACTATCGCTTCAATGTCGATGACCCCGTCGTAGAACTTGAAAGTAGCGACCGGATTCAGCGACAGATCGTATTTCACCCTTTGTACCGCCCGGTGTAAGTGGTAGCCGAGATCTTCCTTTATCAAATGAATCAAGGCTTCAATCTTATGCGGCTCGAGTGCCTGCACCCTGCTCGTGTTCAGCATGTTCATCACCGCATTCGTACGCAGGAAAGAAAGGTGATGCCACCGCTCCAACTTGCTGTAGACCCAGTTCGGAACGGCCGGCAATACCTTGTTCAACGACTTGGCCGAACTGCCTCGTCCAAACTCGGGAGAGACAAGATTACGCACAATCCTTGCGTCGAAAGCGTCTCCCGCCAGCCCGACGCCGCTATTACCCAGCAGATCTCGCGGCGTCCGGCCCCGCCTCCGTATGTCCGGCCCGACGTGCAGGAGCGAAAAGTCGCTGGTCCCTCCGCCGAAGTCGCCGATTAGAATAAGTTCGTCGTGATCGAGTGTGGACTCGTAATACTGCGCGGCCGCTACTGGTTCGAGTTCGAACTTCACCGAATCGTATCCCGCCATTCGGAAGGCCTCCATCAATCGGCACTCGGCAAATTCATTATCTTCGTCCTTCCCGGCTCCGACAAAACGTACAGGACGGCCGGCAACCACACTCCGGATCTTGTTCCCAAACTGGAACTCAGCCTTCTCTCGAAGATCTCTCAGTATCCGCGCGATGAGATCCTCCAGCTTCAGCCGACGTCCAAAAACGTCGGTACTTTCCAGGCTCCGGCTACTTAGAAACGACTTGAGGGACTGCACCAGGCGTCCCTTGGTTTCCGCGGCAAGATACTGCTCAATTCCTGCCGGCCCGGTCCACGACTTGACCGAATTCACCCGTCCTTCGCGCACCTGTTCGAGATAAAGCAGCGACCGGTACGCGTCTGTGATGCTACCCATGTAGGGGAACTGAGCAAGTTGAACATCTCCACCGGCCGTCGCACAGGCTATCGAGCTGTTCGTCGTTCCGAAGTCGATACCAACCGCGGCTCCATTCATCTCGCCATGTTAGCGTAATGAAACAATGCGAGAATGTCCAAAGGAGAACTGACAATGACTACCCAGGAAGTCGCCAATACACTCGTTAAGCTCTGCTCCGCAGGCAAGTTCGAAGAGGCCACGAAAACCCTCTATTCACCGGATATCGTCAGCATGGAAGCTGGCGCGCCTCCGGGAGGTTCCCGCGAGTCGAAGGGCATCCAGGCCGTGATTGCCAAGGGGGAATGGTGGGTCGCAAACCACGAAGTCCACTCGGTCAAAGTGGAAGGCCCAATCGTAGCGGCATCGCATTTCGCCGTAGTCTTCAAGCTCGACGTTACATTCAAACCGCAAAGCAGACGCTTCGTGATGGAAGAGGTCGCGGTTTATAAAGTAGCAGACGGCAAAATCGTCTACGAAGAGTTCTTCTACAACATGTAGCTCAGAACACCTTCCGGAACGTTAAATTAATCCGAGTGGGGCCAGTCAAAGGATGCTGCCCCTCCTTGAGCGGGGCGATGCCGTGATAGATGAAGCGCGCGGGACCGCCCCAGACCGCTACGTCACCGCTCTCGACGCGCAGGCGGCGCACAGGATCGGCGCGGCGTTTGCCGCCCCACAAAAATACAGCAGGGAGGCCGAGCGAGACGGAAACTATCGGTGCCCAGGCATCTTTCTCGTCCTTATCCTGATGAAGTCCGAGTTTGGCGCCTGCGACGTAGCGGTTGATCAGGCACGCGTCGGGATCATAGTTAGCGAAACCCGCCTCGGCGGCCGCGCTCACCGCGAGTTCAAGGAACGCATCTGGTATCGGAGGCCACGGCAAACCGGTGTCGGGATCGACTGGATCGTAGCGATAGCCGGTGCGGTCCGAGACCCAACCGACGCGGCCGCAATTTGTCATCGCGACAGACATGGTGTAGCCGCCGGGTGTGACCAGATGGCGGAACGGCGCGCCAGTCGCGATTCGCGTCACTTCTTCGACGAGGGCAGGCGCTTGCGCAATGGCGAAGCCGCGCAGCAGAACAGCGCCTTCTTCGAGCCGTTCGAGAAATTGTGGAGATTGATCGCCGTGGTCGAAGAGAGATGTCATAACGCGCCTCTTTCTATGATCGCGCTATGTCATTTATCTCCGCTGCTCGAAGAACTCGCGCAGCAGTTGCGCGCACTCGAATCCGAGCACGCCTTCGATAATCTCCACTCGATGATTCAATAGTTCAGAATCGGCGATGCGAAACTTGCTGCGCACTCCTCCGAAGCGGATATCGCGCGCTCCGAAGACAAGCCTGCCGATGCGCGCGTTGACGATCGCTCCGGCGCACATCACGCACGGCTCGATAGTGCAATAGAGCGTAGCTCCTGAAAGGCGATAGTTTCCGATGCGGCTTGCGGCGTCGCGAATCGCCAGCATCTCCGCGTGTGCGGTCGGATCGTTTGCCGCAATAGGAGCGTTAGCGCCACTGCCGATTACCCGATCATCCAGCACCACGACCGCGCCCACGGGGACCTCTCCTCTCTCCTGAGCGCCGCGAGCAAGCTGCAAGGCGTGCTGCATAAAATCGTCATGCATTTGGACACTTTTAGCTTAGAATGAATGGCTATGGCGGAACTCGAAATTCATCACGAACATGAGCATGGAGAAGCGGACCCTCTGGGAAAAACGATCGGCATCATGGCTGCGGTACTTGCCGTGCTGCTCGCGATTGTCACGATCCTTTCTCACCGGGCGCATACGCAGGGCGTGTTGTTGAAGACGGACGCCAACGACAAGTGGTCGTACTATCAGGCGAGCCGCATCAAGTATCACAATTTGGAACTCGGCACGGACCTTCTGAATTCTATGTCCAGTAAGTCTCCTGAGGCGACGGCGACCCTGGACCGCTACGCGAAAGATAAGGTGAAGTACGCGAAGCAATCCGAGAAGCTTCAGGAAGAGGCCAATCACCTCGAAGAGGAGACAGCGCTGCTCGAGAACCGCGCCCTGCGTTACGATTTCGGCGAAGGTTTATTGGAGATCGGGCTCATCCTGACATCGCTGTATTTCATTTCAAAGAGCAAGATGTTCCCGGTCGTAGGGCTGATCGCCTCAATCTGCGGCATCGGTGTAGCGCTGCTCGGGTTGTTGTTATAGCGTGGGCTCTGCCTAATGCCGGAAGTGCCGTATGCCCGTGAACACCATCGCAAGGCCCAGCCGGTCGGCAGCTTCGATCACCTCGTTGTCGCGGACCGAGCCGCCCGGCTGAATCACCGCCGTGGCCCCGTGCCTCGCTAGTTCTTCGATGCCATCTGGGAATGGGAAGAATGCGTCCGATCCCACAACTGTTCCTTGCAACGGCAGCACGGCTTTCGCGGCTCCGATCTTGACGGAGTCGACGCGGCTCATCTGCCCTGCGCCCACTCCTACGATCTGCCCTGCGCGGGCGTAGACGATGGCGTTCGATTTCACATGCTTGGCAACCTTCCAGGCAAATTCGAGCGCGGCCCATTCATCTTCAGAGGGCGCACGCTTACTACTACGCGGGCATCGGCGCGCTGTAAACGTTGAGCGTCCGTCAGTCTGCGCAAGGTAGCCGCCGGAAATGCTCTTGATTACGAGCGGCTCGTCGGCCGCAGTCACTTTCAAGAGACGGAGATTCTTCTTTGCAGCCAGAATTCCTCGGGCTTCGGTTGTGAACTCCGGCGCGGCGATCGCTTCGATGAACGTCTTGCCGACTTCGCGCGCTGTCTCCTCGTCCACCGGGCGATTGAAGCCGATCACGCCGCCATAGGCAGATACTGGGTCGCATTCGAGCGCCTTGCGATAGGCTTCCGCGAGTGTTTCCCGCTCGCTGCATCCGCATGGATTGGT